>CAYMAU010000068.1:0-1502 GCA_964388525.1 uncultured Aquiluna sp. | reverse complement strand
TCGACCCCCCTAGTCTCCACAAAGTGGAAAATCCCTCCAGGAATGGGGGGATTTTCTTTTACCGAGCCAATGCCAGAACAAGCATCACTTGTGACACCGCAAGCCCGGAGATCATAAGAAAAGTGTGGGCGTGTTTCCTCCAGATCAGGCTCGCCTTAGCGTGGAGAAAGAAATAAGGCTTTGCGGAGGACTTGGTTGCACCACCCCAGGTCATGTAGATACCGATCGCAAATCCAACCTAGTACCAGCCCATTTTCGCTCCTTTTTCTAGTGACCTTACCTTTCCAGCCAAGCGGAAGATAGTCAACTACTGTGTCTGGTGGGGCGGGGATGTTTCTTCTAACCCCTATTTTCACTCTGCCTGCTCAGCGACCTCGGCTGAGAACCCTTCCTGCTCTGGCTCAGCTTCGTTGGTCTCAATCCTTAGCGAGCCAAAAAAGTTGCTGTAGATCATAATCAAGAGCCTCAGATATCTTGATGGCCAACTCTAAGGATGGCGAGTAGCGACCAGACTCAATTGAGATGATGGTCTGTCTCGAGACGCCCACCAGAGTCGCAAGCTGCTGCTGGGTCATTGAGTTTGATGCCACGCGTATCTCGCGAAGTTTATTTTTTAGCCCGGAACTCATTCGAAGGTCCCAAACCTGTACATCAATAGCTTGACCAGAGAGTGAGCAAAATTGGCCATTGACGCAGACATAAATACCGTCAGGGCTATCCAGTAGTAATCCAGTTCAAGCATTGCGAACACCAACGCCAGCACACTGCCCAAAACATAAAAGCCCATGGTGTAGTCCTTGCCGAGACTGTGGATGCGCCTGTCTCGCTCGTCCTTGATTGAGTTTTCGAGCCGATTAGGAAAAATCATGGCGAACCCAATGGTTACAAGGATTGACGCTATAACTGAAGCGACGATAGCCCACAGTATTGGCCAGACGAACTCGTAGTCAGAAGCCGGTTTTGAAAATTCACCCCACATCAAAATAAAAAACACCACAACACTGATCGGAATTGCAATCAGTTGCACACTTGCTTCACGCTGATTCTTGTTCATTGTTACCTCCTGTGAGTAATGTAAAGCACACTTTACAATTTGTCAAGCGCGCTTTACATTATTCTCCGAGATCAGATTTTGGAATGTCAACGGTACAATACTCGCTGGCGTGAATCACGACAGTCATCCCCCCAAAGTTTGGTACTGATACTAAAAACCCTCCCGGAACCGAGAGGGTTTTTACTTATCTAGAACCTGCAACAACCTGCGTTGCAAATGTTCAGATAATAGACAGTCCTTCAACTAGCGAATTACCGCACGCTCGCCTTGCGAATAATGAGGTAGCCAAGGGTTATCAGGATTAGTGCAACAGCACTTCCAATCACGTTAGTTTCTAGCATGGTCAAGGTTTCACTGTTGAGTGTTGGTAGCTCGCTTCCGAGGTCTGACACAGCTAAAACTGGCAGTGCAACAAGCACGAGCGCCAGGCCACCGAAGAATGTGAGCA
>CAYMAU010000067.1:0-1513 GCA_964388525.1 uncultured Aquiluna sp. | reverse complement strand
CGCCACCCAAGACATGCTTGATTTCTGTGGCGAGCACAACATTGTTTCAACCATCTCGATGGTTGATGCCAGTGACCCGAAAACCATCGACGATGCTTATGCTCGAGTGGTGGATAGCGATATCCGCTATCGCTTTGTGATTGACGCAAGCACTATTTAGCCAACTTGGAAGCCTAGGTGCTGAGGTTCTCGAAAACCCATATGTTGGTCAAATTCGGGCACCAGCATAGTGTCGGGTAGGAATTAGTTTTCTTGAAATGCTTTGTTAAAAACTTCAAACACCAAGCTTTTCCTTTAACCAACTGGTTGCGTCTTTGAGGTAGGCCTGTGCGGCAGGAGTATCGGCGGCGAAGGTCTCAAAGGCGTGTGGCCCTCCCTCAACAACGTTGAGCTTGCAATCAACACCAGCAGCTTGGAGGACTTTGGCGTAGGCAACATCTTCCTCATAAAAAAGTTCGATGTCTCCAACGCCGATCCAAGCTGGAGGAAGCCCAACTAAATCTGTCTCTCGTGCAGGAACTGCGTGCCTGGGAGTGTCTTTGAGTCCAGGCGCCTGAGACAAATAGGACCCCCAACCGACCAGATTGGATTTGTTGTGCCAAACAAAGTGATTGGTTTTATCAAGTTCTCGATTGGCAGCAGTTCTGTCATCCAGCATCGGGCAAAACAGTAACTGTCCTGCTGGCTGCACTCCTTTTTGGTCTCGAATCTTTAGGGCAAGGCTTGCAGCCAGACCACCACCAGCACTTTGTCCGCCGATCACCACTCTGGCTGGGTTGATCTTTCTGGCCTGCGCTTCGGATCCCAGCCATTGCCAGGCTGCGAAGCAATCCTCAAGAGGAATGGGAAATGGGTTTTCTGGGGCCAGTCGATACTCGACAGAAACCACTGTGATGCCCAGTTCCACGGCGAGATCGGCAAGTCTTTGGTCATCTTGAGAAGCAGATCCAATAACCATTCCTCCACCGTGAATAAAGAGCAGTGCCGCTTCTGAAACATCTTTCTTCGGCGTGAAAACTCTCACGCCAGCTCCGGAACCAAAATCAATGATCTCTTTATTGACCAAATCGTTAACCTTCGGGTCAGGTGCAAAGCTCATCATTTTGTTCAGCAGCTTGATTTGCCAAGGCTTGCCGATTGGAAAGTTCGGCATGAAACGAATTTTCGATCGGAATTCCGCGTTTATTTGAGCTGCTTTCAATTTGAGCCAAGCCTTTCCTAAAAAACCATCGGCAACACGTCTGCCCTTGAATTTGAGTGTATGTTTGCAGGCTCCACCAGTCAATCGCCAGTTGGGTCCGCTAGGTGAGGCAAAGAGCCCTAGAACCCAAAAGAGGTGCTTGATTTCTACCGAGAAGCAATAGTGTTTCAACCACCTCTAGGTTGATACCAGCAACCCAAAGACCATTGATGACGCCTATGCTCGAGTGGTGGATAGCGACATACGATATCGATTCATGATTGACTCAATAGCCATCTGACCCGCACTTAGGAGCAACTAGATGAAGCAGCA
>CAYMAU010000066.1:0-1527 GCA_964388525.1 uncultured Aquiluna sp. | reverse complement strand
TAAATCAAACATTGACAAGCAAGCACCGTTTGATTTATACACTTCACATGACATCGCATCACATCACATCACAACGACTCGGCTACGAACGCGTGCCAACCCTCGACCAAAACCTCGAAGCACAAGCAGACACATTGACACCCGCTGGCGCAAACAAAATCTCCATCGAGAAAATCACCGGCACCAAAGCATCCCGCCCTGAACTCGACAAGCTTCGGGGGCAAATGCGCGAGGGTGACAAGCTCGCCATTACTAGTCGTAACCGTCAGAGAAATAGCTGAGATGTTCAACATCGCCCCTTTGACTGTCTATCGAGCAATCCAACCAAGCTAGATGCGTGTAAGGCCGAACGACCAGCGCATTATGAGACTTTCGCGGGATGGTAGTCGCGACGGGGCCTTTAGCGGCAATGAGTGGGGAAAAGAAGTGATCGAGCCAACCAAGAGGGGCCTTGTCACGGGTCAAGGGGCAGCAGGTTCAAATCCTGTCAGACCGACTACAACTAAGAAAAAGAATCGTAAAAGGAAAGGCTGCCACGGATCTACGGCGAGATGTCCGGCCTCAATTTGACAGGCGGTGTCTCGGTCTTTTTAAATCATTGGCTGCGGTGAGAGCAGCCAGATTAGTTTTTGGGTAGCACCTTTGAGAACTATGAAAGCGCAATCAGGTCGGCATAGCCTTCGTTCCAGTGGTCCTCATCGCCGTCTGGCAAAATGAGCACTCGTTCTGGGTTCAATGCTTCAACGGCTCCAACATCGTGGGAGACCAATACCACTGCACCCTTGAAGTTGGCTAGGGCACCCAAGATTTCTTCCCGGCTTGCTGGGTCCAAGTTGTTTGTTGGCTCGTCCAGTAGCAGTACGTTTGCCGATGACACTACAAGTGAAGCCAGGGCAAGTCTTGTCTTTTCGCCACCGGATAGTACTCCTGCGAGCTTGGATACGTCGTCTCCTGAGAACAAGAATGAACCAAGCACCTTTCTGGCATCCGTGTCAGCTAAGTTAGGCGCAGCATCCTGCATGTTTTGAAGAACCGTTTTGTTGACATCCAAGGTTTCGTGTTCCTGGGCAAAGTAACCAATCTTGAGGCCATGGCCCGGAATTAGTGCACCGGTGTCCGGCTGATCGACTCCGGCAAGAATTCTCAGCAAGGTGGTCTTGCCGGCTCCGTTTAGGCCAATAATTACGACTTTGGAACCACGGTCAATGGCGAGGTCTACGGCTGTGAAGATCTCCAATGATCCATAGCTTCTACTCAGGTTTTCGGCCATCAAAGGTGTTTTGCCGCAAGGTGCTGGGTCTGGGAACTTGATCTTTGCAACTCGGTCTACTTCTCGAACATCATCCAGATTCGCGAGCAAGGACTCGGCACGCCGCACCATCTGCTTGGAGGCGACTGCTTTGCTTGCTTTTGCTCCAAACTTGGCAGCCTGCAATTGCAGAGTGCTGGCTTTTTTCTGGGCAATGGAGCGATCGCGCTTGCGGCGCTCTTCGTCAGTCTCCCGAGCTTTTTTATACTGGTTCCAGC
>CAYMAU010000065.1:0-1538 GCA_964388525.1 uncultured Aquiluna sp. | reverse complement strand
GTTCCTATTCCAAAAGAAACCAGCGCTGCAAACAGCCCATCCTGAAGAGCAATTGCAAGCTGACCGTTCACTCGAGACTGAACTGCGATCAGTGCTCCGGCAATCACACTGAGCGAAATTGCGAGGGGTCTTGGCATTGTTAGCTGCACTGTTATTCGGGCCCTAAGTTCATTGATTCGAAAAATTCTGCAATTGCCGCGTAATTCTTGTAGCAACCTCCTTCGCAGTCTATGGCTGCTGGCGTGACTACACCATCAGTAACGAAGCGACCATCTCAATGCTGGACTAACCTTGAAGGACTATGACAAAACAATCCGAAGCCTTTTCCCCAAAGAATCTGTTTTCTTATTTCGCACTTGGCGAAGCGATTACCTGGGGTTTGCTTATTGCAGGGTTGCTGGCAAGGGAGTTATTGCAGGCGCCGGGTATGGTCATCACGGTTGCTGGTGCTACCCACGGGTTTATGTTTCTAAGCTATGCGACAACGGCAGCTCTGGTGGGGATAAACAATCGCTGGAGCCCAGCAAAAACTGCCATTGGCGTCATGCTGGCAATAGTGCCGTTCGCGACAATACCTTTTGAGAAGTGGCTGCTCAAGCGCAAGATGCTTGAGGGTTTGTGGCGCAGGCAGGCAACAAAAAATCCCAAAGATAAGACTAGTTCGGACCGACTATTTCGCTGGTTTATCAATCGCCCACGCACGTTGATTCTTGTCATAATCGCGTTTGTCGTGACGCTATTTTCAGTTTTGCTTTACCTCGGACCGCCGGATCAATGGGGCAACTAGCGCCAAATAGAGCCTGACTGGTTTTTTTAGAAACACCCCTAAGCTAAGAAGTATCTGAATTGGGCAACAACTTAGTTGCTGACAGAAATCAAGGAGCGATACCCGTGCCCGCGACATTGACGTCAAAGCATGATTCCGCCGGATGGCGAAAAATACCAACATCATCAAAACCCATAAATCAAAATCGAGTCCAAGAGCTTCTAGCTCAGGAGTGGGCCAGATTCGAGGAGACCACCAGGGCCTCCGGTGTTCACAACAAAAAGGCCATGAAATCCCTGCCAATGGGGGTGACTTCTAGCTTTCAGCACTGGGACCCGTACCCAATTTCCATAGTCTCCGCTAAGGGCGCTTATCTCACCGACGTTGACGGTCGCAAGCTTTTGGATCTTTCCATGGGCTTCGGCGCAATGCTGGTTGGACACCTCAACCCCAAGATAATTAAAAGAGTACAAAAGGCGCTTCGCTCAACTGGAACCCTGTTTGTGACACCGTCGCCTACTGCGACAGATGTCGCTGAGAGGTTCAAGGCAAGATTCGGCCTTGACATGCTTCGATTTACGAACTCCGGCACAGAGTCGACTATGTATGCAATTAGGACCGCAAGGGCGGTCAAGCAAAAAAATGGCGTTATCAAAATAGAGGGCGGCTACCACGGTGGATACGACCCTTTGCAGGTCTCGGTAAAGCCTGATTTGAAAGACATCGGGTCACCCGACTACCCAACGGCCCATGTGCCACCCGAGGTTGAGGC
>CAYMAU010000064.1:0-1613 GCA_964388525.1 uncultured Aquiluna sp. | reverse complement strand
ACCGTCACGCTAGTGGTGATGGCGCTATTGAGGGCGTATTGCCCAATGTTTCCCACTTGCCAGGCCTCGATCCATATGGAGAAGTCCCAAGTTTCGGGCAGAGCGAATGGTTCCCGGAATATCTGTTGATTAGTTTTTAGCCCAGATACCGTCATCCATAACAGCGGGAAAGCATAAATGAGCGCGATGAGGCTCAAGCCCAAGGTGACCAGTAGTTTTGGGAGTCTTTGTCGCAGTGCCACCCTAGGACGGCGCTGCAAGTAAATTGCTTTGGTCATCGTCGCAACTCCTTCTGATCATTCCACTTGCGAATTCTGACAAACATCCAGCCCACAACTAGTATCACTACCGTTAGCACAACCGCCATTGCTGATCCGTAGCCGACATCGGCATTTCTGAACACGGTGCGAACCAAAAGCGTTGTTGGAATTTCCGTGGCATTAAAGGGTCCGCCATTTGTTAGGACGAAAAATAGATCAAAGCCTTGGAATGCGCCGGTGACACAGAGCAAAACCCCTACCTCAATTGCATTGCGGATGAAAGGGATCTTCACGCTCCAAAAAATCCGCCATTCGCTGGCTCCATCCAGGCTGGCAGCCTCAGAAAGCTCCTCTGGCACCTGTTGGAGAGCGGAGTAAAAAATCACCATGAAAAAACCTGAGAAGACCCAACCTGAAACGATGCTTATGGCCAACAGGGCGGTGTCTGGGTCACCCAGCCAAACGCGAGTGAAATCTTCTAATCCAGCAGCCTTCAGGGCGCCGTTCACTAATCCAAAATCCGGATTGTAGATGAAAGACCAGAGCACTGCAACCACAACCATGGGCAGCATGACTGGTGCAAAAAGTGCTACGCGGAACCACAGTGAACCAGACTTCTGGACGCTGATCAGACCAGCCAGGCACAAACCGACCAGGACTTCAAGTATTAACGTAGCAAAAATGTAAAACAGAACGTTTGTGAAGGATTTCGCAAAAATGTTGTCGGAAGCGAGTTCCACATAGTTTACAACCCCCACAAAGGTGAACTCACCGAAACCATTCCAGTTCGTGAAACTAAAGCCGGCGGTCGCAATCATTGGCACCAAAACCGCGAAGACGAAAAAAGCCAAAGCGGGTGCGAGAAATAGAAACGGTACCCACGGTTTTTCGGCCTTCATGCTTTTGCTTTCTGTTGGTGCAGGGTGCGCTCACATTGCGCGAGCACACCCTGCAGTTCAACTGTTGTTATTCGACTGATGCAGCCAATTCGGCTGCTGCCTCTTCTGGAGTGCTGACTCCTCCCAGCACAGCGGCTACCGCGCGGTAGAAGTAGTCTGCAACCTCTAGGTCATAGTCAGTGTCTGGGGGTCCGACAATCGTGTTTGATCCGGCCAGCATGGTGTTCAAGCGAGCTGTTCTATCGTCCAGCTCCGCGTTTGCTGCAGAGATAGCCAATGGCACAGCCTCTGCTTCGATGAACTTGGCCACGAACTCCTCATTGTTTGCCATTGCTAGGAACTCGGCGGCTTTATCTTTAAGTGGGCTCATTTCGTTGATCACATAACCAGTAACAACTCCAATTACGCTGCCTTGATCTCCAGCACCACCTGGCATCGAAGGTAGGTTGACGTA
>CAYMAU010000063.1:0-1625 GCA_964388525.1 uncultured Aquiluna sp. | reverse complement strand
ATGCGTTTCGCCCGGGCAAAGGCAAATAGCTTCTAATGCCCGTTTTGACTATTGGCTACTCAACCCTTGCCGACAGAGCAGAGAACTTAGCTTTTCCTGAAAATAGCGACTGGGAGTGTCAGGTCCATATCCAGCAGGCCGTCGAACAAACTGCAAAGCCCGGCGTTTTTTATTTGGATTCATTGGGCGTTGCCAAAAGTAGAAACTCGGCCCTCCGGCATGCCAATGGCGCTTACCTCTTGTTTGGCGACGACGATGTCGTCTTCGATGAGGAAAAGCTTGCCGAAGCACTCCAGTACCTGGAGAAGAACAAGGATGTTTCACTTCTCCTTGCAAGTGCCGTTGACGAAACTGGACGCCTGCGCAAAAACTATCCAGAGAAACTAGCCCGGCTCACTAGATTCAACTGCGCCAGAGCCGCCACCTACGAAATGATCGTGCGGGTGGAGGATGTCAGAAAGCACTCAGTGACATTCGATGAGGACTTCGGGGCAGGTGCAGAAAACTACCTAGGCGATGAATATATTTTTATTTCCGATCTGATTTCTAAGGGCGCACGGTGTGTGTTTGTGCCAATTCCGATTGCAATGCACCCCGCCGATAGTTCGGGTGCGCGGTGGGGCGAACGAGAAGATCGAATTGCAAGAGCAAGGGTTTTCAAAAGAGTTTTCGGGCCACTGGCATTGCCGGTCCGCCTTGCTTTTGCACTTCGCCGAATAAGCGAATTGGGCGGCATCTGGAATGCCGCCAAGTTCGTGGTCTCCCGTTAGCTAGTAGCTGGCTACTTCGTAACCACCGTCTTGGTAAAGGCCGCGGGAGTTACCCCATTTAGAAACAGCTCTATCGTGACCGTTAGGCCAATCGCGGAAGTTAGTCGGTCGAAAGCTTGAAAGTCGCTGGTGATGGTGACTTTTTGCCACTTGCCGGCGATTTTCCAAGACAGAGTTTGGCCCTTATAGCCCTTGGCATAGACCACTATTTTGCCGTTGAAGGTTCCGACATTCAGCTTTTGGTCTGCCGAGGGGGCCGGTGTGATAACAGCGTTTACCGCGGTTTTGGCAAGGAGTAAATAGGCAGCACTGAGGTCGACAATTGGGATACTCTTCCGAATCACATCGTCAATCCTTTTTCCGGACACCTTCATGGCCGATAGCACCTGCTCAGCGCTGTGGTTGGGGAAAGCCTGACGCAATAACGCATAGCTTCCGGCAGCTAGTGGTGCTGCAGCTGAGGTTCCTGAGGATTGAAGGTAACCGACCGTGTCCGCACTTTTTGCATAGTCAGGGGCCAGAAGTTCAACCTTCTCCGACATCGTTACATACCAAGAGACTTGGCTGATCTGATTGACCGACCCAACCGCAACTGCATCCTGAAGACAGCTTGGGAACAACGATGTAGCGATATCTAGAGTTGGCGTGTTGCCAGCCGATGCAGACGGGATGACTCCGCCATCGCGAAGAGATTTCAAGACCGTCGCCATTTGTTGAAGTTCAGGGTTCGTGTCACACCTCAACCACTCACGCGGGATCTCCGTGAAATACCCACCCCAGCTCATGGAAAGTGCAACTATGTTGAGCGCTTCTTTACGCTGATCAATGTAGTTAAGAGCTGCCAGAATACCCTTG
>CAYMAU010000062.1:0-1729 GCA_964388525.1 uncultured Aquiluna sp. | reverse complement strand
CAGGTGCCCAAGTGAAGTTCTCGGTGGTAATTTGAACATTGAAGCCCCCCATCTCGTCCTTGTTGACGGCGAGGGAGACTGTGGGGATCTCGTCGGGGTCTGCCTCATGTGGTGCGCTCATGTGGGCAAACGAAGCCACTGGAGCAATCAGCGAGAAGGAGGCAACTAAAACCACGGTGGCTAGTCTAAATTTAAACATGAATTCCCGACTGTCTGGTTTTATGGCAGTACCACGTCCGGCTCTGCTCAGCCATATAAGTTTAGCTGGACATAGCGGCGTGCAAACAAACGATGATGTCCACAAGAAAAAATAGTCTGATTTCCAAAGGCGTAGGTTTAGAACCATTAAATTGGCGGGGTACACAGACCCTCCCGGTCTCAGGAAAATAGAAGGAACTGTCAGACGCGGTTCTTCTTTCTCACCCCTGCACCTGTTTACAATTACATGTGAATTTCTTCAAAGGCAAGGCTTTAGTCCCTGTTGTACTTTTAGCAGTTGTGCTCTTAGCCTTGGCAGCATATTTCTTTCAGCCGTGGAAGCTGTTTGTCGACACACACGTTCAGGAAGCGATTCCAACGGTAAGTGCAAGCCCATCGGAAAACTCGACCGTTTTGCCTCGGGAAACCGAAGCGCCTTCGGAGGCGATCCAGTATCCGCTCGTTCTCGCGCAAGGTGTTTTGGTGTCTCACGAGCATCAAACATCGGGGGCGGTAAAGATTCTTCAGGTGGAGGATGGCAGCCGAGTGCTTAGGCTTGAAAATCTAGACACCAGTGACGGGCCAAGGGTCGAAGTTTGGCTAACTGACGCACCCGTTATTGAGGGCCAAGGAGGTTGGCGAGTATTTGATGATGGAAAGTACACCAGCCTTGGGGCGATGAAAGGGAACCAGGGGAATCAGAATTACGAGATTCCCCTCGACCTGAATCTTTCAGATGTCTCTTCGATCTCGTTGTGGTGTGTGACTTTTAGCGTTTCGTTCGGCGCGGCTGAGTTGATTCCAACCGCGTAGCTCTGGTGTTTCCGAATGGAAAGCGCTAGTCAAGAATCAGGCAGCTAGACTTTTTAGCATGAGTAATAAGTGGATACTGCTGGCCTACGCCGCTCTGTTCTTTGGAATCGTTTCTACCTACGACTCCTATGCGGATAACACCTATCTGGTTGCTCTTGCCGGAGTAACTCTCACCGTGCTGGGAGTTGGTGCCTGGCTGTGGTCTGTTCAGCCCAAAAAAGACAAGGGCTAGCCTTCGTCGTCAGAAAATGCTCGTTAAACACTTCAGCCAGGGATCTCTCCCTGGCTGAAGTTCAGTTCGTTTTTGGTTGTTAGCCAAGCAGCGCTTCTGCGTCAACTCCTGGTGGGAGGATGACTGCGTCGATGACATGGATAACTCCATTGGAGGCCATTATGTCGGTAGCCGTGACGTTTGCAGTGCCGTTGATTACAACACCATTAGATGTGTCAACCGCGAAGGTCGAGCCTTCAACTGTTGTCACGTCACCGGTCGTAACATCAGCGGCGTAAACCTCACCAGCCACAACGTGGTAGGTCAGGATTGACTGAAGGACAGCTAGGTTCTCAGGTAGAAGTAGTGCGTCGAGAAGACCAGCTGGCAGTTCCGCAAAGGCGTCATCAGTTGGTGCAAAGACAGTGAACGGACCTTCACCCTGAAGTGTCGTTACCAAGTCAGCTGCGCCAAGTGCGGCGGCCAGAGTTGTAAAGGTTCCGGCTC
>CAYMAU010000061.1:0-1863 GCA_964388525.1 uncultured Aquiluna sp. | reverse complement strand
ACAAGAACTGCCCCAATGGAGCTTGCAATCAACACCAACCAAACTGAGTATCAGATAACTCATTGGCTGTCTTTATCTCAGGGATTCTTGGAGCCCATGCCATAGAAACAAAGCCCATAACAAAGAACTGCAACCAAAGTGCATTGCGTGCTTTGGTGGCGAGGAGTTTGGTCACAGGTGCAAGATTAGTGGGTTGCACGAAGTGTAAACGCTGCATAATGGTGGCAATTAGACCCTTCCATGTCGGAAGACTCAGATAACCTTTCAGAAAAGGACTTGGGGGCATTTTGGTTGACTTAGACATATCGAAATTTCAGCCGGCTCGTTTGATTCCCGTCACGGGGATCAAAGGAGCACTGGATCAAGAGCGACGGGCAGCGAGTGCTCTACTGGCTGTGATGCAGGGAGTTCCTGAACTAACTTCTGAACTCCTCAAAGAACACGGTGCGTTCAGCGGGATAGTTGAGACCTTTATAGAGCCAGAGTTCAAAATCGATGGCAAGAAAGTGCGCCCAGATGGCTTCATACAGATCACCAAAGGTAAAAAAGTCTGGCGGGCACTGGTCGAATTCAAGACTGGCAAATCTGAACTTGAGCTCCCTCAGCTAAATCAGTACCTCGACATCGCCAAACAAGAAAACATTCCAGTACTTTTGACTATTAGCAACCAGGTTATTGATGCAACCGCTAGTCACCCAACCCAAGGAATCGACAATCGCCGACTTCGTTCCACCAAGCTGGTTCACCTTTCCTGGCTCAAGGTCATAACCGAGGCCATTATTTTGAGCGAGCACACCCGACTTGACGACCCTGACAGGGCTTGGGTCCTGAAAGAGCTAATTCGCTTCCTGCAATCTGATGCTTCAGGTGCATCCGAATTCAATGACATGGGGCCGAACTGGACCTCGGTCCGAGACAGTATTCGAAATGGATCTATCAAGAAGCCCGACGATTCAGTGGTTGACATAATCTCAAAATTCCAAAACTTGATTCGATATTGCGCCTTTACTCATTCCGAAAAGTCCGGCGTGGACGCAACTGAAGTGAGCCCAAGAACCCCAAAGGCCGATTGGAAGAAATTCCATGTATCGGAAGGAGCGATTCTGATCTCAGACAAAGTCATCAAGGGAACCATAAAGATTCCGGGGGCTGCCGCTGAGCTAGAGGTTGTTGCCGATATTGGGGCTGGCTTTACGCACTGCCGATTTGACCTCCCCGCTCCGCTGGAGGGCAAGAACAAAGCGCGTCTGAATTGGATGCTCCGTCAGTACAAAACCACACCTAAAGATGCCATGTTATCCATTGGTTACAAGAGAAGCAGGACCATGGAAGATGCAGTCAGTCTGGCAATGGTGAAGTCTGGTGAACTTGAACTGGCTCTTGATAACTCTCGAGAAATTGCCACTTTTAGGATTGATGTTGTTAGAAAATCAGGAACCAAGAGGGCACGAGGTCAGGGCGCATTCATTGATTCAGTCTTAGACCAAGTTGAGTACACCTACTCTGAAGCTCTTCAGCCCCTCAAATCTTGGGTTGGCGCAGCACCTAAGCTCTCAACGAATGTCATCGACTTGCTACCGCAATCGGACGAAGGCCAGTCGCCGTCGAATCAGAGAATCGAATAAAGAGGTGAGCTTGAACCCTAAGTCCTTGATGACTCAAATTCGATCAATGGTCGATGCAAGGGACTGGAACCAATTCCACACACCAGAAAACTTGGCAAAGAGCGTCTCAATCGAAGCTGCAGAACTTTTAGAGTGCTTCCAGTGGAGCAACGAGCCTGACCTGAATGAAGTCAAGCGCGAACTGGCTGATGTTCTTACCTACTGCCTATTGCTTGCAGAGAAGCTTGATTTGGACCCG
>CAYMAU010000060.1:0-1948 GCA_964388525.1 uncultured Aquiluna sp. | reverse complement strand
CAAACCCAGCTAGGACCGTCCGGATTGTTCCGGTTCGCTACGGCGAAATCTGGCCCTATGCCGGAAGGCCTAGCGCCTAGCGGCCACCACCACCGCCACCGCCACCACCACCACCGGCACCACCACCACCGGCACCACCCGAGGTGCTGGAGCCAAATGATGCAGTGGTTCCGGATGAGAGTGATTTCATCGTTCCTGCGAATTGGGAGCTATTAGTACTGGTAATCCAGAACGGTTGGTCATCCCCGTACTGCTCGCTGAGTTCTTTCGTCCATGCCTTACCAAGCCCCAAGAGGATTGCCCATGGGAGCAGCCTTTCGTGGAGTTTTAGATAGTCATCTTCCCCAACTCGAAGAGCGCCCGATGGAGACTGCAGATAGGCAAGTCGGTCACGCTCGGCCAGCTTCATATATATCTTCAAGCCCTTTAGGTGGTCTCTTGTCTCTGCGCCGAGGGCATTGAGCGGAGTTCTAGACATAAGCAAGGCTCCCACTGGGCCAAGGACTGCGAAGCCAACTAGGGCCGTGACCACCATCCAATTTCCATATCTATTCGAGAGCGATATGATTGCGAGGGTCAGCCCTGAAGCGCTCAGCACCAGAGAAGATATCACAAATAGCAGCCTTGGAGCCAGCGCTACCTTGACTGTGAAGGTCTCCTGAAAGCTGACTTTGAGTTGCTTGCCATATTTGACCAATTGCGCAGACAAGCTGTTGTTGCGCTTGGGTAGTTGAAGCTCGACTCCAATTTCGGGTAGCTGCCCGAACAGCGCCTTCAGCGCGACTACGTCATCATCTGAGAGCTGTACGTCTGATCTTGTAACACTCCAACGTGATTTACGGATTTCTTTGAGATGTATCTTTCCGGCAACCGCAAGTTCCAGCAGCTTGGCCACCGGCAAGGCCCCGCCAGCCCCAAGCAGTTGCGCTGCCATCTCAAGTGTTATCCCCTCAGGAGGAAGGTATTCAGCCACAATCGACTTTCGTCCCTTTGCGCCAGCCAAGACTCTCAAGTTGTATCGCAGAGCAAATGCAGCGCTTGCCAGCAACCCAGCAAATAATGGAATCAACAACCAATTGAGTGGGTAGTCAGCCGGGTCTCTGGTCAAGATCAAAAAAGTCCCCGGTTCAAAGGCGAGCGACACAGTCACGGTCTGATAAGCGCTCAGGTTTTGTTGCTCAACAAGCACAAGAACCGAGTCACCAGCGTCCGTGAATGTTAGCTTGCAGCGATTTGTCTCACCCTCAAAACCGAAATAGCAAGCGGACTCTTCGCGCACTAAGCCAGCACTTGCCTGGTCATCGACCTGGATTTGGGCTCGGACTGTTTCAAAGTCTTGACTCCATCCAGAGCCGTTGATATCCCAGTAGAACTCCTGAAAACCGGTGCTATCGGTGAAATCCCCGATCACATTTTTCTGCCGATAACTCAACACAAAGGTCTGAGCCCCATACAAAAACTCTCCCTTTGGAACCACGGAGTCCACCGCTAAGTAGCCCGACTCTGAAAATGTCTCTAACGGCCTTTCGTTTCCGGCCCCGTCGGTGAGCGAAAGAATTTCCGTCTCCAGGGGCATTCGGTTGTACCAAGAGGGCAAGTACCGAATCAAACCTCGGTTCTGGTCATACTCGGGAAAGACGGCAACCAAAGTTTCTTTTACTTCAAGAGTTGCAACGCCATCCTTGTCGGAGGAAATTTCAAATTCGGCGTCAAACGAGTCGAAGTAAAAATCGTCAACGGATGCTTGAGCTCCCAGCGGGAGCAGCCAGATTGCCAATAATGCGGCTAATGTGCGGCTGAAGAATTTAATGCTTGAAGTTGGCATAGGCGGCTTCGATAACCTTTTCGGTTTTTTCTTTGCCCTCCCAGCCCTGAATCTTGACCCATTTGCCAGGCTCTAGATCTTTGTAGTGGGCAAAAAAGTGCTCAATTTCATTTTTGGTCTGAG
>CAYMAU010000059.1:0-2054 GCA_964388525.1 uncultured Aquiluna sp. | reverse complement strand
TAAGGTCAGGTGCTTCACCAATTGCCCAGCTGACTAGCCAAGAGCCAATTGGGTGCATTGCTGCTTCACCTTGGAAGAACAACTGAGCACCTTCGTTATCTGCAATTGCGTTAGCGCTTTCATTCACGCAGTTGTTGTCGGCGAGCTCTTTGATGTAACCAAAGGCTTCTACCCACTCAGGCGTGTTGAATGATGTGCGTTGGCCTAATGCCGAATCGTAGACATCTTCACCTACAACTCGGGACGTTAGGTGCCCCAGCCAGTTACCTGCGGCCCAAAAGTCCTTATTTCCGGTCGCCATTGGGATGTAGCCTGCCTCGGAAACAACCTGACAGGTAGTCATTAGTTCACTCCAAGTGGTTGGGGGAGTGATTCCCAGCTCATCGAACATATCAACGTTGTACCAAATGACGTTGGTCACGTCTGCCTTGTGAGGCGCCAACAATAGCTTTCCATCGACTTCACCCGAGGAGAATGCTGATTCCTCCCAGATGCCCGATAGGACACCACTAGACATGTAAGAAGTTAGGTCAGCTGCGTAGCCGCCCTGGTTCCTCTCAGCAAGCCTGCTACCAGCCCACTCAAAGTAGACATCTGGTGCATCGCGACCTGAAAGCAGGTTTGGCAAGCCAATTGTCTGGTAAAGGTCATCGTCAACGTAGTTCATTTCCACCTTGATACCCGGGTTTTCGGACTCAAACTGGGCGGCAACCTGATCCCAGACGGCTATTTGCGCTTCTCCAGGAGAACCCATTGCAACACGCAATGTGCCTTCTGCGACGCTGTCAGTTGATCCAGCAGAACCGGAATCAGTTGTTGTCTCAGAACTTGTTGCACAGGCCCCAAGTAGCAAAGCTGACGCTGCCGCTAAGGCAATAATTGCACTGCTTCTTTTAGTTATCATTCCTATCACTCCTCATAGTTTTTTGTTGGTGTGTCGTTTATAGGCGATTCTCGAATTAGATGCTCCAAAAACATCTCTAGGGAGTCGCCAAACACTCGCTTACCAGTGGAACGCAAGCGAGTGAAGGCCGGTTCGAACTCTGAAGCTCGAGCCGAGTCCAGCTGACGCTCCTGCGCCAACGTGGCCAAATGACGCAGGATCTCTGCGCCAATTCTGAAAGTGTCCAACCAAGGACGGCATTGAGAAATAAGTTCCTTGTTTCCGAAGCTTTCGGACAGTAAATGCGCCGCTGAGTCCTCAAACTTTCTTGCAAGATCGGACATAGCCAAAATTCCGGGCTCTAGGACGCCAGAGATATTTGAGAATTCGAGTGCGGCGAGTGCCTGGTTGAGCTCCTCGGCGTCACTTAGAGACAGACATGAAGACCTTGAGTTTCCGGCGAATACCTCGAATGCAGCTGCATCCTTGGCGCTTTTTGTGACATCGGCAATACCGCGAACCCAGCTTTGTTCGGTCTCATACCCAAAGGGGTCGGCCAGGAAGTCTCCTGCCGTAGCAATCGCAATCTTTGAGGCTTCCGCCATCTCCATTGCGTTCACGATGATTCCACGGCTGGTGTTATACAGTTCGGGGTCCCGGCGCTCATAGGGGCCTAAGTGCAGTTCATGAGACATCGCCACATCGTTTACGGGGTAGTTATCCCAATACAAAGGGGGGCGACCCGTCGTTTCGGCAAACGTGATTGCATCGGCCACCTCAAGGGTTGCCGAACAGATAGATTTGCCGGTCCACATGATGTCGATTTCTAAGGGAAGCCCCCGACTTAGCTCGGCAAGGTAGGCCTCCGTGCCTGACCCCCAATAGGTTTCAGGGCAGATCATCAGTGAGGAGCCTGCTATCTCCGACAGGGATTCGTGCACTGCAATCACTAGCGATCGGTGCGCTTCTGCCAGCGAGGTAAAAGTTTGCTGGTCCCGAGGCCACTGCAACTGCGAGGGGATGTCGTCCAAAAAAAGACCGAAGTCCCGCACCCCCATGTCCGCAAAGAATCGCAGTTTGCCAATCAATCGGCTTCGATCATCCTGGTCCGAATAACGAATTGACAGGCCCGGTGAAAGTGCAATCGCAAATCTGATGCCGAGATCCGATG
>CAYMAU010000058.1:0-2060 GCA_964388525.1 uncultured Aquiluna sp. | reverse complement strand
CTGCCCAAAAAGCGCTAACCAAACACTTCAGCCAAAACCCCAGACCAATCCTGACAAATATCGTCAAGCTTGAAGTTCCTAATATCTTTTACTTTCAATAAACGTATGTTAGCTTTCAGTTTATGAAAACACTTCCGGCCAGCCTCATGCCTATCTTTCGAAGCGATGTGCAGGGGAGGATCCTCGCGGTGTTGTTTGCTAACCCTGGAATTGAATTCAGCGTTAGCGATCTGGCTAGCCGAGTAGACACCTCTCTACCCACAGCACTAAGAGATGTGCGCAGGCTTTCAGAAGCTGGAATCTTTTTGATTAGAGCAACCGGGAACATGCGACTAGTGAGTGTCAATAGAGAGCACCCGCTCTACCGGGCGTTGTCGGAGGTTGTCCTTTATAGCTTTGGTCCTTTGGAGATACTCAGGGACAAGTTTGCCGACCTTGAAGGCGTAACCGCGGCATATATCTTTGGGTCTTGGGCGGCCAGGTATTCCGGCGAGCAAGGAGCTGATCCGGGGGACGTGGATCTGTTGTTGGTTGGTCAGTTCGATCGATCCAAGGCATTCGAAATTGCCCTTCAGGCAGCTAAACAGGTTGGCAAAGAGATTAATGTGAACAACTTAAGCACTGATGAGTGGAAAGCCGAAGAATTGGGTTTTGTGAAGACTCTAAAATCTCGTCTACTTATTCAGATCATCGGCTCAACACCGAGTGCTTCGGCAATAAGTCTCAAATAAACAAATTATCCGCAGGACGCGGACACTGTATAATAATGAGTATGACCTCAGATAACCTAACGACCTTGCCACAACTGCCCGCAGATGCTGCTGCCATTGCCGTGGCAGTCTCCAGTAGTCTTTCGCGCCAAATCGAGTCAAGCGGAATCGTAAAGCTTGAGGTTCAAGGCTTAGAAGCTTTATCTCGAAGTGTCAAAAACTTTGAGATTGCGTTGAAGCCAGTGCAGGGTGAGTTAGAGAAATTTTCGGCAGTGGTTTCTAAGAGTTTTGATCGCTATGGACTTCTTAGATTGCAAGAACAGCTTGCTAGCCAGGTCAAGGGCCTTGAGTCCGTGGCTGAGAACCTCAACAACATCGTGATTACGGGATTTATGCCCCCAGCTATCGGTGAGGAGCTAAAGACACTGGGCATCTCATTTGCTGATTTTGTCGGAAATGTTTATTTGAAGCCCTCCAAATTTCCTATGCTCGTAGACATTCGAAGGACTGACTCTGATCCCTACCGGGAGCGGGGAAGACCCTTGAAATCTCTGAAGGGTGAGCCCAGCGCTTTGGTGGTTCGAGGCTTGGTTGACCTGGGTTTGCCGATTCGGGTCAGCGAGCTAATCGATCAAACCGGCGTTAGTAGAGCGAGTGCTTATAGAACCTTGGACTTCTGTGAGAGCAATGGGCTCATCGAGCGCTCGGCTCCAGGAGTGGTTCAGTCGTGCAAGACCCGGGATCTCCTAGAACAGATAAGTCAAGAGTCTGGATTTTCTAAAACAGGAACGAGCTTCAAGTTCATTGCTCCCTGTGGGATAAAAGAGGCCTTGGAAACACTCAAAAAACTTAGTGACTATGCAATTACCGGCAGCGTGGCTGCCGGTAATTGGTATCCGTACGCCGAAGCAAAAAACCTGTTTTTATATTCTGACCAACCTCAGGAGTTGGCAAAAAAGCTTGGACTGATGGCGACCGACAGCGGTGCTGACGTAGTTATCAACAGGCCAAGCTCCCAGGTGGTTTATCAACGAATGAGCAAGATCGACAAACTTCAGTTCGTTGCACCCAGTCAAATAGTCATAGACCTTCTCGGGGGTCCCGGCAGGAATCCCGAAGAGGGCAAGGCGCTATTGAACTGGATGGTAAAAAATGAATCAACCTGGAGACCAGCACTCCGGTCTCGATAGCCGCGAACAACCAGCTGAGCGGCTTCAGTTATTTTGGTACAACTTTTTGGAGGGGGAGGACCTCATAAGTGCATTGAGCTGGTGGGTTTGGAAATAGAAATTAGCGGAAGCAATTAACCCGACATTTACCTGCTTCTTCAGATTAGGCAATGGCAGGAGC
>CAYMAU010000057.1:0-2131 GCA_964388525.1 uncultured Aquiluna sp. | reverse complement strand
GTGCGGTTTCCGATCCGTCATAACCCTGGGAAGTACCTCCCAATTGGATTAGTCGCTGATATGGTCGCAATGGAGCCAGTGAGTTGCTGGAGGAGCAAATCGCCTGCACAATTATCGACGATTCGACAACTGCAACCAGCAGTTCGTCAGAAGTTGGAACGCCGAGATAAAGCAGTGGGTGCGGGAAATCTAGCTTCGCTCCACCCCTATCAGTGATCGTCACCTTTGGTCCCAGTTGACCGTCGCTTGCAACAGTCAAAAGGCCCAGCGCTTGAGCCACATACCAACCTCTAATCATCCGATTGAAGGCAATACGATCCATCGGCACAGCCTCAGATAGCAGGCGCGCTCGAATCCAGCGCCAGAAGGCAGCTCTGGATTCTGGTGTCTTGTTTTGACTAGACCAGGCTGCGGCAACTGGCTGCATAATGCTGTCAATTGCCATCGGATTGACTGGAAAGCCGAGCATCGTGAAGAATTCAATGCTGTCAGCGTTTTGCTCTCGGAACCAGCGAGCTATTTCTGTCTTTGCATCAAAATCTGCTGGCATTTTTATTTTGCTTATTTCACTAAGCAGGACCTGGAAAGTCGGTTCGTACATCTCATCCTTGGTATTAAAGGGAATGGCGCTAACGATAACGCTGTCTCCCTCACTCACCTGCTTTTCGTGAAGCTGGCTCAGCAGATCAGCATTCAGTTTTACCAAAGGGGTTGCCGAACTAAACGCCGATCGAAGATGGCTCAAGAATTTATCTTTGCGCTTGTTGTACTCCTCGGGACCAAGCTTGGAGCGATCGAAGAATTGGCTGAGTGTTGTTTGAATGTAAACCTGGAACGGAGTTCCTCTTCTTCGCATCCACTCTTTTGAAAGCCCTATGTAACTCTCGGGATTGTCAGGCATCTCAAAGCTTGGAGTGCTGCCATTTGCTCCGACGAGGTTTGGGTTAGAAGTTGTAACTGGTCGCCATGATTTACGAAGCTTTAGGAATGACTCACCGTTCAAATCCTCGAGCATCTCGCTCAGTACTTCGCTAACGGCGTCGTCGTATCGTTCCTTGTCGCTGGATGCCACGATCAACCGCTCGAACTCAGGTGGAAATTCATCCACCTCCAAGAGCATTTTTTCGTTTGAAGATGGGTGGTACTTTCGTGCGACGGAAGCGCTCAGCTTTCCCGGCCAGAATGGATAGTCATTTGGCCTTCCCTCTGGTGTCTCATCCGCATTCACTCTTGCTGAAAGGGCCCTGAAAGCGGACTCGATAAAGGTCTCGAGAGGCTTGATCAAATCTTTTCTAGCTTCAGTGAGTAGTTTTGCTGCCGATGCCCTGAGTGCAGACTCGGATTCCCAGTAGAGCGAGCTCTCAACGTGGCCAAATGCTGCTTCTACCGCCTCATGGTCCTCTCGCAATGAGCTGCTTGCTGAACCAACCTGCAAGGCCTCATAAATGTAACCGCCGACATTACCAAGGTAGCTCTTGAAGGTAAGGCTCTCGCTCTCGAGCTGCTTTGACGCTCGCTCCAATGAAGCCGAGAGCCCCTCAAGGAGTCTTCCAGTCACCCTCAAGCCTTGATTCACAGAGAATCGAGCTACTGTCTTTAGCAAAAGGTCCGGCAACATAGCGGTCCACTGGTCTAGTTTTGCTTGGCGGTTTTTCTCGTCTTTCTCTAGGTATTGCGGGGCTAGTTGGGCCCTTACCGTGAACATGCGGCTGTACCAGTCATCAACAGACAGTCCGTTGTTCTTGTCCAGGCTTCCAGCGGCGGCAACCTGTCCGCGAACTGCCGATTTGAACTCCAGCTGGAGCGACTTTAAGTTTTCAGGGTCTCTGATTGCATCGATTACATCATCGTTTTCTTCGGTCTCTTCGTTTAGACCCGAGGCACGAATAAAGGCAATTTGAGTCTTTTCAGCGTTGTGGCGAATCCACTCTTCTTCATCCATCCGCTCAAAGCGAGGGTCCTCTTCGGTGTGAGCACTAAGGAGCTTCTCAATGCTGGACTTGGCAATCCTTTCTGCTGCATATTCGATGAACTTCTCTCTGGCCAAAGTGACTCGACCAAAGCCGATAGCGGATAGGGCTGGTGAGCCTTGGCTGTCTTGCAAGAATCCTGAGTTCTCTGGAAGTACGTT
>CAYMAU010000056.1:0-2139 GCA_964388525.1 uncultured Aquiluna sp. | reverse complement strand
TTTACGACCAGTTCGTCGACAGCTTCGTATCAAAGATGAGCGCCCTAAAAATGGGTGACCCTATGGACGAAACCGTTCAGCTTGGGCCGCTGGCAACAGCAAACGGCAAGCGCGACATCGTCGAGCTAGTTGAAGACGCCAAGGCTAAAGGTGCGAATATCCTTTGCGGTGGTCAGACCCCAGAGGGACCCGGCTTTTTCTACCCAGCAACAGTTATTGATGGGCTAACAAACGACATGAGACTAGTCATGGAAGAGGCCTTTGGCCCGGTTGCCAGCATCTACAAGGTTGCCAACAAGGAAGAAGCGATCAAGATCGCCAACCAGACAACCTTCGGTCTTTCTTCTGCAATTTGGAGCCAGGATGCTGCCGAGCAGGATTACTTTGTTCAGCACCTGCAGGCAGGCGCGGTGTTTGTAAACGGCATGACAATTTCCTATCCGGAGCTTGCTTTCGGTGGCATCAAAGACTCCGGCTTTGGCCGCGAGCTATCAGATGCTGGGATCAAAGAGTTCTGTAACCTAAAAACAGTCTGGAAAGCCTAAGCCAAATTTAGGTCCAGCAAGAATGCATTGCTAAGAGCCAACTTGTTCGGAGCAATGCCGTAAGCACGCTCTGGATTAGTGGTCGCGGCCATAATTGCAGCCAGCGGGTTAGCGCTCCAACTGGCGTAGTTTTTAACAGCGTCTTTCAATAACAACGTCGACCCGGCAAGGCCACCCTCTTGGGTCCTTGAAACTCCTCCGGAGACTGTTATTTCAATTGCACCAAGTAAATACTCGCCGTCGGGCTGACCGGTGGCATCAATGGCATCGGTCACCAATATCAAGCGTTCGGCTGGAATCAATCGAGCGGCAGCGGGTGAAACGTGGCTGCCGTCGGCGATTAGCTCCATAAAGGTGTCGGTTTCGATCGCAGCTGGAATTGGGCCTGGCTCACGGTGATGAATGCCCTTCATGCCATTGAAGGTGTGGGTCATTACTGACTGCTTATACGCAGTGAAGAACTCATGGGCTTGGCTGTAATCGCCGGCCGAATGGCCAAAGCAAAGCTTGATGCCGGCGTCACTAAGTATTTTTAGCTGGTCGGCGCTAAACAGCTCAGGCGCCAGGGTCATTGAGGCAACAGTCCCAGTGGCAATAATTTGCTTTAGTTCTTCATCGGTTGGCTTTTTCAAAACGTTTGGGTCTTGCGCACCCTTGTGGTCATGGGACAGAAACGGTCCCTCAAAGTGAAGGCCGACAAACCTTGGGTCTTTTGCAAGCCCCTGGACTGCAACAGCGATCTGGAGCATATCCGCAACCCCTGCGGACACCAAGGAAATAAGGCTGCGGGTTACCTGGTTTTTCTCATTGAAATCTAGAATGCCCCTGATTTCTTCCAGACCCCGGCTGGCAGCAAAGCCTGCGGCCCCGTGACAGTGGGTGTCGAAAAGTCCAGCATGCAAAAGCTTGCCGGTGCCATCGATTACCTCATCGGCCGAGTGGGATTTCCAGCCATCCCCAACACCGGTGATCGTTTGGTCTTTAGTGAGAAGCGCCCAAGCATTTTCCGCGAGCGCACCGTCATGAAAGATGGTGGTGGAGTGAATCAGCTTGCTAGTCAAAATCTCAGTCCAAATATCGGTGGTCAGTCGTCAGCTTCTCCTCTAATGCTAGCGGTTTCGTGGGGTCAGAGCCCTTGTCTGGATTAGCGAAGGTTTCGGTCATGCCAGTGTAAATATTTAGGAGGCTCTTCACGTTGAGGGCTATTTCTAGTCAGCGTGGGCGTAGCCTTGATATGGGACTTATTCACTCTCGATTAGGAGAATCGATGACAACTGAAGAACTCTTGAACGGACTAGCGTGGCCGCGGCAAACCGGAAGGTTCAGCGGCTTTTCATTTGCACACGGTGTGGCAGGCGTATCTTCACACCTTGGTTTTGGAGGGACTATCGAGGCCAAGTCTGGTTCTCTCGAAATAGAGAAAAATACGAGATTTGATTTAGCTTCACTGACCAAAGTTTACACAGCAACGATCGCGGCCATTCTTCACGCTGATGGAGCGATCGACCTCGAGGCCCCGCTCTCAAGCTGGGCGACCTTAAGCCAAGAATTGGGCCAAGTCACCAGCTTGGAACTCCTAACCCACTCAAGTGGT
>CAYMAU010000055.1:0-2303 GCA_964388525.1 uncultured Aquiluna sp. | reverse complement strand
CAAACCCAGCTAGGACCGTCCGGATTGTTCCGGTTCGCTACGGCGAAATCTGGCCTTATGCTGGAAGGCCAACTGCCTAAGACTGTATTGAAACTCCCGGGTTGCCAGACCGCAGTGCCTTAATATCAAGCCGCAGCGTAAGAGCCATGTGCGGCACTGTCAGTGCCCAAATCACGACCAGCAGATACCAAAGCAGGTTTTGCCCAAACTCAAAGCCTTGAACTAAACCAAGCACCACAGTGAAAGCGATCACTATGAACAGCGCTGGCACGCCGGCCCAGATTGCCTTTCCAAGAGCGGCCAGTGGCCTACCCAGCTCGTGCATTTTGGTTGATGTCTGAATTTCAAGAGAGAGTCTCCCAGTGTGACGAAGCGCGTGCCAAAAACCAAAGTAAAAGGCAAATGCGACAAGCGGCGGTGCTACCAGTGCCAAAACCAAAAGCAGGGTTAGGTCAATTGCTTCCTGATATCGCTTCCTGACCAGCATCCAGGTGATGCTCACTAACGAAATAGTCACCATTCCGGAAAAAAGTAATGGTGTTATCGAGCCTGCCCAATTCACTAACACGGGATTTACCGCGTTCAGCGCGGCAGCGCTCTCCGAATTCGACAGTGGAATAACCACCGGGGTGAGCGCCGAAGCGATTATGTATGGCAGCCTGGGAAATTTCGATCTGTTTTGCTTCCGAGCGTCTAGTTCGGAAATAAAAGCTGCATCCCCGATGCCGAAGTGAATCACGCTCATCAAAACAACGAGCTGAAAGCCTAAAAGATTAGCGCTGAGAATCGCCCAAATAGCAACCCCAACGACGCTTAGGTAACCAATCAAGAAAAGTGCCATTCTGCTGCTTGCAAACTTGGGAACCGAAATTATGTGGTCTGCAGCACCGTGCGGAATTCCAACTGTAAGAGCGATCAGGGCGAGCACCACCTGCCAGCCAATTGGGAGTCCGCCAAGGGCTCGAAATACAAGCGAGGTAAGGATGCCAAACAAAATGCAGTAGCGTGAGAATGCCCTGAGGTTATTCAGCAGTCTTATCTCGGAGGTCACCATCTTTGAAAGCCTAGCGTTGGAGGGGAAGCCGAGTTGTTTGGAGAATGGTCCTATCTCGCGATGCTGGGATTTGTTATTCTCGCTTCTTTTTGGCTGGAATTCGCATTTCGTCTTCGTGTTCTTAGGGACCCAAGGCGGCTCCTAAAAACCATCGCACTTGTAGCACCCGTGTTTGTAATTTGGGACGCTTTCGCTATTGCAAACCGCCACTGGTTTTTCTCAGAGGAACTCACTCTGGGTATCTACGGACCCTTTGGGATTCCAGTCGAAGAGTATGGATTTTTCATCATTATTCCGGTCGCTGGCATCTTGACATTGGAAGGGGTAACAAACTTTTTCCCCACGGTTAAAAGTTGGATTGCCCGCGTCAGAAAGGTCAGAAAATGATCACCTATTCGTTGCTGGCAGGAATCGCAGTGATCTTGGTGTTTGTCTTTGGCATAGCTGTAATGAAATCCGGCCTTATTTCAAGACCGCAATTTTGGATTTCGTGGGCCATCATAAGTTTCTTTCAGCTACTAACCAACGGCTATTTGACCAGCCAAGGAATCGTAACTTACAACTCCGAAGCAATTACCGGAACTCGAATCGCCTACGCACCAATCGAAGACCTCTTTTTTGGATTTGCACTCGTCACGCTAACGATGCTGATTTGGGAATGGGTCGGGCCGACCGCGAAATCTCCTAAGAGGCGATCAGCGCCGCGTAGCTAGCGTTGAAGAATTACTCGGAGGTGTTCGTCCGCAAGCTTGCCTGGATCGCTTTGCGGATCGAATCTTTTGAGGGGCTGCCAGCTAACTTCTGGCCATCTCGGTAAATACGACAAGCCAGATTTGTGGTCGGTTCCGTTCCTGGGACAGCGTCAAATCCGTCGATTAGGACAGTGGGTGATCCCGCGAATTGGTGCTTAGCAGCCTCTGCTGGAGAGCCGATTAGGGTGAAAGTTATGACGAAATGGCCAAGGCCCAGTTCTGCCATTACCTCGGCCAGGGATGCCCTAGCATCCTCGAGGTTTGGGCACTCATCAATGTGAAGCACTTCTATTTGCATCAGAGAACCCTTCTGCGAGGACGTTACTGGAACCATGCGCCCCAAAATCTTTATTGCTAGCCTTTGTAGTTTGCGTAAGCGGAGTCGATGACCTTTTGGGTCGCCTCTTTATCTGCCCAGCCTTCAATTTTTACCCACTTGCTGGGCTCTAGATCTTTGTAGTGGGCAAAAAAGTGCTCAATTTCATTTTTGGTCTGAG
>CAYMAU010000054.1:0-2576 GCA_964388525.1 uncultured Aquiluna sp. | reverse complement strand
GTTTTCCAGACCAATGAAGTCCCCTCGCAGTGTCCCCTTCCAGCCGAAGAATGAGTAGCTCAGGGCAGTGGTGAGTGGGTAGAGGATGAAGACCGAAAACAAAATCAGTGCGGGGATTACGAACGCCATTCCAATCAGAACGGGCATCGCTCCGTGCGATTTGCTTTTAGTCTTCATCCTCTTATAACCCAATCAGTTGTTTAGATTATGCCCCTGGCGTGAACCAGGTAGCTATGCCATCTTGCAACTTAGTTGCGACTCCAGCGGCCGACATATCCCCGAGGAACATGCTCTGGATACCCTCGCCGATCAACGTGCTACCCACAGGCTCGACATAGCGCATTTCAACCAAGTTGATATACGCAGTTGGCCCAGAAGCGAACAGCTCGTTCATTTCATTCATAACTGGATCAGAGTAAGTGAGCCCCTTGATTGCAGAAAACTGCTTCACCTCATCAACAAATAGCTGACCGAACTCAGGTGATGCCAACCAGTTCAAAAGCTTTACAGCTGCATCTTCGTTTTCAGTCTTCTTGTTGATGGCAAAGCTGCCGTCGGCCCAACCGGCTGAGATTGGCTTGTTCGAAACGGAGTTTGGGGGTGTTGGCACCAAGTAGACACCAAGGTCCAGGCCGGCTTCTGTGAAACTACCCAACTCAAATGAGCCGCCGGGGAACTGAGCTGCAGTTTCGGCGGTGAATTGAATCTGAGAGTCTGCATAAGCCACACCAATTACGTCATCAACCATGTACTTGGTCATGTCATTTACGATCTGAATCGACGCAACATAGTCAGGGTCAGTGAAGTCCTTGGTGCCTGCAAGCAGTGCCTCGCGGAATTCTGGCCCGCCGTAGCGAGCAGCTCCAACGATCTCGTGGAAGATTGGAAGCATCCATGAGTCCTTGGCACCAAGTGCCAAAGGTGTGTAACCGCCGGCGGCGATTGCCTCATTTAGAGCGGTGAATTCGTCCCAAGTGGTTGGCTCCGAAAGACCTAGCTCGTCAAAGATTCTCTTGTTGTAGAAAACCTGAAGAGTCTGGGTAGCGAATGGAACACCATAGAGTTTGCCATCGGTTCGACCGGTTGCGGCAGCAAGCAAGCTCTGCTCAACGCTGCCAGTGTCGACAACGTCGTCGATTGCCATCAGCTGTCCGGCTTCAATTAGGGCCTGGACTCCACCATATGCTCGAACCATCGCCAAGTCAGGCCCATCAGAACCCTCGAGGCCAGTTGCTAGCAACTGGTTGTACTCGGTGTTTAGGAAAGCTTCAAACTCGACTGTGACGCCTGGGTTTGCTGCCTCGTAGACGTCGAAGATGGTGTTGTACTTGTCAATATCCTCGGTACGCCATGACCACATGGTCAGTGTTACTGGATCTACTGCTTCAGCTGCACCTGTCTGAGTGTCAGTTGGTTCTGCAGTTTCTTGAGCAGCAGGAGCGCAGCCGGTTAATACCAGAGCGGCCACTCCTATTAGCCCAAGAGCACTTAGTCTCTTTCGCAATTGTTTCTCCTTTGATTACTCGCTTTACGGCTGGTGGTGTTCATAGTGGGGTAGCCAACCCCACAAACCTATTTAGTTGTGCTTACTATCTCCAGCGCCTTTTGAACCACGCCGCCCGCTTGTTCTAAAGCCGGCGCCACTTTCGCTGGAGTTTCACCCGAAATAGCAGCGGTTAAGGCCAGTTTCAAGTCACCGGAACTTGCGTCCAGTAGCGTAACTGCCTCCACCTCTGAGATTCCAGAGCCTTCCATCAAGATGCGAATGCTTCTTGAATGAAGTTTTTCGTTGGTCGCCACCATTGAGACCATCAAATTCGAATAGGTCTTTCCAAGTCCGACCATCATGGCGGTCGAGAAGCTCGATAAAACCGCCTTTTGGAAAGTGCCGGCTTTGAGTCTCGTGGAACCGGTCAGAATTTCCGGACCGGTGTCTCCGGCAATGGTGATGTCAGAAAACTCCGCTAATTGCGGTCTCGGCACGCAAGCAATGAGCCCAGTGGTGGCTCCAAGAAGCTTCGCTTGTTTTAGCGCGCCTCCAACGTAAGGAGTTCTTCCGGAAGCAGCCAGGCCAATTGCCAAGTCCTTTGGTCCAAGCGCAGCCGCGTCTTTCCTTCCGGCCGCTGCATCATCTTCGGCATTTTCCACGGAAGTTAGCAGAGCTGCAGGCCCACCGGCCATGTGGGCTACCACGACATTCGGCGGCGAATGAAAAGTGGGGAAGAGCTCTGCGGCGTCTTGCGTGGCAATTCTGCCCGAGGTTCCAGCACCAAAGTAGTGGACGCTTCCACCTGCCAAAATTGCGGCTATGCCGGCCCTGACCAGCTCAGCCACGGTTGCGATCTGCTTGCCGGCCTGCTCGATGGCATAG
This sequence comes from uncultured Aquiluna sp., assembly GCA_964388525.1. GTDB lineage: Bacteria > Actinomycetota > Actinomycetes > Actinomycetales > Microbacteriaceae > Aquiluna. The sequence continues at coordinate 205 of CAYMAU010000054.1, read as the reverse complement.
GCGTCTTCTATGTTGATTAGGTCTAAGACTTCTTCTACTGCAAGCAGGTGAAGTTGCTCGCTCTTTGGGTTGCGCATCTCAGTCTCTAGATCGAGATTGACCAACTCTGAATTTGCCTTTGCTATTTGAACCATGGTGACAACTTATTAGCTAAATTTCAGATTTACATTATTTATTGAAAAAATTTACCAAAATGAAATACATT
>CAYMAU010000053.1:0-2758 GCA_964388525.1 uncultured Aquiluna sp. | reverse complement strand
GCTAAAACTGGCAGTGCAACAAGCACGAGCGCCAGGCCACCGAAGAATGTGAGCATCCCGGGCTTGCCCCAGCGCAGGTAGATGGCCGTGGTGCTTGCAGCAAGGGCCTGTGTGCCGATAAACAGCACAATAAGGCTCACAAAGTTAGTGACCCCCACCCCTGAGAATTCATTTAAGAAAAAGGACCCAGTGACCGCGGCAATAGACAGGCAGACCACGGCATACCAAATAGATTGCAAGGCAAAGTTCAGCAGCGACCCGAAGTAAAAGTCGCTTCGTGAGATGCCAAAGCTCAGTGAAACGGCGTATTCGTGATAAATGGTTTGGTTTGCAGTTACAAAGAGGAAAATTATCAAGAAGAACTCAGGGGAAAACCATAGCTGGCCGTCCGCTGGAACAAAGGCGATCGTTAGCCAGGAAAGGATGCCGGTCACCAGAAACAGGGCGGTCATGATTACAAGTGGCAGGACCAAAACCCAAGGCCTAACAACGTTTATTCCCACTACCTTCCAAAGTCTTTGGACTAGTGTTTGCTGCTGGATTGGCAAGGTAGTCATTAGGCGACCTCCACTTTCTCGGATGAATCCATGTTTGTTTGGCTAATAATGAGTTGTTGAAGGGTTGCTGGTTTTACTGCGAGACCTGCACTTTGCAGACGTGCAGCATCTTCAGCTTTGAGCCCTTGGGCGACAACTCGCTTTTGAGTACCTATGGTCTGTGACTCCAAAATCACAAAGCCGGCAACAGCATCGTCAACTGACTCCGTCGACCCCTCGATTACCGCTGCTGACCCACGCAAGTCCTCGGTGTTTGCATCCAGAATGATTCGACCTTGATCGATCACAAAGACGTGCTCCAACAGGTCAGCCACCTCGTCTATTAGGTGAGTTGAGAGAACAATGGTTCTGGGGTGTTTGATGTAGTCAGCAAGCAGAATGTCGTAGAAATGCTTTCTAGCGACGGCATCCATTCCGATGTACGGCTCATCCAAAATAGTGATTGGAGCTCTGGCGGCTAAGCCGACCACCACCCCGACCGCAGATAACTGCCCACGAGACAATTTTCTGACCAATCGCTTGCGTGGAATCTGGAATTTATCGACCAGACTCTGTGCGAACGCATCATCCCAGTTGGCGAATGCAATCTTGGCCGCTTTCAAAACGTGCCCAATCTTGTAGTTTTCTGAGTAGCGGAGCGACTCCCTTATGAATGCCATATTTGCAAGCACGGCACTGTTCTCGAACGGGCTGGCACCATAGACACTTATTTCTCCTGTGCTTGCAAGCTCGTGACCAGCCACGAGCTTCATGAGGGTGGTTTTGCCAGCGCCGTTGCGACCAAGCAGGCCGTAGATTCCGTTTTCCTCTATAGCTAGTGAGACGCTGTCCACGGCGGTCGCACCTCGATAGCTTTTGGTGAGGTTGTTAACCTCAATTACCTTGGTCATTAGAACGACTCCTTTCCGAGCATCTGAATAATTTCTTGGCTAGTGATTCCTAGCTTCCGTGCCTCAATGATTAGAGGCTCGACAAACTCAGCCCGGAATTTTTGGCTGTGCTTTGTAATTAAGGCCTGCTTAGCACCGGCATTTACAAACATGCCGATGCCGCGCTTTTTGTAGAGCGTGGCATCGTCGACTAGTTGATTGATTGCCTTCAGCGCAGTCGCGGGGTTGATACTATGAAAGGTCGCAAGCTCGTTTATAGATGGAACCTGCGACTCTTCTTTGAATTGGTCGGAGATAATCTGGTTCTCCAGCTGCTCCGCCAACTGCAAGAAAATTGGGCGACCACTCTCGTCCATTAAAGCCCCCTTGGTTAGCTGGTTAGTTACTTATGTAACTAACTAACCACATCCACTCAAGATTGTCAAACTAAGAATCAGAAAATCAGTCAAAGTGTTTTCTTGGAAACCCAAATCATCCCGGAAACTGGAACACGCTTTTCATTAGTCCGTATTTTCACTTTGACTGTGCAAGCGTGCCTCAAAGCCATCCAAAATTAGGTTGAGTCCATAGTCAAACTCATCCTCAAACGTAAAGTTGTAGTCATTTACTGCTGCCATGGCTATCAAGGCCATGTTGGGATACTTTTCGGCCTGCTTGACAACTTCGGCTGAGAACCCTTCTTCCACCGGGTTTTCCGGGGAGGAAGAGATGCTCGCTTCAGTAAGAACGAAACCATAGATGTAGGAATCAATTGCTGAAAACGCATGGGCTGCGAGTACTGGACTCATACCGCCACGAAGCAAACAGCCCAGAATACGGTCGTGATGTCGCAGGAGCTTTTCTCCAGGAGTTGGTCTGGACTCAAGCATCCCTAGGGCCCACGAGTGTTTTGACAACACTGATCTGGCGGAGTGAGCTCGTGCGATCATCCCCAGTCGCCAATGTTCGTCTAGATCGGGCAAAATAATTTGTTCAAAGACCCAATCTGCCAGCGAATCTAGCAGGGCATCCTTGTTGGCCAGGTGGTAATAAAGGGACATTGCCTCAACGCCCAAAACCTTTGCGACACTTCTCATTGTCACGGCGGCCACGCCGCCAGCATCAGCAACCTCAGCCGCAGCTTCGATAATCGCTCTTTGTGTCAACAATGTATTTGCTCTTCCACGACTTGATGCTATCATCACCTTACACTTGTAAGAATCGAAAGGAACTTTATGACTTATGCAGTAAAGACAAACCAAGTTTCATCCCTAATTGACGTCCGCATTCGGATGGCCGCGCTTTGGGCTACAACCATGATGATTTTCGCCT
>CAYMAU010000052.1:0-2895 GCA_964388525.1 uncultured Aquiluna sp. | reverse complement strand
TAGCCAGGGAGCTCTACCATAACTCGTCCTTACTTGATAGCGTTTTGGTAGTACAACTGTATCATAATAGTTCTTGTACACACGAACATTCACGAATACAGGAGAGATCATGCAAGAGACAGGAATGGATGAAAGACAGATGGGTGCGATGTCGGTAGACGAAGCAAGGCACTACCTAGGGGACATTGGAAGAACTAAGTTCTATGAGCTTGTACGATCCGGCCAGATTCCGAAGAGACGCATCGGAACAAGAGTGGTGTTCCTAAAGTGTGACCTTGATGATTTTCTGGCGGGCCTTTAAATAAGATGACTGACGCAAGACTGCCAGACAAGATGCTGGGTGATCCAAAATATGACGAATGGCAACCAGAGACTTGGAAGTTTTTCATTGACTGCCTAATGTGGTCCAACCGCTACGGGACCGACGGGAGAATACCTATGCTCCACGTGCAAAAGTTAGCCTTCGACTGGAACACGGAATTCATGCTCGGTCAACTTAAGAGCGCTGACATTTGCGTCGTCTCAAAGCATGAGGTTCAATTCGATTGGGTTGAGCTAGGGCAATCTCTCGCGGCCGATGTGGAAGATAGACGGCAGAAAAACCGACAGAAGCAGCAGGCCTACCGAGATAAACAGATCACAGCAAAAGAAACAACGTCAAGTTCTTACTCTGTAACTGGTGACATAACTGGTGACGTAGGACAGGACAGGTTAGGACAGGACGATACCTTCTAGCCCCTGGGGTTTATACCGGGGAGGGGTTAATGTCTAGGACCTTCAGAGCCAGCACCCCTAGCAAAAGGCTTACGCACAAACCCGCGAAATTATGACTTTTAGAGTCCGAAATATCTCTCAAAGAAGGCCTGAAGTAGCGTTGCTACCCTCAGCTTTTGAGTTCCGTGATCGTTGTCTGCCGTGAACATGCTCGTAGGTGGCATCATTTTAGAAAGCGCCGGACCCGCGACCTGCACTTGTCCATCCCTAAAGGCCTGAGAAACAAATAGATGCGTGGCCGGCACATCCAAATTCTCGTCCTGAATCAACTGCTCCAGCTCCATAATTTTCTGCTCGTCAATAAATGCCTTCCAGCTCTCATCAACATCTGCGTGAACATTTAACGACTCTACGAACTTCTCAATCAAATCCTTTTTGCTGCGCAGTGAGAAGCTCGCATCGACGGCTCTATCTAGGCTCGCCTTAATTTCCCTATTTTCGTCCGTGTCAACACCAGACTCCTGGAGCTGCCTAACAAGCATCAAGATGTAATCGACATTGATTTCAACCTGTTTGATCAGCTCGATCTCAAAAACCAAATCATCAAGAATGGACTCCTTGTCTTGAGGTGGTCGCGCGTGATACACCTCGAGATAAGTACTCTGAAAATCCTGGAAATTAGCAGGGCTGAGAATCTCGTTGCCAGTGAAATCATCAAAAGAACTCAAGATATTCTTGAGCCTCAAAATGTTGTTGTACAGAACGATGAACTGTTTCTGACTAGCTTCGCCGACTGGCAAGTCACCTGGCGTGAATGATGCAAGAAGCTCTTCGACAACCTTCATGTATTGCTCGTAGTACTCGGCATAGGGTCTTAGGAGAACTATTCCCCCGGCTTCCTTGTTCCCAAAGAGGGAAATGGAGTCCTGCGTGGCTTTTTCTAGATCCCTAAAGCAAACAATGTTTCCGTATGTCTTTACCCGATTTAGAATTCGGTTTGTGCGCGAAAAGGCCTGCAACAGACCGTGCTGGCGAAGATTCTTATCCACCCAGAGAGTATTCAAGGTGGTGGCATCAAAGCCCGTCAGGAACATGTTCACGACGATCACGATGTCAATTTCGCGATCCCTTAGACGCATAGCTAGGTCCTTGTAATACCCCTGGAAATTATCAGCAGAGGTGTCCCAGTTCGTGCCGAACATCTTGTTAAAGTCACTGATAGCAGACTCGAGAAAATCGCGCGAAGACTTATCAAGTGATTCCGTTTCAAAGCCTTCCTCGGCTAAAAGGCCGTCAGGATCCTCCTCGTTGGGCGCATAGCTATAAATGATTCCGACTTTTAGCTTCTTGTCAGGCTGGGAATCTGCCTGCGCCTTCTGGAACGCAACGTAGTAGCGCTTTGCGGCCTCAATCGAAGCCGTTGCAAATAAGGAGTTGAAGCCAGCAAGTCTTCTGTCTTGAAGCTTGTAGGTTTCATTGCGTCTGGTCTTCTGATCAAAGTGCTCCAAGACATATTCGACGACCTTGTCGATTCGCTCAGAAGACAGCAATGCCTTCTCAGTGTCGATGGCGCTAACTTGCTTGTCAGGTAGGGTCTCGGGAAGCTTTACCGTGTTGACGTAATCAACCCTGAATGGCAAGACGTTCTGGTCAGAAATCGCATCAACGATCGTGTAGGTGTGAAGCTTCTCCCCAAAGGCCTGCTCTGTCGTCCGAAGCTGAATGTTGCCACCCGATCCGGCATTTGCTGCAAAAATCGGTGTTCCTGTAAACCCAAACAAGTTGTAGTTGGAGAACGCTTTTCTAATTGCCAGATGCATTTCACCGAACTGTGACCTGTGACATTCATCGAAAATCAACACAACACGCTTTTTTTGCACTTCACCCTTGGGGAATTTGGCTACAAACTTTGACAGCTTCTGAATCGTGGTAATTATGATGCGTGTGTTTGGATCTTCAAGCTGCTTAGTTAGAACCGCAGTTGAGGTATTGGAGTTGGCAGCTCCTTTTTCAAAGCGCTCGTATTCCTTCATGGTTTGGTAGTCCAGGTCCTTGCGGTCGACTACAAACAGGACCTTCTCAACGCCAGGCAGCTTGCTTGCAAGCTGAGCGGTCTTGAAGCTCGTGAGAGTTTTTCCAGAGCCGGTAGTGTGCCATACTAGCCACCGGCTGCCGTGGTCC
>CAYMAU010000051.1:0-2901 GCA_964388525.1 uncultured Aquiluna sp. | reverse complement strand
AACATAGGCCTAAAACCATTGGTTTGGCGGGGTACATAGACCCCCCTAGTCTCCACAAGGTAAAAGACCCGTCAGAAATGGCGGGTCTTTTTCTTTTGTTAGGGTGGACAAAATGTCACGAATCCACGCACTTGACTCAGCTAGAGCGACACTCCTCCTTCTGGGGGTGGTGTTTCACTCCGCTGTCTTTGTGTATCTCTATCAGGAGCCCGCGAGCCTTTCTGAATTCCTGGTCGTTACTTACCTTCACCAACTGCTGCATGTTTTTCGCATGCCAGCATTTTTCGTGATCTCTGGCTTTTTTGCCGCATACCTTTTCGAAACTCGCGGCACGCGAATGTTTTTGGGTAATCGTCTTAGCCGGATTGCCCTCCCACTTGCGATCTTTTGGTTGCCCCTTACTTTTGCCAACGGTTGGGCTAGCCAAGGGTCTTGGATCTCTGGTCGCGATTCTTTCAGCGTCCTCCCCATTGATTTTCAGCACCTGTGGTTTTTGTTTTACATTGTCATTTACAGTTTGATTTTCGCGGTAACCGGAAAAGTAATCTCCGGGCTAGTTGGCAGGAGAATCCACCCCGTATTGACAATGCTTTTGATCGGGTCCCTAGCACCCGTTTTACCGGGAGTTTTGGATGGGGAAGGGACCCTAGGCACCAGCACAGGGATTCTCCCAGAACCTGGGTTGCTGCTGTGGTACCTCGTTATTTTCCTGTCAGGAACAGTGGCATACCACCAAAGGGAGTTCTGGCTTCAATACCTAAAGAGATCGGCAATCTTGTTTACGGGGTTATTTCTGACTTCATTCACGGTCTTCTTCTTTGTTCAAGATTGGGGCCTGGTGCTGACGGATTGGATCTATGGCTCAGCGGTCGTTTTAGGTAGCTACGCAGCAATCGGACTATTTCTGAGATTCGGTGACAGGCCAAGCAAGGGCATGAGGTTTGTGTCCGATGCTAGCTATTGGTTGTACCTTGTCCACCTACCTCTAGTCTTTCTATTCTTGGTCGGTTTTAGTGCGAATGGCTTTGGGGCGTTTGCCACTATCGCACTTTCCAGCTCACTGACGATTTTCTTAGGCCTCCTTAGCTACAAAGTACTCGTCAGGTACACGGTCATTTCCAATCTTCTGAATGGAAAGAGACACTCTTTGCGGGTAAAAAAGCCTGATTTCTCAAAAGACGCCTAAAACCGGGGAATCGGATGTGTTCACTCCCATGGCGTCGCCTTGGCCTTGAGTTGCTTCACGTTAATAGGCTTTGCCCCCGCCTAGACAATTCCTACTTGGCCCCAAAGCAAAAAGACCCGGGGCCAAGACCTAAAAAGACTAGATTTCTAGTTACTTAATTTTTAGAGACTAGGAAATATAGCCCAAAGCACGGCTGCAACCAGCGGAGGGAAAAGCAGCCCAAGGTTCATTTTCAGTGTGTATTTGGACTCTCCTCTGGAAGCATGGACCAAGATAGCGCCGATCATTGTTAGCGCCAATCCAATAGCCGCTGCGACCGCAAACCAAAGTGCCCACTGAAATCCAATAAAGTAACCAATCACGCCTAGAACCAGGCCAGCCACACCGAGGATTTCCAGCCATGCAATAAGTCGCACGGTGCCTAACGAGATATTTTCAATCCAACCAAATCCAGCATCTAGCAACTTCTGGCGACTGGCTCCGGCCTTAAACATGCCGGCCTTGAAAAATGCAAAAGCCGTGAAGGCCGATGCGGCTGCGGCAATTATGCCGATGATTAAGTTCATTTGTGATCTCCTATAGATAAATAAGTCTAGGTACCCTAGATGAAGTATGTCTAGCACAGTAGTCTAAAAATATCTACCCAACGTTTAGTCTGGAGTTGGTAGGCTTGAGATATGGAAGTCAAGGCGGAATGTGAGCGAAAGGCCGGTACTTGGCGTGTTCGAGTTCCGGAGTTGGACAACCTGCTGATTTCCTCAAAGCGTCTTGACCTTGCCGCCGAGCAAATCAAAGATTTGGTTCACGAGTACCGGGGCGTCGATCGCTGTGAGGTGGTTGTGAAAATAGAAACCAAAATGCCTGGCATTATTTGTGACTTGGAGAATGCTCAGGCCAAGATGCGAGAAGCAAACCGACTACAGGAAGAGGCTTCCCGAGAAGTTCGGGAAGTTGTGGCGAGACTCAGGACTGAGGGGTTGAGCATGCGTGATATTGGAGTTCTACTTCAAATTTCGCCCCAACGAGTGGCGCAGCTCACCTAAAACCCCCTTCGTTACCAACATGTCAGTCTCGGCGAAGATTACAACAGAAGGTCGTGGCCCTTGGACGAAAAATTAAATCTGACTCATAGTCCGATTTGTAAAAACCTAGGTCTAAACCATCGGACTGGCTCGGTACACAGACTCCCCTTGTCCCAGGAAAACAGAAGTACCCACCAGAGACAGCTCTTTTTTCTCACCCCTGCACCTGTTTACAATTACGTATGAATTTCTTAAAGGGCAAGGCCTTGGTCCCCGTTGCACTTTTAGCAGTTGTGCTTCTAACTGTGGCAGCATATTTTTTTCAGCCATGGAAGCTCTTTATCGACACGGAAGTTCAAGAAGCTGCCCCCACGGTCACTGCAGTCCCATCAGATAACTCGACCGCTCTGCCTCGGGAGACCAAAGATCCTTCGGAGGTGATTCAGTATCCTCTCGTTCTCTCGCAAGGTGTTTTGGTGTCTCACGAGCATCAAACCTCGGGGGAAGTAACGATTCTGCAGCTGGAAGATGGCAGCAGAGTGCTTAGGCTTGAAAATCTAGACACCAGTGACGGGCCAAGGGTCGAAGTTTTGCTAACTGATGCACCCGTCCTCGATGGCCAAGAGGGTTGGCGGGTGTTTGATGATGGAAAGTACACCAGCCTTGGGGCGATGAAAGGGAACCAGGGGAATC
>CAYMAU010000050.1:0-3013 GCA_964388525.1 uncultured Aquiluna sp. | reverse complement strand
GGGACCGGGTTGCTAGGCAGCTAGCCAGTTACTTAGCGCTGCCATTCTTGATGCTGTGGCTACGCTAGCGCAGCCCTCTGACATTTAGCGTTCTCCCGCCCCTTTTGAACTTCTGCCATAAGGCCTGGCTTCAAAAGCCAAACCCTTTCCCGCAGACCTCGCGGAAGCACTTTGGATTCTCGTTTGTGAGAATGCAATCGCCAAGGTGGGGCATTCTGTCGGTCTAACTGAATGTAAAAACCTAGTCAAATGAATTGACTACAAAAACCTAGTAAATTATTTTGACTATGAAACCTTAGTCAGATACTCTATTCTTGACACTGAATTGGGAGGGTTATGGGAACGCTACGCGGAACCGTGAGAGATTCTGAGGGGCTTGGGTTGCTGTTGCAGCAAGGGCGCCTTGCAGCAGGGTTAACCCAGCGACAACTGGCTGATCAACTGAATGTCAGCCAGTCCTACATTTGGGCACTTGAGAGTGGCAAGGACGTGAAAGTTCTAGATCGAATATTTGCCGTCATGAGGGCGACTGGTGTAACTATGGCTCTTGAGGTTCCTGATGGCCAGCCTCAACGTTGAGCTTCATGGTGAGCTTCTTGGTCGCCTGATTGGGACCAGCAGGCGAAACTTTGATTTTGTAGCCGATTCAGCTGCCTTAGAAAAGTATGGTTTGGGTAGTCAGGTTCTTTCGGTCGCGGTTCCTCTATTAAGTAACAACTCGGGAGGCAAAGCCGATCGCCGGCGCAACTATTTCGCTGAACTATTGCCCGAGGGTGACAGCTTGGAACGTTTGGCTAGCGACCTAAGGGTGCCAACTGATGATGTCCTTCGGCTCCTGGCGCAGTTTGGTCGCGATGTCGCCGGTGCGGTTGAGATTTTTGACCCCCAGTTGCCCGGCGAGCCAAAAACACCAGCCCTTCTCCCGGTTACCGAAATTATGATCGCCGACTTAATGCGAAATGTTAAGAGCGAGCCTTTTGCGAATGCCCCCAAGCGCGGGCGAACTTCGCTGGCAGGAGTTCAGGGAAAAATAGTCTTGGCACGGGTGAATAACAGCTGGAATCGAGTTCTGGACGGCTACCCCTCCACCCATATTCTCAAGCCGTCCACCACTAGTTATCCAACGATGATTTTTGATGAAGAATACGGCCAAAGAATTTGCCGGTTGCTTGGTATTGCGAACTTCGAAGTTGATATCCAAACCTTCGATGGGCTTGACTGTCTGGTCATTCAAAGATTCGACCGAACCCGGGACGAGGAACCCAAAAGGATTCACCAAGAGGACATGAACCAAGCTCTGGGTGCCTCTAAGAATGAAAAATACCAAGAGTACGGAGGCAAGGTTTCACTGAAACGTATCTCCCAGGCGATCTCTCGAAGCCAGGAAGCAGACACGCTCACGCGCCTCTTGCGTCAAGTAACGATCTCACTTGCGATTGGCAATCTAGATATGCATGCCAAAAATATTAGTATTTTCCACTTTGAGGACGGGCAGATTGCTCTCACTCCAGCGTATGACATGGTTCCCCAGACCCACCTTGACGCTGATGGCAGGATGGCGCTGGCAATCAACAATCAGTACATCCACTCTCAGATCAGCGCGAATGACCTCATTGCCGAGGCTGAGTCCTGGGGCATGCGCAATGTAAGGCAGGAAATAAAAGACACATTGGAGCAGGTTTTGGGGATTATCGGCTCCGAGGCGCCCCACAAACTTGCCCACCCGAGACTGCGTGAAGACATAGAATTTTTTGCCACTCGATTACTTTCTGGGCTTTAGCTCTTTGCAGAGTGAAATTTGCTGATCCTCATTGTCGAGGTAATCGGACTATAGGGGCTCTGTCCAAGAACCAAGGGCGGACTTTTCATCCGGCTGATTATTACTAATTCTTGGCTAGAAGCCCATTGGTTATTGGTGCTCTTTGTTCCACTCTGCTTCGTCATGAAATATGAAGCCTTATTGGGTTTCTGGGTATGCAGTGTTTGGTGAATAGCCCTCTGGTCCAAAGTGATAATCCCCTTGATCCATTGGTGGGAAGGTGTCGTTATCGAGCAAGGCGCTGCTAGATAGAAGCCGCACTTCTTTGCACTGACATCTATTTCATTGAAGGTATTGGGGCTTGGCCTCAAATCAGTAAAGGACGGGCAAAAACTTCTTTTCTTGCATGACAGCCATTTCTATTGGCATCTATCCAATGCCGAAAAAGACCTCGATCATAAACACTTGTTACCTCGGGAGCGATGGTGAGGCTAAGTAAAAGCTGTTCTTACTTATTAGCCGCTTATTGGCTGCCAGCATCTGGCTCATTGGCAGGAGCCGGACCCAGGCAAAGTTCGCCTGGGTGCCAACCATGATGCTGATCTCTAGAAGAAGCCAATCCGGATTCGATCATCCAATCGGAAAATAGCCTGAGTTGGGATCATGGGTTGAGCAGTTAGTGAGAGGCGCATCGCTCAAATAATACGGTCGCCACCTACCCAAGATTCCCTCGCTCGGACCATCGGTCTTGATATAAAGAAGGTTGGCCTCTGGGGCAAAGGTTATGTCACTATCTACTACGTTCAGAGCGTCAAAGTTGGCTCTCGGTGCATCATGGGTTTTTAGAAGCACAATTAGTTTGTTGTATTGGATGGCTACGGTTTCCAAATCAATCAGCTCAACTGTTGCTGGAAACCGAGGCAAATCGGCTTTCACTCTGGCTTGAATGAAGTGGGTTTTGTGCCCAGGGGTATATAGCCCGCAATCTTCTGGGAATGTCTCTGCCAATAGTTGCTCCTTATATAAAGGGTCTTATGCCCGACGACTTGCCCCAGCAATTGCTGGGGCCGCATCTTCTACTGGAGCACCCTGGTCGTGAGATCCGGGTTGCTATGCAGCTAGCCAGTTACTTAGCACTGCAGTTCTTGATGCATTTTTTTGTTTATCTCTTTGTTGCTTTATTGAGAAGAAACGCCTCGTTAGCGCTCTTCCTCATTCCAGTCGGCTTCCTCATCAAACATTGAGCCATATTGA
>CAYMAU010000049.1:0-3028 GCA_964388525.1 uncultured Aquiluna sp. | reverse complement strand
GACAGCAGGTGGCAATCGCTACCAACGCCTGAGGGCGCACTGTTTGACTGGGTCAGTGACTCTACTTATGTAAGAAAGCCGCCCTACTTTGAGGGGATGAGCCTTACCCCCTCGCCAGTGACCGATGTTCATTCTGCAAGGGCTCTGGTGTTGCTGGGTGATTCTGTTACCACCGACCACATCTCACCTGCTGGTTCGATAAAGGCTGATTCTCCAGCGGGTGTATACCTGATGGAAAAGGGCGTTGGGCGAGTGGACTTTAATTCCTACGGATCCCGTCGTGGTAACCACGAAGTTATGATTCGCGGAACCTTCGCAAACATCAGGCTTCGTAATCAGCTGCTTGAAAACGTTGAAGGCAGCTATACACGTGACTTCACCACCCACGAAGGCTCGCAGAGTTTTATATTCGATGCGGCTGAAAACTATCGAGCAGCCGGCACACCGCTAGTTGCGATTGCCGGCAAGGAGTATGGCTCTGGATCCTCCAGAGACTGGGCGGCTAAGGGAACGAGCCTTTTGGGCATCAAGGTTGTTATTGCAGAGAGCTTTGAGCGCATTCACCGAAGTAACCTAATCGGCATGGGCGTCCTGCCGCTTCAGTTCCCTACAGGGCAGCACGCAGCAAGTCTTGGGCTTGATGGAACTGAAGAGTTTGACTTCACGGGCATTGAAGAGCTCAACAATGGCAAGACTCCCAAGACAGTTCATGTTGTGGCCAAGCCAACAGTGCACTCCCCTGTAGGTAAGCAAGTTATCGAGTTTGATGCGGTCGTTCGCATCGATACTCCGGGCGAAGCCGACTACTTCCGTAATGGCGGCATTTTGCAGTACGTCCTTCGTTCTTTGGTGGCCTAGGAATACTGCAAGTCGAAGGATGTTGGGAATCTCATGAGTCTTTTAGCTGAAATCAAATCTCCTAGTGACCTCGAAGCGTTGTCAGCTGCGCAGCTGTTGGAGTTGTGCCAGGAAGTTAGAGAGCACCTAGTCGATTCAGTTTCTAAAACTGGTGGCCACTTGGGTCCCAACTTGGGCGTCGTTGAAATCACAGTCGCACTTCACAGGGTTTTTGATTCTCCCAAAGATTCGATAGTTTACGACACTGGCCATCAGAGTTACGTCCACAAACTACTCACCGGCCGCAAGGATTTATCCACTCTTCGCCAGAAGGACGGCATCGCCGGCTACCCTCAGCGTTCCGAGAGCGAACACGACATCGTTGAGTCATCGCATGCCTCCTCTTCCTTGAGCTGGGCGGATGGCATTTCAAGGGCTTATAAGGCAACCAACCAGCATGACAGGCACGTTGTCGCGGTAATTGGCGACGGCGCGTTGACCGGAGGCATGTCCTGGGAGGCGTTGAATAACATCACCGATGACAATGACCGTAACTTGGTGATCGTCGTCAATGACAACGGTCGATCATATGCACCGACTATGGGTGGTTTAGCTCATCGTCTCGAGTCGATTCGAGCCAATGCGCTTTACCACGCCAGTTATTCGTTATCCATGAAGATTTTTTACCGGATGGGCCCTCTAGGAAGGGCTGTGTTTGACTCAACCCGTGCCGGGCTGCACTCTTTGTTTGGTCCCGGTAATTTCGGTGGGATATTTCCTAACTTGGACATAAAGTACTTCGGCCCAGTAGATGGTCATGATCTGGCGGCACTTGAAAAGGCTCTAGCAAGAGCCAAGGCACACCAAGGACCTGCCGTCGTCCACGCCATTACCCAAAAGGGTAAGGGCTACGGTCCTGCTATCAAGGATGAGGCTGACCAATTCCATGCGGTCGGCAAGATCAATCCTGAAACCGGCATGCCGATGCCGAGCACTGGCTCGACCCCATGGACCGAAGTCTTCGCGGATGAGATTCTAGAGATCGCAAAGGTCGATTCAAGAGTTGTGGGGATCACTGGAGCCATGATGATTCCTGTTGGGCTGGATAAATTTGCTAGCGAATTCCCGGACCGGGTATTTGATGTTGGTATCGCGGAGCAACACGGAGTTGCTGCAGCTGCAGGCATGGCATTCGGCGGCCTCCATCCAGTCGTCGCTATCTATTCGACTTTCATAAACCGTGCATTTGACCAAGTTCTCATGGATGTCGCGCTCCACAAAGCCGGAGTCACGTTCGTGCTTGATAGGTCCGGCATCACGGGCCCGGACGGCGCCAGCCACCATGGTGTCTGGGACATTCCGCTTTTGCAAATGGTCCCTGGAATCCATATTTCAGCGCCGAGGGATAAAGAACGTCTTCAAGAGTGCCTCAGAGAGGGAATCGCAATTGACGATGCTCCCAGTGTTATCCGCTTTCCAAAGGGTGCAGTGCCAAAGTCAATTGAGGCGATCATGCGCACAACCAAAGGTGTTGATGTCCTAAAGCAGGCCGCAAGCAAAGATGTATTGCTGGTTGGAGTCGGAAGTTTTGCTCAGGTTGCAATAGATGTGGCTGATCTTTTGGCAAGTCAGGGGATTGGTGCCACTGTCGTGGACCCAAGGTGGATCTTGCCAATAAACAAGGATCTTGTCGCGATGTCCAAGGATCACCGGTTGGTCGTGACAATTGAGGATGGGCTCAAGACCGGGGGATTCGGTAGCAGAGTTCGTCAGGAGCTCAGAGCGAATGAAGTCGATACTGCGCTTAGCGAGGTTGGTGTACCTGCCGAGTTCTTAGAGCATGCTGAGCGATCAGAGATCCTAGAGCGATTAGGTCTTACCGCGAAATCAATCGCAAGGGATATCGTCGCGCAGGTCCTCGGGTCAAAAGTTCCGCACGCTAAGGCGTTTGAGGAAGAGAGTTCTCAGCATCAGCTAACGCAAGACCCTCTTCAATAAGCTCAGTAACGATCTGAACCTGCCAGGGTCTTGCGCCGAGGGTTTCCAGCTGCGTAGCTATTTTCTTTTCAGGCTCAAAGCAAACTCTTCTCAAAAACTCTGGCGTCAAAAGGTTTTCTACCGGAACGATTAGTTCGGTTGCTTTCGCCATCACGAGCTCTCTTACGAGCTTCAATCTGACGTGTGCCTCGGG
>CAYMAU010000048.1:0-3077 GCA_964388525.1 uncultured Aquiluna sp. | reverse complement strand
GAGCCCAAGCTCCGGAACCAGCTCTGGGCAATGCGAAAAAACCTCTACGCAATTGTTGCCAAGGCAAGGCCCCAGGGCACCACTGCACTACTGGAGGACGTTGCAGTCCCACCAGAAAAGCTAACTTCTGCATGCAAGTCACTGGCTGCACTGTGTGAAAAGCACGGATATGGAACACCGGTGATTTTTGGGCACGTTCGAGATGGAAACATCCATTTCATGATTTCCGATGATTTTTCGGAACCGCAACGCATAAAGGCTTTTGAGCTGTTCACCAAAGACATGGTTGGCCTGATTCTGGATTTGGGTGGGAACCTAAAGGCCGAGCACGGAACTGGCAGGGCGATGGCCCCATTTGTGGAAGCTCAGTTCGGTTCGGATCTGTACCAAATAATTAGGGAAATCAAGCTCGGCTTCGACCCGGCCGGAATCATGAACCCCGGGGTAATAATTGCCGCCAGCGAAACCGAATACCTCGAGAACCTAAAGAGCGTGACTCTGGTTGATGAAATTATCGATTCCTGCGTTGAGTGCGGTTATTGCGAGTCGTCCTGCCCAAGCACCGGACTAACCCTCACCCCGCGTGAGCGAATAGTGGCTTTTCGTGAACTCGAAAAACAAGAGCCGGCAGCCAAAAAGCAGCTTGCGAAGGAACTCCATTACCAAGCGGATCAAACTTGTGCCACCGATGGCATGTGCGCCGTTAACTGCCCGGTTGGCATCAATACTGGAACATTCATCAAGGAGATCAGGGCCAAGAACCAGAGTCAATTATCTGAACGAGCAGGGGTTGCCATGCAGGGAAGCTGGGGCCAAATTGCTGCGCTTGCAGGCATTGGCCTGCGGGTCGCCAACAAGCTCCCCTTTCTCGCTAAGAATGCGGCCAATTTGTTGGCCGCAATGGCACCAAGAGGAACGACGCCGAAGTGGGATAAGCACGTGGTTGGTGCTGGCTTCCGAAGGAGCAAGCTCAAGGGTGTTTCTGACGGCACCTTTAGCTATCTGCCATCCTGCATGAACGAGATATTCGGCGACACTGCGATCCCAGAAATTTTGGAGATAGCAAATAGCAACGGTTTGGCAGTCTCGATCCCAGCAAACCTAAGCGACTTTTGCTGCGGAACACCGTTTAGCTCCAAGGGGCTCACGAGGGCCTACGGCAGGCAGCAAGCTCACAACAAGAGACTCATGAGCTCGATTTTTGGCTCGAGGCTGATTATCGACGGCTCTTCTTGTCACCAGACACTTTCGGGTCAAAGCGACGAATCAATCTTGGAGCTAACTGAATTTGTGGCTGCTGAACTGTTGGGCATCCCGGTCAAAACTAAGCATGACAAAATCATCCTGCACCCAACCTGCAGCGGACAGGCAACCGGTAGTAATTTGGCGATGGAGGTGATCGCCAACCACATCGCAACCGAGGTTGTCATTCCAGTTGACTGGAAGTGCTGTGGATTCGCGGGCGACCGGGGGCTTTTGGTCCCAGAGCTAACTGAAAATGCAACTAAGTTGGAGGCTGAAGAAGTCAAGGACTCCGACAGTCTTTTGGTTTCGAATAACCAACCTTGCCAGGTTGGTATGTCAGCTGCCACAAACAAAACCTATGTCTCGATTCTCGAGGCATGGCTAAGGAGCGTTCGTTGAAGATTCTCAAGGTTGCCGACTTGTCAGCTGGGACGAAGCTCGCAGCAAAGTTGTTCGCCGAAGCTGCTGATTCGTCTCCAGACCAGCCAGTGGGGCTCGCAACCGGCGGAACCATGGATGGCGTCTACAGGGAACTAGCCAAGTCACATTTCATACCAGCCTGCAAGGACGCCTTTGCTCTCGATGAATACGAGGGAATTGCCCGCGATCACAAAAATGCTTATGCCAGTGAGCTGCGGCATAAATTTGCTGAAAACCTTGGCTGGTCGGGAACCCTTCACGTTCCAGGCCAAGGACCCTACTCAGGAGAGTCCGGGGCGGCAGCTTTTGAGAGAGCGATCGAGGATCTTGGCCCAATAAGTGTTCAGTTACTTGGGCTGGGGGTAAACGGTCATATTGCTTTTAATGAGCCTGGTTCGCCCTTTGACTCCACCACCAGAAGAGTGGAACTACACTCAGACACCATCAAGGCAAACTCCGTCTATTTTGATGACCCGGCTTCGATTCCAGATCATGCGATTACTCAGGGTTTGGCGACCATCGGCCAGTCAAGCAAATTGCTGCTATTAGTTTTTGGCCCTGCCAAAAAGGCCGCACTCTCAGCGGCTCTAAAGCACCCGGATTTATCAACGCCACTGGCCGCATTTGCAAACCACGGTGATTTGGTCTTGATTACAGACCTGGATTACTAGTCGGGTAACCCCAGAGAGATTCAGGGGTGAGTGCCAACAGCCACACTTGCTTTGAACGCTCTTCTAGTATTTGGGTGCCAGGGAAACGCTTGAGGCAAATGCCCGGTAAACCTCAGCCATTTGACTTGGGGTTGTTTCGCAAGAAAGTCGGTTCGTTAGTAAAACAGCGATGTGTTTGGTTTCTGGATCAATCATTGCCAACGTACCGGTAAATCCACTGTGCGAAAAATGAAAATCCTGGTCTCCCAATCGCTCCGAATCTAGGTATCGAAGCCCAGGCGCCTGTTGCCATCCTCCCGAGATCATTGGTCGAAATAGCAGATCCCGTGCTGGACCACTAACCACTTTCTTGTCCCCCGAAGCAAGTTCTGTAAGAAATAGGAATACGTCGTTTGCGCTCGCAAAGAGCCCAGCGTTGCCAGACACCCCGTCCATTGCACGCGCGCGAGGATCATGGACCAGACTATGGGGTTTGTTGAAGTGGGATTCGTGGCTATTTGCCAACAGGGAATCTGCTTCATCTGGCCTATAACTTGTTTCACTCAGGCCCAGTGGGCCCAGAAGGTATTTAGAAACAATCAGGTCGAAGCGCATCCCCAAATGTTGCTCCAGTGCAACGGAAAAAAGTCCGTATCCTGTGCAGGAGTAAAGCAAGTCTCCTCGCTGCGCTCCAGACGGCTTCAGTGACAGTAGTTCGTCTATCGTGGCTTGCCGGCTTGCCTGTTCGGCCCATTCAGCAGG
>CAYMAU010000047.1:0-3192 GCA_964388525.1 uncultured Aquiluna sp. | reverse complement strand
GCGCACACTATTTATGACTTGCACGATATTGCAAAACGCCGCACCCCGACTGCGCCTTTCGATTACACAGATGGTTCAGCAGATCAGGAAATCTCTCTTGCTCGTGCCCGTCAGGCGTTCGAGGACATTGAGTTTCAACCGAGAATATTGCGTGACGTGTCAGATGTGGATCTGTCATCCATTGTGCTGGGTAAGAAAGTGGCAATGCCATTTGGGATTGCGCCGACTGGCTTTACTCGAATGATGAACACTGAGGGTGAAATCGCTGGCTGCCAGGCGGCGGAGGCCGCAGGCATACCGTTTTCGCTTTCTACGATGGGAACTCGTTCGATTGAAGAAGTTGCCGAGGCATCCCCGTCTGGGCGCAACTGGTTTCAGCTATACATGTGGAAGGACCGTGACAAGAGCATGGCCTTGATCGCACGCGCAGCAGCTGCCGATTTTGACACCCTGATGCTGACGGTAGATGTTCCTGTGGCAGGAGCACGCCTCCGCGATAAGCGAAACGGCATGACAATTCCTCCCGCACTGACCCTTGGCACAGTAATCAACGCGTTGCCAAGACCGGCTTGGTGGATTAACTTTTTAACCACAGACCCTTTGAAATTCGCCTCTCTTGACAGCTGGAACGGCACGGTAGCTGAGTTGTTGGACAAAATGTTTGATCCAACCGTCACATTTGATGACCTAAAGTGGATCCGTGAACAGTGGAAGGGCAAGCTGGTCGTAAAGGGAATCCAGAACGTTGAAGATGCAAAATTGGCGGTAAGAGCGGGTGCTGATGCGGTGGTGCTTTCAAACCATGGGGGTCGTCAATTGGACCGTGCACCAATCCCGTTTCACCTAGTACCAGAAACAGTGAAATCCATTGGTAAGGATGCAGAGGTTCATGTTGACACCGGAATAATGCACGGTGCAGACATCATTGCCGCCATCGCCAAGGGCGCCAAGTTCACGCTGGTAGGTCGAGCCTATCTTTATGGATTAATGGCCGGTGGCCGTGAGGGTGTGGATAAAATGATCACCATCCTGCAGAGCGATATGGTCCGAACTATGAAGCTACTTGGGGTTCGATCGCTCGCGGAACTTGAGCCTGGACATGTGAAAATACTGGAGAGACTAACGCCCAAGAAATAACTCTTATGCATTGCGAGATTGAATTACCATCTGGGTGAATAGTTGGGCCGAGATCAGCTGTCCCTTGCCGTCAAAGTGGGATAAACGTGGGGGCCAAAACGCGGGGCGGACTGTGGTGAGAGTAGCCGAATTTCTTAGTCCTTGAACAGCGATTCTATGTCCATGCACAGGTGTTATTGATGCATGGACATAGAGTCTTTAGCTGTTGTGAGCGTCTTAGAAGGCGATGACGGCTCGACCGCTGGTGCCCTCATGCAGCTTGTGATATGCCTCGACTGCATCTTCTATTGCGAACTGCTCAACATGCACAGTTAGAGCTCCGGATCGTGCGAGGTCTAGCACCTCCATGAGTTTGCTTCGCGTGCCCCAATGGCGCACGAACGCTGGCTCCGAATGGTGTTGAGAACATACCGGTTTGAAGGGTTCCGCCACCGATTCCAACAATGTGGATGAAGCCGTTGATCGCAACCATTTGCCTGGCTAGTTCGGTGGTTGGTGGGGCGCCTACGAAGTCGAAGACTGCTTCAGCACCATAGCTACCGGTTAGCTCGCGCACCTTGTCCACGGCACCCTCTGATGAGATCACGGTGTGGTGAGCTCCGACTGCTGTAGCTAGCTCTAGTTTCTCCTCGGTTACATCGAGGGCAATGATTGTGGCTTGTGACAGTGTGCGAAGAATCTGCACTCCAACATGGCCTAGTCCGCCAACACCAATTACTACTGCTGTGGAGCCAGGAGTGAGCTTATCTATGGCAGCTACGATTGCGTGATATGGGGTTAGTCCGGCATCCGTGAGTGACACTGTCTGAACTGGGTCTAGGTCTCCTAGGGGGACTAGGTGACGCTTGTCGTCAACTATGACAAATTCGGCCATTGCGCCCGGTGCTCCAAGACCTGGAGGGGTAATGCCCAGCTCGGCTGCGTGAGGGCAGTAATTTTCGGCTCCCTGGGAGCAGGCGTGACATAAGCCACAACCCCATGGGCCATAAATGGCATAGGGGTCTCCGATTATGACACCATCGACACCTTCGCCAAGCTTGTCAACTACTCCTGT
This sequence comes from uncultured Aquiluna sp., assembly GCA_964388525.1. Classification (GTDB taxonomy): domain Bacteria; phylum Actinomycetota; class Actinomycetes; order Actinomycetales; family Microbacteriaceae; genus Aquiluna. The sequence continues at coordinate 1,001 of CAYMAU010000047.1, read as the reverse complement.
GCCCTCGTGGCCCAGGGTTAGCGGGAAACCATAGATGTACTGCTCTTCAGGAAGATTCATTAGGAACCAGTCGGAGTGACACAATCCTGCAGCGGTCACCTTCAAACGGATTTGACCTGCGGTTGGTTCGGGCTTGTCAATCTCTACAACCTCGGGACCTTTTCCTATTTCGCGATACTGTACTGCCTTCATGGCTTCTCCTTCTCGTGATGGAGTTGCGTTGTCTTTTCACGCTAACAGGGCAACCTGTGAATCGACACCGTTGACAAAAGGGCCGAGGTGTGTGGGCCGTCATGAGGAAAATGGAGAGAAAAAACCAAAATGGCTCGAGTATTTAGATCGACCCTTTAGCAGGGAAGGTCAGCCAAACAGCTCAGACATCACAGCAGACCAACCCTGACGAATATCGTCAAGTCTTAGGTCTGCAATGTCTTTGATCTCTACTAGTCCTGAAGTCGCATCGGTAACACCGACGCGAAGACAAGGTACGCCTCTTGCTTCGCAAAGGGCTTGGAACTTCACGTCGTCTTCTCGCCCAACGCTGACTAGCACCCTGCTCTGTGACTCTGAGAACAAGGCGGCTGTTTGGTCTATGTCATCGCGATCAAGAATGTCACCGAGCCAGATTCTGGCACCAACGTTGAACCGAAGCGATGCTTCTAGCACTGCGATGCCAAGACCACCCTCCGAAAGATCGTGCGCGGATTCGATAAGACCTTGAATGCTCGCGCCATGTAATAGATCCGCGAGCAGTTTCTCTTTTGCTAGGTCCACCCTTGGCGGTTGACCACCTAGGTGGTCATGAATGTCTTTGGCCCAGGCTGAACCATCCAGTTCGTCATAGGTGGTTCCGAGAAGGTAGATGTTGTTGCCATCATCTTGCCAACCGGAAGGGATTCTTCTTGCGACATCGTCAATAACACCCAGGACACCAACCACTGGGGTTGGGTAGATGGCGACATCGCCCGATTGGTTATAAAAGCTAACGTTTCCACCTGTTA
>CAYMAU010000046.1:0-3621 GCA_964388525.1 uncultured Aquiluna sp. | reverse complement strand
CAATTGCGTAGAGGTTTTTTCGCATTGCCCAGAGCTGGTTCCGGAGCTTGGGCTCGGTAACACCGCCGAACACTACCGCGTTGCTGAATTTCGAAGTGAACTTGGCAACAGCAGCATCGAGACTCTCTTGATCATCTGATTCAAACTCAACCAAGACCGCCGTTGTTTGGTCAGTGATTCTGATCTTTAGTTCCTCCGGCAACAGCCCTTGCCCATCTAGAGCGGCCAATGAGGTGCGATCCATGAGCTCGATAGCCGCCGGTTTGTGGCTAATGATCTCCATCAGGGTCTCATTGGCTTGGTCCAGGCTTTCAAAGACCAGCAGGTTCGTGGCCTTTAGGCTCTTGAGAGGAACCAGCCCCATTGTGATCTCACCGAGGAACCCAAGGGTCCCCTCGCTTCCGACCATCAGACGGGTAAGGATCTCGACTGGCTTATCGTGGTCCAAAAAAGCATTCAAGCTGTAACCCATTGTGTTTTTCAGGCTAAACAACCTGGTGATCTGCCTGACCATTTCTGGGTTTTGCCTAATCTGATCACGCTTCGACTCCAGAAGCTTCACAAGGTCTGGTCTCGCGAGCCTTAGCTGCTGATCAGCATCAACGGCAGAAGTGTCAAGAATTTGCCCGTCTGGAAAGACAATCTTGGCACCAAGAATTGTCGCGTAGCTGTTGTAAAAAACACCGCAGGTCATGCCGCTGGAGTTGTTACTGACAGCACCGCCGAGGGTGCTTGCAACCAGCGAAGCCGGGTCCGGCCCGACTTTTTTGCCGACAGAAAGCAGGTGGCCATTCAGCCTTGAGAGCGTTACCCCCGGTTGAGCGATTACGTGACTGTCTGTAATTTCAAGAATTTTCTGAAAGCCGCTTCGAGTATCCACTACCAGGCCACGTCCAAGGGTTTGGCCGCTTAGCGACGACCCGCCCGATCGAAAAGTGACCGGGGTTTCAGTCTGGTTGGCGGCGGCAAGAATCTTTGAAATATCTTCAATGCTCTTGGCTCTAAGCGTGCTTTGTGGCTGGATTTGAAAGTGGGAAGCATCTCTGGACCAAACCACGGATCTTGCTATCGACTGCTTCAATTGTTTGGCTTCAAAGCCTGACTTCGCGAGCTGATGCAATACCGAGTGTTTATTCATGATTAGTGATAGCTCCTCGTGGTTGCAAGCTTTTGCTCTGCCAGATAATCAGTTCGGTCTGGAAAGGCGCTAGATGCAAGCCCAAGAGCCCCTTGCCCGGGCAAAGAGCCCATTGGCTCAGTAGACAGCCCCGCCCGGCTAACCGCAGCCAAAAAGGCACTAAGGGCCACTGGGTTACCCTCACTCAGCACACTGCCACCATGGGAAATATTAGAAACTTCAACCTTTGTCGCGCATCTGATTGCGGATGTCGCCGCCATTTCACCGGCCTCATGCATGATTTCAACCGCCAAAGCCTGCCCGTTGGTTGCCAGTCCGGAAACTGTTTTCGAAAGACCCGCAATTTCAAAGGCTGAAACCTCAGCCCTTGCCAGCAATCGCGGCCACTGATCACTTGCGCCAATTTGCTCCTCCAGGGCTTCAAGTAGTTCATGGTCTCCAGTGGTTTCTGATGCTCGCTTTGCGAGCCGGATCGCCTGATGCCCAATCCAGTAGCCAGAGCCAAAATCCCCAAGTGTTGCACCGAGGCCGTCTATTCGAGCATGGCTCTTTGGCCCGATCCCGAAGGCCAACGACCCAGTGCCCACCACAACCACAACACCGAACTTGTTTTGGAAATGCGCAAAGTGTGAGGTGACCATGTCCGAGGTCACGATGACCTCTTTGACCCCAAAGCTCTCGGCAATCGCATCGGCAATCGCATCGGCCTGGACCCCCAAGGACGAGTATCCACTCATTCCGAGGCACGCGGCGGCTGCCTCATGTTCAGGAAAGTCTTTTGCTAGCTGGCGAATCAGCGATATGGTGTCAGCTTCCCGGTTTCCCGCTGTCGCTCCAAATGCGATTTCTGCGACAGCATGGCTCGCCCTGTTCAGGTAACCCCTGATGCCGGAAGCACCAAGATCTAGTCCGAGGGCAAAGGTCACTTAGACATACCCGCAGTCAAGCCTGATACCAATTGTTTAGATGCCACAATGAAAAGGATAACTAGCGGGATTGTGGTAATTGTTAGACCGGCGAATAGTGTTGCCCAATCCGTCTGATATTCACCGAAGAATCTTGTTAGGCCAACTGGGAGCGTGTAAGCATCTCGATCCCTCATCAGCATCAAGGGATAGAAGAAGTCATTCCAGATGGGTACGAACCTAAAGACCACTACCGTTGCGATGGCGGGCCTCACCAGCGGAAGCAATATGAAAAAGAAAGTCCTGAAGTAACCAGCCCCGTCAATGCGAGCTGCCTCCTCTAGGTCAATGGGAAGCTGTCTAAAGAACGCTGCCAAAATAAACGAAGAGAATGGAATGCTCAAGGCCGAGTAAACCAAGATCAAGCCCCAGAGGTTGCTGATCAAACCAAGAGCGTCGAATAAGTAGAAGATCGGCAAGATTGCCAAAAATACTGGGAGCAAAAGCCCCGACAAGAACAAGCCCTCCAAAACTGCGAATAATGGGCGCTTGCTCCTGGCAAACACGTAGGCGGCCAAAAGCGAAACCGCAGTCCCAATAAATACCGAGGTGATCGTTACGAACATTGAGTTCAAAAAATAGGTCTCGAACGAGGCTGTTATCCAGGCCTTCTGGTAGCTGCCCAAGTTCAAGCTATCCGGTAACCCGAGTGGATCGGTCGCCATCTGCTTGGTTGTGCGGAAGGAGTTAAGCACCATTATGACCAAGGGAGAAAGTGAGGCAATCGCGTATATCCAAAGCAACACATGCTTGGGTGCGTTCAAAATACTGAATTTTGTCATTAGCCGTAAATTTTCCTTTCCGCTCTAGCGAGGGACGTTCGAAGCAATACAGCCACACCAAAAATGAATAAGAACAGCAACATCGCCAGCGCACTGGAGGTTCCGATCGAACCGACGTCGCCAGACTCAAAGGCTGTTCGATAAAACAGCAGCGCCATCACATCGGTCGCGCCCGCTGGCGATCCAGTTGATCCACCTACTGCGTAGGGAATCGGGAACGCCTCCATGGCTCCGATGAAGGTCAAAATTGTCACAGTGCCAAGAGCAGGCAGCAGAAGCGGCAAGGTGATCAGTCGGAACTTTTTAACTCCGCCTGCGCCGTCAATTTCGGCAGCTTCGCTTACTTCCTCGGGAATTCCCCCAAGTGCTGCTCCGTAGAGAAGCATTGGGAAGCCGATCCACTGCCATGCAGTGATAAAGACGATTGCCCAAATGGCAGTTGTTGGGTCGCCAAGCCATGGATGGGCTAGCTCTTCGAGACCTATTGCCTTCAGAGTCGCATTTACCGGGCCAAATAGCGGTGAAAGCATTAGGGACCAGAGGTAGCCGACTACCAGCGGACTTACCAGATAAGGAAGAGTGAACATCGTTTGAAACAGTCGCTTCAGCCGACCAATCTTGTGCAATACAACAGCCAACAACAGCCCGATTGAGTTCTGAAACACCATCGCTCCAGCGAATAGGAACAAGTTGTGCGAGAACGCATTCGGCAGGGCTTCGTCAAAAGGTGGCTTGG
>CAYMAU010000045.1:0-3944 GCA_964388525.1 uncultured Aquiluna sp. | reverse complement strand
CGAATTGACAGGCCCGGTGAAAGTGCAATCGCAAATCTGATGCCGAGATCCGATGCACGCGTTCTGAGTTCTTGAATACGTTCCACCCAAACTCCATCGGGTTTCTCGGCCCAGTCATGTCGCAACAGCGGCTCGTCTTTCGGGGAAAATACAAACATATTCATTCTGTGATCGGCCATGAACTCTAAGAAGCCAAGCCGTTCTTTGTGAGACCAAGGGGGGCCGTAAAACCCCTCGATAACCCCACGAATCGCAAATGCTCGTTTGGAAATTTCCCCTCTGACAACTTCAGTCATCACATCGCCCCAAGGCGTCGAGCATTTAGGTATTGTGCGTTTTCTTCATCGCCACCTTCGGTGTTACTGCTGGTGTAGACGGCAGGGTGTATTCCCTTTTCGACAAGATTGGCAACGCTCTGGGCTACCAGTGCATTTATGATGGCGGCACCGATAACCGTCGAAGTTGGAGCAACCTTTTTATCAAAGCCCTCAATTTGAATAGAGGCGTCACCTACCAAGCCTCCGTTGTCAATTGCTACTTCCGAAATTTCATGGAGACGTCGCCTGTCACTCACTCGGGCATCCTTCGATGTTGCGTGGTTGAGACTGGTTATTGCAATCACCGGCACGCCCGCAGCCTGCATCGCCTCGGCCATTTCGCAAATGGCGGCGTTTGCCCCTGAATTCGACGCGATAATGGCCACGTCCTGACTGGACAGTTCATGACTATCCAGAAGAGCTTTGGCCAGGCCTGGAAGCCGCTCTAGTCGAGTGCTCAACGTTGGATCATGATGCATCAGTAGTCCATCAAAAATTATCGGGTTGACATCAACTAGGCCTCCCGCTCTGTAAAAAAGCTCTTCGGCGAGCATGTGGGAATGCCCGGTGCCGAAAGCATGAACAGTACCTCCAGCCGCAACGGTCTTTGCAATTAGAGCTGCCCCCGTTTGTAGCGCGGCATTCTGCTCTAGGAGCAGTGTTCCAAGGGCATCTTGTAGCCCACGAAGATATTGCTCCGCGACGTTGGCTGTGCTAGTGGCTGTATCGGTCACTTTTTCCTTCCCATCTAGGCACTCCAGGCCTGGATCATTTGTTTGTAGGGGCCAAAGTCAGATACCTCTCCTAGCCAAAGGCCTCCGGCTAGCGGGTTACTGTCTTTGTATCGAATTGTCAGCCCAGGAATTATCGAAGACACCGTGTTTTCCAGCAATGCTCGAGCAAGGGGCGAGTGAGCAAATAATCGGCCAGACCATGCCAGTTCAGCTGCTTCGGGAGTCAAATCGGCAGCCTTGATAGCGCGCTGAACAGTTTTTGCTAGGTCAAGGCTGGCTTGTTCGACAATCGATAGCGCCTCTTGGTCGTTTGTGGCTAACTTGAGGACCTCTTGAGCAAACTGCGAGATTTCGTTTACTGCCCTAGTGCGCGAATGCACCTGGGCAGGCAGAGCAGTGATCGATCCGAATCGACTAGTTGCCAGCTCAACCATTTTGCTGTCAGGTCGTTCAAATTGAGTGTCCAATGCCAATCGCAGGGCGTTTCTACCGATTGAAAAGCCGCCGCCATCGTCTCCAAGTAAGTAGCCATAACCGCTTACCGAGAACATCGAGTCTTTTTGGTTACCGACACTGATACAGGCAACCCCGGTTCCAATTGCCAGCGCGATTCCCGGAGAACCTCTAAAGAAAGAGGCATGATGCGTCACACTGTCATCGGTCACAATCACGCGTTTTGCGCCAAGGGATTGGCCTATTTTGCTGGCGATGCCAAGGGCCTCTTGTTTGTCCGGCGGTGAGGTGCTGAGCCCGAGGACAACCGTGTCAACCGGGTCCACAAACTCTTTTTCTACGGCAGCCACAACCAAATCGTGGACTCTATTCAGGACATCGCCTTCAAGCCTGCTTGCACCGTGTGTTTCGATAACTCTTGAAGAGTCGCTCATTTGAAGCCGAATCCCCGATTGACCTCCATCTACGGCCAGCACCCTCGCGCTCATTTTTGCATCTCCTGCATCGAACCTCGAGCGAAGGCGCCACCGGATACATCGGCCGTGAGCTGATACTTGTCTCCTCGATAAGTGCAGCGAGCATACATAATTACGTTTCCACGAAGATCGGAGTCAACCATTTCGATTAGGAGACAGCCCTGGGTACTGCCAATTTCCAGAAGATTTCTGACTGCAGCCTCCGGGATAACCGGCCCTATGGTCACAGTGGCTGCACCGACGCTAATCCGGTATCTATCAGCCAGGGTCTTGTAGAGCGACCCACCCAAGTCATATTCGCTTAGCCCCGGAACCAGAGATTGCTTGATCCACACAGTTTCTAGAGCCAATGGCTCACCTGTTGCCAAGCGGAGTCGGGTGAACTTGTGAACCGGAGTGCCCAACGGCACGTGAAGCCTTTTTGCCACAACTGCATCCGCTATGCCCGGGGTAAAGGAGATGAGCTTGCTTCCTGGGACCAGACCACGGTTTCTCATGTCTTCTGAGAACGATGTCAGGCCAAGTGCGCGAACAAAAGGTCTGGGGGCGACGTATGTTCCAGAGCCGTGACGTCTCTCGATAGCACCCTCTTTGAAAAGTTCATCCAGAGCACGTCTTACGGTCATGCGGGCAATTTCCCATTGTCCACTGAGCTCTCGCTCACTGGGTAAACGATCTCCCACGCGCATTCCAGAGATAATCCCTTGCAGCTGCAGCCGAACGGCATTCCGGTTGCGGGGGGTAGAGCGCGTCGAGGGATCCATAGTGATGAGTAAATACATAAAGGGCGAACTTAGTCAAGGCCTGATGTAGACCACTTCGTAACAATCCGGCATCGCAAGGGAGACCACTTTGCTATCTTCAACCCGCCTTCATGGCTGTCTTAGAGCAATTTATGGGTGACTTTGGCGGCTAAGACCAAATCACACACTGAACCACTTTTCAGTAACCGGTGACCCACTTTATGAACCAGTTGGTCGGTGGCCTATTCTGTTTCCTGTGGTCGACGTGGTCAATTTCAACTTTTCTCACCTGCCTGGCTCCTACGCTGTCTGCTTGGAGACTTCAGAGCCGGGAGGCGGACGCCCAAGCCCGGATGCAAACCCCGAACTTCTTGGACAGGTATACGTTGGCCCCTACCTTGTTCGGCATCCGGAGCTAGCCTCAATCGCAGTCGATAATCATGGGGTAGCTGGTTATTTTTTGGCCACAACCAACAGCGTTGATTTCTGGCAGTGGTGTGAAGCCAATTGGTGGCCAACCCTTCGGCAACAGTACCCATTGACTGGGAGTAACGACTGGAACGGCCAGGTCATTGAGCTCATACACAACCCGCCAACAGCACCGCCGGAAATAGCGGAAAAATATCCTGCCCATTTCCACATTGATCTCTTACCCAGAGCCCAAGGGGGCGGTCTCGCCAGGCGCCTGATTGACAATTTTGTCCGGTCGGCAGGGGTCGGTGTCCACCTCGATGTTGGCAAAGATAACGCCAAGGCTATTGCGATTTACCACCACCTCGGATTTGAGATTGTTGGGGAAGCGCCCGAGTCTTTCTACATGGCCAAGTTCGGCTAGAAATTAGTTCCTCAGCTCAAAGCCCGCGTCGAATCAGAGAACAGCACACTCCTCCATTACATGAAAAGCGGTTATTACCTGTGAGCACTCCAAGTCTGGGATATTAATCCCCCATCCAGGTCCGACCCAATGGCCGTTACAAGATATTTGAAAGGTAGCTTCGAGAACTTTCTGCCCCAAAGATGTCTTGACCTCCCCTTAGTCTGAAAAGTGAAGGGGGTCACTCATGTCACGGGAATCGATTTACAATGACGAGCCAGAATTTACCGTTCTGAAGATGGTGGATGGAAAAGAGACCTGGATTTCCCTTGCTCAATGGGCAGCGGAACTCGAAACAGAAAAGATAGAAGAGGTACCTATAAAAGAGTGTCCCGTCTGTGGGTCAC
>CAYMAU010000044.1:0-4002 GCA_964388525.1 uncultured Aquiluna sp. | reverse complement strand
GGAAGCAATTAACCCGACATTTACCTGCTTCTTCAGATTAGGCAATGGCAGGAGCCTAATTTTTAGAGCATGACATTGAAAGTTGCATTGGTTACGGAGTCATTTCTTCCCTCGGCAAACGGTGTCACCACCTCGGTGCTTCGGGTGCTGGATACTTTCAAGCAGAGAGGCTTTGAGGCTCTGGTTATTGCGCCTACCAGCGTTAGCCCAAGGCACAATGGTTTTCCGATTCATGTAATGGCCACGGTACCGGTTATGCAGTTCCCGGTTGCGGTGCCGGGGCCTTCAATTCAGCGGGAGCTGGATGAATTTCAACCAGATGTGATTCACGTGGCGGCACCGTTCATGATGGGTGCCAGAGCAATATCTTGGGGAGCTAAAAACAATGTTCCGGTTATCGCTGTTTATCAAACCGATCTTGGTGGATATATGAACCGCTACGGTCTGAAATTTGCTAGAACGGTGGTGGATAAAATGATGGCAAGCATTCACGCAAATGCCGACATAAACTTGGCTCCAACTCAGGAAGCCGCCTCCTACCTGAAGCAAATTGGTGTTAGAAACGTTGAGGTATGGGGCAGGGGGGTTGATCTGGATCTATTTCACCCAGCCAACAAGGAAAGCACTGACGTGTTGGCGCTTCGGAAGAAGCTTGCTCCCAAGGGCGAGACCATCATTGGTTTTGTTGGAAGGCTTGCCACCGAAAAGCAAGTGAATCGAATGAGCGAGCTCTTGTCGCTACCAAACACCAGCTTTGTGATTGTCGGGGATGGTCCGGAGCGTAGCAAACTTGAAAAGCAGTTTGCCGGGCACAAGGTCTATTTCGCAGGTAGGCAAACCGGAATTGAGCTGAGTAACTACTACGCTGCGCTGGATATCTTTGTGCACTTCGGAACCGAAGAGACTTTTGGACAGACCATTCAAGAAGCTCAAGCAACAGGGCTGGCGGTTGTGGCGCCGAATGTTGGCGGGCCAAAATACTTAATTGACGATCGAGTGAGTGGGTTACTGGCTAACCCCGAGAGGCCTTACGGTTATCGAGAGAAGGTTCTTGAGCTCTTAGAAGATGAAAACCTGCAAGCAAGCCTGGCACTGGAAGCCAGAAGGGCTGTTGCGAACAAGTCTTGGGAAGTCAATAACTCGAAGCTGATCGAGTTCTATCAGCGGGCTATTAGCCAGAAGGCCACAAAGGTTGCGAGCATTGAATTGGCTTGATGCTCAGGCAATCATTGATTCATTCGGCGATTGGGCTGTGCTGGCAGTTGCGTTCATTATCTTTATTGAAACTGCCTTTATTTTTACTTCCTTTTTGCCGGGTGATTCGTTGTTATTCATCATCGGCCTGACTTTGAGCGTTGGCAACGGCATCATCCCGGATTGGTCAGGGTTTCTCTTGGTTTGGCTTGCCGCCTTTGGCGGCACCCAACTTGGGTGGTTTGTGGGTTACAAGATCGGACCCCCGTTGTTTGAACGCCGTGAGAATTTTATCTTCAACAAGAAGGTAGTGGCTAAGACCAAAGAGTTTTTTGATAAATACGGTGTTCGAGCAATCGTTCTTGCCAGGTTTGTCCCGATAGTTCGGGCCTTGGTGCCGATGCTTGCCGGTATTAGCAAGATGGAAGTCAAACGCTTTGCGAAGCTGAATGCCATTGGGGCGACGCTGTGGGTGGGGTTATTTATGCTCAGCGGCTATCTGCTCGGTGAGGTTACGTTGGTGAAAGATAACCTTGAAGCCTCCTTGTTGATTGTGGTTATTCTGAGTGCACTCCCACTCCCAGTGGAGCTACTACGGGCCCACCTAATAAACCGCAGGCAGCAGAAAAACCCAGCTGTCTGACTGAGTTGCTACTGACTGAGTGCATGTTGTTTTTGGGTTAGTTATTGAGGTTCACTAGGTCCTTTTTATCATCATTCGAGTGAGCCAGAATTTCCCAGTGTGGAGCGGTGATCGGTCTAAACGGCTCTAAACGGTCACTTTTAGGCGATAGGCCATCGCCGCTGGTGACTCCCTTAAGTTTTCGGTGGGTGTAGGGAATCACGTCTCGACAGACCCATGCCAAGGTTTCAGAAAAACCGCGTGCAGGAGCTAATCTTTCGTGGTGCTCGGCCTCGCGGAAGCGGTATTTCAAGTTCAGTAGCTTTGCGGCTTCGTTTGCCACCTTCACGTGTCCGTGGCCGGAGAAGTGAACCATGTCATCGGCCCAGTAACAAAGGTCACTGAAGTGCTGAATACCAAATAGGTCTAGCACTGGGATTTGAAACTCGGCTCCTATCCCGGCGATGATCTCACTCATCCGTTCCGCCCTGTGCCTGAGCGGCTTGAAGACCTTCAGATGGAGTGGGTTTATGGTGTTGGCGATAATTACATCGCTGCCGTTTTCTAGAAGTTTTTGCACGCCCCGGCGATAGGTGTCTGCAAGCTCGGGCAGTTTTTCAGGTTTGGCATTTAGGTCATTGGAGCCGGCCATCACTGTTACTAACTCAGCATTTATTTCTAATGCTCTGGTCAGTTGACCGCTCATGATTTTTTTTATGTTTGATCCGCGAAGTGAAAGGTTTGCAAACTGGAACTCGCGGCCTTCAGCTTGAGCCTCCATGGCAAGTAGCCCGGCAAGCCGATCTGTCCAGCCGTTGTAGTTGCGGGTGTTATGAAAAGTGAAGTCGCCTAGTCCTTCGGAGAGGCTATCTCCGATGGCTACATAAGAACCGAATGGTTTACCTATCACCGTCTAATCAACTAATTTTTTGTTGTAGCAGAGCCAAATCAATCATTACGTGTTGCAATATTTTAGGTGAACAAAGATTCCTTGAGCCATAAGCTTGCGGCGACGTACTCTGGTCATCGGATCCTTGAGTAAACGACGGTCTATAAGATCTAATTAGGAGCGGCAGCCTCTTTGGCCTTGACTGCTCATTCGCCGATTGCGGGGAACTTACCTGTTAGGCCTAGTTGTTCGACTGTTGCAACCAAGCTTGATTGCAGTATTTGTTCGAGTTGCTTGGCGAATGCTTTTGCGGGGAGACCATAGCGGGCAGCAATGATCTTGCTTGCGCTTCTTATTCTTTCCAGATCCAGCTCCTTAATGCCACCATCCTGGATTATTGATTGCATGCCCCCGAGGTCGCGTCCTTGACCGAATAGGTCTAGAAGGGTCCTGGTTTTGGTTGTGGTTGGAAGACCGTGAGCAATCTCAACGTCACTGACAGGCACCTCAGCCTTTATTACCTTGATTCCGGTTGAAGCCTTCTGCACTCTCTGGGGGTAATAGAAGCTAAAAGGTTCTGGGAGAAAGTCCCCCTCTTGCCTTAGCCATGAAGCTGTTGTGCTGGCGACTATAGCCTCACCTTCCAGGTTGCGCAGTCTCTTTTCGGCTAGCACCGCCGGCTTGAAACTAAGCCAGTGCGCCTGTAGTTCAGTTACAAAACTGCTCGGTGAACCACTGTCCTGATAAACGCCCTGGCGGACCCGCTCCAGTTGACCTTGTTGGTGCAATCTTGAAAGCACGAGTCTCGAGACACCAATTTGCTCAGCCTGCTGAGTTGTCACCAAGCCCCATTGCGAGCCCGTGACGTCAGACAGTGTTCTGAGTGCCATATTGGTCTTCATAATGAAATTGTATCAATATGGAGATACAATTTCAGCTCGAAGATGCTATTTTAGTGCCGGGTACGTTATGGCAGAACCGACAGATCTCAACAGCGTTTGATTGCTTAGCTGCATCGCAACTTACTGGTTGTGCTAATTGCCTTGAACAAAGTGGGAAATATGAATAATGTATTGCTTATGAAGAAACGTCTTTCACCAGATGCTCAGCTGGCATATGAGAACTATGGCTCGTGGATTGATTTCCATCAATCTCTAGTGCAGGCCCGGATGTCAATGGGGCTGACTCAACGTGCCGTTGGAGAAAGGTTGGGCATCTCCCAGCCTGCTATTGCTCAGTTTGAAAAGGTAACTTACACGCCAACTGTGGACTCGATTTTGGCCTATGCTCAGGCGCT
>CAYMAU010000043.1:0-4015 GCA_964388525.1 uncultured Aquiluna sp. | reverse complement strand
CCCATTTTTAGGGCGCTCATCTTTGATACGAAGCTGTCGACGAACTGGTCGTAAACCTCGGCAAAGACCAAGAAGCGCTTTCCTGCGATGCAGGACTGGCCGTTGTTGTTCATTCTTGCTGTAACAGCGATTGTTGCTGCGGCCTCGATGTCGGCATTTGCGGTGACAACAAAAGCATCAGAGCCACCAAGCTCCATAACCGAAGGCTTGATCTGTCGGCCGGCTCGCTCTGCAACTGCACGACCGGCAGGCTCGGAACCAGTGAGGGTAACGGCCTTTACTCGCTGGTCGTCGATTACAGCGGCAACACCGGAGGCGGATATCATCAGGGTCGAGAAGGAACCTGCTGGGAACCCGGCGCGAGTGAAGATGTCGTTCAAATAAAGGGCAGTCTGCGGAACGTTAGAAGCGTGCTTCAACACTCCGGAGTTACCAGCCATCAGTGCTGGTCCAGCAAACCTTATTACCTGCCAAAGCGGGTAGTTCCATGGCATGACTGCAAGCACTACTCCGAGCGGCTGCCAAATGGTCATTGCCTGGCTCGCGTTTACCGTTGATGGGTCAGCTAGAACCTGAGGGGCAAGAAACCCCTCTGTTTTTTCAGCGTAGAAGCGCATGCTCTTGGCACACTTGAGAACTTCGCCTCGGGACTGCGCAATTGGCTTACCCATTTCACGGGTGAGCATTACGGCTGTTTGCTCCACTTCGCTCTCGACCAGGTCGGCGGCCTTGAGCATGAGTACCGCTCGTTCGGCAAAGCTCATGGCGCGAAGGGTCTCGTGGGCCGTCTGCGCCATGGCAAGTCGAGCCTCTACTTCGGCGGGGGTGTGTAGCTCGGCTTCAAATTCGGTTTCGCCGGTAGCTGGGTTGACTGATGCCATTGCCATTGGAGCCTCGTTCTAGATAAAGGCCTCTTTCGGGACCTAATTACTTGCTGTCACCTAAGGCTAAACCAAATGGAGGTCATGAACTAAGGCGAGTTTGCAAATTCTTCAATTCGACCCCAAGTGGCGCCGGCAACCTGTCTCCAAAGCTTTCAAAGAAGCCAGCAATTTCCGCTGCTTCGTGGGTCCAAGAGTCCTTATCAACTGCAAGCAATTGGGCAAGTTTCTCATCCGAGAGGTCTAAGCCTTGGGTGTTCAGGGCCTCTGGCTTCGGGACCATGCCAATCGGGGTTTGGGTTGAGGAGTCCTTGCCTTCAATTTCACCCACAATCCACTGGATCACCCGCATGTTCTCGCCAAAGCCCGGCCAGATGAACTTGCCGGCCTCGTCTTTTCGGAACCAGTTCACCTGGAAGATGGTCGGCAAGTTATCGGGGTCTAGCTTTTCAGCGAAAGACAACCAGTGTCCAAAGTAGTCACCCATGTTGTAGCCGCAGAACGGCAACATCGCAAAGGGGTCTCGTCGAAGGCTTCCAATTGGACCCTCGGCGGCAGCAGTTTGCTCACTGGCGATGGTTGCACCCAAGAAAACGCCGTGCTGCCAGTTCAGTGAGCGAACAGCCAGTGGCACGTTCGTAGCACGTCTGCCACCAAACAGGATTGCATCTAGCTCCACGCCTTCGGGCTCTGCCCAGTTGTCACTGAGACTCGTGACCTGATCGATGGGCAAACAGAACCTGGCATTGGGGTGAGCGGCAGTCTTGCCGCTGTCCTTGTCCCAGGGCTTACCTTGCCAATCGGTCAGATTATCCGGAGCCTTATCGGTGAGGCCCTCCCACCAAACGTCTCCGTCTTTGGTGGTCGCAACATTGGTGAAAATGGCACCCTCACGCATTGAATCAACCGCAACCTTATTGGTCGAGAGCCCGGTTCCTGGCGCGACTCCAAAGAGACCGTTCTCCGGGTTGATTGCGCGCATCTTGCCGTTCTCGTTTGGAGCCATCCAAACAATGTCGTCGCCCAGGGTTTCGACTTTCCAGCCCGGCATCTGAGACTGCAGCATGGCAAGGTTTGTCTTGCCACAGGCCGAAGGGAAGGCCGCTGCCACGTGGTACTTGTTGTTCTCCGGAGTGGTGATCCTGATCAGCAGCATGTGCTCCGCTAGCCAACCTTCGTCGCGTGCAAGCACTGAACCAATGCGAAGCGCCATGGCCTTCTTGCCAAGCAGTGAGTTACCGCCGTAGCCAGAGCCGAAGGACCAGATTTCTCTAGTTTCTGGGAACTGAACCACGTAAACATTTTCTGGGTTGCAGGGCCATGGGGTATCAGCCACCGAGTTACCTTGGTCATCAATCAGGGGCTTGCCAACCGAGTGAATCGCTGGCACCCAGTCTGCGCCATTGGCGATCTTTGTAACCACCTTGTCGCTGACCCTTGTCATGATTCGCATCGATGCCACAACATAAGGAGAATCGGTTATTTCTACCCCGTAGCGAGCAAGTGGTGAGTTGAGAGGTCCCATGGAGAACGGGATCACATACATCTTGCGGCCACGCATAGACCCTGCGAACTTCTCCTTGAGCTCAGCCCGCATCTTTGACGGCTCAACCCAGTTGTTTGTTGGACCCGCATCCTGCTGGTCCTCTGAACAGATGAAGGTTCGGGATTCAACCCTTGCAACATCGGCAGGGTCAGTCCGGGAAATAAAGCTGTTAGGCCTGATCTTCGGGTTTAGTCTCTCAAAGGTGCCGTTTTCAACCAGCAAGGCGTTGATCTTTTGGCTCTCGGCATGGGATCCGTCGCACCAGATTATTTCGGTTGGATCGGTTAGATCAGCAACCTCGGTTACCCAACGCCTCAATGTCGACAGTGACATAAAAAACTCCCTTTTTTCTAATCTTGCGCCTAGAGCCTTCAATGGATGCTTTTGCCTAGGCTATGGCAATTATTTGCAACTCGCAGTTTGGTTTCGCGAGGGAGGAAAAACCTTTGGGGTTTGTCCTTAGAGCGCCTCATTCACTTAGTAGTTGACAAATGGAGGCACTTTTGCCAGTGAAATAGCTTTGGTTGGATACATGGCAACAAAGAACTAGAGAGTTAACGGGTGGATCGCTAGCGACTAAAGCGCCTTTAAGCGGTCAGAAGACCCAGATATTGATATCGTTTTGTGACAAATGCGGGTGAGGCCGCAGGTAAACATGTGTGGCCAGCCTCTGAGGAAAAAGAAAAGGTATTGCCTATCATTTGGCCCTCACAATCATCTTCGATAAAACGGAATGTCTTTAGTATGCCAACTGGAATCGCCTAATCGGTTATTTCCCAAGGCGCGTTGGTGATTTATGGAAAACAATCGGGGGCACCGCGGCAAAAGTGACTTCAAAGGGCCAAGCCTTTAGACTCTTGGCCAATGAAGATAATTAGCTGCCTAGAACTCGGTGGAGCCTGCAGTCAGGCTTTTCGAGGCTCAAGCTTCGAAGAAGTAGCAAGCCAAAGCCAACAGCATGGCGCTGAGATGGCTGCAATGGCAGATCAGCCCCACCTAGATGCCATGTCAGAAATGATGATCATCCTGGAATCAGGACACGTCCAAGAGTGGATGGACGCCAAGATGGAATTCTTTGCGCTGCTGCCTGACGATGGTGAATAAGGCGACCAATAAGGCCAGCCAATAAAACTGTAGGCAAGCCCAACTAGTGTGTTAGCTAGATGACCCTTGGGGGGCGAGGCTGATGTGGAAACCAAAAACAATTGCCATCGTGACTGGCGTCGTAATCCTTGGCTTCATTGGCCTTGTCACTGACAGCCCAGAACCACAACCAACCACCTCACAAACAGCCTCACAAGCCCAATCAACCCCCACCGCGTCTGCCTCTCAGGAACCAGAGCCCGAACCCAATGAGACTGAATCTGCTGATCCTGAGCCAAAAGCAACCCCTGCAGCCAGCTCCAGCCCAGCTCCATCGGAGCCTGGGCAGGAGACTGCCAATGAAGAGCTGGTTGCTGAGGAGGGTGGGTCTTCTGAACAAGTCGATAGGTTCACGTTCTTGCTTGCAAGCATGGAGATCAAACCAGAGGTAACAAGTGGTTATGACAGAGGTCTGTTCAAGCACTGGATAGATGCAGACGGAGAC
>CAYMAU010000042.1:0-4360 GCA_964388525.1 uncultured Aquiluna sp. | reverse complement strand
TGATTGACTCAATAGCCATCTGACCCGCACTTAGGAGCAACTAGATGAAGCAGCAAAGGCTTGGCAACAAAGAAGTTTCAGCCATCGGCATCGGCTGCATGAATGTCTCGTGGATTTGGTCGAATGGCGCAGCCCTTGATCCGGTTCAAAGACTCGAATCTGCAATCCCTGCAATCCACGCTGGCCTAGATGCCGGCATTACCCTGCTGGACACAGCCGATATCTATGCCCCCACTTGGGACGATATTGGCCATAACGAAGTCTTTGTTGCCGAGGCGCTCAAAACCTGGTCCGGAACTAAGGAGCAAAAGGACAAGGTTCTCATCGCCACCAAAGGCGGCATCACCAGAAGCGAAGGCGAAGTCTGGGGTCGAAACGGAAGCCTTGATTATTTCCTGCGTGCAGCAGAGGCTTCAGCATTTCGACTCGGGGTTGAACAGCTAGATCTTTGGCAACACCACAGGCTAGATCCAAACATTGACTTCGAGACCCAGTTTGAAAATGTCATGGTCCTAAAAGACCGCGGGCTTGCCAAGCAGGTCGGCGTCTCAAACTATGACGCCAAGCAGCTTCTAAAGGCGATTGAAATAGGTGGGACACCAGGCCAAGGTGGCCTGGTGTCAATCCAAAATGAGTTCAGTCCCCGCTACCGCCACGATCTAGATGTTCTGGAGATCTGCGAAGAGTATGGAATTGCATTCTTTCCTTGGTCACCGCTCGGCGGAGTAAAGACAAAGGCCGCTATTTCTGAGTCGAGCGCATTCGACGAAATGGGACGCAAGTACTCGGTCTCGCCCTATGCAATTGCTCTTGCTTGGGAGATGAAGATCTCTTCATCGGTGCTACCCATTCCGGGTGCAACAAGGGCCGAGAGCATCCTGGACTGCATCACCGCGACAGAAATAGAGCTTTCGAATGCTGACTTTGACTATCTAAATCAGAACTTGCCAGCCGAAGCGCTTGTTTCCTCTGAGCTAACCCCGAAGCCTCATCACCGCGCCTAGCTGTCAACCCAGTTAGCGCATAAAGCTCCCAGTAAACAGTCGGCGTTGTCGGTTAGGCTGATTGGAGAGCGAGAGGAACCAAAGTGACATTAATCTGGCTGGGAGTCATTGCAGCGCTGGTAGTCATCGAGCTAGTTACTTATGGCTTGTATTTTGCGGCTCTCGCGGCAGCAGCCCTAGTTCCGCTGGTGCTTTCTCTTCTTGGTCTCGATATCTGGGTTCAGGCGCTTGGCTTTCTAGCCGCCGCCATCGTGGCACTGGTATTTGTTAGGCCGGTAATCACAAAGCTGCAGGGCGAGAAGCCAGAAACAATGACAAACTCTGCCGCAATGGTTGGTAAAGACGCGTTTGTCACTGAAGAAGTTAGCCAAGTCGCCGGTTACGTGAAAATCCAGGGAGAAACCTGGAGTGCAAGGACCGGCAGGGGCACCAAAGAGGTTGGATCCAAAGTAGTCATCGAAAAAATCGATGGCGTGACGTTGATAGTGAGTTGAAATGATAGATATTCTAAATTCCTTTGATTTTGGAAGCTTGGTAACCGCAGTTGTGCTGATTGTCATCGCACTGCTATTGATCCGATCGATCCGAATCATCCCGCAGGCAACCGCTGGTGTTGTTGAGCGCTTGGGTCGCTTCCATAAAGTCCTAAATGCCGGTGTGAACCTGGTCTTTCCTTTTATCGACGTTATTCGAAGAACGATTGACCTGCGCGAACAGGTCGTTGATTTCAAGCCGCAGTCGGTTATTACCGAAGACAACCTTGTTGTTTCCATAGACACCGTTATCTACTACCAGGTGACCGATTCAAAATCCGCGACCTATGAGATCAACAACTTTGTCCTGGGTATCGAACAGCTGACTGTCACAACGCTGCGTAACGTAGTGGGAAGCCTTGATTTAGAAAGTGCTCTGACATCCAGAGACACTATTAATAAAGCCCTAAGAACCGTTCTGGACGAAGCCACTGGTAAGTGGGGAGTTCGCGTGAACCGGGTTGAAATCAGGGACATCGTTCCACCGGAATCAGTTCGTGACTCCATGGAGAAGCAGATGAAGGCAGAGCGAGAAAAGCGTGCTTCAATTTTGCTTGCCGAAGGGACTAAGCAAGCGTCAATTTTGACCGCTGAGGGAAATAAGCAGGCGGATATCTTGCGCGCCGAAGGTAGCGCCAAGGCAATGGTCCTAAACGCCCGTGCTGACGCCGAATCTCAAGCACTGGTTGCTGACGGCGAATCCCAAGCAATTCAAAAGGTCTTTGATGCCCTAGCGGCTGCGTCAGTCACGGACCAGGCTCTTGCCTATAAATACATTGACCAGCTCAAGGAGTTGGCACAGGGTGATTCCAATAAAGTCTGGTTTATCCCGACTGAGCTTTCTGCAGCAGCAGCAAGCTTGGCAAGGGCATTCGGGCCAAAAGCGTAATCGTCAACTCCTTGCTGCAGGCAACGAAACTAATAATCGAGGGCCTTCGGGATTCGGTTAGGCGAGCTAAGCATTTTGGTTTGTTTCGATCTCCTAAGAACCTGATTCAAGCAAAAGCCGAACTGCAAAAAGACATTCACCTGATTGAACGCGCGCTGGCGCTGCCGGAACCGAGAAGACCATTTGGTGCCAATCCTGTAAAGCGCATCGAAGAAATAATTGCCAACTACGGTGAACAGTTAGGCGAGAATCTACTGTCCCAGGCCAAGACCGCGCTGGACGGGCGAGATCGTTGGAACGATGAGGGCCTCAGGCCAGAGCAACCGAATGATCCAGTAGGAAGCAAAATTGAAAAGTTTCTTGTTTCTAGACATTCGGTTAGAGCATTCGGGTCTGAAAAGCAGATTCCCAATAGTGAGCTCGAGCAAATAATTGCGCTAGCGGTTCAAGCTCCAAGTGTTTCCAACACTCAGAGCTGGAGCGTCAGGGCTTATCGAGAAGCCGCAGACATCACCCGCATCTTGAAGCTTCAAGATGGGAACATTGGAAATTCTCCGATTCCGGTTTTGCTCGTGGTGACCGTGGATATTAGAAATTTCACCGGATCGAATGAACGAAACCAGATGTGGATTGACGGCGGTATTTTCTTGCAACAGTTGCTGCTTTCAATTCATGCCAAGGGCTGGGCAAGCTGCCCCATGAATTTCTCTTCCACCAACAGCCAAGCCAACAAGCTTCGTAAGCTTGCCAATATTGCCGACTATGAAGAAATAATTTGTTTTGTCTCAGTTGGCGAAGAAGATCGAAACATTGTCCCGGCCCCTTCTCTCAGAAAGGCCGCAGCATCGGTGCTTCGGGTTGAAAAGCTAAGCAACTAGTCCGCTATTGCCTAGTTGGAAAGTTAGTCAGATAAGGACCTGTCGAAAAACTCCGACAACGCTGTTGCGTATCGATCTGTTTCGGTGAGCATCCCCTCGGTGTGATCGGCATTCGCAAAGCCCTCTAGTTCAATGTCAGCACCGACTGACTTGGCGTAGTCGTAGAAGTCCACTGAGCTTTGGTAGGGAAGCCTCTGGTCAATCTGGCCGTGGAGAATGAGCATTGGCCTGGTTCCTGCCATATCAATGCTGTCTTTCACTGAGGTTTCTGAAAGATCAGTGCCGTGGAAAACCCGTGCCGAAATGAGCGCGAACTGCCACAGGAATCCGGGGAAGCCCTGGAACTCAACCTCTTGAGTGGCTGCTGCATTAAAGTCAAAGATCGTGCCCTCCATAGCGAAGGCTGAAACATTATTTGATTTAGCTGGGACCAGCGAAGTGGCGACGGCTCCTCCAGAAACACCAAACATACCGATGCTTTTTGCGGAAAGGCTTTTATTGGCAATTAGCCAATCGGCGACAACTGCGAAGTCGCTGGACTCTTCTTGTCCGGCGGAGTGGCGACCATCCACGCAGGTGGATTCACCGGCGTCTCTTTGGTCAACCAGCAGCACGTTGAAGCCGTTTTTCACGAGCATCGCGGTTGGCAAGAGAGTGTTGAAATCTTGTTTTGAAGTGCCGATTCCGTGGGTGACCATCACGGTCTTATTTGAGTCGGGGTTCTTGGCATCTATCCACCAGGCTGCCAGCTCCACCTCGTCGGCAACTGGGATCCTCACCGAATCGTATGGGTAATCCTGCAGCCACCAACTACTTAGGTCATAGCCAACCCATTTGTCCCAACCTGGACCTGGGTAGGGGCCTTCTCCGTAGGGAGCGGTGAAGAACTGCTCTGGCCTGTTGTTAACGTCGTCAGCATTGACGGCGCAGGCAACTTCAGTTCCAGATGTGTAGACATAGTCACCGATAGCCAAGGCGCCGGCACCTGTCACAACAAGCAAGGAGGCCGCAGTGATGGCAATAACACGCTTTATTCGCATTGGTTGAGATTATCAG
>CAYMAU010000041.1:0-4620 GCA_964388525.1 uncultured Aquiluna sp. | reverse complement strand
GGCAACCTAAGTTGCCAGCCAACATTCTCGTTACTCTACAACCGAATTAGTTGCCGGAAGCCCAGCGCTTGACTAGTTCGTCATAGTCCTGGGTTTCACCCATTGGCTTCTCGTTTGCAAGCTTCGCAACCGGCGCACCTGGCTGATCGATCCAGTACTGCTCGTCCTGCACTGGGTTCATCTTGACCGCACAGTTAGCATCAGGGTTCGATGCTTCTAGGCGGACCATGACGTCATCCTGTGCAGCTGCTAGCTCGTTCATTGCCTCTTGTGCAGTGAACTCGCCTGATGCAGCCTTGGAAATTGACTGCCACCATAGGTTAGAAATGGTTGGGTAGTCAGGAACGTTGGTACCGGTTGGAGACCATGCAACACGGTCTGATGAACGGTAGAACTCGATGAGCCCTCCATACTTGTATGCGTTGTCAGTGAAGTACTGAAGGTCAAGGGTGGACTGACGAATAAATGTCAGTGCCTTGGCCGACTTGGCACCGTCAACGGTCTTCGAGGTTACAAACTGAGCGTAAAGCCATGCTGCAGCTCGCCTGTCCTCGTCAGCGTGGTTCATGAATGTCCATGATCCTACGTCCTGGTAGCCAAGCTTCTGGCCATCATTCCAGTAGGAACCGTGTGGGCTTGGAGCCATGCGCCACTTCGGTGATCCATCTTCATTCATAACAGGTAGTGATGGGTCGGTAGCAGAAGCAGTGAATACTGTGTACCAGAAAATCTGCTGAGCAATTTCACCCTGTCCTACTACACCTCCGGCTTCGCTGAAGTCCATTCCCTTTGCTGTGTCAGGAGCGTACTCGAACCAGTCGAGGAACTTCTGAAGAGCGTAGACGGAAGCAGGACCGTTTGTGTCTCCACCGCGGGACACTGATGAACCAGCTGGCTGACACTCTTCAACGCGGATACCCCACTCGTCAACAGGAAGACCGTTAGGCTCTCCTGCGTCACCGTTACCGGCCATGGATAGCCACGCGTCAGTGAAGCGCCACTGAAGTGAAGGACCTGGCTGCGCGTAGTCCATGTGACCATAGACCTTGTTGCCGTCGATGGATCCATCGCCATTTACCTGGGTTGAGAAGAACTTAGCGATGTCCTCGTAGGCTGACCAGTTCACTGGAACGCCTAGGTCATAACCGTAAATGTCCTTGAACTGCTTCTGGATGTCAGCGTCGCTGAACCAGTCGTAACGGAACCAGTAAAGGTTCGCGAACTGCTGGTCAGGTAGCTGGTAGAGAACGCCATCAGAACCAGTGGTGAAGCTTGTGCCAATGTAGTCTTCGATGTCCAAACCAGGGTTTGTAATCGCTGAATCCTTCATTAGCTCGCCTACTGGGTAGATGTAGTCGCCACGTTGGTGAGTTCCGATTAGGTCGGAGTCATTGATATAGCCATCGTAGATTGAGGTACGGGTCTTGATTTCAGTCTGGATTCTTTCGATAACGTCACCCTCGCCAATGAGGTCGTGGGTTACTGAGATTCCAGTCAGTTCCTTGAATGCCTGAGTCAGAGTCTCTGACTCGTAAACGTGTGGGTCGATGGTCTCAGAGACAACACTGATCTCAGAAACACCTAGAGCTGAAGCTGCTTCAGCAAACCACTTCATTTCAGCAATTTTCTCATCGCGAGTCAAAGCGCTGAGTGCAAACTCACCGTCGGCCCACTTTGCAGCAACTGCGTCAATGTCATCAGGTACAGTCCCACCACCTGATGATGATGTAGTCTCACCTGAGGCACACCCAGTCAATAGCAGCACTGCGGCGGCCGACATGGCCAACCCAGCGATACCATGTCTACGAACATTTCTATTCAACATTTTTACCTTTCGCCTTATTAGTTGGAGAGGCCAATTTGGTCTCTTCAAGACTTCTAGAACCTGAGGAAACCCTCGAGTTCCAAATCGATGAACATAGTGTGCTCACCGAATTCTTTATCCCCATTTCAATATCCCCGCTGATATGGCTAGAGCTGATAGCGCCCATGTCATCGTGTTGCTGTCCACAATCGAGAATGAGATCACCATCACGAGCGCGAATGAAACAATCGCGATGTAAACGCGCTCGCTTCTATCTGTCACCAGCCCTAAAAAGCCCTTTCGTCTAACCGGAGGTCGGTAGTGACCCCAGATGGTTAGACCGGTGATCATTACTGCCACACCAATAAACACATAAGCAATCGGCGCAGTCCAAGGAATCCAGTCAAAAATTTCAAACATTTTTACACACGCCCTAACGCAAAGCCCTTGGCGATGTAGTTTCTAACGAACCAGATGACAATCACTCCCGGAATGATGGTCATTACTCCGGCGGCCGAAAGTAGCGACCAGTCAAGACCGGATGCCGAAACGGTTCGGGTCATCTGTGCCGCGATTGGTTTAGCAGCTGTCGCAGTAATGGTTCTGGCAATCAACAGTTCAACCCAGCTAAACATGAACAGGAAGAACGCCGTCACACCGATTCCGGAACGGATCATCGGGATAAATATTGTCAGGAAAAACCTGCCGAACTTGTAGCCATCGACTTCAGCAATTTCGTCGAGCTGTTTTGGCACTCCCGACATAAAGCCTTCCAGAATCCACACCGCAAGCGGAACGTTGAAAAGCATGTGAGCAAGAGCAACGCCCAGCGCCGTGTCAAAAAGGTTTACTGCTTGGTAGAGCTGGAAGAAAGGCAGCAAGAACACAGCCGCCGGAGCCATACGATTTGTAAGCAACCAGAAGAACAGGTGCTTATCTCCAGAGAAGGTAAAGCGGCTAAATGCATACGCTGCTGGAAGGGCAACAAGCAACGACAGCACTGTGTTCAACAGGGTGTAAGTGATCGAATTCATGTAGGAGCCGATCCAGCTTGGATCTGCAAAGAATTGCGCGTAACTATCGAGCGAAATATTGCTGGGGATCACCTCGAACGAAGAAAGGATATCTGCGTTGTCACGAAGAGACATAGATACCAACCAGGCAACAGGTAGAGACCAGACCGCCATGATCAGCCAGAACAGCCAGCTCCTAAGGTCGATTCTGAAGCGGGAGGTTTTTTTGCCCGCCGCGGAAGTCGCAATCATTGTCGTCATTTTAGAACCTTCTTAAGTTTCGAATTGACTGGTTGTTCTTCTTTTTCTTCCCTCGATTTTCTCTTGTCTTTCGGGGTCACCTTAGTTGCGCCAGGACGCTCGTCCAGAGTCAAAACCGTGAAGAACAGGAATGAGAAGATTTGGATGAACAAGAAGTACATCAGTGAGAACGCTCCGGCCACACCGATGTCGAACTGACCGATGGCGATGGTAGTGAGCAGGATACTAAGGGTCTGGGTGGATGATCCAGGACCTCCACCAGTGACCACAAATGGCTCGGTGTACATCATGAATGAGTCCATAAAGCGAAGCAAAAGAGCAATCATTAGCACTCGCTTGAGCTTTGGAAGTTCAACGAAGCGGAACACCGCCAGTGCCGAGGCTCCATCAATTGCTGCGGCCTGGTAGTAAGCCTGAGGAATAGATCGCAATCCCGCATAGACCAGCAAGGTCACAAGTGGAGTCCAATGCCAGGTGTCCATCACCAAAATGGTGACCCAGGCATCGAAGGTGGATTCGCTTAGGTTGTATTCAGTGAATTTGTTTACCAGCACGCCACCCAATCCGATGTCGCTTCTAGTGAAAATTCTCCAGGTGGTTCCAACTACGTTCCAGGGAATAATCAACGGAATTGCGACAACCACCAAAGCAGCTGAGGCTTTCCAGCCAGATTTAGGCATTAACCTGGCGAGGAAAATTCCAAGTGGGATCTGAATCAAAAGAACCTGCATCGAAAGAGTTAGGTTTCTAGCGAAGGCATCCTGGATGTTTGGGTCTGTTGCAACTCGCTTAAAGAAGTCAAGACCGACGAATATGCGGTTATCAGCACCCTGAATATCCTGCAGTGAGTAATTGGCAACGGCCATCAAAGGAATAATTGCCGTGAAGGCGACGACAAAGACCACCGGTAAAACAAGGAACCAGGCTTTATTGTTTTTCTTCTTGGCATCCATGATTAGTTGCCCCCCTCGCTGCTTGGTGAAACCGTTGAAACTGCCATTTGGTTCATGTCGTAAACAAACGCACGCTTGGGGTCGAAGCTGAAGGTAGCCTTGCCGCCTACTTTTGCCTCATAGCTTTCCTCGGTCTTCGCGATGAACTTGAAATCGTCCTTGCTCAAATGCACTAGCTTGAACACTCCACGGTCCTCGATGCGATCGACTTTGAACTCCAGACCGGATTTTGTGCTTGGAATCAGAAACTCAGGTCTTACTCCGAAGCGGTGGGTGCCGTTGAGGCCCGCCTTGGAGGCCTTTCCAATCTCGCGGCCGTTGTGGGTAAGAAGTGAGGAGTTCGCTTCAACATCTAGAAAGTTCATTCCAGGCGATCCAATGAAGTACCCTACAAACTCATGCTGAGGCTCCAGGAACAAAGACTCGGCAGTACCAGCCTGGACCAAGCTTCCCTTGTTCATAACAAGCACCTCATCGGCAAACGTAAGAGCCTCGGTCTGGTCGTGGGTCACATAGACAACTGTGACCCCGGTAGCTACGTGCAATCGCTTTAGGCGGTTGCGCAATGTCCACTTGAAGTTCTGGTCGA
>CAYMAU010000040.1:0-6040 GCA_964388525.1 uncultured Aquiluna sp. | reverse complement strand
AGTTAGCTGCGGCAAAATATACAAATTAGGTGAGTAACCAAACAACGTCTTTGCAGGAACCTTTAGAGGAACCATTGGCTTCTTGGTCCCGGGATCAAACTTCACCATCCTGGTATCCACCCTAAACACTCCACCCTTTGGGTTTGAACACTTCAAATAGGCTGGGGTTCCCTTTTGGTCCATGCCCAAAACCTGCCAACCAAAGTCCCCGCTGCATTTCTTGCCAACCTTGTAGTCGGGGTTTATGTCCCAGTCGATGGCCTCAGTCTCCACATATCCCTTCGGAACCGCATTCGCTTTGTCCTTCGGGATCTTTAATGTCAACAACACTTTCCCCGCATAGCTCCGAGCATTGGTGGGCTTGTTCTGGAACCAGGTGGAAAGAGCTGGGTTTAGTTGCTTGGCATAATCGCAAGCAGCTTTAGCTCGCATGCGCACCTTGATGTTTTCACTCATAGGTTGAGAAACATACCGAATGCCGGTGCAAATGAACTTCTCAGCATTCGGGTTTGCTTCAACAGCGGCCTTAACTTGAGATCTTTGAAGAGTCGTTAGACCAGTAGCGCTGGCACTAAAGCTTGCAAGAGTTTTTTGATTCACCGTGTACTTAGTTCCTGCCTGGGCTGGAACAAATCCAAACCCAAGTAATGAACATGAAACAACAGCCACCAATAGCTTTTTCACAATTACCCCAAATTTAGCTAGCTCGACCCTACTCGCGACTCGAGTCAATAGCGAACACCCGCTTTTTCTAGAGGGCTAACTAAATATTCGAAGTGCAGCGCCTAATTGAGCGAAAGACTTAAGGTCGCCTTGAGCTCGGTCGCACCTGATTCATTAGTGAGTGCATGATCCTTGGAGAGCTCTTCAATGGTGCTTAGGCCATAGCCATAGGTTTGGATGTTGTCGAGAGTGCCATTGTCTCTAACCAAAATCTGAAGCTCAAGACTGGCATCGTGCCTTGCTTGAGTGCCGAGAGTCACCACGGCATTACTAGCCTTGCCATGCCTAACAGCATTAGAGAGCGCCTCTCTCACGACCTCGATTGCTGCAGCACTGCAAAAGGGGTCGGGCTTCAGTTGGTTCAGCACAGCCGAAGTAACCTGGAACTCAATCTCCAGAACTCCCAGCCAGAGTTCTCTGATGTCCTCAGTGAATTTGCCGAAGTCGCTCTGCTGCAGATCGGTACCAAGTAGGTCTTCACACTCTGCCTTTATGGCCTCTAGTTCTTGATCGGTTGGGCTACTCCCTGAAATCTCAAGACGAAGCGCAAAGACCCTGAGCCTGGATTGCAAATCTGAATGCACAAAGCGGGCGATCCTCCTTCGTTGCACCCCGTCACGTTGTAATAGCGATGCAGACTGCCATTCAAGGCTCTTAGCAACTTCGGAAAGCTTGCCCAGGTTGTTTTCAGACTCCTTGCTAAAGGCCCTCAGCACAGCAATCAACACCGCTGGAATGAACACGTTCACCGAAAGCGTCAGTATGGTCGGCAGATCTGCGACGCTGACAGATCCGGACAACAGCACTGTTTGTGTCGAGCTAAGAAATCCAGCAGCAAACCACACCCACAGAACTCTCAGCCCAAACACCTTGAACTTTCTAGCGAGTGAAAAAGTCACAATTACTATCACTGCGGTGGCGATCGAGTCGAATATTCCCATCCAACCTCCTTGCCAAATTCGCGAATAGAGCGAGCCGAGCACCGCCAATAGCGCCACCGCTACCGGGTTATAGGCAGTTTCCCGGATGGCTATTTTTAGAATCGGACCGATAGCGAGTCTTCGCTTCGGAACTTGGTATTGGGTCTCCAGATCAGGCACCGAAGTCATGTTTCTGACCAAGGGCCTGATCATTGAATCCAGCGCATCATGAATGTCTTTGGGAGAGTTACCACTTGCCAAAGCCTGCTTCAGAGTATCGGAGACCTGTTGCATGAGCTCCTGCTGCGTTTTTGCAAGCTGAGATTGCCCCTGGGTCGTAAGAACCTGAAGCTTCTGGATCTTCGCGGAGAGATCTTCGAAGCCCGCCCTATAACTTCTAACCCGATCCACCAAAATAGCCGAGACCGAGAACCAAGCCAGAATCAATAAAGCACCCGAGGTCATGCGGTTTGAATAATCAGCTTGAGCTGTAACACCAAGTGCCTCCAGGCCAAATGAAACCGAAAGCCCCCTGGCAGCTCCTGCTGCCAGGAAGATCAAAAGAGTCAATGTTGGCCGAGGTTTTAGAGCAACATTTTTTAGCAGCAACCACCTGCCAAGTGCTAGAACCAGACCGGTCATAAAATGCCCAATGACACCCACGGCAATGCCAGCAATTGGCATAGCCCCCGGTAGATAGCCCTCAGGAACCCATGCCCAAGTAAAGAAGACACTTATAGGAGATAGCAACGCCCAGGCCAAGAAGGTTATCCCGTTTGGTCCACCAATCCTGAGCCAATTTGCCATCTAGGATTTACCTCCCCGAAGACCCATTTCCAAGGCATAAATCCGGGCTGCCGCAACGCGATTTGAACCCCCAGAATTACGATTCATATTCAATGCAATGTAGATTCTGTGGACGCTCTGCTCGATTGCTCTAACGCCCACTTTCCGCTCAAGCGCAATCTCTTGGTTATTCAGGCCCCTGGAGATCAACCGCAATACTTCTAACTGTCCCGCTGTCAGCTTGCTCAACAAAGAGGGCTGCATTTCTCCGGTAATTTGCTCTCCCTTTGACAGAACACTGTCAAGTGCTTCGATGAGCAAATTGATATTGCTGATTTCCCGCTTATTCAAATACCGCATGTTCGGAGCTGATTTCAGCTCAGAAGCAGTTGGTTTGTAGTTGGTCAGCAACACAAAACCCAGAGCTGGATTGATTGCCGCTAAAGCAGCAATCAACTCGGTGCCCGACGGGCCATCACCAAGATCCAGGTCCACCACAACAGCGTCGGGGTCACTCTTGAGGGCAATCCTTTTAGCACTCAGAGCATCTGATGCCACCAAAGTCTCAAAGCCTGACTGGTTCAGCCGCTCTGCCAAAAGAATGGTGATGATTGGTTCGTCATCAACCAACAACACCGTTCGAACAAAGTTCTGATCCATCTGGTCATTATCTAGCATCAGCACCACATCTCCCCGGGGTTATTGGCTATAAATTGATTGACTTCAAGACCCAAGAGCCAAGTCAGATTTTCAGGTGAGGCCCCTAGTCTCAGCTGAATAATCAAAAGATATGCCACCGTCCCCAGTTGGTAGTTGAAATGGTCGGTTCACACGACAAGATTCGCGCCAGGTGCTGCAGCTATCTTGAACGTGTTTCTCGTCGCTGAATTCAAACCAAGTCGGCTACTTGCTGAAGAATAGATTGCTACCTGGTCACAAGTTCAATCACGCTGTGCGGGCGGCGATCGATGAATATTTGCACCCGGATTGTCCGGCCGATTTGACCAACTGGATCCACAACCCGAATGAAGTTATCTCCGATTACCGGCACGACTACCCAGTCCTTACCAACCTTGGCACTGAGGCGCTGCCCCACATAGCCTTTGGCGTAGAGGGCAACAACGCCATTGAAGCTGCCAGCATTGACCTTGCCGCCGACCTCAATCAAAACTGAGGCGTTGATATTGAGCCCGTCAGCGGTCAGTGTTCCCAGTTGCAGAGTGTGTTGACCGCCCTCTAGGCCACCTGGCAGAGGAAAGTCAGCGGAGAATCCACCGTTTTTATCTGTTGTGATTTGACCTAGCAAAGTGGGCTCAGAAAACAGGTAAACATTGAACGTTGTGAATGGAGCCATTCCAAGACCTTGGAACACCGCTCGATCACCGGATGCAACAAGCAGCACCAAATCCTCGACGATTCGATCGGTTCCACCACGTGACCTAACTGAGAATTGAAGTTGCCAGCCACCATCTGCAATTTCAATCGCGGCCGATTCACGAATTGCTCTAATTTCTAAAGCAGCCGGCTGGCCATTAACAAGCACCGGATTCGCAAGTTTCCCTGCGGTAATCTTCGGGGTTACTGGCGCATTCTCGAGTTTCTTTTCCTGAACTGGCGGGGTCACTGGCGGAGTCACAACGGGAGATTGCGAGGGAGCAGGTGGATTTGCTGCCTGAACTGGATTTACCACTGTGACAAGCGGATCTGTTGTGAAGCTGACTGTTACTCGTCCCGCTTCTGTCGCTGTTGCTAACAGAGTGCTGTTGTCTCCGACAATTGAGTAAACCCTCGCGCCAACCCGAATATTTGAATCTACGATGACCATAGTCAACGCAGCGTTGGCAACAGGGACGGTTGTGTCAGGCGCAGTCCACGCCACCACAATCGAATTCACAAAGTCGCTCTCATTCGGCAGTAACGCCTGAGCCTTGTTGTTGTTGGCAACTGAGTAGGTTCTCACCTCAACGCCAGTGGCAAAGGCATTGCCAGGAATAGTGATCGCGACAGATGAGGATCCGATTGTCAAGGTGTTGGTGGAACCAACACCGTTGGTTATCACAGCGGTGTTCACCAAGGTGCGATCACTCTCGGGAATGCCTGCAAGCGAAGCCTGAGTCCAACGACCGTGAAGAGTGGTGGCTGCTTCTGGTGAATAGCTCGCTCCCGCTGCACCGACTTTGGTGCCACCCGAAGCCGCTGTGTACCAACCATCAAAGACATAGTCTGTTCTGGTCGGAGTCGGCAGGGTCACAGCACCCACGCTCTGCGTGTATGTTGCTGAGCCAGGTGCTCCGGTGGCATTAGTTCCAGCCGAGTAGCTCACGGTATATCTGTTGTCCCACCGGGCGAAGAGGGTGATGTCTGTCGCTGGCGTGTAGCTGTCTCCGGCATCCCCAACCTTCGTCCCGTCATTTGCAGCTGTGTACCAGCCAAGGAAGCTGGCGTTTGCCTTGTTGGGGGTGCGGAGCGTCAGAGATCCATCAAGGGCACTGGTTCGAAGAGACGGGGTATCAACCGTCCCTCCAGCAGCATTGAAAGTCACTGTTTTCAGGTCTAACCCGAACTCGTCCATGGTTGCCTCGAAGTAATCATTCACCTCAACCGCGGTCAAAGGCCTCTCATAGATAAGCACCTTGGCGATTTGACCTTCAAAGAAATAGCCCGTTCCATAGCTGCCGATCCGAGTGAGGTAACCATCGTTGTCCGAAGATATCTCAGTGCGGGTTGAACTCGTGCCGACAAGATCCCCGTTTTGATATATGCGCCACCCAGCGTTTGGATTACTCTCATCACTAGCAAAAGTGACCGCAATCATTTGCCATTCTGTTTCGAGGCAAGTGTTTGATTGCACGTCCCTCCAAGAACCGTTGTGGCCAGTGGCCAGGTTGTCGCCACTGGGGGCTGTGCAATCAGCCTTGTTCCCGCCACCATATAGCGCGTGAGCGTTGTTATTTTGTGAACTCACCAGATTGTTGTTGTCATCAAACCCCTCCGGCTTAAACCAAAGCAGCTTTGTGTAAGCCTGCTTGTTCAGTAGGTCAGGGATGGCGGTCCCAGCGTTTTCAAATACCCCATACTGGCTAGTGCCGTTGAACTGAAAGGCTTTTGGTTCACCCGTGGTGGTAATAAAGGTCGGGCTGGCCTCCAGCTGAACGTGATTACTGGACCCGGAAATATCACTCCACTGGGTTCCACTGCCTGCATAAGATTGCGAATCAGAAGCATCCAGTGCTGCCGTTAGTCCAGAGAACTGAATCTTTGAGGTAGAAAAGTTCAAAGCCGTCACGTCACTGAGCTCGATTACTGGAATCGAGCTTGCATCTTCAAAGGCGCCAGCTTCGAAAGTGACCGCGTAGTTGCTGTTGATTTTCAAGTCAGAACTGAGGTTTATCGTGACAGAAGATTCCGAGATCGTGACCTGAGAATCGTTAGCCGCTATCACCCTGTTATCGGAAGCATCACCTGTGTTGACAATGGTGAGATTTTTGCCGGCGACTGCAGTGATGTTGCGACTGAAGTTCAGGGTGAGATTGGAATTGTCCCTAACGGAGGTGGCGCCATCAATCGGCGTCGAGGAACTCAAATTTGGCGAACTAAAGCTTGTGAAATTG
>CAYMAU010000039.1:0-6255 GCA_964388525.1 uncultured Aquiluna sp. | reverse complement strand
GCCAGCAAGAAAGAGCTTTCCACCCTGCGCCGAAATGCTGGGATGGTGTTCCAGTCCTTCAACCTATTTCCGCACCTGACGGTTCTTGAAAATATTTCCCTGGCTCAGCGCAGAGTCTTAGGTCGAGACAAGGACGAGGCAAGAGCGCGGTCAATGGAGCTTTTGGACCGAGTTGGCCTGAAGGACAAGGCTGATCAATACCCGGGCAGGTGTTCCGGTGGTCAGCAGCAGAGAGTTGCGATCGCGCGCTCGCTATCACTGGACCCGATGGTGATGCTTTTTGACGAACCAACCTCAGCACTGGATCCAGAGGTGGGTGCAGAAATTCTTGCGGTCATGCGCGAACTAGCAGATGACGGAATGACCATGATGGTAGTAACTCACGAGATGGGCTTCGCCAAAGAAGTTGGTGACCGCGTCTACGTGATGGTCGATGGTCGCATTGTTGAAAGCGGTCCACCAGCGCAGGTTATGAGTGAGCCTGAGCACCCACGCACTAAGCAGTTCCTCAGCGCGGTTTTGGGTCGCTGATGATCGGCTACATTCTTCAGGGCATGATCTGGACGGTATTTATAACTCTGTCTAGCTTTGCCATTGGCGCGGTTATTGGGGTGGCGGTGGCGGGAGCCAGGACCGCACCGCTCATGATCGTGCGAGGAATTGGCCGCGCCTGGGTAGAAATAATTAGAAGCGTGCCGCCACTGGTGTGGCTGTTTGTGGTCTTTTTTGGCCTTGCCGAAGTAGGCCTGAAGCTCACGCCACTGCAGGCGGCAATCTTCACCTTCGGGATAATTGCGTCTGTCTATTTGGGCGAAATTTATCGAGGAGGGCTTGCAACTCTTGATCGCGGTCAGATAGAGGCCTCCAGAGCCCTGGGGCTTGGAAGCTTTGATTTGCTAACCAAAATTATTGCGCCGCAGATTTTCAGAACCGTAAGCCCGTCCATGGTTACCTACGGAATGGGCTTGATGAAGGATTCCGCTTTGGCATCGACTATCGGTGTAGTCGAGATGACCTTTAGGGCCAACCAGCAAGCTCAAAGCACCGGGCAGGGGCTAGCCGCGTTCGCAATTGTAGGTGGTGCCTATCTACTACTGAGCATCCCACTGGGTGCATGGGCCAGAAGAGCCGACACTAAGAGTCGACTGAAATACGTGGTGAACTAATGGATCTACAAACCTGGTTCGGTTACGTAGTCGAATTACTTCCCGGTCTCGTGACCGCGATGCAGCTCACCGGAATGTCATTAGCCCTCGGTTTTCCGCTGGCTTTGGCATTTGCGTTGCTGATCGACATTGCACCAAGGCCATTTAATTGGATAGTTATAGGTGTTGTTGAGGTTGGCCGCGGTGTTCCACTGCTGGTGCTTCTCTACATTTTCTACCAGGGACTGCCACAGATCGATATCGTGCCATCCGCGATGGTCGCAGCGGTGTCTGCCTTCACTTGGTCAACAGCCTCTTATGCCACTGAAACTATTCGCTCCAGCATTCAGAGCGTTCCAAGGGGTCAGTTAGAAGCGGCTAGCGCTGCTGGGCTAAGTGGTGTTGATAGCTTCCGCTTTGTGATCATGCCCCAGGCTGCCAGAATTGCGATTCCACCGCTGATGGGACTGGCCATAATCATGTTCCAGTTGTCTTCACTTGCCTATGTGATAACCATCAGCGAGGTAATGCAGTCTGCTTACTTCCTCGGAACTAAAACCTTCAACTACCTGCCGGTTTTCTTGGCAGCTGCCGCTGTCTACGCATCGATAACAATCCCAGCTTCGGCCTTGGTCACATCCATAGAAAGACGCCTAGCAAAACATGTCTGAGGCGACCAACACCGGATTCAATCGGAACAATCCGATTGACAAAAACAACGCAACGAAAGGAAACACATGCCAAAGCACGCCAGCAGACTTGTTCTGCTTCTAGCTGTCTCTTCATTCGTCTTGACGGGGTGCGCCACTGAAGCCGCTCCCGAGGCGACCACTGAAGCCGCAGCAACAGCTACCGAAGAAGCAACAACCGAAGAGTGTGTGCCTGCACACGCTGACCTCACCACTGTCGAGGCTGGATTTCTTACGGTCGCCGCATACGAGTACCCACCGTTCTCTGCAATCGACGGCGAGTCACTTAGCGGTGCGGAAGGTGAAATCCTTCACGCCATCGCAGAGCTCGAGTGCCTAGATGTCATGGTGCAGCCTGGAACCGGTGCAGCAATGATTCCTGCGATCGAGTCTGGTCGCGCGGACACAACCTTGGGTAGCTGGTACCGCACAGCTGCCCGTGCGGAAATTGTATTGCTGAGCAACCCGGTAATCATCGACCAGTTGACACTAATCTCCGTAACCGGCGTTGACTCTGTAGAGGGTCTAATTGGAAACAAGGTTGGTTCAACCCTTGGATTCCTTTGGAACGAAGACCTAGAAAACATTCTAGGAAACGACCTAAGCCTCTACGAGACCACTCAGGCTCTTTATGCTGACCTCGCAAGCGGCCGCATCAGCGTCGTGGTAGACACCTTCCCATCCGGGCAAGCCGCATTGAAGAACACACCTGTTGAGGGTGCCGTATTCAATGTTCCAGCTCCAGATGACCGCGTTGTCTCAACCACCAAGCCAGGGCAGACCAACTTCCCTGTGAACCTAAACAACCCTGGACTGCAGGAAGCCATAAACGACAACCTAGACACACTTCGTGAGTCAGGCGTTTTGGGCGAAATTGCTGAAAAGTGGGGCTTCTCACCAACAGCCGTAGCCGAGACAGTACCGAACCTTCTATAGGTTGCTAGACCAGAAAGCCCCGGTGTTTACATCGGGGCTTTCTGCATGCCCTGACAAAAACTGTGCGGGGCGAATCCTGAAGTAATTCTTGGCGCGGTTATCTAATCAACAGACGAATTAGCTGTCGATATCGCCCAGTAGATAGGAAGAAAGTGACGAGGCAGGACCTGACTGCCCTCCATGCCTACCCTGAAAAACGGATGTGGCATCCGTACCGCAAATGCTCACAATTGCCCCAGCACCGCCAGGATGCTTTGAGATCCAATCGGTTAGGTTATAAGCCTTGCCCGAAATAGCAGCCCAGCAACTTGAGGTCGAGTCGTTCTTTGCTATGTTCGCCATTGAATACTTGGATTCGACTGGCTCCGGCTCCGGCTCTGGGCTAGGGGCCGGTTCTTGGGTTTGTTTTGGGGCTTGAGGGTCAACCGGCTCAGCTTTTTGGGATGCCGGCGGAGCTTTGGTCGCGGATGGCTTCACAGACTGAGTGGTAGCCGAAGCGCTTTCCTCCGGCTCATTTTCTGGTTCCACCATTGAAGCGTCGGCTTCTTCGCCATCGAGCTCAGTCGCTGACTCTTCCGGAACCTCAGACGGTGACTCAGTAGCAACCTCGACTGGTTGGCTTTGGTTGCTCGCATTAGAGTCGCGTGCGTCGACGGATGCACAGCCAGTTAGAAGGCCAGCAACTAGCAGTAATCCAAGAAATTTCATAGAACCAGTGGCTCCTTATGTAAGGGTGACAAAGTTAGAAAGGTGGGGCTATTACTTCTACGTCTATCAACGATGGAACTCAGACGCCTATGTTTTTCTTCCCCAAAATAAGTTAGACTTTGGAACTTACCAGCGCTTGTGGCTCAACGGATAGAGCATCTGACTACGGATCAGAAGGTTGGGGGTTCGAGTCCCTCCAAGCGCACTGAGACCCAAGAAGATTTCACGACTTCTTGGGTTTCTTTATTTTTCGCGCCAATTCCTTATTGACGGAATTGAATGCCCTTCGCTTCCATGATGTTCCTCAGCCTTGCCACCGACGACTTGCTCATACCATCTAGCGCTGAAAGCTCGGCAACGCTCAAGTTTCTAAGGTCTGAAACCCGATAAAGCTTTGCATCCACCAGGGCCTGTCTGGTGGATGTTGGGAGCCCAAGCTTCCGCCAGTCACCGTCAAGAGCTTCGTATAAATCATCGCCCTTTTTCCCTTGAGGACTAGGGCTCTTTCGCCTGGGCTTTTCGGACATGGCTGCAAGTCTAGGGAACCTAGCGCAGCTTGCCTCGCCAAGCACTAAATGACCTAACCGAGCTTGCGTGAGGCAACTTCAGCCAGGGGTATGGATGGATCTCGGCCAAGTTCTGGTACTTCTCAAAGCTTGGAACTGGTGCGTGGGTAATGGCGACCTTATTGTCTTTGGCAAATTCGACCGGGTCTCCCAGAAGCACTGAAAGGTCTCTGCGTTCAGATAGATCCTGCAGTGTTTCCAAATAGAAGAAAATTCGCTTTGAAGAAAGCTGCAGCTTGGCTAGAGCCTTCTGGTTGAAAAGGAAGACTGCCGGCAGCTCTGGATTGGCAGCCAACGCAGGATCGTCATCACCCAGGGAATCAATGGTGAGCAAGACCTTTTCTGGGGCTGTGTTTCTGACGGTCGTTAGCGGCCCGGAGGTTTTGTTGGGGTCTGGGTCAAAAGCCAATAGAGGCTCTGTGGGCAGCGCTTCAAGGCTTTGATCTGCTGGGAAGTTTTCAATTGGGCAGTTTGATTTCAAAGGGCAGCTGCCGCAGAGTTCCGGCGCTCGCTTTTGCACTTGCCAGCGGGCAAAGCCGTAGGGTTTTCCGCTTCCTGAGCCAACGGTCCACTGCCAGCCGAGCAAATTAGCCGCTCTTGAACCGTCAATTAGCTCCCGGTGCATTTGCTCTTGACCGTGAAGCCAACCTTTTCCGTTTCTGACGCTCCAGTGAGAGGCAAGCCACATTCTGGTTTGGTTCACTAGCCAACCGTCTTCCTCTAGCTCCGCAACTACATTGTCAACGCAGGCCATGCCTGCTGGCCAGCCGTTACCTTCGGTGTCCCAGGATTGATTGA
This sequence comes from uncultured Aquiluna sp., assembly GCA_964388525.1. GTDB lineage: Bacteria > Actinomycetota > Actinomycetes > Actinomycetales > Microbacteriaceae > Aquiluna. Next base: position 1,413 of record CAYMAU010000039.1, on the reverse strand, counting down.
ATCTGAGGTTTTCAAAAAGCCTGGTGCCAAGACGGGCATATAAATGTCTTGAGTACTCCTGCCACAAAAGCTCATCGCGGTATTTCTCTTTGTCGTATGAGGGGGCACTACTCACGCTGTCCCAAACCTCTTGAAGAGACAGTATGTTATGGCGGATGTAAGGCGACAGCACACTAGCTCCCCGTGCAGTTACCGGGAGCACCTCTGAGCGCTTCTTCGCATAGCCGCGGATATCAAGTGCTGCCAATGCTTTGTTGGCAGCAGTTTGGCCGCCCTTTATCGAGCTTCTGCCACCACCGGAATGCAAGCCATCAAAAACTTCAGCCAGGATCTTTTCTGGGTCTTGTTGGATTTCGATCTGCTGCAAGTGCTTACTCCTTTTTGGCTTGCGCTTAAGCCTAAGCGCAGGATGTGACGTTGTCTCAACGTTCTGCAACAGATGCACTTAAGATTATTTTATGGACTCACTCAATCGGCACGAAGATTACGGCAAAGAAGCACTCGACGAGACTGATTTGCTAGTAGACCCCATTGAGCAGTTCAAGATTTGGCTCAAAGAGGCTGAAGCCCAAGAGATCTATGAACCAAACGCATTTGTACTAGGCACAGTCACCGAAGAAAACACCCCAAGCGCCAGAACCGTATTGCTCAAGGGTGTCGACGAGCACGGGTTTTTCTTCTTCACGAATTTTGATTCGCGCAAAGGCAAGGCAATAGCCCAGAACCCATCGGTGAGCGCGGTATTTGGCTGGTACTCAATATATCGACAGGTTCTAATAGAGGGCGTTGCCAAAACTGTGCCGGGTGAAGATTCCGATGAGTACTTCCACTCTCGACCACAAGAGTCTCAAGTGGCGGCATGGTCAAGTAGGCAGTCACAACCAATCGAAAACCGCGATGCACTGGATGCGCAGTTCCATGCTGCGCTAGAGCGGTTCAAAGCCGATGAAGTGCCGAGACCTGATTACTGGGGTGGCTATCGCATTGTTCCGACCAGGATTGAATTTTGGAAAGGCCGCTCAAACCGGATGCACGATCGAATTGCCTTTTCCAGAACGCTCGATGCAGCTGGCACACCCAGTCAGTGGGAGATTCAGCGCCTACAGCCCTAGCAGTATCTGTCTAAGCGTTCTTGAATTGCTCGTTAACCAATTTCGAGTAGAGACCTTTGTTCTTTAGCAACTCGGCGTGAGTGCCGCGCTCAACTACTTCACCTCCGCTTATGACAAAGATGACATCGGCGTTGATTACGGTCGAAAGTCGGTGAGCAATTGCAATGGTTGTTCTATTTCGTGTAACAGCGTCCAGGGTTTCCTGAACGATGCGCTCACTTTGAGTGTCCATAGAGCTTGTCGCTTCATCGAGTATCAAAACTGGTGGGTCTTTTAGTAGCACTCGAGCAATAGCAATTCG
>CAYMAU010000038.1:0-6856 GCA_964388525.1 uncultured Aquiluna sp. | reverse complement strand
TTGCTTTCGCCATCACGAGCTCTCTTACGAGCTTCAATCTGACGTGTGCCTCGGGAAATCTTTTCTCCCAGCTCTTGTGATTTGGAATAGCTCCGGTGTGCTCAGGTGCTGGCAAAATTTCAAGGTTTTTTGATCCTTCGATTGCCTCCCACCATATCGTCAACATCGACCTAGAGGCTCGGCCCTGAAATAATTTGTTCTGAGACAGTTCATGCTTGGACCTAGGCACCTTTTCGATTGCAGCCATTATCGAACGGTCTGGGATTAGTCGTCCGGGTGCAATGTCTGATTCGCTAGCAATCTCATCCCGAGCCAGCCACAGCGCAGCTGCGGCCTTTAGTTTAACTTGGTCTTTGACTCGGCTTAGCCCTGGGAGATTCCTCCAGGGTTCCTGGGCGACTGGCTTTGGCTTAAAATTCTGCAGAGCTGCAAATTCTTCATTTGCCCATTGGCTTTTGGACTGAGACTCTAGGCTTTTTTCAATTTCGGCCCACAGATCATGTAACACGTCGACGTCAAGGGCTGCGTAATTTAGGAGCGAAGGATGCAGAGGTCTTATTGACCAGTCCGAAGCCGAGTGCTCTTTGGCAAGTTCAAGGTCAAGTAATTCTGTGACCATGGATCCAAGACCAACTTTTTCATAACCTGCTAGCCGAGCAGCCAGTTCAGTGTCGATTATTGTTTCGCTTGCGAAGCCGAGCTCTGTTAGACACGGAATGTCTTGGGTGGCAGCGTGTAGAAGCCAACTCTTGCTGTTTATTTCTGCAGCTACGAGCTGGTTCCAGCCGGGGGAGCTCTCATCGAGTGCTACCGGATCAACCAAGTAGATAGAACCTGCAGCAAGACCAATCTGGACCAGGTAAGCACGCTGTGAGTAGCGGAAACCGCTCGCTCTTTCAGTGTCCACGGCCAGAGTCTCTGTGTTGCGCTGTAGGGCTTGAAGCATTTCTCCGAGTGATGTCTGATCGACGACCTGGACTACTGGTCGTCTGGGGGTTTCTAAATTCAACTAATTCTCATAACTTTGCTGTCTTTCGGTGGCAGTCCGGAAATGAGAGCCAAAAGCTCTATCCAGCCTATTAGGTGTGACGCCAAATCAAACGATGTTGGGGCCCAGCTGGCTCGTATTTCAAGCTCAGCGTGCTGCGGCTGCGCGATAAGCGCTCCGTGCCCCGTGGAAATAACTGTAGTCGTGGTTCCAGCCTCGTGGGCAAAGCCGGCCTTCTCGGCCGCCAGAGAGTCCTTCAGCCACTCCCAGGGTAGGGCCGCGGTGTAGTCATCCCTTGCCATTTCAAGCTCAATGGGTGACTTGGCGTAGCCAATAATTCGAAACTCCGAGTTCCAACCTTCTGGGACCTCAGGATTACGGCAGAAAACAAGTCTTGAAACACCATGATCGGAGGCTGTTTGATGCACTATCTCGGCGGATATTGCGATCGCTTCCGGGGCAATCCCAGTTGGAGACGGAATTTGCGTAAGTTCTATCTCATCCCGGACCGACAAGCTCGAAAGCTCTCGAAGCATCGAGGCAAAAGGTTCTGAGATGTTGGCTAGGTCAAGTTCCACAACATCAAGTTACAGAGGTATTCCCGGGGGTCACTCTAGACTCGCCCACTAACCTCATTTACGTATAGATTCTTGAATCTAAAAGTTCCCAATTGAAAAAGGTTCCACTTCGAAATAAAAGCCACGGGCCCTGATTCATATTCACTGCTGATAAACGCGCGGACATCAGTTCTTGATCGAAGAGTCTCTATCAGTGCAGTTGGACCAAACTCAATGTGAATGGGTGTGGGGCTCGATGCCATGAGTTGTTGCACAGATTCGGCTGGAGTGACTTTAGTGTCAATGCCGATTAGGCGCACTTGCTCAACTTGAAGTTGCTTGGGAAGACTTTCCGCGGTCGATCTAGTAAGAATCGCTAATGAACTAGATGATGGCAGTCGATAGTTCTCAGAACGAGCGGTCAGCCCGGTTGTCAGAACCGTACCGGCTCTTTTTCGGAAGAGCATCAAAAGCTCGAAGTCTGATTCGCCACCTAATGACTTGGAGGTGCCGTCTGGTCCCGTGTGATGTCCAGCCTCATCGACCACCATCGATGCGGTAACCCGGGCGTCACTGATGAAGCTCGAAAAGTCAGGCATCCTTCGCGACAAGCTCTGCTGTTTTGCGCTTGATCCTGGCTAGCATGCCGCGCATGCCGCGAACACGAAGCGGGGTGATGATGTGATCCAGTCCAAGTTTCGTCGGGAAATCATCCGATAACTGAAGGATCTCGGCGGCTGAATGCGAACTCAGAGCGTTGAACAGAATGCTTGCGAAGCCCCTTGTGGTTGGAGATTCTCTGGGCGCTGAAAAATGAAGCTTAATCTCCGCAGCGGTTCCGTCTACGGCAATAAACACCGGCGACTGGCACTCCTCAACTCGCTCGAGCAATTCCGGGTGGTCGCCGTATCTTGCATCCAACTCCGGCAGGGCTTCGCTGAATTCTAAAAGAAGCTGCAACCGGTCACTGCCCTCCAAGAATTGGAAGTCAGCAATTATGTCTTCGGAGGCACGTGTCAAGCTGCCTGCCCTGGTTCAGAACCGGTGGCAATTGGAGCGCCAACGAGGTTTCCCCACTCAGTCCAGCTACCGTCGTAGTTTCGAACGTTTTTTACTCCAAGCAGATACTTGAGCACAAACCAGCTGTGTGAAGATCGCTCTCCAATTCGGCAATACGCTATGAAGTCTGAATTGCGGTCGTAGCCCGTGTTTTCAAAGTAGAGCCTTTCAAGCTCGGCAACTGGTCGGAAAGTTTCGTCTTCTTGAATCGCCTTGGACCAAGGGATAGATGCGGCGGTGGGGATGTGACCACCACGTGTTGCACCCTCATTCGGGAAATCTGGCATGTGGAGACGCTCTCCCGAGTATTCCTCAGGTGAGCGAACATCGACCATTGGCTGACCTATGTGCTGAAGAACTTCGTCTCTAAAGGCGCGAATCTCAGAATCGTGCCTCTCGACTGCCGGGTAGCCTTTGCTGGAAACTGTTGGCTTTTCCTTTGTTATATCTCCGCCGTCGGCGATCCACTTGTTTCTTCCGCCATCAAGAAGGAGCACGTTCTCGTGACCGAAAAGCTTGAATACCCAGAAGGCGTAGGTAGCCCACCAGTTTGAACGGTCGCCGTAGAGCACGACGGTGTCTTGTCTGCCGATGCCCTTGATGTTCATAAGTGCCGAAAACTCTTCGCTCTCGAGGTAGTCGCGTCGTAGCGGGTGATTCAGTTCTGTGTGCCAGTCAAGTTTGACGGCCCCCGGAATGTGGCCGGTCTCATACAAAAGAATGTCCTCGTCGGACTCAACAACTATTACGTTATCCAAGTTGTTCTTTAGCCACTCTGTAGTGACTAGTACATCGGGGTTCGCATATTCTGCGATTTTGCTCAGCTGGTCCATGGGTCTCCTCTTGATTATCTACACTTATGGTGACGAAGGGTACTTACATTGACAGAACAAGATTTGGTGAGACCAAATTCCTTGCTGACGCGGCATCCCGAGGTTTCTAAGGCAGAGCTTATTAGACAGCTTAAGCCACCTCCAGAGTTTGACCGTGCCAGATTCGAGAGCTATCGCCCTGACGAGAACTTCGAGAGCCAGTCAATCGCCCTGGAGCTCTGCAAGGAATTTGTTCATGGACCAAAAAAGAGACTCTTCACAAAGACGGAGAAATTTCCTGGAATATATCTCGATGGCGGTTTTGGAGTGGGTAAAACTCACCTTCTCGCATCCATCTGGCATTCATACCCGGGGGTAAAGGCATACGGCAGTTTTCTTGAATACTCCAGCCTGGTCGGCTACCTCGGGTTCGCACAGTCAGTCTTGGAGTTAAAAAAATATGGTCTTATTTGCATCGACGAGTTTGAGCTCGATGACCCGGGGGACACCATGATTATGTCCAGGTTGCTAAAAGAGCTTGAGGCAAGTGGAACCAGGTTTGCAGCTACCAGCAACACTCCTCCCAATGCTCTTGGTGACGGAAGATTTGCTGCGAGTGATTTTCAGCGAGAGATTAAAGGCCTTGGAGACAGGTTCCGGATTGTGTCTGTGGACGGTGAGGATTATCGTCATCGCGACATAGACGCTGAGTCCGAAACCCTTGACGAATTCACTCTTGGTGCCTGGCTCAAAGGACACAAAAATAGCTTCAGAGACGACTTCAGTGACCTCCTGGGGCACCTTGGAACTCTGCATCCAACCAAATATCGCGCGCTTGTAGCCGACGTTGGTGCACTCGGAATCACTGATGTGTCGCAACTGGATGATCAAGTACATGCCCTCAGGCTCGTGGCCTTTATAGACAGAATGTACGAGTTTCAGGTGCCACTAAGAACCTCAGGTAGCACACCAATTACCGCGGTCTTTTCTAAAACCATGCTCACTGGCGGTTACCGGAAAAAGTATTTGAGAACAATTTCTCGCATGGGGGCCCTTACGAGCCTTTCTTAGCCTTTGCGTTTTCTTCTCGGTGTTTGCGCATGTGATATCGACCTCTAACCTGGGACAACCAGCCACCAAAGGCCATCGCTAGCAATGAGCCTAGGATCACAGCCAACGTTGCCTCCGCTATTATGTACTGGGTGTCTTTGAAGGCCAAGTTCGTCATCAGAAGCGAAACGGTGAAGCCGATTCCCGCCAAGCCACTTATCGCCAAGAAGTCCAGTGGCTCTAGGTCCAATCGGTCCGGCTTGGCCGCAATCTTGTTCGCCAAAATAGCCAGAGCCGTTATCCCGATGACCTTACCGATTGGCAAGGCAATAGCTATGCCGACAAATACGCTCGAGAATGCTCCGTCGAAGACGGGGAGTGCAATTGCCACCGCAAAGAATGCATAAATAGGAAGTGACACGGTGTTGGTCCAGGGCTGTATTTTTGCAACTAGGGAGTGAGTTTTCTTGCTTGGGATTACCAGGCCCAAAACAACTCCGGCAACGGTTGCGTGAACTCCTGACTGGTACACCGTGTACCAAAGCAGGATAAATGTGAATACTCTTACGAAGTTAATTGGAAGCTTTCCGAACTTCTCCATCAACATATGCATTGCTGCGATCACTGCTGCAGCTGCAAGCCATAACACCTCGACATCGGAGGTGAAAAACACGGCAATGATCAGGATCGCCACAAGGTCATCGAAAATGGCTAGGGCCAATAAAAATACTCGAGCCGACTTAGGAAGTCCTCGACCGAAAATTGCAAGAACTCCAAGGGCGAAGGCGATGTCGGTTGCTGTTGGAATTGGCCATCCATTCAAGTAATCGGTTCCCCAATTGAAGGCAACGTAAATCAGTGCAGGGACGACGACGCCGCCGATACCGGCTAGCACTGGAACAAGAGCACTGGCAGGCTTAGACAGCACTCCACTCGAGAGCTCGTATTTCAGTTCTAGACCTGCCACCAAGAAAAAAGTAGCCAAAAGTAGATCGCTCACCCAGTGCTCGACACTAAGGCTCAGGCCAATCGTTTCGAATCCTACGTAGGCGTGCTTGAAGTCAAGGAAGGCTGGCCCAAAGGGGCTATTGGCTATTACTATGCCGATTATTGCCGCGCCCATTAGTAGCAGGGCGGCAGAGCGATCGCTTTTCATGGCTCTCCATTTCGATTTACTTGGTTCAGAATACCCTGTCGAGTTTGCTATTTCTCTTGGTCCGACAAACTCTGAAAATGTAACCAGACCGAAACATTACGAGTGATTGTTTGAAACCTTGTAACGGAAAGCTATCCAATGTGCTCGGAGAATTCGATCGCTTGAAACCTATTTGGAGAGGTGTAGCAAATGTTAGATACAGGAGAACTTAGCTGGGCGGTAACCGCCACAGCACTGGTACTGCTTATGACCCCGGGTCTGGCTTTCTTCTACGGAGGTCTCGTAAAGGCCAAGTCCGTAGTCAGCATGATGATGATGAGTTTTGGTTCAATCGCCCTGGTTGGCGTTCTATGGGTGCTTTACGGCTACAGCATGTCCGCGGTTGAAAGCCCAATGGACTTCGCTGGAAGCCCATTCGCGTCATTCGGCCTTGATGGGCTAGATAACGACGGCCTTATTGGTGCAGCGTTCGGTGCAACATTCGCAATCATCACCATTGCCCTAATCTCTGGTGCGATTGCGGATCGAGCCAAATTCGGTTCCTGGTTGATTTTCGCAGGTCTCTTCGCAACCTTTGGATACTTCCCAGTTGCAGCATGGGTTTGGGGTGGCGGATGGATCATGGAGCTAGGTACCTGGCTCGACATGCCTGGAGTTATTGATTACGCAGGTGGTACTGCAGTGCACATCAACGCTGGAGCTGCCGCTCTAGCACTTGCGATTGTTCTTGGTAAGCGATTTGGTTTTGCTAAGGGAATCATGCAGCCACACAACGTCCCTCTAGTTCTTCTTGGTGCAGGCCTTCTATGGTTTGGCTGGTTCGGATTCAACGTTGGAGCAGAATTCCTAAACGGCATGCAAAACGTTGGTCTAATCACCGTGAACACACTCGGTGCAACCGCCGCAGCCATTCTTGGATGGCTCGTTATTGAAAAGCTCAAAGAGGGCAAGGCAACGTCAATTGGTGCAGCTTCGGGTGCGGTGTCTGGTCTAGTTGCCATCACTCCAGCTTGTGCAAACGTGACTCCGGTCTTCGCACTGCTACTTGGTGTTCTTGCTGGTGTTCTCTCCGCTCTTGCCGTGGACCTCAAGTACAAGTTCGGTTACGACGACTCACTTGACGTAGTCGGCATCCACTTGGTGTCCGGTTTGGTCGGAACTTTGTACCTAGGATTCTTTGCAATCGACACCGGCTTGTTCACGGGTGGCGACATCGGACAGCTAGTCGTGCAGG
>CAYMAU010000037.1:0-7961 GCA_964388525.1 uncultured Aquiluna sp. | reverse complement strand
GCGCTTTGTTATGCCGTCTTCCAGTGAGTGGTAAGACATCACGACGAGCCTTGCCCCAATTGCTAGGGCATCAATGGCCTGTGGCAATGCTGACTCGAGGCCAGAAAGTTCATTATTTACTGCTATCCGGAGCGCTTGATATATCCGCTTAGCTGGGTGACCGGTCGCGCGACCTGGCGCCATTGGAACTACATGGGCGACGATTTTGTTCAAGTCGGAGCTGGTAAGGATGCCTTTAACTTGGCGCTCAGTAACGATGCGCTTTGCAACTAGAGGAGCAAAGCGCTCTTCACCGTAGTCTCGAAAAATTTTAGTTAGTTCCTTCTCGCCGAGGGTCGAGAGTAGATCTGCAGCAGTTTGACCAAGGTTTTGGTTCATTCTCATGTCAAGAGGCGCATCTTGCGCGTATGAAAAGCCGCGGTCAGCTTCGTCGAGCTGCATTGAGCTAACACCCAAGTCCATCAAAATGCCCTGAACTGAAGGAAATTTGAGCTCGGCTAGCACCTCGGTGATTTCGTCGTAGGTTGCAGCGGCAGGGATAAATCGTTTGCCAAACGGCTCCAGTCGCGCTGTTGCAAGCATCAATGCCGCCGGATCTCTATCTATGCCTATCACGGTCAGGTTTTCATGTTCACTAAGTAGTGCTTCCGTGTGGCCACCGAGACCGAGGGTGCAATCAATTACGACTGGTGAATCTCCGGTGATGCCTGGACGCAGAAGCTCCATGCAACGCTGAAGCATTACTGGGCGGTGAAGATCTGAAGTTGAATGATTCATTTTTTATGGGGAATCATTTCCTACACCTTGATCCTTGTCCGTCTACGAGCTTGGTTTTCGTAGGTCCGACTTAGGGGAAGTAAGCCGGTACGGCCAAGGAACAAAGTGCAGGAAATTAGAACAGTCCCGGAATCACCTCCGTCGCCTGCTGAGCAAAATTCTCCTCATTGTTTTTGAGGTAGGACTGCCAGGCCTGGGGGTCCCAGATCTCGGCTCTGGAGCCAACGCCGATCACCACAAGTTCCTTAGTGAGTGACGCATAGTCTCTGAGTAGTTGCGGAAGAAGAACTCTGCCCTGCTTATCGGGTGACTCATCGGTGGCTCCGGATAGAAAAACTCGAAGGTAGCGGCGTGCTTCCTCGGAGGTCACGGGAGCCTGACGAATCTTCTCGTGGACTTCCTGGAATTCTTTAGCGGAGAACACGTACAGACAGTGCTCTTGACCTTTGGTTATTACTACGCCTTCTTCAAATTCACCGCGGAATTTGGCGGGGAGAATTAGACGGCCCTTTTCATCAAGCTTTGGAGTGTGCGTACCTAACAGCATGAACACTCCTTCCGCATCGTGTTATACCCCACTTTACTCCACTTTGCTCCCCTAAGTTAGTTTTTGCAAGCTCTTTTTGATATTTTTTTAAAAAAACTTAAATAAAAAAACCCCGCCTGAGCGGGGTTTTGAAAAAGAACGATTAGTCGTTATTGAATCTCTGGTCCCAGCGATCCTCAAAGAATGATGGGCCTCCAGGTGATTTTGCAGCCTTACCCAAGCCGGGTAGTCGGAAGTTACTGGTTGCAACCACGAGGCCAATTACCATGACCATGAATGCCACCACTCCAAAAAATGCAACCTGAAGTGAAACGGCCAAAACCAGGAGAACCACACCCACCAACGTCGTGATAACACCGAGCACAAGCTTCTTGCCATCCTTGTTCGACGAACCAACGTCGCGAACTCGGTTGGCAAAGCCAGCGTCTTCCTCTATGAGATTTCGTTCCATCTCCTCGAGGAGCTTTTGCTCTCGGTCTGATAGTGCCATTGATTCACTCCGTTCCTTCCTAATTGTAAACAACTTTCAGCCGCTAAGCTATTCCGCGTGGCTCAAGATTTCCTGTTAGAACTCGTGCAGAACAAACTCGACTCGTTTTGCGATCAGAAACGCGAAGAACTGTCTGGCATTTCCGAGGACTTGATTCCCCTCATAGATTTTACTAAGTCCCTACTTTCTGGCGGGAAAAGATTTAGGGCCCTTTTCTGCTACTGGTCCTTTGCCTCAGCCTTGGGTTCCGAAACAAATAGCGCTGAGCTCAATTCCGACTCACCAATCGTTGGGGTAGCAGCTGCTTTGGAAATGTTCCACGCAGCTGCTCTGGTACACGATGACTTGCTGGATCAATCTGACACCCGTCGAGGCGCGCCCGCAATCCACAAACGATTTGAGAGCCTTCACACGCAACACCACTACGTGGGATCTCCGGAGCGGTTTGGTTTGGCCGGTTCAGTCCTGGTTGGCGATTTGATGCTGGCATGGAGCTCCGAAATTTTTGGTGAAGCCCTGCTTCATGCCCCGAACGAAAAATCAGAAGCAAACTGCCGACACGAATTCGGGAAAATGCGTTTTGAAGTGATGGCCGGGCAATATCTAGACGTTTTAGAAGAAAATGCCGCACCAACAAGAACAGATGGTGCCGCGGTTGCCCGAGCAAACAAGATAATGCTCTATAAGACTGCGAAATACAGCCTGGAGGCGCCACTTCTAATTGGGGCAGCGCTTGCTGGCGCAGAAGATGGCTCGCTTAATGCTCTGAGCGAGTTTGGCATTCCTCTCGGGCTAGCGTTTCAGCTGCGCGACGACGTCCTTGGAGTCTTTGGCGACCCTGAAGTAACTGGAAAGCCCGCAGGAGATGATCTCAGGGAGGGCAAGCGCACAGTGTTGATTGCCCTGACTCTGGAAACTCTTCCTAAGTCAGTTGCACGTATTTTCGAGGAGCTGTTGATCTCTGGTGAGATTAGCGATGAGCAGCTCGAATTTATGAGAAATACGATTGCAGATTCTAGGGCGTTGGAGAAAACTGAACGACTCATCGCGGAGCACTCCACCAGATCAATTGAGTCCTTGGCAGCATTAGAGATTAGCGACCAGGGCAGAAATGCGCTTGCGAAACTTGCAGATCAGGTAATAAACCGAGCTAAGTAACCCGCTAGCCAAGCCCCTGAGCAGCTCTGCGCACAGGGGCTTTGTGTCCCGCAAGCAAGGCAGTAATCGGCTCTGTGCCTAGCTCAGCATTCATCTCATACAGCCAAGTGATTGACTCATCTCGATTCAGCCCTAAGTCATTTAGCAAAATTAGAGTTCCGTGAATGCTGCTCAAAGGCTCACGATCGATAATGAGATCGGCCGGAATCATCGGCACTTTATCGATTCGATAGGTGAACAAAAAATGTTCGTCGATTAGCCTGCGCACTCGCCCAGGCGAGGTCTCAAGAAGATCGGCTGCCTGGTCAATGGTTAGCCAACTTGAAACTTTATCGGTTATCAATTTACGCCCTAGCCGTTTCTACCAACTGCTCAGCCACCAAAAAAGCAAGCTCAAGAGACTGCATGTGGTTTAGTCGCGGGTCGCAAACTGATTCGTAGCGCTCAGCCAAAGTGCTCTCGTCGATCAAGTCCGATCCACCGAGGCACTCGGTGACATCGTCACCGGTTAGCTCGACGTGCAGTCCACCAGGGTGAGTTCCAAGACCACGGTGAACCTCGAAGAAGCCAGCAACTTCGTCCATGATGTCGTCAAATCGACGCGACTTATAACCGTTTGCAGTTGTAATGCCGTTACCGTGCATTGGGTCGGTGATCCAAAGCGGTGTCGAGCCTAATTCCTGGGACGCTTCAATCAACTTTGGAAGCTCATCGCGAATTTTCCCTGCTCCCATTCGACTAATAAAAGTCAACCGACCTGGTTCGCGCTCAGGATCAAGCTTGTCGATCAAATTAAGCACATCTTGCTTGGTCGTTGTTGGTCCAAGCTTTACTCCCAGCGGGTTTCTCACCTTCGATAGGTAGTCAATGTGAGCGCCATCAAGTTGTCTGGTTCGCTCCCCCACCCAAATAAAGTGCCCGCTTGTGACATACGGCATTCCCGTTCTGGAATCTAGTCTGGTTAGCGGGCGCTCGTAGTCAAACAACAAGCCTTCGTGGGATACAAAAAACTCGGTCGATTTCAATTCATTTGCATCGATGCCGCAGGCATCCATAAATCTCATCGCTCGGTCAATGTCCTGAGCGATGCTTTCATAGCGCTTATTTGCCGGGTTGTCCGTGAAGCCCTTATTCCAGGAGTGAACTTCGCGAAGGTCAGCAAAGCCGCCGGTTGTGAAGGCCCTAATCAGGTTGAGAGTGCTTGCAGACGTGTTATAGGCCTGCATCAATCGATTAGGGTCATTTCTTCTCGACTCGGGAGTGAAATCGTAACCGTTGACTGCGTCGCCACGGTAGGCAGGCAGTGTGATATCTCCGCGAGTTTCATTATCGGCAGACCTCGGCTTGGCAAATTGACCGGCCATGCGACCCATTTTTACCACCGGTAGCGATGAGCCATACATTAGAACGACTGCCATCTGCAGGACTGTTTTTATCCGATTTCGAATTCGATCTGCGGTTGCATCGGCAAAAGTCTCGGCACAATCGCCACCCTGAAGGACGAAAGCCTCGCCTCGACTGGCAGCTGCGATTCGATTTCGCAGCGAGTCAACCTCTCCGGCAAACACCAATGGCGGCTTGGAGGATAGTTCTGCCTTCACCTTTTCCAGCGACTCTTGGCTGTCCCAAGTTGGTTGCTGCTTCGCCTCTAGATTGAGGTAGTTGTCTAATCCGAACTCTTTCAAGATTCCCTATTCTGCTCGTGCAAGTCTGCTTTTTACGGTGGAAGCGTACACATCTTCATACTTTTGATTTGAAAGTCGGTGGATGCTGTAAACGATTTGATCGGTGACTGACCTCAAAACCGCTCGCTCACCCTCCATTCCGGCAAACCTAGAGAAGTCTAATGGCTCCCCAATCACCACTCCTACCCGATGAATTTTTGGATACTTAGCACCAAGCGGCTGCACTTTGTCGGTGTCAATCATCGCAACCGGTACTACTGGAACCCCGGCTTCTAGAGCCATCCTTGCGATACCAGTTCTTCCCCGATGCATTTCGGAGTTTGGAGACCTTGTTCCCTCGGGATAAATACCCAGGAGTAAACCGCGTTCTAGAACTCCAAGGCCGGTGTTCAATGAGTCCTCCGAAGCCTTGCCACCGGACCTATCAATTGGAATCTGACCCGTGGAAATGAAAAACCATCTGATAAGGGCACCCTTGAAGCCCTTACCGGTGAAGTACTCGCTCTTGGCCAAGAAGGTCACCGGACGCCGCAGCTTGAGAGGTAGAAATATCGAGTCGACAAAAGATAAATGGTTTGAAGCCAAAATTGCACCACCACTTTTGGGAATGTGTTCGGTCCCCCTCGACCACGGGCGGAATAGCAGTCTAAGAATCGGACCCAGAACAAAATTCTTTAGAAAAAAATAGGTCATGAATTCTCCAGTCGTTGCATCAAAGCTTACCGAAGCGATTCGCGCGCTAAATCAGCAGCGCCAATTACTCCGGCCTGATTTGAGAAAGATGCCGCCAAAATTTTCGCAACCGGTCTAAAGCCCTGTGCGGGTAATTCTCTAAGAAAGCTTTCTCTAATCGGTTCGAGTAGTAATTCTCCAGCCTCGGACAGGCCGCCGCCTATCACATAAACCTGAGGGTCAAGTGCGGCAGTGATGCTGCCCATCGCTTCACCGAGGAAGGTTCCGACTTCACGCAGCAGCGACAACGCTCCTGGGTCTTTGGCCGCAAGGGCCTGTCGAACGTGCTCCCCAGTTAGTGCATTGAGGTCTTTTTTCAAGTCTGAAAGAAAGTTCCCAGCCGAGTCGCCGCTGGCACTCAGAACTCGGGCCGCCTCTAAGAGGGCAGTTCCAGAGGCATACTGCTCAACGCAGCCTTTTCTCCCGCAGCCGCATTGCTTGCCGCCCCGAACAACTCTTATGTGCCCAAGCTCCCCAGCGATACCAAAGCCGCCTCTGCGAATGGCACCATCAGAAATAACCGCGCCACCGACCCCCGTGCCTAGAGTGAGCATGACCATGTCTTTTGAGCCCCTACCCGCTCCGAACCGATATTCTGCCCAACCGGCGGCATTTGCGTCATTCTCAATTACAAGGGTCCGCTGAATTTTTTCCTCTAAGCGCTCTCGCAGCGGCTCATCTCTCCAGCTCAAGTTTGGCGCGTATAAAACATTGGATTGGTCGGCATCGATGAAACCCGCGGCCGCGACACCAACTGGCGCCACCTCCGAACCAACTTGAGTGAAAAGCTCCTGTATCAAGCCTGCCACCTCATTGACCATTAAATCTGGATCCTTGGCCGGCGATACGACTCTTTTTTCGGTTATGACTTTTCCGTTGTCGTCGACAATTGCTCCCAAAATCTTGGTGCCGCCGATGTCTATGCCGATGCTGAGCAAGCTGTTAGCTCCTTGGTTGAAGTAGAATTAATTTTAGGGGGCGAACTAACCCAATAAGCCACAAAGAAAGTTTTTGAGTTTATAGTCCCAATGGAAATCCACTTCAAAACAAGTTAAAGTATGGGTAAATCGACACAGGGAGAGACAATGAAGTTTTACGATGTGCCAATAAAGGTCAACACAAACCCAAGTCTGAACGCGAGCGACCTTCTCCTTGAAAGAGTCGCGATAAGCCCATCTCATCCACTTTTTAGCCGCCAGAACCCGGACGGCGCTTGGAGAAATGTTACCGCCCAAGAATTCTTGGACGAAGTTAGGTCACTGGCCAAGGGCCTAATCGCTCAAGGCATTAAGCCTGGAGATGCCGTCGCCATTATGTCTCGCACTCGATATGAATGGACCATGATCGATTTTGCAATCTGGTTTGCGGGCGCAGTTGGCGTGCCAATTTACGAAAGCTCTTCCACAAGCCAAATCGAATGGATACTCAGTGACTCGGATGCCGTTGCTCTGTTTATAGAAGACGACGACCATCTAGAGCGCTTCAACAAAGTCAAGTCCGGCACCAAGAGAGTCAAACATGTCTGGCGAATTGATTCCAAGGACTTTTCTGGACTGCATCAAGACGGCGAAAAAATTGGTGACGATCAGCTGGAAAAAGCTCGCTCGAACGCAACCCTGAGCGACCTAGCGACAATTGTTTACACCTCTGGCACCACGGGAAACCCTAAGGGCTGTGAGCTAACTCACAAGAGCTTTGTAGATCACGCTAAGAACGCTGCCGCAGAAATCCCCGAAATTGCCAATGACAAGCAGTCTTCGCTCATCTTCCTTCCGATGGCGCATATTTTGGCTAGATACGTGTCGGTTTTATGTCTTCACTCTGGAATCCGAGTAGGTCACTTGAGTGACTCGCTGCAAGTGGCTCAAGTTCTTCCCGCATTCAAGCCAACCTTCATCTTGGCGGTGCCAAGAGTGTTCGAGAAAATTTATAACGGAGCAGAGCTACGGGCAGAGACCAGCGGCAAGGGAAAGATATTCCGATCTTCTGCTGAGGTCGCAATAGATTACTCGAAGGCGCTGGACAGCAAGTCGGGACCTTCTCTTGGGCTAAAGATCAAGCACAAGCTATTTGACCGACTTGTCTACGGCAAGTTACGAGCTGCAATGGGTGGCAACGTGAAGTACGCGATTTCCGGCGGAGCACCACTTGGAGCCAGGCTTGGGCATTTCTATCGCGGCATCGGACTAATCGTTCTAGAGGGCTACGGGCTTACTGAAACTGCTGCGGCCGCAGTGATCGGACGCGTTGCCTGGCAGAAGATTGGCAAAGTAGGTCGCGCTCTGCCTGGAACCGGTATAAAGATCGCCGAAGACGGCGAAATATGGCTACGCGGCATCAACTGCATGCGCGGCTACTGGCGCAACGAGGCCGCCACAAGAGAAGCGTTTGATGGAGATTGGTTCAGGACCGGCGACCTTGGTGAACTCGACGAGGACGGCTTCCTAACCATCACTGGCCGCAAGAAGGAGATGCTCGTTACTGCAGGAGGCAAGAACGTTGCTCCGGCTCCGATTGAAGATCCACTTCGCGCCCATCCACTTGTCGGACAGGTAGTCGTGATTGGTGACTC
>CAYMAU010000036.1:0-9303 GCA_964388525.1 uncultured Aquiluna sp. | reverse complement strand
ATCATTGTTGTGCCGGAGAGGGCGGATGTTGACATCATTTCCGATCTTGCTGAAAAGCTCGGAATTGATGATCAGTTCGTTTTCCTAAGCCCCAATCAGAAAAAATCTACTCGGTATCAACTCTTCCACCAGATCAAAGAATCCCGCCAAATAATCGTCGTAGGAACCAGATCCTCGATCTTTGCACCGGTGCAGAATTTGGGCCTAATCGCAGTCCACGATGATTCCGATGACAGCCTGAGAGACCAAGGCTCTCCATTTACAAACACAAGGGACCTAGCTCTAATTCGAGCGAAAGACGACGTGGAACTCCTATTCACGGCTCCATACCGGTCCGTGGAGCTTCAAAGATTAGTTGCAATCGGCTACTTATCCGATCATAAAGTCGTTGAGGCACCGCTTCGTATTTCTTACTCCGAACCAGGCCTTCGGATGGATGAGTCCGGGTTCAAAATTGTGCGTGAAAACCTGGATCGAGGCCCAGTGCTAGTCCTGCTTCCTCGCAAAGGTGACTCAGCCTCGGTCTACTGCGCAGGTTGTGGCGACAAGCTGACTTGCTCCTGCGGAGGTCATTTTTGGCAGCCCGACGCAACTAATACTCAATGCAGACTCTGCAACAAGCACTTCGTTGCTTGTATTAGCTGTGGTTCGAGAAACCAGAAAAAAGGTCGGACAGGTAGCAACAGGACCGTTGCAGAGCT
Source organism: uncultured Aquiluna sp. (assembly GCA_964388525.1). GTDB lineage: Bacteria > Actinomycetota > Actinomycetes > Actinomycetales > Microbacteriaceae > Aquiluna. The sequence goes on along the minus strand of CAYMAU010000036.1, from coordinate 8,602 downwards.
CGGCAAGACTTTTCCGAACACCGCAATTTCTGAAGCCACGGGAGAAAAAAAGCCAACCGGGCTAAAAATAAAGAATCAAATAGTCGTCGCAACTCCGGGCTCAGCACCAAGGGTCCCTAAGGGATATTCTGCTGTCTTGATTCTTGACAGCGATGTCTGGCTCAGTCGGCAAACTCTCAATGCGCAGCAGATAGCTGTTAGAGACTGGATGGAGGCACTTGAGCTTATGTCCCCGACGGGCAGGGCGGCCTTTGCCGGTCTGCCATCCGATCTTGGCAACGCGCTATCGCTTGGTCAGTTGATACCAATGGCGAAAACAGCACTCGAGGAAGCCCGAGAGCTTGGACTTCCCCCAGCGATGCGGATCTGTTCACTGCAGGCGCTACCCGAAACTCTGGAAGTTGCCGTTTTAGCGGCTAAATCAAAAGGGGCGGTGGTTCTTTGGGTAGACGAAAGGGCCGGAAGCGCGCTCATAAAGTTTTCGTATAACCAAGGTCCTGCGATAGCCAAGGAGCTTCGGGTGGTAGCAATTGGAGCCACAGCACGAACTCAGGGTGCCACTAAGAGAAGGGGCTTGCGGGTGGTGATGGACGACCCGCAGGCGCTGTAGGTTACCTAGTTATGAGACTCATTTTTGCCGGAACCCCTGAAGTGGCATCGCGCGCTCTGGAGCTTATTGCCGACAAGCACGAGGTGGCATTGGTCCTTACCCGTCCAGACGCTCCATTTGGTCGCAAGCGAATTGTTACACCATCTCCGGTAACTCTTAAAGCTGAACAGCTGGGACTAAAGGTCCATAAGACCAACAAAATCGACGACGAAGCCCTCAACATGATCCGACTCAGCAGCGCCGAGAAGGCGGTCGTTGTCGCTTATGGGGCAATGATCCCTGAGGCGGCACTATCGACGCTTCCTTGGTGGAACTTACATTTCTCACTTCTGCCTGAATGGCGAGGGGCAACACCTCTGCAGCATTCAATGATTCATGACACTGGCATTGGGATAAGCATTTTTGAGCTCGACTCAGGCCTGGATACTGGAGCACTTATCTCTCAGCAGTTGCTATCGTTTGTAGCGAACGAAACTGCTGGACAAGCATTGATCAGGTTTACTGAAGCAGGCAGCGACCTTCTAATCCGTGCGCTGAGCGAAAACCCAGAGCTGAGGCTACAAGAAGGCGCAGCCTCGGTGGCTCCAAAAATTACCCGCCTTGCAGCCAAGCTTGACTTCAATAAATCAGCTGCAGACTTGACGAGATTTATACGGGCCACTAATCCGGAACCGATGTCGTGGGCAAACCAAAACGGCGAGCCAGTTAGAGTCCTTGTCGCGTCGGCAATTACCTCTAACCTTGACCCACTCACAGCGCGCGAGATCGGCGAAATATACAAGAGCGAAAACAACGAAATTTACGTGCAATGCGGTAACGCAAGCTCACTGAAGCTCGAGCTTGTGCAACCTGCCGGAAAACGTGAAACAGTTGCGACTGACTGGTGGAATGGCCTGAAGGGGATTGCGAAATTTGACTAACGCGCGCCAAATAGCCCTTGAGCTACTCAACAGAGTAAGAGCATCGGAGAGCTACATCAACCTGCTGCTCCCCAAGGAGCTTGCCAAGCATGAAATTTCGGATGCCGACAGAGGGTTAGTTCAAGAGCTCAGCTACGGAGTTCTTCGATGGCAACTTCAGTACGACGCCATTATCAATCATTTGACTCCCGGCAAGACCCTGTCACCTGGCCTGAGGGCAGCTATTCAGCTAGGTCTTCATCAGCTATTCAGAATGCGCATCCCTACCCATGCGGCCATAAACGAGACCGTGGATCTTGTTAAGCATTTCGAAACTAGCGCGGCAGGCCTTTGCAACGCAGTTCTTCGAAATGCCGAACGAGCCGGACAGGACAATCTTCTAGCCATACTCACCAAAGACCAAGAGGAGCTCACCCGACTGAGTATTGAATTCTCGCATCCTAAATGGATTATTTCTGGCATGAAGTCAGCCCTTGAACTTGATGGGAGGACATCGGATCTGACCGAACTTCTTTCGGCAAATAACCAAATCCCGGTCGTGAACCTAATCGCCATTACAAGCTCTGCATCCGCTGAGCTGGAGGCACTCGGACTAGAGCGGGGCTCGGCATCTCCAAATGGCTTTCTCTGCGCCGGAAACCCACTTGAGTATCTTGCGATTCCAGGAGTTAGGGTTCAGGACCAAGGTTCCCAGCTTGTAGCACTGGCACTTAGCAAGGTTGCCGATAGATCCGGAACCTGGCTGGACATGTGCTCTGGTCCTGGAGGCAAGGCCGCAGTGCTTGAACATGCCGTTTCCGGATCTGGAACTCTTGTTTGTTACGAACCACATGTAAAACGCGCGAAACTCGTGACCTCAGCACTTGCAAACCCAGAAAGCACTCCAGTACTTGTAAAGCGGGGGCAAGACGCCCCCGAAAGTTCCTTCGCCGCGATATTGCTTGATGCTCCCTGTGCCGGGCTCGGGTCCCTTCGAAGGAAGCCTGAATCCAGATGGACTAAAACGCCCGAGCAATTGCCGTCGCTTACTAAATTGCAGGCCGAGCTAATTGACGCCGCAGTGTTAGCGCTGGAACCAGGTGGCATTCTTATGTATGCAACCTGTTCACCACTGATAGTCGAGACAAATGCACAAATAAGAGCCGCACTAGATCGCCACGCTGACATTTCGCTAGTCGACCTGGTACCAGTGCTGCAAGAGTTGTCTCCAGGTCTAGAGTTAAACACCAACAGGAAAACCGTTCAGTTATGGCCACATCGACATGGAACTGATGCGATGTTTATGGCACTTCTGAGAAAAGATGAGGGGAACTAAGAATGCAAATAAATCCTTCAATACTCAGTGCCGACTTTGCGAACTTGGAGGCGGAGCTGGTCTCTATTGCATCGGCTGATATGGCTCACGTTGACGTTATGGACAATCATTTCGTACCAAATTTGACCTTGGGAACCGCGATTGTCAAAAGGCTTGCGCAGGTTTCTCCAATTCCTCTGGATGTTCACCTGATGATTGAAAACCCTGATAAGTGGGCGATTGGTTATGCCCAGGCTGGTGCTACTTCAGTCACGTTTCATCTCGAGGCAGCTAGAGAGCCGATTAGCTTGGCGCGAAATCTCAAAGCTGCGGGCGTCAGGGCCGCAGTGGCCATAAAGCCTTCAACCAAAGTTTCAGAGATAGCGGACTTGATCCAAGAGGTAGACATGCTGTTGGTAATGACGGTTGAGCCTGGCTTTGGGGGGCAACCAATATTGGTTGAAACCCTTGAGAAGATAGCCGAAGCTAGAAAGCTGATTCGAAACTCTGGCGCAACAGTTGCACTTCAGGTCGACGGGGGAGTTACCGAGTCAAACATTGCTCAATTAGCATCGTTAGGGGCCGACTCATTCGTGGCGGGTTCTGCTATTTACAACAGCCCCGATAGGGCCAATCAAATACTTCGACTTCGAGGGTTAGCACTGGCAGCTTCGAATCCGGAGTGATTCGCTGTAATCTAGGGGTATGAAATCCTTCGATTCCCTTTATGACGAGCTCTTAAACACGGCAAGTATGCCCGATAACAACTCTGGTAGCACCGAGTTATTGGCAAAGGGAGTCCACTCGATTGGCAAAAAGCTCGTAGAGGAAGCGGCGGAACTATGGATGGCTGCCGAACATGAGTCAGATGAGCAGGTCGCACTTGAGGCGTCACAACTGCTTTATTACATTCAACTTATTTTAATCTCTAGAAATGTGCCTCTGTCGGCAGTTGAGCAGGTTCTCTGATGCTGCGAGTAGCCATTCCAAATAAGGGCATCCTGTCTGAATCTGCGGTCGCCATGCTAAAAGAGGCTGGATACCAGACAAGACGAGACACCCAAGAGCTTCACTTAGTCGATGAATCAAACGACATAGAGTTTTTTTATCTGAGGCCCAGGGATATAGCGACCTACGTGGGGTCGGGATCTCTAGATGTTGGCCTAACAGGGCTGGATCTCCTGATGGATTCGGAGTCCGAAGCTGAGGAAATTGCTGATTTGGGCTTTGGTGCATCCACCTTTCGATTTGCGGCACCAATCGACTCTGGTTTCAACGATCCGAGCCAACTAGAAGGTAAAAGACTTGCGACCGCATACCCAACCCTGATTGCCAATTACCTTTCGAAGCTAAACGTGAATTGTGAAATTATCAAGCTAGACGGAGCGGTCGAGTCTGCCGTAAAGCTTGGCGTTGCAGATGCCGTTGCTGACGTTGTCTCAACCGGTAACACGCTTAGAAAAGCCGGGCTCGCAATCTTTGGCCCTACGATCTTGACCTCTACGGCCAGGCTCATTAGTGCTCCGGGCAAAGCTGGCGATGCAAACGGGCTTTTGATGCGACTAAAGGGCGTATTGGTTGCCAGGGAGTACGTAATCATTGACTATGACTGTCCAAAGACAGTGCTTGATGCGGCTACCAAGATAACCCCCGGTATTGAGTCGCCAACGATATCCCCGATGGCTGACTTGGACTGGGTTGCAGTTCGTTCGCTAGTTCCAGCTATACAGATGAATCAAATAATGGATGAGCTATACGCCGCAGGAGCCAGGGCAATTTTGGTGTCAGCCATTCACGCAGCGAGAATATAGTGCCAGCAGTCAGAGTGATTCCTTGCCTAGATGTCGCAAACGGACGGGTAGTAAAGGGGATCAACTTTCAGAACCTTGTAGATAGCGGTGACCCAGTTGACTTAGCCCGGAATTACTACCTTCAGGGCGCCGACGAACTTACGTTTTTAGACGTTACAGCTGCCAACGAAAATCGCTCAACAACCAGGGACATGGTCACCCGATGCGCGGAGGAGATATTCATACCCCTCACGGTGGGCGGGGGCATCAGGAGCCTCGAGGATGTTTCGCTGCTCCTGGAAGCCGGCGCCGATAAGGTATCCATCGGTTCTGCAGGCATTTCCCGACCGGACCTTTTAGCCGAGATTGCGAGCGAACACGGCAATCAGATTTTGGTAGTTTCTCTAGATATTAAGCGTGGCGACACGTCCTCAGGATTCGTTGTCACCTCCCACGGTGGCCGACAAGAAACCGGTCTGGACGCGATGCAGTGGATAGAAAAAGTGCAGGCGCTAGGCGCTGGCGAACTGCTTATCAACAGCATTGATGCAGACGGGACCAGAGCGGGTTTCGATCTTGAACTGATTGAGAAAGTCCGAAAGATATCTGCAGTTCCGATCATCGCGTCTGGGGGAGCCGGCAAAGTATCAGACTTCGTTGAGGCAGCTCAGGCTGGCGCCGATGCGCTGCTCGCAGCTAGTGTTTTTCACAGTGGCGAGATATTGATTGCAAAGGTTAAGCAAGCACTTGAAGAAGCAGGAATAGAGGCTAGATGAGACACTTAGCGTTGGATCAGGTCAAATTTTCTAGCGACCATCTGATACCCGTTGTCGTTCAAGACAGTCAAACCATGCAAGTCCTCATGCTTGCCTATTCGAACCTCGAGGCGCTAGAGAAGTCTGTCTCTACAGGCGAAATGCACTTTTACTCACGGTCCCGCAATCAGCTTTGGCACAAGGGTGCAACCAGTGGGAATACCTTGGCAATTGACTCCCTGTCCCTAGATTGTGACGGTGACACTATTTTGGCTATGGTCAGGCCTGCTGGCCCGACCTGTCACCTTGGAACCGTCAGCTGCTTCGAGGAGGTCTAGGTGATTAGCTTCGAAAAGCTTGAGGAGCTGAGTAGCGATTACAACGCAATCCCGATTGTAAAAAGGCTCTTTAGCGGCAGTGAAACCCCAATTGGGATTTATCAGAAGCTCGCCGGCACTAGAGCAGACACTTTTTTGTTGGAATCGGCCGAACAGGGAGTTTGGGGCAGATACTCGTTTATTGGAGTGGCCTCTAGAGGCCAGCTAACCGCTACGGATGACAAAGCAACCTGGATAGGGGATGCGGAGTGCCTTCCACACGGTTCTTTACTACCCGAGGACCCGATAGCCGCGCTTGAGAAGCTTCAAACAGCGTGGAGATCGAGTCCAGTTGACTTTCCTTTGAGTTCAGGGCTGGTTGGATTTCTAAGCTGGGGAGCAGTCAACTTGACCGAGAAGCTTCCTCAGGCCAAGCCGGCTGACTACTCGATACCGCTATACGGGTTCAACCAATTTTCCGAGCTAGTGGTCATGGATCATCAAAAATCTGAACTGCTCTTAGTCAGCGTGGTCTTTGTCGATGGAACCCCCCTTCGGGAAAGCTACAATCGTGCCCTAAACGCCATTGGCCAAATGCAAAAAATTGTTGAAATGCCGACACCCGCGATGGTATCTGAGCCGAATTGGCCCGAACCGGTTGCGGTTTCAAACACTCCCAAGGATGAGTTTCTAAAAAAAGTCGAGGTGGCTAAAGAGCACGTCCGCAAGGGTGATGTGTTTCAGGTTGTGATTTCTCAACGATTTGATCATCAGGCAACTGCTGATGCGCTGGATGTCTACAGAGCTCTTCGGGCTCTGAATCCAAGCCCCTACATGTATCTAGTTAGGTGGCAAGATCAGGACGGTCCGTTTGCGATAGTCGGAAGTTCACCAGAGGCGCTCGTGAAAGTAATGGGCGCAAACGTGGTAACCCACCCAATTGCTGGTTCTCGACCTAGAGGTGAAGACACATCTAGTGACAACCAACTTGCCGAAGACCTGCTGGCAGATGAAAAAGAGCGCAGCGAGCACTTGATGCTGGTGGACCTTGCGAGAAACGACCTGCTAAAAGTCTGCGACCCCAAGACAGTGCGGGTGAGCGAATTTATGCAAATTCATCGCTTCTCGCACATCATGCACCTTGGGTCTACCGTCGAAGGATCCCTCACTACTGGCACCAGCATTGTGAAGGCCACGCTGGCCACCTTCCCAGCTGGCACGCTGTCAGGTGCACCCAAACCAAGGGCTTTGGAAATAATTCACGACTTGGAACAAAGTTACCGAGGCTTGTTCGGTGGTGTTGTTGGATACTTCGATTTTCAGGGCAACTCAGACCTTGCAATCGCGATTCGCACTGCGGTTCTCAGGAATGGAGTGGCAAGGGTGCAGGCCGGGGCTGGCATTGTTCTCGATTCAGTACCCGAAACAGAGTACGCCGAGACGCTAGCAAAAGCCGCGGTTGTATTACGCGCAGTTGCTGCGGCGAATGCGATGAAAAAATGATCAGGCTCATTTCTGTGGGCACTTTAGTAGCCGCCGTGTGGCTATCAACCTCACTCCTTGCCTGGGTAGATGTCAGAGACTTTCACTCCGATGAATCAGCACTGATTGGAACATTGATTGGGTCGGAACTTAATCCTCTGACAAGCCTGGTCCCTCTGATAGTCCTACTGATTTCACTAATCGCCCGTTACCGTCTTTTAAGCCGATCGATGGCAGCGATTGCATCGATAATTTCTGGAGCCGTAATTGTGGTGATGGTTCTCACAAGCTGGTCAGATGCTAGTGCCGTCATAGAGTTAATCTCCAGCACCACGGGTCTAGCCACGGCAACCGGTTTTGGCGTAGTGGTTAAAATCGGCTACTGGGTCTACCTAACCATGGCAGGGGTCACCGGATTGATTTTTGCGCTCGCAGTTTTTCAACCTGGGCGCTCGAAGCAACCGGACAAATCAAGTACCATCACAGAAACAGAAGCCGACCCGCAGAACCTGTGGGATGAGCAGTAAATCTGCTTGCTAGAATTGGAAAACATCCAAGAAAGGCACAATGTCTAATTCCAATACCGAACCAGGACACGGAAACTCTGTAGCAGCCTGGGCGACCGTGATTATCGTTCTGACTGCCTTCACCATTGGAACGCTGTTTTTCTGGTTGGAAGTCCCATCCATAGTTTGGGCCTCAGTTGTACTTGCCATCCTCGGTCCGATAGTTGGACTCGTACTAAGGAAATCTGGCTACGGGGTTGGCGGCAAGCACTCGAAGTCCCACTAGTGCTGGACGAATTATTCGCCACAGCAAGCGATGATGCTGATATTCGTAGTAAGAGCGTAAGTATCGAGTCACTTGAGGCGCTGGTCGAGAACATGGAGCCAGCGGTTTCGGCCTTGAAGGCTCTTGAGCCTGCGTCGAAAATCAAAATAATTGCCGAAATAAAGAGATACAGCCCGTCCGTTGGGCACATGGCCGAAATCCCTGATGCCGGCTTGTTGGCCCGTACCTACGAACAAAGTGGGGCTCATGCAATCTCAGTTCTAACGGAGCGATCCGGGTTCGGTGGCTCCTTAGATGACCTTCGACATGCCAGCGACGCCGTTTCAATCCCAACACTTCGCAAGGACTTTATCTCTTGTGAGTATCAGATCTTGGAGGCTCGTGCCCACGGTGCATCATTCGTTCTACTGATTCTTAGCTGGCTCAAGGAGCCTGATTTCCTTAGGCTGTCCAAGTTTGCTGCGGACCTAGGTTTGGATGTTCTTGTCGAGACACATACAGCAGATGAGATACACATTGCCAACGCCGCAGGAAGCCCCATGGTCGGCATAAACACGAGGGATTTGCAAACATTCAAGACGGACCTACGGCTTTTTGAAACTATGGCTCACTTGCTATCAGATCAGACAATCAAGGTGGCCG
>CAYMAU010000035.1:0-9386 GCA_964388525.1 uncultured Aquiluna sp. | reverse complement strand
CTGTGTAGACTTAGGCACTTCACGGGCCTGTGGCGCAGCTGGTAGCGCACCTGCATGGCATGCAGGGGGTCAGGGGTTCGAGTCCCCTCAGGTCCACCGTGTAAGGCAGACTGCAATCGGAGTCCATTTCGATGTCAGCGAGTAGATCTTCCAGAGTAATCGCACTTGAGCCACCTTTCGGGGTGGCTCTTGTCGTTGATGTTGAGTTATGTTCCAGCTCGCTCAGCGCATCCGTCAGGCCGCCGTCGATGGTGTACTTGACTTAGATAACGATAATTAAGTGCCGCAAAATGTTTGAGTAACTCTTTCTTCAAATTCTGGTGGGGTCATTAATTCCTCGTCAGCTGGGTCAATTTGATAAGGGTTAGCTAATACCCGACACAAACGCCTGAAGGGTAAAAAATCATTATTTTCAACCGCGGCGTCGATAGCAAACTGCACTTGATGATTCCTTGCAATCACTGCCGGGTTAGCTCGGCGCATAGACAATAAGGTCTCGCTATCTTTTGCCCGCAGCTCCTGCCATTGTTTTATCAACGCAGTCACGACGTCTGAATCCTCAAATAGATTAATGACGACTTGATTCGACCCACCTTCAGCCACCTGGGTCAGGCTATTGAAGAAAACCGTGAAATCAACGGCGTCCCGTTCCATCACAGCTAGCAACTCTTTGGTGAGCTGCTGGACTTGATCATTGCTGTCTGAAAAGCCGAATTTGCGCATTAGCCCTGCTTGAAAAGACTTTTGAAACTGCGGCATGAATTCCGATAGCCGCTGTTGCGCCAATTCAATTGATTTTTCTTCATTTTCATCAAACAGCAATAACAATGTCTCGGCCAATCGAGTTGTATTCCATTGAGCGATTCTTGGCTGTTGGTCCCAGGCGTAACGGCCCTGAGTATCGATTGAACTAAACACTTTGTGAGGGTCATATTCATCCATAAAAGCACAGGGCCCAAAGTCGATGGTTTCACCAATAATTGACACGTTATCGGTATTCATAACACCGTGGATAAAGCCAACAAGCATCCACTCAGCAATGAGATCAGCTTGTCTTTTTCCGACGGTAGACAATAGATCAAGATACTTTGATGTCGATTGCTCCAGTTCGGGGAAGTGTTTTGCGATCACGAAATCGGCTAACGCTTTTACACCACTTGTTACTGGTTGTGACTGGGAAGACTGTAGTTTTGCATCTTGAGCTTGAGCAAACTGAAAACTGCCCACACGTAAGTGGCTCTGCGCCGAACGCACCAAAATAGCGCCAGGGTTTAGTTTCTCCCGTGCTACTGAATCTCCGGTCGCCAACATAGCAATCGACCGGGTGGTTGAAATACCTAAACCCGCCATAGCTTCACTTAGCAGATATTCTCGCATCACAGATCCCAATGTTGCTCGACCATCGCCACCTCTAGAAAACTGAGTGCGACCCGACCCTTTCAATTGAAAATCAAGATACTTTCCCTCAGAAGTCTTTACCTGCCCCAACATATGCGCGCGACCGTCACCCAGGGTAGGTGACCAATGACCAAACTGATGACCCGAGTAAGCCAACGCAATTGGGCGGTTGTCTTCATTGATACTGTTGCCCGATAGCAGCGAGACGGCCCGTTGACTCTTAAACCAACCAACCTCAATGCCTAACTGCACCAGTAGGTTCTCATTGAGCTCAATTAATGACGGAGAGGTCGTCGGAGCAGGTATGGATTCAGCAAACATTTCTCTTGGCAAATCTTTATAGTGCTGAAAAGAGATTGGATTGTCGACGGCGGCGTCTGGATTGGTATTCATAATTTCCAATTAATGCTGGTAATTGAGGCTTTTTCATAACGTGAAAAGCTTTTCCTCACGTTATCACATCGCCTTTATCGTCTAGTTTCTATGCCTCATGATTCAAACAAACGGTAGACGTATTAGATGCCTCGTTCACACTCTTGATATTGGTTTCACTCCGAGTTTTTCAACGAAGCGAAGCGGATAACCATGAGGATCTTGCAGTAAGACATTTAGTTCCCCGAGTAGGGGCCGGCTCACGAAACGGACAAAATTGCACGTTTGCGGGCTGTGGCTAGGGGTTGTTGGCTGGTGCTGACCGATACAGCGTGGGGATGGAGATGCCGAGGTCTTTCACTACGTCGGCCCGCTCAGGACACTGCCGCCCGCGGGGATCGTTGCGGCGGGGCGGGAGGCACTTCCTTGGCGGCCACCACGAGCGATAGGGCAATTACGACGACGGAGCGCCGGGTGCGTATTGTGCACTCGCCGTCTGACTTTCCCACGAGCTCGCCGAGCGCATCCGTCAGGCCGCCGTCGATGCGGTATCTGACCACCACCCGCATACCGAGAGGGGCGTTCGACAGGAAGTGCAGGGGCACAGGCAATGGGGAACTCACCCCTTCATGCTAGACGCGGTAGGCCGTATAACACTCCGGCTGACGTGCAATTTTGTCCGTTTCGTGAGTTGGCCCCAGGTAGAACATTGTTGTTGGCATCAGACTCATATAGGACCACGGTGTTTTTCTCAGACTGAGTCTGCGTCTGCGAGTTTCTTCTCCCAATTTTGTCTGGTTTTTGTCAAGAGATTCATGAACATAAAGTCGTAATTAATCGGGCTGATTTCCAGCAAATTTTCAGTATTCTGACTTAGACTTCCTCAAAGTTGCATACCTCTAAGAAAGGGTAGAAGTGGCCTCTCATAATCCTGCTTTCAACCAAAGCATGCGTTCCGGACTAGCCTCTGCGAACCAGAATCAAGTCAACTTCGAATTTGATCGCATGACCTCAAAGCCCATGACCATGGCGGGAACTACCTCAAAGGTCCTAGGCATGTTTCTGGCAGTATTGGTTGGAGCAGGGGCGACTTGGTACTTGGAGCTTTACTCCCTATTTTTCCCTGCAATGTTCGTCGGCTTAGGTCTTGGTCTTTGGGCAAGTTTCAGCAAGAAGGTCCGTCCAGGCCTTTACATGGCATACGCGTTGGTTCAGGGTGTTTTCATCGGAAGCATTAGTGGATTGTTGGAGTCTTTCTACCCTGGAATTGTTCAGACTGCTGTTATCGGAACCTTTGCAACTGCCGGCACGATGTTTGCGGCCTATCGTTTTGGGTGGATAAAGGTTGATCAGCGCTTTACTCGGTTCATGACTTTTGCGGTTACCGGATATCTGGTCTTTGCGCTTGTAAACCTGGGCTTTGCAATGATTGCCGGCATCAGCATTTACAGCTCACCATTCGGTTGGCTAATTGCGTTAGTTGGAGTGGGTCTAGCTGCATTCACTTTGAATCTTGACTTTGAGGTTATTAGCCAGGGCGTTAGCCAGCGTTGGCCCGAGGAGATGGAGTGGCGAGCTGCATTTGGTTTGACGGCTACGCTCATTTGGCTTTATGTCGAGATTCTTCGATTGCTGTCTATTTTTAACCAAAACTAAGAGGCGCGTTTCTCCCATTGCTGCCATAACTGGCGAAGGTCCCAAGCGTTTTCGGCGAGTATTGACACCCCTCGCACTCCGGTGCGGCGAGTTTTTCCAGATATTAGAAGCAGCTTATTTTGAAATAACAACTGGCTGCATCGACGTTGTGCTTCATCAAAGAACGTTGCATCTGCAATCCCGGATCCATCGTCCAGGCTGATAAATACGACCCTCTTACCGCTGCGCATAGGTGGAGTTTGGGTTGCAATTCGGACTCCGGCCACCAAGACCTCGGTGTTGCTCCTCAGTGAGCCAACTTCGCTTGCTCGCACAACTCCCATTTCTTCTAGCATCTGCTGGAACTTTTGTATCTGATGTTCAGAGATGTCCATCCCGGTAACAGCCATTTCAGCCGCAAGTTCTTGTTGCCTGGTGGGCGGAGAGTTGCCCACTGGTAGTTGATCAAGGTTTGTCAGGTCAAATGCCAGCTGATTTTTATCGATTTTTGGCGCGGCCTTTGAGCTAATCTGTCTAATCTTTACCAGGAGGTCACTTCGGTTGTGGATTGATTCTTCATTTGATACCCCGGCTACGGTATCTAGTGCGCCCACTAGCGCAAGGCGCTCTAGAGTTCGCCTCGAAGGTCTGGCCCTTAGATAAAAATCAGTTACATCTGCGTAGGGTTGCTCGCAAATTATTCGATCCATCTCAGGCTTTGAGATACCCGAAATTTCACCGAGCGAGACCCTCACTCCAAGCTCTTTGCCAATTTTCTGGACAACGTATTGACTGGTTGAATAATTTACGTCAATGCGAAGAAGTCGAACTCCCAATCTTCTAGCTTCTGCGAGCAGCAATCTTCTTGGGTACATTCCGGGGTCGTGCGTCAGTAGTCCAGCTATGAACTCGGTGGGGTAGTGAGTTTTTAGCCACGCTGAATGATACGTGGGGACTGCAAATGCAGCGCCGTGTGCCTTGCAGAATCCAAAGCTTCCAAAACCTTCGAGGATTGACCACACTCGGTCAATTACAGCTGGAGTGTAATCTCTGGCCGCGGCTGACTTTTTAAAGTAGCGCTGAACTATACGAGCTTTATCTGGCTTACCCAGCTGTCGACGCATCTCATCAGCCCTGGCTAACGAGCAACCCGTCATTACCTGCATTATGCGCATCAGCTGCTCATGAAAGACCACTACTCCGTAGCTTTCTTTGAGGATGTCATGAAGATCTGGATGCATGTAGTCCGGCTGAATAAAGCCGTGTCTGCCATCAAGGTAGGGCTTAATCATGTTTCCTTTCATTGGCCCCGGTCTAAAAAGTGAAATTTGCATTGTGAGGTCATTGAATTTGGTTGGTTGATGTTTGCCGGTCAGCTCTCTTTGACCTGGGCTTTCGATTTGGAACAAGCCCAGGGTGTTGGTGGTCCTGATCATCTTGTAGACGGCGGGGTCGTCTCTTGCGACTTTGTCTAAATCGAGGTCAACATTTTTGACTCGTTTGATCTCCTTTATTGTGTAGGCCATTGCACTTTGCATCCGCACGCCTAGTACATCGAGCTTTAGAAAGCCCATGGGGTCCATGTCGTCTTTATCAAACTGGCTCATAGGTAAGCCCATCCCGCTCGGTTCGGTTGGGGTTAGGTCAAGCAGTCTTGAGTTTCCCAAGATCACGCCGCAGGGGTGCATGGAAATGTGTCTAGGCAACCTATCTAGTCGCTGGGTTATATCAACTAGCAGGTTTAGCTTGCGGTCAGATTCGGTGAGCTTGGAAAAGTTTGCAAGCTCGGGCTTATTCGACATTTCTGACCGAAAGTTTTTTGCCGAAAATCGCCACATGTTCTTAGCAATCTCGTCAACCTGCTGATCGTCTAATCCAAGTGCCATTCCGCCGTCTCTGACGGCACCCCTGCCTCGATAGGTGGACTGCATTGAAAGCAGGGTCACTCGTTTACCGCCGTAGCGTCGAAAGATCGCGCGATAAATTTCGTGTCGCCTGGCAGATTCAACATCAATGTCTATGTCTGGCAAGGTGCTGCGCTCTGTTGAAAGAAATCTTTCGAACAGTAGTCCTTCTTCTATCGGGTCAACGCTGCTTATGCCAAGCAAGTAATTGATCAATGAGCCAGCGCCGGAACCTCTCGCCGCAATTCTTATGCGCATGTCTCTAATCATTTGAGCCACATCGGCAACCGTTAAAAAGTAGGTTGCAAACCCAAGCTTGTTTACCGCTATCAGCTCCTTGGAGAGTCGATGTTGAATAGTTGCGAGTTCGGCTGCCTTGATTCCTGGGTAGCGCAAGCTAATTGCAGCATGACTTCTTTGCCAGAGAACTTCGAAGGGGTTTTCTGTCACTCCAAGCGAAGATTGCTCTGGAGTCTTTGGTTGGTTCCAGCCACAATCGTCAGTTGGATCTAGAGAGCATTTTTGGGCTAGAAGTTCTGTTGTTCTCAGAAGCGCTACTGACTCGTTGGTGTCTTCAGTTATCTCTAGAGCCAGCGTTGCCATCTGATGAGATGGCTTTAGCCAGGCCTGGGCGTTTGGCTGTGGGGTAAATAGACCTAGAGGTTCCAGATATCTTGCGGAATCTAAAACATCTGCGGTTAGCGCACCATCCGGTTCTATGTAGCGAACCGCGTTGGTTATTACCGGAGGAATGCCAACTATTTTTGCTAGGTCAAACATTGCCTTTGCGTGCTGCGCGGAACCTAATTTGCCGGGCTCAGTCATGTGATTCACCACTTCAATGGCAAGTGCAGCCGGGGCTGGAAAACACTCTCGCCACATCGTTGCTAGGTCACGTGCACTGGTTTTGGAGGTGAGCACAGCATCAGCCAATGAGCTTTCAAGGCCAATCAGTATCGTGCAAAAGGTTTCTTCCTTGAAAAAGCCAGCAAGATCACCAATTTTTATCGAGACATCCTTTTTCCCACCTTTTCTCTCCTGCGCCTTAGAGATAATGCGACATAGAGTTGCCCAACCCTTACCTGAGTTGTGTCCGTGAGCCAGAATCAGAACGCGACCCAGCGACTTATCTGCGGTCACTTCTAGGCTGACGCCCACAATCGGAGATATGCCAGTAGATATAGAGGCTCCTATGTGCTTTATTGCCCCGTAGAGGCCGTCTCGATCGGTTATTGCTAAAGATTCACAGCCCATTGAGCTTGCAGCCGCACAAAGCTGCTCAGGTCTGTTTACGCCATAGTGGGCAGAGAAGGCGGAGCTGACGTTTAGGTGAGTAAAGCTCATTTAGGGCGTGGCTTGCTCAATTTGCCAGTTGTCACCGGGCATTTGGTGTCTTAGCTGGAAAAAGTATCTATTGTCAAGGCTTGCTGCCCACAAGCGCCACATTTCTGTCTCAACCAGGTTTTGACCCTGACCGGGGTGGGCCTGACCTGCATGTTGCCACCAGAGTGCCCTGGAGTACCAACGAACCGGCCGAGATGTGGTCAAAAAGACCGCATCGCGCCAGGTAAAGCAAGCCGGAGCACCGTCAGCATCAAGTACGACACCGGTGACCAATTCTGTTTCCAAAGCTAGCGCCCCTTCTAACTATTCGAACAAATGTTCGAATAGTTAGAAGTGTAAGTCTTAGCTGAGACATTTACAAAATTGTCTGGAAACTATGGCTCAGTTTTTTGTTTTTGCCAATCCTCGACAAGGGTAACTACCCTGAGGCTTGAATCTAATTTCTAGTTTTTACTAGGCGATCGAAAGGTCGTCGCTTTGGGACGAGTTGGTCAGAAGAGCTAAGCGTTTGCGAAATGAGCCGAGCCTATTTAGGTTCGAGAGCGGAATGTTTTGCCAATGAGTTACGCCTCTGATTCCTTGCAGTGCTGAAAGGCTCCAAACTTCGCAGCCCGCTAGGTCCTCAGGCCTTGAATTCACGAAGGCAGTTTTAAATCCTGCCTGATTTGCCATCTCGAAAACGAGTTCTCTGGTGATTGATGGGAGCCAGTCAGTTGAGTCATCGGGTCCGCAAAGCACGTCGTCACGCCACCAAACGATGGACGATAGCGCTCCGTCCGCCACGTTCCCGCTGGCATCTAAAATCACCGCTTCGTCGGCGCCGTGAAGGTTAGCTTTTCTTCTAAGCTTTTGGCACACCGAGAGATCCGGACCTTTGACGTGAGGGTCAACTCGCGGATCCGGCTCGTCTAGTGACCATAGAGAGCAGGTAAGAGTCCTAACTGGTGCCTGGCGGAGTCGGAAAAATAGCTGTTCACCGGGGTTTTGCTCCTTGCGGAATTCTATCCTTGGAAACCATTCGCCTTCCGCCGGAATTGCGGACACGACGGCGTCAAAAAAGCCACTCAGGTCCTGCTGCTGTATTTTGGTAACCGAACCAGAAAACCTCGCAAAGTGCCGATCTATAACTCGGGTTGAACCGTTGGAAACCAGCCAACTGTCCGCCACGCTAAGAGTGGTTGGAATGGCGTGGTCAATCGGATTCAACTCACCACCGGTGAATTGAAAGAAATCTCCAGATACGCTCATCTTGTCTAGAATACGGGTCTGGAAAAGGATTAGATGCCACTTTATTATGAACGCATAGCCGGGTGGAGCCCCGTGGCTGATACTTTCGTGGCTTTTTTCGGGACTAAGCCAAACTCATTCTGGCTAGACCGGGAACATCACCATGACGCTCGATTTTCGATAATTGGCTCTGGACCGCAGACTTCCCAATTGCCGAAGTATGCCAAAGATGACAAGAATCACAACTTGCCGTTTGGTTTTCGCCCTGGCTTCGTGGGAGTCATTGAATACAAACTACCTGAAAAGGGTCCACTGGTTGTCTCGGGCATTGAGGTGGACAGGGCCTTTGTCTACGACCATGACAATCGGGCCATGTTTTTTGTTGGCGAGTTTGTTGATAGGGCATCCTTTGCCGATTGGTTCCACGCCGCTTTGTTGCGATTGGCTCTAGCTGGGGGAGATGCGGCCAACTACGGGCTCAGTCACGACGCTGCTACAGCTGCCAGCTTTGAGGTCAAGGACGCTAAGAATGACTACCTTGCAAACATCGAAAAGGCTAAAGATCAAATCGCCAAAGGTGAGATCTACCAGCTCTGCCTGACAACTGAATTGTCGGGGGATTACGTTGGGGATCCACTTGCGCTGTTTCTTCGACTCAGAAAAGATCATGGCGCTCCCTACTGCAGCTATCTAAAGGTAGGCGGTGTTAGTTATTTGAGTATTTCGCCTGAAAGATTCTTGACAGTGTCTGGGGTGAGGGTCACCAGTTCGCCCATCAAGGGCACTCGCGCTAGATCGAGTGATCCTGAAATAGATTCGGCCTTGCAGGCGTCGCTCGGGGCCGATGAGAAAGAGCGAGCAGAAAACCTAATGATTGTTGATTTGATTAGAAACGATCTGTCTTTAGTCTGCACGGCTCAATCAATCACGGTCGAGTCGCTATTGGCGCTGCGGTCATATTCGACCGTACATCAACTTGAATCTGATGTTGCCGGCGAGCTCGCGGATGCTAAGACCGGCTTTGACGCGCTGAGTGCTTTGTTCCCGGGTGGTTCAATGACCGGTGCTCCAAAAATTAGGGCCTGCGCATTGATTGCGGAACTAGAGAATAGGCCCAGGGGTGCCTATTCGGGCGCGATTGGCTGGATCAGCCCATCGGGCGACATGGATCTTGGAATGGTTATTAGAACGGCTATCTTCGAAAATCAAACTGTCAGCATTTCCGTGGGCGGGGGCATTACCTCTGGATCAGAACCTGAAACCGAGCACGCGGAAATGCAATTGAAGGCACTGGCCCTAGTTCAGGCAATGGGCGCCTCGGTGAATTGGTAACCTATAAGCCCGCTAAGCAAAAGGCAACTAATTGCAAGAAGATTACAACGTCACAGCCATTCAAGATAAGTGGCTGCCGGTTTGGGATGACCTAAAGCCTTTTGACTCATCCAGAAAAGATGACACTAGGCCCACTAAGTATGTTTTGGACATGTTCCCGTACCCTTCTGGTGA
>CAYMAU010000034.1:0-10468 GCA_964388525.1 uncultured Aquiluna sp. | reverse complement strand
GGGTAGATGGCGACATCGCCCGATTGGTTATAAAAGCTAACGTTTCCACCTGTTACCGGGATGCCAAGTTCAAGGCAGGCATCGGCAAGGCCGGCAGTTGCTTCCTTGAATTGCCACATAACTTCTGGGTTTTCAGGGCTACCAAAGTTCAGACAGTTAGTTACTGCTCTTGGAACTGCTCCGGTGACAGCAACGTTTCTATAGGCTTCGGCGAGTGCGAGCCTGGCTCCCTCGTAGGGGTTTAGGTAGGCGTACTTTCCGTTGGCGTCTGTCGCTAGGGCAACACCGAGTCCTGATTCCTCAGAGACTCGGACCATGCCGGAATCATCCGGCATAGACAAAGCCGTATTGCCGCCTACGTACTTGTCATATTGAGCCGTGATCCAGCTCTTGTCAGCTTGATTCGGCGTTGCAATTAGCCGCATGAGCTGGGTTGCTAGCTCGGTTGCGTTTTTAGCCCTTGGAAGCTTTGCCGAGGTGTTTTCATTGAGTTCGTTTTGGTAGGAGGGGTAGGCAACTGGCCGCTCATAGACCGGGCCATCGTGGGCGACGGTCCTTGGTGGCACATTGACGATTTCTTCGTGACCCCAGTTGATATACAGCCGGTCTTCGTCGATTACGTCTCCGAGTACTGAGTACTCCACTTCCCACTTCTGGACAATCTTTTCGAATTCTTTTAGTTTCTTCTTTGGTACCACTGCACACATGCGCTCTTGGGATTCTGACATCAGAATCTCTTCTGGGGTCAGTGACTCATCGCGCAGCAGCACGTTCTTTAGCTGAACTCGCATGCCCTTGCCACCGTTAGAAGCAAGCTCTGATGTTGCGCAGGAGATTCCAGCACCACCTAGATCTTGAATTCCAGCAACTACTCCCGCGTGAAAAAGCTCCAGGCAGCACTCAATTAAAACCTTCTCGGCAAATGGGTCGCCGACCTGAACTGCTGGACGCTTGGTTGGGCCGGTTGATTCGAAGGTTTCTGAGGCTAGGACCGAAACGCCGCCGATTCCATCGGCGCCGGTTCTGGCTCCGAACAAAATAACTAAGTCGCCTGGGTTTGACGCCTTGGCAAGCTTGAGGTCTTCGTGCTTCATTGAGCCAATGGATAGGGCGTTTACTAGAGGGTTTCCCTGGTAGACACTGTCAAAGACTGTTTCGCCACCGATGTTTGGTAGACCTAGGCAGTTGCCATAGAAGCTGATGCCATCCACTACGCCGTGGACAACGCGGGCAGTATCCGGGTGGGTAGGGGCACCGAAGCGAAGCTGGTCCATGATTGCAATTGGTCTTGCTCCCATTGACAAGATGTCACGAACAATTCCGCCGACACCGGTTGCTGCGCCCTGGAAAGGTTCGATAAAGCTGGGGTGGTTATGGCTTTCAACCTTGAAGGTGACGGCCAGGCCTTCGCCGATATCTACTACGCCGGCATTTTCACCCATGCCAACCATGAGGTATTTCTTCATCTCAGGCGTGACCTTCTCACCGAACTGGCGAAGGTAGATCTTTGAGGACTTGTAGCTGCAGTGCTCGGACCACATGACCGAATACATGGCTAACTCCGAGGAGGTTGGTCTGCGACCAAGAATCTTTTTTATTTCTTCGTACTCGTCCTGTTTGAGTCCGAGTTCTTGCCAGGGCTGTTCTTTATCTGGCTCGGTGCTGGCATTGTCGGTCGTGTCGACGCCGCTTGGTTCTAGCTTTTTTGAGTTAAACAACTTTAAGAATTCACCACCATTTTTAGAACGCTTTCAAAGAACAAAAGCCCGTCTATGCCAGAGCGCATTGCTGTTGGAGTGTCTGGACCAAAGCCTGCTTCAACCGCGTGCTCCGGGTGAGGCATCAGACCCACTACATTGCCGCGTTCGTTTGTGATTCCGGCAATGTCATTCATTGACCCGTTGGGGTTGTTTTCCACGTAACGGAAGGCAATTCTGTTTTCTTGTTCCAACATCTTTAGAGTGTCGTCGGTTGCGATGTAGCCACCCTCACCGTTTTTCAGCGGGATCAAGATTTCCTGGTCTTTTTCAAACAAGCTGGTCCAAGCAGTTTCGTTATTTTCAACGCGTAGCTTCTGGTCGCGGCAAATGAAGTGTTGCTTTTCGTTCCTGATCAGCCCACCTGGCAGCAAATGCGACTCAACCAAGACCTGGAAACCATTGCAGATGCCGAGAACCGGTAGCCCTTTTGCGGCAAGCCGAATTACCTCTTTGGTTGCTGGGGCCTTTGCGGCAATTGCTCCGCAGCGCAGGTAATCACCGTAAGAAAAGCCACCCGGCAGAACAACCGCGTCAACTTTCTTTAGATCGTCATCGTCGTGCCAGAGCGGAACCGGTGTTCCGCCGGCAAGCCTGATGGCTCTTTGAGCATCGCGGTCATCCAGGGTTCCGGGGTAGGTGATTACACCGATCTTCATCTGTCTTAGTCCTCTTTGGTTATTGCGATGACATCTTCGATGACATCGTTTGAGAGGAAGTTTGCGGCTTGATCCTTAGCCATTTCTAGATCCTGGTCGGTAATCTCGCGATCAAAGTGCAGTTCAATGCGCTTGCCAATGCGGACAGCTGTAATTTCCTTCTTGCCCTCGCGGTGAAGTGAATTTGAAACCGCTTTGCCCTGTGGGTCAAGCAGATCCTGTTTCGGCATGATCTCGACGATGATCTTTGGCACTTTTCCCCTTCGGTTTTCTTGGGCTGATGCCAAGTTTCGGGTCGGATTATTGGCTGCGTGCAACCTCGCAACTACCAATAGTTTATCGCCCGCTTTAGCTTGAATCGAATCACACGCATTTGCTCAAGCAGATTCGAGTTACCGGCTATCTCTTGAGGTAGCCGGCTACTGCTTCCAGCACCAAAAGGGCACCGAGTCTTATCGTTCTTTGGTCTTCGGAATCTCTTGATGCATCGATTTCGGTTATGTCTAGACCGCGAACTAAGGAATTGGCAGTCAAGAGCCTTGCAGCTTGGCGAAGTTCAAAAGCTGAGATGCCGCCAGGCGCAGCCGCTGGGCAGGCAGGAACCACACTTTGATCGCAGACATCGACATCAAGGTCAACGTGAATCGGACCCAAGCTGGCACCGGCGATTTCTAGAGCTTTCTTGCAAGCACTAGCGATACCAATGCTTGCAACCTCGGTTCTGGTTATTACCGTGATTCCGAGTGAGTGAGCAAGCTGTTCGTAGTCAGGAGAATTAGAAAAGTCATTGATTCCAATCTGAACTATTTGTTTTGGGTTTAGGCCAGCCTCGATGAGTCTCCTAACCGGGCTTCCATTTGAGTTGCCGTCTCTTAGGTCGTGGTGGGCATCGAGAGTAATTAGCCCAGCGGTTGAAAGTCTTTGTCCATAAACACCCAGAGCGGCAGCGTAGGTGATCGAGTTGTCGCCACCCAGGGCAATAACTAGTTCTTTGTTTGCGGCGCTGATGGTTTCTATTGTTTGCTGTTCGTTTTGCTCAGGGTCTGATATTTCGCCCAAGTCCTGAATCGATTGAACAGCGAGGTTTTTATCTGCGCTATAGGACTGGGTGGAAAACCTTTGCAGTGCCTCTCTTATTGCTTTTGGGGTGAGGTGCGCATTGGTTTGGCTAATTGAGAGCTTGTGGGCAGGAATGTTAATCAGGCCAATAACTGATTCGGTAGTGGTGATGAGCGAGCTCGCTCGCTGCCACTTGGGGTCTTCAGCCACTGTGACCAAACCTTCCGGATAGCTCATCGGCCGCTCTTGAGAGAGCCAGAGCTAATTGGTCTAACTGTAGCTTTTCTAGCTCTTGTGATTGCAACGTGATTGCTAAGCCCGCTATCGGGTGATTTAGTCGATCCAAGATTGCAACCCCAACCGAAGCGTAACCAAGGGTTACTTCGTCAACCTCTAGGGCGAAGCCGGCCGTGATTTCTGTCGCAAGAAGATTTTTCAGCTCCTTCATGGTTTTTGGCCCAAGTGAAGTTCTTTTTGATAGTTCACCGCTACCAAAGGTGGCGACTAGCTGTTTTTGTCCTAAGTGAGCAAGCATCGATCTGCCGGACGCGGTCAGGTGGGCAGGGAGCCTCACGCCGACTTCGGTGACCAGCTTTAGGCTTCTTATTGGTCGTTGTTCTATCAAGTAGAGAACATCAGAACCATCTAGCACTCCCAGATGACCAACTACGTTTGCTCGCTTGGAAAGCTCATCTACAAGCTTGGTGATAACTGGCCTGGCGAGTCTTTCCAATGGTTCGTGGCGCTTGTAGGCACTTCCGAGCTCCCAAGCGGCAAGACCTAGACCCCAGCGCTTGTCTTCGGTGAAGTGAATGGCGAAGCCTTGAGATTCAAGGACTTCAAGTAACTGGTAGCAACTAGATCTTGGTATCTCGAGCTTTTGGGCAAGACGATTTGCTGTTGTTGGCTGACCTAATTCGGCCATGAGCCTCAGCAATGAGAGTGTTCTTTCGGCCGCGGGGACTCTGGACATGTTTCTAGTATGTCTGAAATCTCAGACACAACTATCCGTTCTTCGATTGAAGTTGGCCTCAGTTGGCTGTGAACTTCAGTTATGAACTCAATGGCGCGTACCGTAAGAGCAGCAACCGGTAATACTTTGACCACTCAGGGCTGGCAGCAAGAGGCTGCGCTCAGGATGCTCTACAACAATCTTGACCCTTCAGTTGCCGAGCACCCCGAAGAACTTATTGTCTATGGTGGCAGCGGAAAAGCCGCCAGAAACTGGGAGAGCTTTGATGCTCTGGCCAACACTCTCACCCACCTAAAGAACGACGAAACTATGTTGGTGCAGTCGGGTAAGCCAGTTGGTGTCTTCCAAACCCACGAGTGGGCACCAAGAGTGATCCTTGCCAATAGCAACCTGGTTGGTGACTGGGCAACCTGGCCAGAATTTAGAAGGCTCGAGAAGTTGGGCCTGACGATGTATGGGCAGATGACTGCCGGGTCCTGGATCTACATCGGCACCCAGGGCATTTTGCAAGGGACCTATGAAACATTTGCCGCGGTAGCGGAGAAGAGGTTTGGAGGCACTCTTGCAGGAACAATCACCCTGACCGGTGGTTGTGGTGGCATGGGTGGTGCTCAGCCATTGGCTGTGACCATGAATGAGGGCGTTTGCCTGATTATTGACATCGACGAATCAAGACTTCAAAAGCGAGTGCAGACTAGATACCTGGATGAAATCGCAACCGACATCGACGACGCCATTGAGCGAGTCACCAGATATAAGAGCCAGCGCAAGGCAATCTCGGTTGGGTTAGTGGGCAATGCCGCCACTATTTTCCCCGAGCTACTAAAGCGTGAGGTGCCAATCGACATCGTGACCGATCAGACCAGCGCTCACGATCCGCTTTATTACATTCCAGAGGGCGTTGATTTATCAGACGCCAAAGAATATGCCGCGTCAAGTCCAGCCGAATTCACCGACCGCGCAGAAACCGCGATGGCCAAACAGGTTGAAGCAATGGTTGGTTTTATGGCCAAGGGCGCCGAAGTCTTCGACTACGGAAACTCAATCCGCGACGAAGCAAGAAAGGGGGGTTATAAAGACGCTTTCAAGTTCCCTGGTTTTGTTCCGGCATATATCAGGCCACTATTCTGCGAAGGCAAGGGTCCTTTCCGCTGGGTCGCGCTCTCCGGGTACAAAAAAGACATCTACCGAACCGACCAGGCCATTCTCGAGTTGTTTCCAGAAAATAAGCACCTTCACCGCTGGATCAAGCTTGCGCAAGAAAGAGTCGAATTCCAGGGCTTGCCAGCAAGAATTTGCTGGCTGGGTTACGGGGAGCGCGATAAAGCCGGTGCTGCATTCAATGAGTTGGTAAGAACCGGAGAGGTTTCTGCACCGATTGTTATCGGTCGTGATCACCTTGATTGTGGCAGCGTTGCATCTCCTTACCGAGAGACCGAAGCAATGCTTGATGGCTCAGATGCGATTGCTGACTGGCCGCTGCTAAACGCAATGATTAATGTGGCCTCTGGTGCCAGCTGGGTGTCTCTCCACCACGGTGGCGGGGTTGGCATGGGCCGCTCTATTCACTCCGGTCAGGTGTCGGTTGCCGATGGCACCGAGTTGGCAGCCCAAAAATTGCAGCGAGTTCTGACAAATGACCCTGGCATGGGTGTTATTCGTCACGTTGACGCTGGTTACCCGGAAGCCAAGAGCGTTGCACGTGAAAAGCACGTCCACATACCAATGCTGGATACCGAATAGATGGCAACCTGCTATCGAAACATTGCAAGCCTTGTTTCACCGGCAGCAGCAGTTGGTGAGCTGATAGTAATTACCGATGCCGCAATGGTGGTTGAGGACGGTAAGGTCACTTGGCTTGGTAAGGACAGCGATGCGCCAGCTTGTGAGACCGAAGTCGATCTAACTGGAAGGACCGTAATTCCTGGTTTTGTTGATTCGCATTCTCACTTGGTGTTTGGCGGCGAGCGCTCCGAGGAGTTTGCAAGTCGAATGGCCGGAAAGAAATACCAGGCCGGCGGCATCAACTCGACTGTTGCCGCAACCAGAAATGCAACCGCCGATGAACTTCGAGCGAACACGGCCATGTTGGTTCAAGAGCTCTACGCAAACGGGATTACAACCTTCGAAATCAAATCCGGCTATGGGCTAGATACTGAGACCGAAAAGCTATCGCTTGAAATCGCCAGCGAATTTACCGACGAGGTCACTTTCTTGGGTGCTCACGTTGTGCCAAGTGGCAGTGACCCAGACCAATACACCGACCTGGTTGCAGGCGAGATGCTTACAAGCATCAAAGCCAAATGGGTCGATGTCTTCTGCGATAAAGGAGCCTTCAGCGTTACCCAGGCCAGGAAAGTTCTAACCGCAGGCATTGCAGCTGGGCTAAAGCCCAGGATGCATGCGAACCAGCTCTCCAATATCGGAGCTATCGCATTGGCGGTTGAGCTGGACTGCGCATCGGTGGATCACTGCACGTTCTTGGATGATGATGACATCGAGCTTCTAAGAAACTCCAACACCGTGGCAACTCTGTTGCCGGGGGCTGAGTTTTCAACCAGAAGCGCCTACCCGCAGGGTGGCAAGCTCATGAAAGCAGGCGTTGCTGTTGCAATTGCAACTGACTGCAATCCTGGTTCAAGCTTCACTACCTCCATGGCTTTTTGCATTGCGGTGGCGGTTAGAGACATGGGCTTCAGCGTTGATCAAGCAATTTGGGCCGCCACCAAGGGCGGTGCGATGGCTCTTCGCGGCAGTCAGGGACTGCTCGAGGTTGGTGTCAAAGCGGACTTTGTTGTGCTGGATGCACCAAATCACATCTACCTGGCCTATCGGCCAGGGGTAGCAATTATCAGCCAGACCTTTCTGCAGGGCAGAAAAGTCTACGAGAGGCGCTAAATGAACCAGATAGAAATTTCAACCAGTGGGCTGAAGCTTGAAGACGTGGTTGCGATTGCAAGGTTTGGTGCAAAGATCACTATTTCTAATGCGGCTATCACTGCCATGGACGCTACTCGAAAGCACATTGAGGAACTAGCGAATGCCAAAGAGCCGGTTTACGGCATCTCCACCGGCTTTGGCGCTTTAGCTCAGCGGCATATTCCACAAGCAGACCGGGTGCAATTGCAGAAATCGCTAATACGCTCGCATGCCGCAGGCATGGGAGACCCGGTTGAAAAAGAAGTTGTTCGAGCCCTAATGCTGCTTCGACTAAAAACCATGTGCTCGGGTCAAACCGGAGTCAGGTCCGTAATTGCAACAACATATGCGGAAATTCTGAATGCCGGCATCACTCCAAAAGTTTTGGAGTATGGGTCCCTGGGTTGCTCCGGCGACTTAGCACCACTTGCTCACTGTGCTTTGGTGTTGATGGGTGAAGGCACTGCCTATGGCCCGGATGGTCATGAGAGACCAGCTGCCATACTCCTGGCAGCCGCCGGCATTGAGCCTGTGGAGCTCAGAGAAAAAGAGGGCCTAGCGCTCATAAACGGCACTGATGGCATGCTTGGCATGCTCATCATGGCCTGCCATGACCTTTCAGTTTTGCTTGATCAGGGCGACTTGATTGCTGCCATGAGTATTGAGGGTCAACTTGGTACAGACCAGACACTTCGGAGTCAGCTGCACCAGGACCTCCGTCCGCATCCAGGGCAGGCGGTG
The DNA here is from genome assembly GCA_964388525.1 of uncultured Aquiluna sp. Lineage (GTDB taxonomy): Bacteria > Actinomycetota > Actinomycetes > Actinomycetales > Microbacteriaceae > Aquiluna. The sequence continues at coordinate 2,360 of CAYMAU010000034.1, read as the reverse complement.
AGCGCAAACAACATGTTTAGCGCGCTCTCGGGTAGTGAAATTATTGCTTCCCATCGCCACGGCGATGGGGTAGTGCAAGATGCCTACTCGCTTCGCTGTGCACCTCAGGTTTCCGGTGCTGTGAGAGACACGCTTTCTCATGCTCAGCTAGTTGCAGGTCGCGAACTTGCTGCAATCATTGATAATCCGGTTGTGCTATCCACCGGTGAAGTCAGCTCCAATGGCAATTTCCACGGCGCCCCAGTTGGTTATGTGCTCGACTTTTTGGCAATTGCAGTTGCAGACCTTGGGTCCATTAGCGAGCGCAGGACCGATCGGTTCTTGGATGTTTCCAGAAACCGCGGCTTGCCGCACTTTTTAGCCCATGACGCCGGTGTTGATTCTGGCCTAATGATTGCTCAATACACCCAAGCCGGAATGGTGTCTGAGAACAAGAGGCTGGCAGTTCCTGCCAGCGTTGATTCAATTCCCTCTTCGGCTATGCAGGAAGATCATGTCTCCATGGGCTGGCACGCTGGCAGGAAGCTAAGAAAGTCCATCGAAAATCTTCGCAGAATTATGGCAATCGAACTGGTTGCCGCTGCCCGGGCAGTTGAGTTGCGTGCTCCGCTTGCTCCAGCAAGTAAGACCGGAGCGGTTATCGCTTCATTGCGAGAACAGGTTTTGGGTATGGGTCCAGACCGAGAGCTAAGCAGTGAGCTGGAGGCAGCTAATCAGTTCTTAGTAAACGGCTTTAGTTGGAAGGCCAGGCTCTAGGGGCGTGTTGTGCACAGGGTTAGATCATTGTTGGCCTGGGAGAACGATAAAAAGTTAGAGTTAGCTCCATAAAGAAACGACTCTGGTCTAATAGACCAGAGTCTGTTAGATTATTGGGGTGATTAGATTAGTGAGCGTATTTGAAGCCAAATCTCAGCTGTCCAAGATGATTGATGCGGTTGAAAGCGGCGAAGAGATAGTGATAACCAAGCACGGGAAGCCGGTTGCCAGGTTGGTTCAAGAGCTCCCCAGGACAATCAAATTTGGCCTTCTCGAAGGCAAGACTCCGGACTGGGCAGAGGTTGACTTTGATGAAGATTCAACAATGACTGAAGGCTTCAATGTTTGGAAAGAAAACCTCAAGGAATTGGACCTCTAGGTGCTACTCGATACCCACGTTTTGATTTGGCTCCACCGCGAGCCTGCTCGCATCGGCAAGCAGGCCAGAAGAGCAATCGAGAATGCTGCCAGCGTCTACTATTCGCCCCTTAGCTTGTTCGAATTCCTGCAAAAAGACGATGAGCAGGGCTCCAAGACAAAAGTCTTGGCAGGAGCCTCGGTTGCGGCGGGGCTAGTCGAGCTAACGCTCGACACGAACCACGTGATGGAATCAAGCAGGTTTGGAAGCCTAAAAAACACTGACCCGTTTGACCGATTGCTGATTTCTCAAGCTAATTGCGAGGGTATGGATTTTTACACGGCCGACATTCACCTATTGAGTCTTGGGTTTCCGATGATAAAGGACGCAACTGTTTAGCCGACTATTTACCCACACGCTAATTGAGCACTCCGTTATTCACAGATTTAGAATCTTGCGCATCGACACCACTTTGATACCATTAGCGTTATGGCTATGACACTAAGACTCGATCCAGATACTGACCTCAGGCTCACTGAGCTTGCCAAGACGCTAGGCATTTCAAAATCCCAAGCGGTTGTGACGGCCGTAGAGCAGCTATTAGCAAGCCAGAGTAGCGAAACAGTCACCAGCAGAATTTTTGACAAGGTTCTAGAGCGTGACGCCGAGCTGCTACAGCGACTCTCAGACGCATGACCAGGTTCGTTGAGCTAGCTGCATTCAAGAAGCAGGCTGAACGAGTTGGCTTCATAGTCAAGGACCTAGGTTTGCTGGATTCTGCTCTTTCTAGACCCAAAACCACGCTTTTCGGCGAGGACGCCTATCCAGCACTTGAACTCAAGGCGGCTGCAATGGTTGAGTCACTCATCTTGAATCACCCGATGATTGATGGAAATAAGCGGTCATCTTGGTTTGCCTTGAACGTTTTCCTTGAACTAAACGGTCATCAAATGGCTGCCTCCCAAGAGGAAGCCTTTGAGTATGTCTTGTCGGTCGCTACCAAAAAACTCGACCTGCAATCGTCGGCTGAATGGATTGGCCAACACATGAAGCCCTATAGCGAAAACTAGCTAGTAATAAAACTCTCGATAGGAGGGCAGGTGCAGGTGAGGTTTCTGTCGCCAAACGCACCATCGAGCCTTCTGACCGGGGGCCAGTACTTACCCTTTGACTGTCCAGCAACCGGGAACACAGCGGTCTCTCTCGAGTAGGCGTGATTCCATTCACCGGTGAGCTGACTGGCAGT
>CAYMAU010000033.1:0-10647 GCA_964388525.1 uncultured Aquiluna sp. | reverse complement strand
AGTGCTACCACGCTATTGCGAACAAGCTCGCTGTAACCATTCGAGTCCAACCAGGTGAGGGTCTCGGAGGCGAGCTTCGCCTCGTCAATCGAACCACCAGAAACGATTACTACTCCGTTGGCACGCATCAAAACTGCGCGCATTACGCTGTGAACAATTCCAGTACCACAGTCGGTAAGGCAGACGCTGTAGTACCTGGCAGCAATGTCCGCCACAACGTTATAGTCCCCCTCATCGAAGGCCTCAGAGATCATTGGGTCGGCGTCAGATGACAAAACATCCAAGCGAGATTTATCGCGTGAGACAAAATCACTGAAAACGCTAAAACTTGAAATACCGCCAGCTCGATTAACGACGTCCCTGACCGTGCGGTCGGTGCGTTTTTCAACTCGTTCCGCCAACGTTCCACGGTCCGGGTTTGCATCGATTGCCAGAACGCGGTCTTCGCGAACTCGAGCCATTGCCATACCAATTAGGGCTGTCATTGTGGTCTTTCCAACGCCACCCTTGCGGGTAAGTACCGGTACGAACTTGGTTTCTCCAGCTAGACCAGCACTAATCCGAGCGTCTAGCGCCCTTCTGACCCGCACCTTGGCGTTGTCGCCGAGGTTTATTAGGCCAAAGCTGAGTCGATAAAGACTTCGCCTGAAAAAAGTCTCTGGGATGAAGTTTTTCTTTGCTTTATCTTGTAATAGTCGGTCCGCGGTTAGCAAGCTGGCTGGCTCGGGCTCAGCGAACAAGTCCTCAACCTCTGGAGCTAAGTCAATGGGAATCGACTCTGCATCAGCAGAAATCTGGTTGAGCTGACCGGTCTTCGGGTCTAGCTGCAAGTCGCTGAAGTCAGCGCTTTCTCCCGAGGCATAATCGCGGTCTGGTTTCTTAACCAAAATAACTCCTATTCAATTACGGCTATTAGGTCGCCGCCTTCAACAGGCGTTGGACCGGTAATGCCGAGCCTTACTATTTTGCCAGAGATTGGGGCAGCTATGCTGGCCTCCATTTTCATGGCTTCGATACCGGCAATTGGATCTCCGAGCTGAACGCTATCACCCACTGCAACCTTTGGAGTCACAACACCCGTGAATGGTGCGGCGGCGTGACCCTTGATGGCAGGATCAGCTTTTTCGGCAGACGAAGTTGTCGCTGTGATGCTGTGGTCTCGAGCAAGAATTGGTCGCAACTGGCCGTTTAGTTTGGCCATCACAGTTCTGAAGCCCTTGCTGTCAGCCTCTCCAATGGCTTCGAGGCCGACAAACAGTTGCAGACCCTTTCTTAGCTCCACAACGTGCTCGAGGTCTTGCTCTAACCCATAAAGGTAGTCAAGAGTTTCGAGGTTATCTAGCTCTCCGTAGGCAGCCTGAACCCGGTCAAACTCCTTGGTTGGGCCAGGAAACAAAAGCTCATTTAGGGTTCGCTGAATGCGCTTGTGATCGCTGGATTTTAGGGCCCCTAGGTCATCCGTCGAAACTGGAGTCAGTGAAATGTCGGGTTTTTTACCCTTCAGGACCTTGGACCGGAAGGGCTCCGGCCAACCGCCGGGCAGGTCTCCTAATTCGCCCGCCATGAAACCAATAACAGAGTCCGGAATGTCATAGTTTTGCGGGTTATTTTCGAAATCTTCAGGGTCAGCATTTACCGCAACCAGATGCAGCGCTAAGTCACCCACAACTTTCGAAGACGGAGTTACCTTGGGAGGTCTTCCAAGGATTCGATTCGCTGCCGCGTACATGTCTTCAACCAGTTCGAACCTGTCACCCAAGCCTAACGCGATTGCCTGTTGCCGGAGATTTGAAAGCTGACCCCCGGGAATCTCATGAGAGTAAACGCGACCGGTTGGGCCTGGAAGTCCAGATTCAAAAGGCGAGTAGATCTTTCGAACCGCTTCCCAATAAGGCTCAAGATCGGTGACTGCGCTCATCGAGATTCCGGTGTCGCGCTCGGTGTTTTCAAGTGCGGCAACCAGGGAGCTAAATGATGGCTGACTGGTGGTGCCTGCCATCGGCGCACTTGCCACATCGACTGCGTCCACTCCGGCATCGACTGCAGCCAGTAGCGTCGCCAGCTGACCACCTGCCGTGTCATGAGTGTGCAAATGAACAGGAAGGTCAAAGCGCTCTCTAAGCGCGCTTACCAGCACGCTCGCGGCCTGAGGTCTTAGTAAGCCCGCCATGTCCTTGATTGCCAAGACGTGAGCACCGGCATCTACGATTCGGTCTGCAAGTTTCAAGTAGTAATCGAGCGTGTAGAGCTCTTCTTTCGGATCCAAAAAATTACCGGTAAAGCTCATGCCAACTTCAGCAAGAGACTTGGTCTTGTTCCTCACTGCCGCAATTGCCGGGGCCATTTGCGATACATCGTTGAGGGCGTCAAAAATTCTAAAAATGTCCACTCCGGTATGAGCGGCCTCTTCAACGAAGGCATCGGTCACCTCGACCGGATACGGAGTGTATCCAACGGTATTTCGACCACGAAGGAGCATTTGAATACACAAATTTGGAAGCTCTTCTCGCAGTTGAGCGAGCCTTGACCACGGATTCTCCCCAAGGAACCTGAGTGCTACGTCATACGTTGCGCCTCCCCAAGCTTCTACCGAGAGAAGCTCTGGTGTCATTCTGGCCACATACGGCGCCGCCGCAACAAGGTCGCGACCTCGAACTCTGGTTGCAAGTAGCGACTGGTGAGCGTCTCTGAAGGTGGTGTCCGTTACCAGAACTCGACTCTGCAACCTCATCCACTTTGCAAAACCCTCCGGCCCAAGTTCCACCAAGCGCTGCCTCGAGCCATCAGGAGCTGGCATGCCCAAATCAATTTTCGGCAACTTTAGTTGCGGCTCTGTGCGTCCCTCTCGGTCGCCATAGGGCTTATTAACTGTCACCTCGGCGAGCCACTGCAACACCTTGGTACCGCGGTCCTTGGAGACCCTTGCATTCATAAGCTCGGGTCGCTCGTCAATAAAGTGAGTCGAGAGTTCGCCCGATGCAAACGTCTCATCATCCAAAACTGCCTGGAGGAAATTAATATTGGTGGCAACACCGCGAATTCTAAATTCGGCAAGTGCGCGCTTCCCGCGGTCAACTGCTGATCTGAAATCTCTGCCCCGAGTGATTAGCTTCACAAGCATCGAGTCAAAGTGCGGGGAAACCTCGGTTCCGGTCGATACTGTTCCGCCGTCAAGTCGAATACCAGCACCGCCCGGGGAGCGATAAGTCGTTATCTTTCCGGTGTCGGGTCTAAAACCGGCGGCTGGGTCCTCGGTCGTGATCCTGCACTGCACCGCAAAGCCATGAGGCTTGATGCTGTCCTGAGTCAGGCCCATTTCCGCAAGAGTTGCACCAGCAGCAATTCGAAGTTGGGACTGAACCAGATCAACATCGGTGATCTCTTCTGTCACGGTGTGCTCGACCTGTATGCGTGGGTTCATCTCAATAAACACGTGCTTTCCCGTGTTCGACCCGACAGTCTCAATTAGAAACTCAACGGTTCCGGCATTCTGGTAGCCGATTTCTTTGGCAAAGCTAACCGCGTCAGCGAAAAGTTGCTGTCGTAAAACGTCATCAAGGTGCGGAGCCGGAGCTATCTCAATAACTTTTTGATTTCGTCGTTGAATTGAGCAGTCTCGCTCGTGAAGATGAATTATATTGCCGTGGTTGTCAGCCAAGATTTGCACTTCGATGTGCCTTGGGCGTATTACTGCTTGCTCGAGAAACACGTGAGCGTCCCCAAAAGCGCTTCCAGCCTCGCGCATCGCCTCGCCGAGAGCATCGGGCAGGTCGGCTTCTGTATCGACCTTGCGCATTCCTCGGCCACCACCACCAGCGACGGCCTTAACGAAAAGTGGGAACCCAATTTCGCCGGCTTCAGCGATAAGTTTTGCGACATCCTCGGAAGATTCGGTCGAGGCAAGAACCGGCACTCCAGCTCGGATTGCTGCGGCTTTGGCGTTTACCTTGTCGCCAGCTAGCTCAAGAACTTCTGGGGATGGACCAACAAATGCAATTCCATTTAGCTTGGCATGCCTTCCAAGTTCGGCGTTTTCGCTCAAGAAGCCATAACCCGGGTAAATGGCGTCAGCACCCGACTCTTTGGCGACCCGGATCATCTCGGAGACGGAAAGATAAGCCCTTACCGGTGAGCCGTCCGCTTTTATTTCATAGGCCTCGTCGGCTTTGAGCCTGTGGACGGAACCCCGATCTTCATAGGGGTAGACAGCTACCGTCTTGGCGCCTATTTCGTAAGCGGCTCGAAATGCTCTGACAGCGATTTCACCTCGGTTAGCTACCAGAATCTTTTTAAACATAAAACCTTACTGAACCGATGTGGCGCGCCATGCGCACGCCTAATAACTAGGTAGCCTATTACAGTGCATGTACTTAGCGTGAGTTCACTCAAGGGTGGCGTAGGAAAAACTACGGTAGCCCTTGGCCTGGCATCGGCAGCTCTCAATCAAAGCATCAACACTTTGGTGATTGACCTTGACCCTCAGTGCGATGCAACCAGCGGGCTGGCAGCCCCTGCGGACATGACCGCGTCGATAGCAGAAGTGCTCCAGACTCCAAAACTTCCAGTCTTAAGAAGAGCGTTGGTGGCCTCTCCCTGGTCAAGAGGCTCAAAGCTTGATGTTCTGGTTGGCAGCCCAAGATCGCTCTTGCTTGATAACCCTGCACCAACCGTTTCCGACGTCTGGAAGCTAGAGGAAATACTTGCTCTAATCGAAGACGAGTACGAACTGGTTATCATCGACACTCCCCCTTCAATAAACGCCCTCACCCGAACCGCATGGGTGGCAAGCGATCGCGTCATTTTAGTTACCGAGCCGGCACTATATTCAGTCATTGCAGCCGACAGAGCGCGCCGAGCAATTGCGGAGATTAGCGCGAAGCTGAGCCCAAGGCTCAGCCTCTACGGTTTTGTCGTCAATCGCCTCAGGCAGCAATCACATGAGCACGAGTTCCGTCTCAGTGAACTCCGCGAAATGTTTGGGGAGCAATTACTTCAGCCTTATTTCGAGGAGCGCGCGGCTGTTCAGCAGTCCACCGGAGCAGCGAGGCCAATCCATTCTTGGCCCGCCGAAGGAGCCTCCGAAGTAGCAAGAGGTTTCGACCGCTTGCTAGCTGGCCTAATGGCGGATTTTGACTCGACCGAAGAAAAGCGCCCGCGAGTCGGAATAGTCGGTCGAACTATGCGCGGTCAACAGAACCTAATTACGCAGCTTGGTCAGGATGAGATTCAAGCTCAAGTCTCCTCCGAATCAAGACGATCAAGAAAAAAGAAGCGTTGGTTTCAACGCTAGGAGATTTTACGTGCTCTTCTGGCAGCAAGCTCATCGTGAACAGCGGCTTCTTCAGCAGCAAAGTCAACCAAAGTAGCTTCAACTTCCCTGAGAACTCTGCCTATTGCAATGCCAAATACGCCCTGACCCTGACCTAGAAGATCGATTACTTCGTCTTGAGAAGTACACAGGTAAACCCTTGCCCCATCGGACATAAGTGTCGTGTTAGTTAGATCCGAGATGCCGGCTGCAGCCAGCTGCTCGACTGCAATTCTTATCTGCTGGAGTGAAACACCGGTGTCTAAAAGCCTTTTAACCAGCTTCAAAACCAAAATATCTCGGAATGAGTAAAGTCGCTGCGACCCGGAGCCGGTCGCTCCCTGGATTGCGGGAACCGCGAGTCCGGTTCTATCCCAGTAATCAAGCTGACGGTAGGTAATTCCAGCTGCCGCAGCTGCTGAAGCTCCCCGGTAACCAATATCAGTGTTCGGCAAGCCGTCAGTGAACAAGACACCAGATTCGTATTCCACCGTTACTCCTAATTTGAACAGACTGCTAAGTCTGCCTTCAAGTTTAGGTTTAAGGTTTCTATTGTGCTTTGGGCGTGTCGCACTATCGTTCTATCTCTTCAATGACTTCAGTTATGAGGTGTGACCTAATAGCGCCGAAGCGCTCCGCTATCTCTCTAGAAATGTGCCCGGCCTTTGCCGCGCTATCAGGTGCCATCTTCCGAAGAATCGGCTCAGTGACACCCGTGATTATTCCTATCTCACGCTCTGCGGCAGACTTCAAGCCTCGTAAGTGTCTTGGCTGGATTCCAAATTCCTCTAGTCCGACAAGAGCAAAAGCAATCTCGACTTCGTGTGAAGAATGAGGTTGGGCTCCAAAAAGACCTAATTCCGCACCCTCTTTGAAGGCCAGGTCTGAAAGACCAGTCTCAAGCTTTAGTTGAGAAGTCGAGAAGCGTTGCCCTCTTCGAAGCGACGACGGACTCGCTGCAGGTAACAGCGGCTGCCTGCCGGAATCAAGTTCATCTAGGTACTGCCTAATCACTTTGAGAGGAAGGTACTGATCGCGCTGAAGAGTCAGAATAATTCTGAGGCGCTCAATCTGAGGTTCTGAAAACTTTCGATATCCAGCATCGGTGCGCTCCGGAGTAACAAGGCCCTGGTCTTCTAAAAAGCGAAGCTTCGATGGGCTGAGATCACCAAAGTCTGGCTTTAGAACAGAAAGGACCTGGCCGATTGTGTACAGCTTGCGGTGATCTTGAAGTCTAGATAGAGAGTTGTCCATACTCAGCCCTCCTTCTTCGAAGAATAAAAAGTCAGACGAAATTTTCCAATTAGCAATTCGGCTCCGTCGACCAGCTTGATCTTGTCTACTCGATTGCCGTCAACATAGGTTCCGTTCATGGACCCCAAGTCCTCTAGCTGAAAGGCTGAGCCGTTCCGGGAGATTTGAACGTGCTTTCTTGAGACGGTTACGTCATCCAGAAAAATGTCAGCTTCCGGGTGTCTTCCGGCGATGGTTAGATTCTGGTCTAAAAGGAATCTCGATCCGGCCCCGGGTCCTCGGTGTGAAATAAGAAGTGCCGAGTTGGAAGGAAGAGCCGATATTGCAACCGCTTCTCCGTCAGAAAGAACTGGGCTGTTTTTGGCAATCAGGTCGTCAGAAAAACGAGCAGTGTCGTCGCTTCCAAAACCTTCTTTAGACAATTTCGCCTCCCCCTCATACTTTAGGGGATTTTGGCTTGATGGATGACAAGACTTCTATAACTTGCTTGACGTATAGCAAGCCGGAAAGCCAGTAAAGACCAACCCCCCAATACGCGAAGCCCCAGGCAAGCGGTAGCACGATGAAATCCGCCTCTGGCCAAACATCAACCATCAATAAAAGCGGTAATGCGTATAGAAGAGCAAAAGTCCCGGCTTTGCCCAGGAAGTGCACTGGCAATGGCCCGTAGCCATGGCTTGCCAAAATCGGGTAGACAATCACCAGCATCAAATCCCTGGAGGCGACAATCAAGGCTAGCCAAAGTGGAATGTTTCCATTGATGGTCAGGCCAATGAGCGCTGCAAAGATGAAGAGCCGGTCGGCAGCTGGATCCAAGAGCTGACCCAGCTTGGTGATTTGGTTGAAACGCCTAGCGATTTGCCCGTCGAGCCAGTCGGTTGCGCTGGCAACCACTAAAACAATAAGAGCCGCAACAAATTGACCAGTCAGCAATAGCAGCAAGAACACTGGCACCATAAACAACCTTAGGACGCTCAGCATGTTTGGAATGCTTCTCAGCTCCTGCATTACGCCCATGGCCAGAGTCTATAGGTCTGCTGTGAATCAACTAGTTCGGCTCGCTCTTGGTTGAATCTAATAGACATTTCGCCTCACCCAAATAAAAAGACGGGCCAGTAACCACTGGCCCGTCTTTTTATTGCTTTTATGTCTTTAGTCGATAACGGTGATTCTTCCGTCAGTGACCAAAGTTGTTACTTTGCCGGCAGCCGCATCAGCTTTCAGCCCATCGGTGAAGACGTCAACCAGAAGATCACGGATGACCTGCTTGCTCTCATCGAACTGTGTATAGCCATCTCCGCCGTAGACCAAGAAGTCAAGCGTTGCCACCGAATAGACCTTCGAGTCCTTAGCAATAGCAACCCCAGCAGTTGTCGTTACCGAAGCGACCCTGGCACCGGATGCTTTAGATGGGTCAAACGAAAACTTAATGCCTGACACCTGAGGGAATCGACCATCTGTTGGGTAGTTGGAAACCCCATTTTCAAGTGCTGACCAAAGACCAGTTCCGGTAATTTCTGTGAGGCTAATCGAGTTTCCAAACGGGAACACCGTGTAGGCATCGCCCAATGTAACATCGAAAGGACCGACTGTAGAAGTATCTGAAGGCCTCCTGAGTTCAGTATTTTCTGGTGAGTAAGTAGCGGCTGGGAATGTATCTCGAATACCGCCACCGTTGATTAGCACCAAATCAACTTCGTACTTGGCCCGGAGTAGGTCGGCTGTATAACTTCCAATTGCAACTTCACCCGAGCGCTCAACGGCTGGTTTGCCGCCGCGGGGAGAAAGGTTTGCAACGGTGCCAATTTGACCATCCAGTTTGGCGCTCAACTGAGCCTTGTACCCGGCAACCATCGAAGCGACGGCAGCGTTTGGTGTGAGTGCCGAAACGTCAGCCTTGTTTATAAATTCAACTGATGAACCGAGCACTTCATTTGCGCGAGTGTCGACACAAACTTGAGTTCTGGTGTACTGAACACCCGAGTTTGTCACCATTGCCGTTGTCACTCCGTTGATGACCGAAGCGTACTGCTGGTGAGAGTGACCGCCGTAGACGGCAGCAACGCCCTCAAGCTTCTTGGAAAAATCAATCAGTGGACCGGATGCTTTGCCATTCAGGTTTTGATTCCAACCCTCGTGAACTAGTGCGACAACCATGTCCGCACCTGCAGCCTTGGCAGCTTCCACGGCCTTCTGGGCCTGGGTGAGACTTGCCTGAATCACTATCTCATTGGTCTTACCCGCGTAGGTAAAGTCAAGGTTGCCAGGGAAAATCTGCTCAACTGTTTGCGAAGTATTGATTCCAATTACACCAACCTTCACGCCGCCGCGATCAACAATTGTGTAGGACTTGGCTCGTTTTTCGTTCGAAGCCTGAAGACCCTTGAGACTGCTGTAGTTACTGGCGACCCACTGGAAATCCGAGTAACGAATCATGTGACGCAAGTGTTCGGTGTCACGGTCGTGCTCGTGGTTACCGAAGACCGAAGCATCCAGCCCCATGCCGTTTAGGGCTTTTATGGTTGGTAGCTCTGCGAACTGAGATGAGATTGGAGGAGCTGCTCCAATGTTGTCTCCGGAAGAAAGAGTGACAGTTGCCTTCACTAGTTCCCGATCAGCATCGAAGGCAGAAGCCATAACGGCAGCACCGATTCCATTTCGGCTGGCCTCAATTGCTCCGTGGAAATCACTGAACTGTAGAAGCTGAATACTCTTTAGGTCAGAGGACGCAAGACTCTTGGCAGTGAATTCTCCGTCTGATTCTGTGGCGGATGAGAATCCATATTCGTTTACTGCCTTCACCGTGATAGTCATTGGGTCTGCATCTAACACTGGCAGTTCTGCACTTCGAGCTGAGCCATCAACGATTATTGGACAACTTCCAGGACCACCTGAGATCACGTAGTTCGTGATCTCTGGCGAACCCTTGGCTCCGCGCCAATAAACCTTAAAGCCACCGGTTGCCTGGCTAACTGTCACCTTGATTGGCGCAGAAGGGACCGCGTAAGTCTCAGCAGAGACAGCGGGGGTGCTGAAGATGCCAGCACCCAGTAGAATAGCGGCAGATGCCGCGATGCCGAACTTCAGTCGACGTTGGTTTAGTGAGTTCATGAGCATGAACCTACTCTTTAAAAGGTTCACCAATTTAACCAATGAGTGAAATCAAATCAACCTCTAGGTGAACGTTAGATTTAGTGCAATTTGTGCCGGCCGCTTAAAACGACACTAATAAAAAAGGCCGCAACGGTTTGGTATAGTTGGAGCGTCGCTTTTGATTTGCGACAACTAATCCCCCTTTTTGGAGTTTTGATGATCGGCGTGCGCGACCTCGAGATCCGAATCGGTCCAAGAGTACTTATGCACAGAGTCAATTTTCGGGTGGATAAAGGCGACAAAGTAGGCCTCGTTGGTCGCAACGGCGCTGGGAAAACAACTCTCACCAAAATACTGGCCGGAGATGGTCAACCTTCTCAGGGCTTTGTAGATCGTCAAGGGGAAATCGGATATCTTCCTCAAGACCCCCGCAGCGGAGACCCTGAGCAATTAGTCCGAACCAGAATTTTGAACGCCAGGAACCTTGGCGACACCCTGGAGGGCATGAACAACGCTGGTCTAGAAATGGGAAGTGACGACCCTGCAATCTCTGCGGCAGCCATGATTGCCTATGCCAAGTTTGAGGAACGCTTTCAAGCCGCCGGGGGTTACGCCGCCGAAGCTCAAGCTGAAGCCATGGCAGGAAGCTTGGGAATCAAAGGGCCAACCCTAGACCAGCCCTTAAAGACACTTTCGGGTGGACAACGAAGAAGAGTTGAGCTTGCGAGAATTTTATTCAGCAATGCGCAAACCATGATCCTCGATGAGCCTACAAACCACCTAGATGCCGACTCAGTCGTGTGGCTGAGGGAGTTCCTCAAGTCCTATAAGGGTGGGCTGATTATTATCAGCCACGATGTTGCCGTAGTTGAAGAGACTGTAAATCGCGTCTTCTACCTGGATGCCAACCGCACCGTAATCGACATCTACAACATGGGCTGGAACCAGTATAAAAAAGCTCGGGAGACTGACGAAGAGCGCCGCAAGCGCGA
>CAYMAU010000032.1:0-12952 GCA_964388525.1 uncultured Aquiluna sp. | reverse complement strand
GCAATCGACACCGGCTTGTTCACGGGTGGCGACATCGGACAGCTAGTCGTGCAGGCAATTGCAGCCTTTGGTGTGCTTGCTTACAGCTTCGTTCTCGCCCTGGTTATCGGCTTCTCTATCGAGAAGACAATTGGCTTTAGGGTCAAGAGCGAGGATGAGATTGCAGGCGTTGACTCCGTTGTTCACGGCGAGGCTGCTTACAGCTTCGGCCAGGACGCAGAGGTTAAGTAACGCAAATAGATTCATGCAAGCACAAAGGCGGGAGATCTTTCTCCCGCCTTTGTGCATTCATGGCAATCGTTTTTGTGGCATAGTTATCTAGTTCTTGAAAAAGAGCATGCGGATGTGGCGCAGTGGTAGCGCACAACCTTGCCAAGGTTGGGGTCGCGAGTTCGAATCTCGTCATCCGCTCTCAGAGGCTTTTAGCCTCTGTACTGGTGGAGTGGCCGAGAGGCGAGGCAGCGGCCTGCAAAGCCGCGTACACGGGTTCGAATCCCGTCTTCACCTCCAGCTTCAAAGCTGGGCGATTGGCGCAGTGGTAGCGCGCTTCCCTGACACGGAAGAGGTCGCTGGTTCGAACCCAGTATCGCCCACCAAGTGCCATAGACACTCTCGAGGTGACTTCAGTTATTCACCTACTTCTCGGCTTTTTAGGCGACCGGACTACGCTACAATCTTGCTCCAAGGTTGCTGAATGTTCAGGCCTTTTTACCGACTGACCTGAAATACTTACAACGTGAAGATAGTTGAAGATTGAATGGAAAAGCTAAAGAAGATATTGGCAAATCTGCCACACCCTATTCGTTGGGCTCTGATTATGCTGATCGGCTTTGCACTGGTAATTCTTGGACTAATAATGCTTGTCACACCTGGTCCCGGACTGTTGTTTATCTTCTTTGGGCTCTCAATCTTGGCTCTGGAAATCAAGTGGGCACGAGAGTTGAACCAGCAGGGAGTGCAAGGGCTGGAAAGATTAGTTGCTCGCATCAAGCAAATCTTTAGGCGCAAACCTAAGAACTAGAAGGCTTCCTTGTCGGCCTCGGGGAAAGTTCTTGTGGAGTATCTACTTTGCCCAGTGGAATGGAGATTTATATGAGCGTTACCCCACATGGCATTCATCACGTGACAGCTATCGCCGGAGACCCACAGCGAAACGTCGATTTTTATACAAAGGTCTTTGGTCTGAGGCTCGTGAAACAAACCGTAAATTTCGACGCGCCTCACATTTGGCATCTTTACTACGGGGATGAGCACGGCTCTCCAGCTTCAATTTTGACATTCTTCCCATGGCCAGGGGTATCCAAGGGCCGTGAGGGCTCGGGGCTAACCACGGCCACCTCATTCTCTGTGCCAGCCACATCGCTTGGTTTTTGGAGTAAGCACTTAGCCGGGCTCAACGTCGATTGGTTATGGGGCAAGGACTCATCTGGCCAAGATCTAATCGAAGTGCGTGATTACGACGGCATGCGCCTGCAACTTGTCGGAACTGTGGGTGACACCAGAAGTGGATGGGACGGGGTGGCAAACATTCCAGCCGAACATGCTGTCCGCGGTCTTCACTCCGTTGAGCTATCACAGATTCAGATCGATCCAACCGCAGGCATGCTTCAAAACCTTCTGGGCATGAGCCTTTCCTCAGAGTCGTCCGGTAAGGCAAACTTCCAGATGGCCGAGGGGGCCTCCGGCACCAAGGTAGAAGTTCTCGGCGGCGTGGGCCACCGCGGCCTCCAAGCAGGCGGCACGGTTCACCACGTGGCGTTTAGGGCTCCCGATCTAACGACTATGGAGCTTTGGCAACAGGAGCTAATGAATAAAGGAGTCGCCGTCACTGAAATCAAGGACAGGCAGTACTTCAAAAGCATTTACTTTAGGGAGCCAGGTGGAGTGTTGTTTGAGATTGCAACGGATGATCCTGGCTTTGACACTGACGAACCGCTTCTGGAACTTGGTAAGAAGCTAAAGCTTCCACCATGGCTAGAGCCATCAAGAGATCAAATCCAGCAGTCCTTGACCGAAATCAACGTCTAGCAAGATGGCAAATAACGATCTAGCAAGACCACACGTATTTCAGAGAGGAAGTTCCTCTCGAACTCTTCTCCTACTTCATGGCACAGGTGCTGATGAGCACGATCTTCTTGGTC
Source organism: uncultured Aquiluna sp. (assembly GCA_964388525.1). Taxonomy (GTDB): domain Bacteria; phylum Actinomycetota; class Actinomycetes; order Actinomycetales; family Microbacteriaceae; genus Aquiluna. The sequence continues at coordinate 10,811 of CAYMAU010000032.1, read as the reverse complement.
TAGCTAAGGCCTTGGACCCTGAAGCATCAGTCTTGTCACCGAGAGGTATGCACCTAGAGTCGGGCATGAATCGATTCTTTGAGCGCTATCCCGATGGCAGCTTCAACGAGGCTTCCATAGACCAGGGAGTCGCAGAGCTGTCTGAGTTCATTGAGGCCGCAATTGTCGAGTATGAGATTGATCGGGCGAACATCTTTGGCACTGGTTTTAGTAACGGAGCTAATACCGCGTCGGCTTTGATGATCAAGCATCCAGCACTGTTATCTGGAGCAGCTCTGTTTGGGTCGACCAAGCCATACCGTGAAGTTGAGAGAGTAGACCTCAAGGGAAAGCGTGTTTGGCTAGCAAATGGCGATCAAGACCCCTACGCGCCCGTGCAAGTAAGCGAAGCTTGGGTTGAGGTGCTCCAAGGTTTTGGTGCCGAGGTCAAGTGGTTGCGCCATCCGGGAGGACATCAAATCTCCCAGTTGCACGTAACTGAGATTGCGAGTGCACTCTAGGGTATCCTCGTAAAGAGCGGATCGGGAGCTCGATTCATTCACAGAACCTAGACTTGACCTAGGGGTGGGGTAGCAGGGGTAAGCGCTCAGGCGTGTTGGGAATGTTCGTAGTTTTAGCTTTCATTTTGACGGGTTGTTCCAACGCTGACGTTCAATCGAAACCGACATTGACTCCGATGTTGACACCTGAAGCTTCCTCCACTGAGCTGACAAGAATTATCGAGATAAACCCTGAGGTTCAAGATGGAGTTATTCATGTTGCCGCGAAGGGTGCGTCCTGTGATTCACACCCTGAGCACGCCACTTGCCACATTCATCAACAAGATTGGGGTATTCCAGTCAAAATCACAGAAGCCGGTGAGGGTGCTTTGAGATTAAGCCTCAGCGGAAACTAGGTCCCGGGCGCATCATTGGTTTAGTCCCGAGAAAAAGTTGCAAGGACTGTGTCATGGATTACCTCAGAGCAAAAGTAGCTAAACTCTTATAAAACAAAGAGAAAAGGATTACCTGATGGAAAGCCACGACTTGGTTCTAGTACTAAACGAGGTAACGATCCTAATGGCACTTTCGGCGACAGGCATCATTGCGCTGTTGGGCATGTTCGCGCATCTTTCGTTCTATTCAATATTTGGAAAAGAAGTCAATTAATCGATCAGGTAATTAATACGTCGAGATGGCGAGAGCTCTTTGGATTTTTAGTACTCGGCTAGATTGCAGCGTACATTTCCTGAACTAAAACTGGTTCCGATAGCTTTCCCTCTATAAATTCTAAGATTCTTGCGACGGTCGGTGCATCGTTGTGAATTTGCCAAAGTTCTCTGGACTCCCAGGCTTCTATGAACATCAGCTTTCCCGAGACTTCCTCGTAAAGGTCATAGAAGACACAACCAAGCTCAAGCCTCACGTCTTTTGCGACATCGAGTAGAAGCTCTTTGACTTCGATCAGGTTTTGGGCGTTCGGCGTGAAAGTGGCTACTACTGTGCATGTTTTCATGCTGTGATGCTACAGGAGCTTGCTACCTAGGCTATTAGATTCAGTGACTTCGCTGTTTGCTTCATAGTCTTTGTTGCAAGCACGGCATTCGCATTTAGCTGTTTGCCGAAGGTTGGTATTAGTTCCTTGATGGCTTTTGTCCATGTTGGGAAATCATCTGGGGCCATCCGCTCGAGCACGTTTAGCATTACGCTCACGCTGACCGATGCTCCCGGGCTGGCTCCCAGAAGACCCGCAATGGTTCCATCCTGGCTGGAGATAACTTCAGTTCCGAATTGAAGTGTGCCACCACGGCCATTTGGCTTGATGACTTGGGCTCTTTGGCCGGCTTCGTAGTAGGACCAGTCCTTCGGAGTGGCATTTGGTACGAAAACTCGAAGAGCTTCGAACTTGCTTTTCTTCGTCTTGGTTACTTCCATGAGCAAGTACTTCATGAGGTCTAAGTTTCTTAGGGCAACTGAGAGATAAGAGGTGATGTTCTTTATCCTGATCGACAACGGAAGATCAAGCACTGAGCCGTTTTTCAAAAACTTCGGGTTGATGCCTGCAAATGGACCGAAGAGCAGGCTGGTTTTGCCATCGACAACTCTGGTGTCGAGGTGTGGCACGGACATTGGGGGAGCCCCAACATCGGCTTGGGAGTAGACCTTGGCTTGATGGCTAGCAACTATTACAGGATCATCGGTTCTTAGGAAATGACCGCTAACTGGGAAGGTTCCGTAGCCATCTATTTCTGGAATGCCAGATTTTTGAAGAATCTTCAACGCATATCCACCGGCACCAACGAAAACCTTATCCGCGTGCACAATACGTCCAGGAGAGCCTCCGAACCATAGCTGCCACTTCTTGTCCTCAAACTGGAGCACGGATTTGACTTCCGTGTTCGTTTCAAGCCGCATGCCATTTTTGACTAGCCATTTGATCATTTGTTTGGTCATGGAGCCATAGTTGACATCTGTCCCTTGATTAGTAAATGTCGCGGCAACTTTTTCGTCGCCCCTGCCATCCATCATTAGGGGAATCCACTTTGAGAGCTCCTTGACATCCTCGGAGAACTTCATGCCAGTAAATAACGGCTGAGCATCCAGGGACTTCTGCCTTCTTCTTAAGTAGTCAACATCTGAGTCGCCACGAACAAAAGTCATGTGGGGGACTGAACGTATGAAAGTTTTTGGGTCATCGAGCGCACCTAGTGCCACGAGGCTGGACCAGAATTGCCTGGATACTTGAAATTGCTCGTTGATTGCGACTGCCTTGGAAGGATCCGGTAAAGACCCGTCTGTCGAGTCCGGCATGTAGTTGAGTTCACAAAGTGCAGCGTGCCCGGTCCCGGCATTATTCCAAGGATTTGAGCTTTCCTCCGCCACTTCGCTCAACCGCTCATACATAACAATCGAGATACTCGGGTCAAGTTTTTTTAGCAGCACGCCAAGAGTTGCTGACATGATTCCGCCGCCAATTAGGGCAAAGTCGTATTTTTCAATCTCATTCACACTTAGAAGGGTAATCGCTCTAGAGGATTGTCACGCCAAAAAGAGCACCAATTGCGTAGGAAATTCCCATTGTCAGGGTGCTAATCACGACGTTTCTGGCAATAGATCTCAGAACTGGGGTGCTACCGGCCCACGCTGCCCACCATCCAGTAATGGCTAGCGCTAGGGCCACGCTTGCAAAAGTTGCCTGAATGCTAATTGCCTGCCAAGGACCCGTAATAGCGAGAAGCGGCAGCGCCGCGCCGGAGATGAACGCCAGAAGTGATGACCACGCCGCGGACCAGGGCCTTGCATTTATGTTGCCCTTTTTTCTACCGTGCGCAATTTCGGTGTCGCGCTGAGCGCTTACGCTAATGAACTCGCCACCACCCATGGAAATTGCGCCTGCGACAATCGCAGCCACACCAGCAAGGAGAATGACTTGATAACTTGCTCCTGCGGCTGCTACTCCAACCACAATGCCTGCGACCGAAACAATGCCATCATTTGCTCCGAGAACTGCTGCCCTTAGCCAGTTCAGCTTGCGCTCAAGATCACGATCATTGTTTTTAGTCATAGCGTAATTTTGCAGGGTTGTTTGCGCCATTACTAGCAAGGCATACCTAACTGCGTAGATAGACTTAGGCAGGTAAAGGAGTGCAAGTGAATATTTTGTTAGCAGGGAAGACTCACCAGGTAAGTGAGGGAGCCACCGGTTTCGATCTTTTCGAACTGCGTGAGGTCATAGCAATGCACGTGAATGGCGAAGCCAGGGACCTGTCCCACGTTTTAGCGGCCGAAGATAAGGTCGAGGGCATACTTATTGACTCTAGGGCAGGCTTGGAGATTCTTCGTCACTCCACGGCTCACGTCATGGCGCAAGCAGTGCAGGAGCTATTTCCAAGCGCAAAGCTTGGCATTGGGCCATATATCACCGATGGGTTTTATTTCGATTTTGATGTTACCGAACCGTTCGTTCCCGACGATCTAAAGCGAGTAGAGAAGCGCATGAAGGAGCTAGTGGGGAAATCACAGCGATTCACGCGCATTGAAGTTTCGGACGAAGAAGCCAAGAGACTTATGGCCGATGAGCCATACAAGCTTGAGCTCATCGGGTTGAAGTCAGAGGATGTCCAAGAGGGTTCGGTTGAGGTTTCATCCGGCGGGCTATCGGTGTATGAGAACACAAACCCAGACGGTAGCTTCGCATGGCGAGATCTCTGTAGAGGACCTCACCTGCCAAACACGAGGCAAATCGGCAAGAGCTTTTCTCTTACAAGGAGCGCGGCAGCCTACTGGCGAGGCAATGAAAACAATAAGCAACTACAACGCATCTATGGCACTGCTTGGCCGACCAAGGAGGCGTTAGCGAATCACTTGGACAGAATTGAACAGGCAGCAAAGCGCGACCACAGAAAACTTGGCGTAGAGCTCGATCTATTCAGTTTTCCCGAAGAAATCGGATCAGGGCTTGCGGTATTTCACCCAAAGGGTGGAATCATTCGAAAGGTCATGGAGGACTACTCGCGTGCCAAACACGAAGAGGCGGGGTATGAGTTCGTCTACACACCGCACATAACTAAATCGAATCTTTTTGAGCAAAGCGGACATTTAAATTGGTATTCCGATGGCATGTTCCCGCCAATGAAGCTGGACTCTGAGGTTGGCGAGGACGGAGAGGTACGCAAGCAGGGCGTTGATTATTACCTGAAGCCCATGAACTGCCCATTTCACATTCTGATTTTCAAGTCTCGTTCCAGAAGCTACCGAGAGCTTCCGCTTCGCATGTTTGAGTTTGGCTCTGTTTATCGCTACGAGAAGTCTGGCGTTTTGCATGGCCTCACGAGAGTGCGTGGCATGACACAAGACGATGCCCACTTATTTGTCACCCAGGACCAGTTGCAGCAGGAGCTAACGAGCGTTTTGAAGTTTGTGCTTGACCTTCTTCGCGACTACGGACTCAATGATTTCTATCTTGAGTTATCGACCAGAGAAGAGGGTAATCCAAAGTTTGTCGGTGAGGACGCTATTTGGGAATCCGCAACGAGAACGCTGGAGCAGGTGGCAAAGGAATCCGGTTTGGAGTTAGTTGCAGATCCTGGCGGCGCGGCATTCTACGGGCCAAAAATATCTGTTCAGGCAAGAGACGCCATCGGCCGCACCTGGCAAATGAGCACGATTCAGCTGGACTTTAATCTTCCAGATCGATTCAATTTGGAATACGTAGGCTCAGATGGTGCAAGGCATCAGCCGATCATGATCCATAGGGCTTTGTTTGGATCAATTGAACGATTCTTTGGGGTTCTGACTGAGCACTACGCAGGACACTTCCCACCATGGCTGGCACCCGTTCAAGCGGTGTGCATACCGGTGGCAGACGAATTCGCAGACTATCTAGATGTCTTTGCCAGTTCGCTAAAGAAGGAGGGAGTGCGCATAAATGTCGATCACTCCGATAGCCGGATGCAGAAAAAGATTCGAGACCACACTCTTGACAGGGTTCCTTTCATAATCCTTGCTGGAGCAAGAGATGTCGAAGCTGGAACTTTGGCTTTTAGGTTCCGGGACGGGAATCAGCGCAATGACATTCCGCTTGAGGAAGCTAGGCAACTCATTCGAGATGCGATCAGCAACAAGGAACAGGTGTAATGAGCGAATACCTAGACAATATGACTGGGATGCAGGACGGCTTTGAAAGGTTGTGGACACCCCATCGCCTGGTTTACATAGAGGATCTGCAGAAGCCGCCAACCGACGACTGCGTTTTCTGCGACGCCCCAAATAAGTCAGACGAAGATGGCCTGATTGTGAAGCGCGGAGTCAAGGCGTATGTCCTTTTGAACCTGTTTCCTTATAACGCAGGACACTTGCTTGTTTGCCCCTACCGGCACGTAGCAACCTATGACAAGGCAACCCTTGAGGAGACGGCCGAGATTGCACTTTTGACCCAGCAGGCCATGGCAACGATTGAGGCAACTTCAAGGGCTCACGGATTCAACATTGGCATGAATCAAGGCCAAGTTGCTGGCGCCGGCATCGCAGAACACCTTCATCAACATATAGTTCCTCGTTGGAGGAATGATTCGAACTTTTTTCCGATTATTGCTCAGACCAAAGCGATTCCAAAACTTCTAGGTGAAGTTAGGGAAACAATTGCTACCAACTGGATCGACGGAGTTTAGGATTAGAGCATGACAAATAACACGACAGAATCAACGCCCTTAGTTAAGTCCGGATTAGCAGAAATGCTAAAGGGTGGCGTCATTATGGACGTTGTCAACGCCGAACAAGCGATCATTGCCCAGGATGCAGGAGCTGTCGCTGTGATGGCTCTAGAGCGCGTGCCAGCAGATATCCGCGCTCAGGGTGGCGTAGCCAGAATGAGCGACCCAGACTTGCTTGACGGCATCAGGGCAGCCGTGTCGATTCCTGTCATGGCCAAGGTTCGCATCGGTCACTTCGTTGAGGCGCAGATTCTTCAGTCCCTCAAGGTTGACTACATAGATGAATCAGAAGTTTTAAGCCCTGCTGATTACGTGAATCACATTGATAAGTGGAACTTCGACATCCCGTTTGTATGTGGTGCTACCAACTTGGGAGAGGCACTTCGCCGCATCACCGAAGGTGCGGCGATGATCAGGTCCAAGGGCGAGGCCGGAACCGGCGACGTATCGGAAGCCACTAAGCACATCAGGACTATCTTTGGCGAAATCCGAGCTCTTTCGTCCAGAAGCGATGACGAACTATTCGTCGCCGCCAAGGAACTACAGGCCCCATACGCACTTGTGAAGCAAGTTGCTAGAGAAGGAAAGCTGCCGGTAGTTCTCTTCGTAGCTGGAGGGGTTGCAACTCCTGCAGATGCGGCCATGATGATGCAGATGGGAGCAGACGGAGTATTCGTAGGATCCGGAGTGTTCAAGTCTGGTAACCCGGTTGCTCGCGCTGCGGCAATCGTCAAGGCAACCACTTTTTACAACGACGCAGACGTGATCGCAAATGCTTCTCGCGGTCTAGGTGAGGCGATGGTCGGAATAAATGTTTCTGACCTCCCAGCACCTCACCGACTTTCGGAGCGTGGCTGGTAATTGCTAATAGGCGTTCTCGCTCTTCAGGGCGATAGCCGAGAGCACCTTCTACTTCTTAGGCAATTGGGAGTAGAAGGTCTTCCAGTTAAGACCTCTAGCGACCTAGCAAAAGTAGATGCGTTAATAGTCCCTGGGGGAGAGTCAACGACGATTTCTAAGCTTCTTGTGAACTATGATCTGATGCCGCAGGTTAGAGAGTTTGCGAAATCAAAGCCGGTCCTCGGAACCTGCGCCGGGCTGATTCTAATTTCCGACGAAGTAGTAGGGGCTCTTCCAGATCAGCAGCTAATAGCCGGACTGCCAGTCAAGACAGAACGCAATGCCTATGGCGGTCAGCTGAATTCGTTTGAAGCCCCCGTGAAATTCGCTGATGGAACCTTGGAAAACGTGGCGTTTATTAGAGCTCCAAGGATTCTCGAGGCCGGTAACTGTGAAATTTTGGCAACTCATAATCTGGAGCCAGTAGCCGTTCAGTTTCAAAATCTCATAGGCGCAAGCTTCCACCCGGAGCTGACTGGAGCAACGTATTTGCACAAGTTATTCATTTCGCTCGTTGAAGAGCACCAAAGCTAGTAATTTAGAGGGACTATGTCAGGTCACTCTAAATGGGCAACAACGAAGCATAAAAAGGCAGCTAACGACTCCAAGAGAGCAAAGCTGTTCGCGAAACTTATCAAAAACATTGAGGTGGCGGCTCGCTTAGGTGGATCCGACCTCGAAGGAAACCCAACCCTTTACGAGGCGATCTACAAAGCAAAGAAGCTCTCTTTGCCCGGCGACAACATTGATCGGGCGGTCAAACGCGGCGCAGGCGAATTAGGCGATGGCGTTGAGTACCACAACATTATTTACGAAGGATATGGACCAGCTGGGGTAGCAGTAATGATTGAATGTCTCACGGATAACAGAAACCGCGCAGCGGCAGAGGTCAGGCTTGCGGTTGGTAAAAACTCGGGAAACATGGCTGACCCTGGTTCCGTGAGCTATCAATTTGCACGCAAGGGTGTTATTTCGGTTCCTGGTTCTTACACCGAAGATGAAATCCTTGAAGCCACCATTGAGCATGGGGTTGAAGACCTCCAGCTAATCGGCGACAATTTTTTGCTCACGTGTGATCCAAGCAAGATGACAGAAACCAGGACTGCTCTTCAGCAATCAACCATCGATTACGAATCGGCTGATGTGGAGTTTGTTTCTTCCCTGAAGGTCGACGTGGATGCCGCCAGTGCCAAGAAGGTAATTGATCTTATAGAGGCGCTGGAGGAACTGGACGACGTCCAAGAGGTCTACACGAACATGGAGATTTCAGAAGCCGTAATGGCCGAGCTAGAAGCCATGAGCTAGTGGAGGTAATTCTCGGAGTCGATCCTGGACTCACTCGCTGCGGATACGGGGTAATAAGCGGCAACAAGGCAGTTGATTATGGTCACTTCACCTCTTCACCAAGCCAAGATCCGCGAGATCGGGTCGGTTCTATAGCCGACTCTTTGGACGGGATTATTTCCACCCATAAGCCAGTTCTTATTGCCATAGAGCGAGTTTTTGCCCAGGCCAACCTTAGAAGCGTTATGGGGGTCGCTCAGATCTCAGGCGCACTTATGGCTTTGGCCTTCAAGCACAAAATACGGCTTGAGTTCTTTACTCCAAGCGAGGTTAAACTTGCGGTGGCCGGACACGGTAGAGCCGATAAGGCCCAGGTGTCGGAAATGGTTCGGCGCACCCTGAATTTAGAAGAAACCCCAAAGCCGGCCGACGTCGCAGATGCATTGGCCGTGGCGATTTGTGCATCAAAGAGAGCTCAGGGCCAAGGCACGAATGCCCAGCAGAAGTGGGTCGCAGCGGCCAAGAGTGCTAACCGAAGATTAGGTTAACAACGTGATATCGAGCTTGCAGGGAACCATCAGCCACTTGGGCTCAGACCGTCTTACCTTGGTTGTGTCAGGTGTCGGTTTTTCGATTCAGGTGACCAGTCGTCACTCAGGCAAACTCGCCGTCGGCCAAGAGATCTTGATTCAAACAAAACTCGTTGTCAGAGAGGACGACCTGTCGTTGTTTGGCTTTCAAACCAGCCAAGAGGCAGAGTTGTTTGACTTGCTCTGCGGGGTAAATGGGATTGGGCCCAAGCTGGCAATGACCACGCTGTCTGGGCTAACCGGTGAGCTGTTAGTGAATGCCATCAATTCCCAAGACGAAAGTGCGTTCCGTGCGATACCGGGAATTGGGCCAAAGACTGCGAAACTTGTATTGATTACCCTGAGCGGCAAGGTGGGATTGTCCTCGGGCGTCAGAGTTAATGAAAACGTGCTACAGGCGATGCTTCAGCTGGGTGGAGATGAACTCGCATCCAGAAAGCTTCTTTCAAGCCTTGACCAGTCACTATCTGAATCTGCGTTACTGAAGCAAGCACTAGCTGAACTTGGCCGTTCTAAGTTGACCTCGTGATCGATTCCGCGCCTGAAGAGCGGGCCCTCGAAGCGGCCTTGAGGCCAAAAGTTCTAGGAGAATTCGTAGGTCAGGACAAGGTTGTCAAGCAGATTTCTCTAGTGATCAAGGCGGCAAAACTAGGGGGAAGAACAGCGGATCACATTTTATTGGCAGGGCCTCCAGGGCTCGGAAAAACCACTCTTGCGATGATCGTTGCTCACGAAGCAGAGCGAACACTCAAGCTAACGAGCGGCCCAGCAATTCAGTCTTCGGGGGATCTAGCATCGATACTCTCCGCTCTCGAGGCGGGCGACGTGCTATTTATCGACGAAATCCACCGCATGTCCAGAAGCGCCGAGGAAATGCTGTATTTGGCGATGGAAGATTTCCGAGTTGACGTGATGGTTGGCAAAGGACCGGGGGCAGCGTCCATATCCCTAGACATCGAGCCCTTTACACTGATTGGCGCTACCACTAGAAGCGGAATGCTGCCCACTCCTCTTAGGGACCGCTTTGGTTTCACCGCTTTCCTCGAGTATTACGAAGCCGATGAGATTGCACGAGTGCTCGAAGCATCTTCACTGAAACTCGGCATCGACTTGCAGGCTGAGGCGCTGGATCTACTGAGCACTCGATCCCGAGGTACGCCTCGAATCGCAAATCGCCTGCTTAGGCGAGTTCGTGATTTTGCCAGCGTAAATGAACACGGCGTTATTGATTACGGCATTGCCTTGGATGCGATGACATTGTTCGAGGTTGATAAATTGGGTCTGGATCGAGTTGACAGGACGCTATTGACCATGCTGGCGACTAAATTCAGCGCCAAGCCTGTGGGCCTTTCGACCCTCGCTGTCGCCCTTGGCGAAGAGCCCGAGACCATTGAAGCAGTTATCGAACCATTCTTGATTAGAGCCGGATTATTGCAGCGAACACCGCGCGGCAGGGAGATAACAAGTCACGGTTTAGCGCATTTAGGGATTCAGTAGAGCAAGTTTTTCATCTAAGCCCTATAATTTCGGGGTACCAATCGGTTAGGAATACCTTGGATTTAATACTATTAGCGGTTCTTGCCGCCATGATTCTGTTGTTGGTAAATCAGAACAGAAAGCGAAAGCGTGACGCAGCGAACTTGGTTCAAACTCTCCAAGTCGGCTCCAACGTCATCCTTCACGCAGGCATCAAAGGCACGGTCATCGCCATAGGCGAAGATGACCTAGAGATTGAGACCACGCCAGGCACGAAGCTCAAGGTGCTGAAGCAAGCGGTAAGAGCAATCCAAACTTCTGAGGGGAACTAGCTTTGGCTGAGAACACCACTACAACTTCCGCTAGACGGA
>CAYMAU010000031.1:12032-13598 GCA_964388525.1 uncultured Aquiluna sp. | reverse complement strand
ACGAAGCTCAAAGTGCTGAAGCAGGCAGTGCGTGCAATCCAAACTTCTGAGGAGAACTAGCTTTGGCTGAGAACACCACTACAACTTCCGCTAGACGGAAGCTCTCATGGCTGACAGGTATTGCAGTCTTCTTCATCGGGCTAATGGTTTGGGGTGTAGCTACGGTTCAGCCTGGCGCATCCTATGCTCCTGAGTTAGGTCTTGACCTTCAGGGTGGCACGCAGATTATTCTTACTCCCACCATTGCCGAAGGTGATCAAGCAAGTGCTGAACAGTTAACTCAGGCCGTGACCATTATTAGACAGAGAATCGATGGATCCGGAGTTGGAGAAGCCCAAGTTTCGATTCAGGGTAATCAAAACATTGTTGTTGCAATCCCAGGAACTCCGGACGCAACTACTCTTCAGCTAATAAAGGCAAGCGCACTGCTCGAGTTCCGGCCAGTTATTGTGCAGGGCATCTCTGGCCCTGCTGCTGAGGGCGCACTGCCTGTCGATCTTGACTCTTTCAGCGACGTGCCGTTGACAACTCCGGTAAACGCCAGCGACATCGCCTGGATAACCGAGCGGCTTCAGGCTCAATTCGAAAACTTAGACTGCTCTTTGCCTTTTAGAGGAGCAGGGCAAGTAGACGATCCTATGGTGGGCCTTGTGACTTGCGACGAATTTTCGCTGTACAAGTACATTCTTGGACCGGTAGAAGTGCAGGGAGCAAACATCTCTGACGCAAGCGCTGGAACCGTGACTACCCAAACTGGTGCAAGCACCAATACCTGGGCCGTCAACTTAGAATTCGATGGAGCTGGTTCCGATGCCTTCGGTTTGGTTACCTCAAGACTCTTTGGCCTGCAAAGCCCAGCGAACCAATTTGCCATCACCCTGGACGGCCTGGTTATTACAGCTCCATCAACGAACGCAGTTATCACCAACGGTCAAGCTCAAATAACAGGATCTTTTACTCAAGAATCCGCAACTGTTTTGGCTGATCAGTTGAAGTATGGTGCGCTACCTATTGGCTTTGAAGTTCAGTCTCAGGAGAACATCTCCGCAACTCTTGGTTCAGAGTCTCTTCGTTCGGGACTGCTAGCAGGACTCATCGGTCTTATCTTCGTGATCATCTACATGGCTTTTCAGTACCGCGGTCTCGCCACGGTAGTTCTCGGTTCGCTCATTGTGGCCGCACTCTTGGTCTATCTAGCAATCGCGTTCCTGTCTTGGCGGCAGGGCTACAGGCTCTCACTAGCTGGGGTAGCGGGTTTGATCGTAGCTATCGGTATTACCGCTGACTCCTTCATCGTCTACTTCGAAAGGATTAGGGACGAGCTACGAGACGGTAGAAATCTAGAAAGCGCCGTCGAGGCTGGTTGGAAGCGAGCGATACGCACGATCTTGATTTCAGACGCCGTTAGTTTTACCGCAGCGGTAGTCCTTTACTTACTAACAAGCTCTTCGGTTCGAGGCTTCGCGTTTACATTGGGTCTAACAACTTTGATTGACCTCTTGGTAGTGACTATGTTCACCCATCCACTAGTTCAGCTTCTGGCTAGAAACAAGTTCTTCGCGTCTG
>CAYMAU010000031.1:0-11932 GCA_964388525.1 uncultured Aquiluna sp. | reverse complement strand
ATGTTCACCCATCCACTAGTTCAGCTTCTGGCTAGAAACAAGTTCTTCGCGTCTGGTCATCGTTTCTCTGGATTCGACCTTTCGGCCAGAGAGGTTTCCTATAAGGGACGCGGCGAATTCAAGGTGTCCAAGTCACTAGCCGGCGGTAAGGCCGAAAAGTCTTCAAAGGAAGCACAAAAACGACAGACAATTGCTGAGCGAAAAGCTTTGGCGGGTCAGGGAGATCAAGATGAGTAGGGCAAGAGATTTCGGAAACCAGCTTTACTCGGGTGAGCGAAGCTTTAATTTTGTAGCCCGCAGGAAAACTTGGTACATCATCGCCGCTGTGGCCGTTATCTTTGCATTGTTATTACCAGTTGCCCGCGGTGGATTCAACTTTGGTATTGAATTCCGTGGTGGTTCTGAATTCAGGCTAACAAACTCTCAAGAGCTATCCCACCAGCTCGCGGTAGACGTAATTTCCGAAATTGCACCGGGCTCTCAGGTGAACGTAACTGACGTTGGGCTTGCTGACATTCGCATTCAAACTGAGCAGCTTGAGGACGTAGAGTCAGAGCGGGCTCGTGTGGCTCTTGCTGCGGCGTACGGAATAGAAGATGCCGCTGTAGCGTCAAGCTTCATAGGCCCTAACTGGGGTGCTGATGTCACTAACCAGGCCCTGATGGGTCTTGTCGTGTTTCTGATACTGGTGTCTTTATTGATCGCCGTTTACTTCAGAAGCTGGAAAATGTCAGTAGCTGCGGTTCTCGCTCTTGCCCACGACCTGATTCTTACTGCCGGAATTTATGCCGGTGTTGGTTTTGAGGTGACGCCGGCTGCTGTAATTGGATTCCTTACTATTTTGGCTTACTCGCTCTATGACACGGTTGTAGTGTTCGACAAGGTTCGCGAAAATACGCTCGAAGTTGAATACTCGGAAACTCGAACCTTTGGTGAGATGGTGAACCTCGCGGTCAACCAAACCCTGATTCGATCGATCAACACATCAGTTGTCGCTGTTCTACCAGTAGCTTCGATCTTGTTCGTCGGGTCGTTGTTGCTTGGAGCAGGAACCCTTAGGGACATTGCTTTGGCGCTATTTGTTGGAACCATCGTCGGAACTTACTCGTCTATCTTCCTGGCGGCCCCGATTTATGCACATCTGCGCGAATCTGAGCCGACTTTGAAGAAAGCTGCAGACAAAGTAGCCGCAAGCCGCGCGTAGAATTGAATCCATTCAAAAGAGGATGGAAACATGACGGATGCGAAGAGCAGTTCACTTCGTTCTCGTCTGCCTAAAATATTTACGAAGTCCTCGACTTCCTACGGCACCGACTTGGCTTCTCTCATTCGGATAGTCAAGTCAAATCACCCTAAAGCCGACTTGCTAGTAATCGACAAGGCTTTTCAGTACGCCGAGAAGTATCACACCGGCCAGCTTAGAAAAAGTGGCGAAGAGTACATAACACACCCGCTGGCGGTCGGCAGGATCCTTGCTGACCTTGGCTCTGGCCCGGCAACAATAGCTGCTGCGTTACTGCACGACACCGTAGAGGACACTGACTACTCCATAGAGGCCCTCGAGAAGGACTTTGGTCCTGAAGTGGCTCTATTGGTCGATGGAGTTACGAAGCTCGACAAGGTCAAGTTTGGTGACAGCGCGCAGTCGGAAACCATGCGCAAAATGGTAGTCGCCATGAGCAAGGACGTGAGAGTCCTTGTCATTAAGCTCGCGGACAGGCTTCACAATGCAAGAACTTGGGGTTTCGTTAGCCCTGAGTCGGCAAGAAAAAAAGCCCAGGAGACTCTGGAAATCTACGCACCACTAGCTCACCGCTTAGGTATTTCAACGATGAAAGTTGAGCTGGAGGACATTAGCTTTAGTGTGCTTTATCCAAAGGTTTACGAAGAAATTGTCTCCCTCGTTGGCCAAAGAAACCCCCTGAGGTCCGACTACACGCAGAACGTAATAGACGAGATCTCCTTTGAACTTCGAAATGGCAAGGTCAAGTCAAAGATAGACGGGCGTCCTAAGCAGTACTACTCCATCTACCAGAAGATGGTGCTGCGAGGAAGAGAGTTTGACGACATCTACGACCTTGTGGGTGTGCGAGTGATAGTTGCAAACGTAAAAGACTGCTATGCCGCCCTGGGTGCCATCCACGCCCGCTGGTCGCCGCTTCCGGGTAGGTTCAAGGACTACATAGCGATGCCAAAGTTCAACCTGTATCAGTCGCTGCACACGACAGTTGTCGGACCAGATGGTAGGGCAGTGGAGATACAGATAAGGACGCTTGAAATGCACCAGCGAGCCGAGTTCGGCGTCGCGGCCCATTGGAAGTACAAGGCGCAGTCCGGGAGGAGCGAAAAGGAAGTCGATTTCGCGTGGATGAAGCAACTCTCCGACTGGCAAGAGGAAACTGCAGATCCGGGGGAGTTCCTCGATCATTTACGATTTGAAATTGGCGCCAAAGAGCTCTATGTCTTCACGCCAAAGGGGAAGGTCGTTGGACTGGCTGCCGGATCGACACCGGTGGACTTCGCCTACGCGGTCCACACGGAAGTTGGTCACAAGACAATCGGTGCAAAAGTCAATAGTCGTCTGGTGCCGCTAGAAAGCAAATTGCAGGCCGGTGATTCCGTGGAAGTTCTAACTTCGCGATCAGAGTCGGCAGGGCCTAGCAAGGATTGGCTGAACTTTGTGGCTTCCCCGGGAGCTCGCGCAAAGATCAAACACTGGTTTGCTCAAGAGCGCAAGGAGATCGCTACAGAGGACGGTAAGGAAGCTTTGGCTCGTGGGCTCCGCCGTAAAGGGTTGCCTGTTCAATCTCTTATGTCATCAGATTCACTGACAAAGCTTTCGGAAGAGCATGGTTTGGCGGGGATTCCAGCACTATTTAATGCCATAGGCCAGGGCCAGCTGACCGTCGGAACGGTCATTGACAGACTGAAGCAACTTGAGGGACTAGCTCCAGAGGCTATCACCGAGGAATTACCGATACAGGTTCCCAAGTCGCTTCGTCAAAGAAGAAATGAGTCTCAAGGGGTTCTAGTCAAAGGCGATCCGGATGTCATGTCAAAGATGGCTAGATGCTGTACTCCGGTTCCCGGTGACGAGATAACTGGATTTATTACCCGTGGCGAAGGAGTTTCAGTCCACCGCACTGACTGTAAAAATGTCCAATCTCTAGCAAAAGAGAGGCTTGTCGAAGTTTCCTGGGCCGATGAGGCCAGGGGAGTGTTCATGGTTCAGATTCAGATTGAGGCACTAGATCGCTCGGGACTGCTTAGCGATGTGACCCGAGTGCTGACCGAGAGCCATGTGAACATCCTGAACGCATCGGTTTCAACCGGTAAGGACAGAGTGGCTATTAGCAAGTTCGTCTTTGAGATGGCTGACCCATCACACCTGGATCACGTTCTAAACCAAGTCCGGAGAGTCGAAGCCGTCTACGACGTGTACCGAGTGAAAAGCAGCTAGGTCTAGTCCACTGCCTGGGACGCAGCTAACAGCCAGGCTTTGCGAGCGGTTATTTGCTCTTCGATTTCTTTCTTCTTCTCAGGCTTTGCTAATTCGAGACTCTTTTCAAGACCCGCAATGGCTTCCTCTAGTTGCGAGACTAAGGAATTCGAGCGTGCTTTTGCAGCGGGGTCGGATCGTCGCCATGCGTCAGCAGCAGCATCAGCAATCTTCTTCTCCGCTTTTCTTAGTGGATCTTCAATTTTCCTGACCTGGTCACGTGGGATGTGCCCGATTTTTTCCCATCGCGCTTGGATATTGGCCAAAGTCTTCTTGGCTGACTCGATATCGTCAAGGTTAAGCGCCTCAATCTCAAGGTTGAGGGCCACTTTTTGCTCAAGATTCGCTTTGTGGCTAATTTCGATCTCGGCGTCCTCGGCCTTCTTAGCAGCAAAAAGGGCATCTCCCGCTGCCCGGAACTCTTTCCACAACGCCTCTTCAGCCTTACCGGCCTTCCCCGCCAGTTTCCATTGATTTTGCAGCTTTTTGTATTGATCCGTTGCGCCGGCGCCCTTTGGCAATAGAGCTTTTGCGCTTTCTACAAGGGATGTTTTTTCGGCTTTAGCTTCCTTGAACGCACCATCCAAGTTAGAGAAAAATGCTCTGCGACCAGCCTCAAACTTCGCGCGGGATTGGGAAAAGCGCTTCCAGATCGGGTCGGTCTTAGCCTTGGTAACCTTAGGACCCTCCTTCTGAAGTTTTTGCCAGCGCTCAAACAGCTCAGTCATCTCAACGGCCGACTTTTTCCAGTTGATCCCACCGAGGTTGGCCACAATGGCTTCTGCTCTGGCGGCAATTTCTTCCTTAGCCACCATTGCAAGCTGATTTGCTGCAGCACGCTCTTCATTAGCCTTGGCACTGGTGGCATCAATAAGCCCAGTCACTGCCTCAACCCGATCACGCAAGTTCTGCACATTTCCGACTGCCTTCGGCTCAATTAGCTCAGCCTTCAGGTGTTCACGGGTGGTTTTCAAGCTTTTTGAATCCGTAATACCGGCGGCGAGGCGCTGCTCCAAGGTTCGAACCTGGGCGTCTAAATCATCAAATTTTCGCGTGAAATAGCTCAGGGCATCCGCTGCGGGAACATTTGGATATTGACCGACGATACGCTCTTGGCCACCGTCTATCAAGTAGACATTGTTAGCCTCATCTACTCGGCCGAATTCGCTGCTTGTCAAGGGTTGCTCCTACTGGTTTTGTCTTACTCTACCGAAACAGAACTTATCAATACTTCATCTAGCGGAGATGAGTCGGAAGAACCGTCAATTGTGCCGGCTTCTGCGATTGCTTTGACAGCGTCTAGCCCGCCTGTAATCGAGCCGAAAATAGTGTAGCCACCGACTGCGTCAGACGGGATGGTCGAATCTTGGTAGACAATAAAAAACTGTGAGCCCATTGAGCTATCGTCTCCACCGCGACGAGCCATTGCCAAAGCACCCTCGGTGTAAAGGTCAGCCTCTGGAGCGTTCTCAATGGGACCCCAGTTGTAGCCAGGACCCCCGGTGCCATCACCACTTGGGTCACCGCATTGAAGAACATAAATACCTGAAGTCACGAGTCGGTGGCAGCGGACACCCTCATAAAAGCCATTCTTGGATAGTGAAACAAAGTTTGCTACTGCCTGTGGAGCCAGGTCTCCGGCGAGTTCAAACGTGAGCTCTTGGCCATTTAGGTTGAGAGACCCGTTCCAGGGTCTGCCCTCGGCAAGGCTCAGATCTGGGACGCCAGTTGGATCGGCATCTGGGGCAGCGGCAGGAGTTTCGACTTGATCGGTTGTCGATGCAAGATCAGCTTCCTGACCTCCTGGCCCAAATGAGAAATACGCGAGCTGTCCAGCGAAGGCCAGCGCAACCGCTGCGGCCGCAACCGCTAAGAACAAGCGGTTATCCCTTTTAGACCTCACAGCTCTCTCGCTAATGAGGTCTTGCTTTGCCTGGTAATTCTCTAACTTGCTGTTTGATTTCATAACTCACCCTTTTATCGCCTCCGTAATTCTAGGTGTTGCTTAGAGTTAGCGTGTGGTTGAAATTCCCCTTGCTGCCAGACTGAGACCAAATTCGCTCGCTGAAGTGATAGGTCAGTCGAGAGCGCTCATTGAAAATGGGCCGCTTGCCAGGCTGATATCTGGCGATCTATCAGGTTCTTGGCCATCCGTGATTCTTTGGGGACCTCCCGGAAGCGGAAAGACCACGATTGCTCGACTTATTGGAAACAATGAAAAAACGCACTTCCTAGAGCTCAGCGCCGTCAGTGCGACGGTTGCGCAGGTCAGAGAGCTAATAGCCAAGGCCAAAGAGCTGAAGAATCTCTACGATCGCCCGACTGTCTTGTTCCTGGATGAGGTGCACCGATTTTCCAAGTCTCAGCAGGATTCATTATTGAGCGCCGTGGAGTCTGGAATCATTACTCTGGTGGCTGCTACTACCGAAAACCCATCTTTTAGCGTTATCACGCCTCTAATTTCAAGGTCTGTGGTGGTGAAGCTTGAACCATTGAATGACACTGATGTTTTATCGATAATGAACCGTGCACTCGAGTCAAACAGTGGTTTGCCGGATGCAAGCTTCGAAATCGATGCGCTTAAGTATCTGGCGAAAATTTCCAGCGGAGATGCCAGACGGGCTCTCACCCTCATGGAGGCGGCAGCCAATGGTTCAGGTAACTCTGTCAGCTTAGAATCCGCCAAGTTGGCAGCGCAGTCGACAATTGTCTATGACCAGGCGGGGGATCAGCACTACGACACCATCAGCGCATTCATCAAATCGGTTCGTGGCTCTGATGCGGACAGTGCAATTCACTATTTGGCAAGAATGATTGCAGGCGGTGAGGATCCAAGATTCATAGCGCGCAGACTAATGATTCTTGCGAGCGAAGATGTTGGCTTGGCAGACCCACATGCACTTGTGCTAGCAGAAGCAACGGCCGGGACGGTTGAACGCATTGGAATGCCAGAGGGCAGAATCCCCTTGGCCCAACTAACGATTTACTTGGCACTAGCCCCAAAGTCAAATCGTGCCTACCAGGCCATAAACATGGCGATGGCCTCAGTCGAAGCGGCCAGCACTAAGCCGGTACCTGCAGCACTTAGGTCAACCGGAGCCGTGGGCTACAAGTACCCACACGATGACCCAAGGGGAGTTCTACCGCAAACATATCGAGACGGCGATGAAATTTTTTATCACCCTTCCGAGCACGGGTTTGAAGCTGAATTGGCCAAACGAGTCGAACTGATTAGAAAAATCCTTGCCAGATAGTGACACTTGACCGTTCGCTCTGGTAGGATTTTCGGGTTATCTGGATTCAGCGGCTGTAATCTGGACACTACGAAATATCCAATCTAAAGTTTGATTTGAAAGGTACCTTTTTGTCGAAGGCAACTAGATCCCGCAGCAAGACCCGCCTATCGCGTGCCCTGGGCATCGCATTGACGCCAAAAGCTGCAAAGTACATGGAAAAGCGACCTTATGGTCCAGGTCAGCACGGTCGCACCAAGCGCAAGACTGACTCTGACTACTCAGTTCGTCTCCGCGAGAAGCAGCGCTTACGTGCTCAGTACGGAATTCGCGAGGCACAGCTTCGCAACACATTCAAGGAAGCCAAGCGCACTGCTGGCCTGACCGGTGAGAACCTGGTTGAGCTATTAGAGATGCGTCTTGATGCACTAGTTCTTCGTTCGGGTATGGCCCGCACGATTGCTCAGTCACGCCAGATGGTGGTTCACCGTCACATCCTTGTGGATGGCAAAAGAGTTGACCGTCCGTCCTTCCGCGTGAAGCCAGGACAGATGATTCACGTTCATGACAAGTCAGAGCGAACCGAACCTTTCCAGGTTGCGGCGGCAGGGGGTAACTCCGATGTGCTTGCAAAGACCCCCGAGTATCTCGCAGTCGATCTAGACAAGCTACAGGTGACGCTTCTTCGTCGTCCAAAGCGCGAAGAGGTTCCTGTGACTTGTGAAGTACAGCTTGTAGTTGAGTTCTACGCAGCTAGGTAGTTAGAGACATGACAGGCGGCGAAATAGCAGTGGTCATTCTGGCCGCTAGCGCCGGGCTGTTGGTGATTCTGCTGGGATTCCCTCTAGTCAAGCTCGGCAAGCTACTGGATCAAACAGCTGCGACGGTCACCACCTTCAATGCTGAATTCGAGCCTATTCTTGCGGAAGCTAAAACGACGCTTGCCGAGGCAAACAAGCAGCTAAAGCGCGTTGACAACATAACCAAAGACGTGGAACAGGTCACGACTAACATAAGCTCACTGGTTGCAGTGTTCACCGCTTCGGTCGGTGGACCGTTGACAAAGTTATTTGGCGTCGTTCAGGGCGTAGCTAAAGTGTTCGGCAAACGGAGGTAGTCATGTCAAAACTAGGTTGGTTCATAGCAGGCATTGGAATGGGCGCACTAGCGCTGCAGCAGCTTCGGGATAACCCAAAGACTCAGGGTGCCGTGGATGAAATACGCATGGCGGCAAAGGATTTCTCGGACTCGATAGCAGCAGGCTACCAAGAGCGCGAAGCTGAACTGAAAAAATCAGCTAAACCTAAGAAGTAGCAAGTGAAGACTGCCGAAATTAGGCGTCGGTGGCTGTCCTACTTTGAGAGTAAAGGGCACACGATTGTCCCTAGCGCTCCGCTCATAAGCCACGACCCAACACTCATGTTCGTCGTAGCAGGAATGGTGCCGTTCATTCCATATATGACGGGGGTTATGCCGCCACCCTATAAGCGGGCAACCTCGGTTCAAAAGTGCGTCAGAACACTTGACATCGATGAAGTGGGTAAGACGACCCGCCACGGCACTTTTTTCCAGATGAACGGAAACTTTAGTTTTGGTGACTATTTCAAAAAAGAGGCCATTACGTATGCCTGGGAATTATTGACGTCGTCTGTTGAGGCCGGCGGCTATGGATTTCTCCCTGAGAAACTTTGGGTAACGGTCTATGAAGACGACGAAGAATCGATTCAGTTGTGGTTGGACCACACCAATGTGCCCATGGAGCGAATTCAAAAGCGCGGAATGGCAGATAACTATTGGTCAACGGGTCAAAGGGGACCCGCGGGGCCGTGCTCGGAAATATATTTTGATCGTGGACCCGATTATGGGGTTGAGGGTGGCCCGGCTGCGGACGAAGATCGCTACATTGAAATCTGGAATCTTGTCTTCATGCAGTATGAGCGCGCGGACGGTGGCACCAAGGATCACTTCGAAATAATAGGTGACCTACCGGCAAGAAACATCGACACTGGAATGGGGCTGGAGCGGGTCGCATTCTTGCTTCAAGAAGTCGAGAACATCTACGAGATTGATCAGATACGTCCTCTAATAGATCTAGCAAGTCAGTTGAGCGGTAAGAAATACGGAGCCCTCGAAATTGATGATGTCCGAATGCGGGTCATCGCCGACCACATTCGATCCTCTCTGATGCTGATGTCCGATGGAGTGAGCGCCTCTAACGAAGGACGCGGATACGTTCTTCGCAGGCTGTTGCGGCGTTCAATTAGAGCTCTGAGGCTTCTCGGTGTAACTGAAAGCAGTTTTGAGAAGCTGTTTACAGTTAGCAAGGATGCCATGGTTGAGGCATACCCCGAGCTAGAAGAGAACTTCCCACGAATTCTTAGAAGTGCCCTCTCCGAGGAGACGGGATTCGCCAGAACCTTAGAAACCGGAACTTTAGTACTTGAGCAAGCAATTGCTGAGGCAAATGGAATCCTGTCCGGCGCCACGGCGTTTGAGTTGCACGACACCTATGGGTTCCCAATTGACCTAACAGTCGAAATCGCGGCCGAGTCAGGACTTGAAGTAAATCGAGAAGGTTTTATTGAGCTCATGGATCAACAGAAACAGCGGGCCAAGCAGGATGCCAAGGACAAGAAAATGGGCGGAGGGTCACTCCAGGTTTATAGCGAAGTTCGCTCCCAGGGGGAAACTCTATTTACCGGCTACGACTCTCTAGAGGGCACCGCAACAATTATTGGTCTTGTTAGGGACGGCGTATCCGTCAAAACCTTGAGCCAAGGACAAATCGGGGAAGTGTTTCTGAACTCAACATCCCTGTATGGAGAATCAGGTGGACAGGCAGCTGACGCCGGAACCATAACTGGAGATGGCTTTACGCTCGATGTTTTAGATGTCCAAAAACCCGTCAAGGGGCTATTCGCGCACAAGGTAAAAGTCGCTTTCGGTGAGGTTGCAGTCAATTCGGCAGCCACCACCATTGTGGACGCGGATTGGCGACTTGGGGCCTGCCAGTCGCACAGCGCCACGCATGTCGTCCACGCTGCGATCAGGCAAGTGTTAGGCCCTCAGGCTTTGCAATCGGGTTCGTATAATCGCCCGGGTTACATGAGGTTGGACTTCGCATGGGGCGAGAGCCTAAGCGAGGCCACTAAAAGCGAAATCGAAGAGGTCTCAAACCTCGCTATTAGATCAGATTTGTCAGTTACCGCGCAATTCATGTCAGTCGCGGCGGCCAAAGAGTTCGGGGCAATAGCCCTATTTGGAGAAACCTATGATGAACAGGTAAGAGTTGTTCAAGTCGGCGGCCCATGGTCAAGAGAACTCTGTGGTGGCACACATGTCGGAAGAACTGCTCAAATTGGCCTGGTAGGCGTCGTATCGGAAGCGTCTGTTGGCTCTGGGTCGAGAAGAATAGAAGCGCTCGTAGGCATGGAGGCGCTAACTTCACTTCAGGCCGAGCGCGATCTAGTCAGAAGACTGGCACTCCAGCTGAAGGCTCCCGCCAGCGAGGTCGAGGCTCGAGTAACTGAGTCGTTGGCGGAACTAAAGGCTTCCATCAAAGTGGTCTCGGACATGCAAACTGCCAAGCTTCAAAGTCAAATACCCACCCTGGCCAAGGCCGCGACTTCAGTAAACGGAATTGACCTTCTTGCGCTAGAGGTGGACATCTCAGATTCAGATCAGCTTCGTACTCTGGCTATGGGCCTAAAGTCTCACCTTGGCGCCGCCTCTATCGTGATTTTGGGCAGCAAGGCCAGCGGCGCCGCCGTGGTGATTGTTGTCGCCGGCCCAGCTTCAGTGACAAAGGGCTATAAAGCTGGGGAACTAGTTTCGGTGGCATCCAAAGTCCTAGGCGGTGGCGGTGGCGGAAAGCCTGAGCTTGCCCAGGGCGGCGGAACTAACGTTGAAAAGCTTGCTCAGGCAATCGCGGCGGCTGCCGCAATGGTGTGATGAGAAAAATTGCCGTAGATGTGGGGCTTGCTCGCATCGGAGTTGCTATTTCTGTTGACTCGCTTGCAATTCCGCATTCAGTTATTAGTCAAGGCCAAACCGCAATTGCACAGCTTGTGGATATTTACAACGAGAAGAATGCCGAGTGCATCTACGTCGGCCTCCCTCTTTCTCTTCGAGGCGGCCATACAGCCAGCACCAGAATGGCAATCGATTTCGCCGAACTGATTGCCTTGCAGGGGATTCCAGTCAGGCTTATTGACGAAAGACTCACCTCAAAAACAGCGCAACAATCTCTTCGACAAGCCGGCAAGAATGCAAAACAGCAAAAGTCAATAATTGATGCCTCCGCTGCTTGTCTTATATTGGAGTTCGCGCTTGCTTCAGAGAAGCACGGAGAGTTAGCCGGAAGAGGATTGGACAATTTGGATGACTGATGGTTTGGAGCCGGTGCCGCCAAAGAAGAGCTCAAAGCGTTCCTGGCTCGCCGCGATTATTTCGATTGTTGTAGTCGGGACGATAGTCGGCGGCGGTTTATTTGTCGCAAGCTCCAGTGTTCAAGACTTTCTGTCTCGTTTTCAGGTAGAAGACTACGATGGGCAGGCTGGACCCAGCACTGTGCTGCTAATTTCACCGGGGGATACTGGCGAGGACGTAGCCAAAAAAATGGTCGAGGCAGATATCATCAAGAGCTTCGATGCCATCTATCGGGACATGCTGAACGTTGATTTGGTAATTTTCCCCGGCAGCTACGAGTTTCCTACCAAGCTATCGGGCTCGGCCGCTTTAGAGCTTTTGATGTCTGGAGACAATCGACTTAGCGTTTCAACGACCATCCCCGAGGGCCTCAGCGTGGCACAGGTCCTTCCAAGGTTGTCGGAGGACTTGGGTATTTCAATATCTGATCTAGAAGCGGGAATTGCAAACCAGATCTCCAGGATTCCGTCTAATGCCCCCAGCATCGAGGGCTATTTGTTTCCAGCAACCTACAGCTTTGACCCAAACCCAGAAGCGGACGAAGTCATCAAAGCAATGGTCGACCGCATGGAGCAAGAGTTATTGAAATACGAGATTCCACTTGCCGACTCACTTCCCACGTTGACTTTGGCTTCCATGGTCGCGAGCGAGGGCAGGTTCGAGGAGGACTTGTACAAGATCTCCCGCGTGTTTCTGAACAGACTGGACATCGGCATGGCGCTTCAGTCAGATCAAACTGTGAAGTATCGATACGAGGGAAGCCTCGACTCTT
>CAYMAU010000030.1:0-14457 GCA_964388525.1 uncultured Aquiluna sp. | reverse complement strand
CCTGAAGGATCTCAGAGCAGAGGTTGGACATGTTGATGCGACCTTGGATTGGGTTCGCTCTGTTTACGGTGTCCTCATACATGATGTATGGGTAGCCAGACTCAAACTGAAGCTCTGCGATGCGCTCAAACAAAGTACGAGCCTTAATCTTCTGCTTCTTAATCCTTGGGTCATCAACCATTTCCTGGTATTTCTCAGTAACTGAGATGTCACCAAATGGCACTCCGTAGACCTTTTCGACATCGTACGGCGAGAACAGGTACATGTCTTCGTTGTCTTTGGCCAAGTGCATTGTGATGTCTGGAACCACTACTCCAATTGAAAGAGTTTTGATGCGAGTCTTCTCATCAGCATTCTCACGCTTGGTGTCCAGGAAGCGAAGAATATCTGGGTGGTGAGCATTTAGATAAACGGCACCGGCACCCTGACGAGCACCAAGCTGGTTTGCGTAAGAGAAACTATCTTCCAAAAGCTTCATCACTGGGATGATTCCGGAGGACTGGCCTTCAATCTTCTTGATTGGAGCTCCATACTCACGGACGTTAGAAAGGTTGAGGGCAACGCCACCACCACGCTTTGAAAGCTGGAGGGCTGAGTTGATGGCTCTAGAAATTGACTCCATGTTGTCTTCGATTCGAAGCAGGAAGCACGAGACAAACTCTCCACGCTGCTTCTTGCCGCAGTTTAGGAAGGTAGGAGTGGCTGGCTGGAAGCGTCCCGAAATGATTTCTTCAACCATTGAAACCGCAATGTCTTCTTTACCCTCGGCTAGCGCCAAGGCAACCATCACCACTCGGTCTTCGAAGCGCTCTAGGTAGCGCTCGCCATCAAAGGTCTTTAGCGCGTATCCGGTGTAGAACTTGTAGGCACCCATGAAAGCCTCAAAGCGGAACTTCTTGGAGTATGCAAGCTTCTCTAGTTCCTCAATGAACTCGAAGCGGTACTGGTCCAAAATCTCTTTTTCGTAGTATTCATTCTCAACCAGGTAGTCGAGTCGCTCTTTCAAAGAGTGGAAGAAAACGGTGTTTTGGTTCACGTGGTCTAGGAAGTACTTGCGAACAGCGAGCTTATCTTTCGCAAGCTGCATCTTTCCGTCTTTGTCCCACAGATTGATCATGGCGTTGAGCTCGTGATAGCTCATGGCACTTTCGATGCCAGTCTTGCCGGTTTCAACTCCGTTGTCGTCTAGTTCTATTACCTGGTTAGCCACAGCTTCTCCAGCCTCTCTTTTACTTGCTCGATGTCGTCCGGGGTGCCTAGCAGTTCTGCTTTATAAATCATTGGAACTCCAAGCTTGGCGGCTACCAGGTCTCCAGCTAATCCATAAGAAGAGCCAAAGTTGGTGTTCCCAGTTGCAATCACGGCACGCACGTGTTTGCGGTTTGCAGGATTGTTCAAGAACTTGATTACCTGCTTGGGAACAGTGTTGTTGTCATCCCCAGAACCGTAGGTTGGGACTACTAAAACACTTTCGCCCTCATGGATAAAACTTGCAGCTTCATCGGTTTTGAGGGGGATTCGAATACTTGAGTATCCGAGTTTCTCGACAAATCGCTTGGTGTTCTCCGAAACCGAAGAAAAATAAACGACGTCGAACATTTCGGTTCTCTCTCAGGCGCTAAGTGACTGAATACGGTCCATGCGGAAACCACTCCAGTGGTCCTCGCCGGAGACGACTACCGGTGCTGCTGTGTAACCCAAGGTCTTGACCATGTCTAGAGCCACCGGATCCTGGCTCATATCAACCTCGTCATACTCGATTTGGTTGCGCTGCATCATGCGCTTGGTGCTATCGCACTGCACGCAAGCTGGAAGTGTGTAAACGGTAACCGCCATGGTTGCCTCCTTAGGTTCCCCAAGGGCCTGGTTTAGCCCTTTTTTGACAAAGTTTTAGTGAATTTCTTACGAATTTCAGATTTCCTATAATAGCACTAAACCACTACATCTAGTAATGAATCGTAAAAAAACTCACTTATTTAGTTATTTCTCAAACATTAACCCACAACTTGAACTTTAGACCGATTGATTTGTCCGCGTGTCGCAGGAAGTTTTCAAAATTGGCGTCATTCTTACTTCTACGAAGTGTAGAATTAGGGTGTAATTACTTCTAAAAAGCATGACTCCGGTCACCGACATCTAAGGAAAGCCTTGCGTAAGTTTGCATTAATTCTTTTTACCCTGCTGGTACTAGCAGGTTGCTCCGCTCAGGGGGAGGTTCGAGCAAGTGATCTTTGGGTCAAATCTTCTGAAATGTCCACAATCGGTGGTGTATCCGCCGTTTATGGAACACTCACAAACAACACAACCAATGACATCGTGCTAATCGATGGCCAGACGGATCTAGCTGGAATCGTGGAGGTCCACGAAATGGCAATGATCAACGGTGAACTGAAAATGCAGCAAATTGCGGGCGGCTTGTTGATTCCAGCAGGCCAAAGCATTCAATTAGAGCCAGGTGGCAACCACCTGATGCTTATGCAGCTAACCAAAGATTTATTAGCCGGGGAAGAAATATCAGTCACCTTCTCTTTTGAGGGCGCAGATGATCTTGTGGTCGACAGGATTCTTGCAAAGCCTGCTGAGGGCGGCGATGAGGAGTACCACTCCTCTGAAACAAAAATGGTCAACTAATTGGTTAGTCGAAGAGGGTTTCTTGGAAGTGGAGCGGCAGTAGCTGTCTCCGGTGTCATTGGTGTTGCCGGCGGTGCTTACGCAGCTAGTGCCGTTGGTGCCCAAAACTTAGAAACCTTCGCGGCCAAGAGAGAGCTAAGTTTTCGCGGTAATCACCAGATGGGCATCGAAGCAGACCTGCAATCCGTAACCAATTTCATCGCTTTTGACATCAAGGAAACCACTGATAGAGCTGCAATGTTGCGGTTCATGAGCCTGATAACCGACGACATTGACCGGCTGTCGCGCGGCAAACCAGTGCTGGCCGACCCAGCACCGGAGCTTGCAATCGGTGCAGCAAGATTTTCCGCCTATGTTGGCTTCGGACCTAGTTTGTTTGAAAAACTTGGCCTGGAATCTCAGATGCCAACTGGTTTCGGTCGGCTACCAGCCTTCAAGGTTGACCGGCTCCAAGATCAGTACTCTTCCGGAGATGTGCTGATTCATATCTCAGCTGATGATCCGGTGGTTCTGGCCCATGGAACCAGGGGGCTGGTGAGAGACGCTATGCCGTTCGCTTCGGTTCGCTGGGTGCAGTCCGGTTTTGCTCACACTCCAGGCATCATTCCACCCGGCATCACTCATCGAAACCTGATGGGGCAGGTCGATGGCACCGCCAACCCGACCCTGGGTACCGATGATTTCGACAAAGTGGTCTGGATAGAAGATGGCCCAGCCTGGATTCAGGGGGGCACGCTCTTGGCCTATCGCCGCATCGCAATGCAGCTTGACACGTGGGATCAGCTTGGCACTCCTAGCAAAGAGGAAGCTGTTGGACGCAAGCTCTCCAATGGGGCACCGCTAACCGGAGATAGGGAAAGCGATATTCCTGATCTTGCGGCCAGGCATCCAAATGGTTTGAGCGTGATTCCAGAATTTGCACACATCCGAAGAGCGGCTCCGGTAAGTCAGGATGAGCGAATCTTCAGGAGGCCGTTTTCCTATGAGGCCGGCATTTCAAGTGCTGGTTCGGTAGATGTCGGCTTGCTATGGACTGCGTATCAGCGGAACTTGGACAACCAGTTCATTCCAATTCAGCGCCGTTTAGACGAGTTTGACCTTCTAAATAAGTGGACAGTGCCGATTGGTTCTGCAGAGTTTGCAATTGCCGGAGGGGTATCGCAGGGCGAAGTCATCGCAGGGGCGCTATTCTCTTAGAGTGTCAGAACCCAAGCCAAACCGAATTCGCGGCAGGGTTATAGCTTCTGGCGATCAGCTTTCCAAAAAGTTACTACTTAGCTACGTCGTAATTCTGGCTCTCTCCATGAGCTTGGTGCCGTATGCAATTGACCCTTTTCTTCCCGCCTTCCCTGAAATAGCCATTTATTTTGGCGTTCCAAACGGAACCGTTCAAGCCTCCCTCACTGGTGTCACGGTAGGTATTGCACTCGGACAGCTAGTAATCGGACCGCTCTCGGATGCCTTTGGTCGAAGGCCCCTGATTCTTCTTGCAACCACTGGCTTCGGCTTGAGCGCGGTACTGGCGTTTTTCGCACCGAACTTCGAAACTTTCTTGGGCCTGCGATTTGCAATGGGGTTCTTCGCTGCTGGCGCCGACGTGGTAAGCCGCGCAATCGCGAGAGATCTTTACCGTGGGCAGCGAATGCAGACAATGCTTGCAAAAATCTTTTTGATTCAATCGCTTTCACCAATCATTGGCCCCATCGTTGGCGCACAAGTTACCCAAGCCGGCAACTGGCAAGCCATCTTCCTGATCTTCGGATTCGGGGGCATTATCTTGGCGCTTTTTTCATCCGGACTGCTTGTTGAGACCTTGCCGGTCGCTAGGCGACGGAGTAGCACGCCCATGGGGCTGGCGCGTGGTTACCGTGCGGTTTTGAAGGACCGGGTTTACATCGGCCTGATGATATTTGGAGCCTTCCAGATTTCGGCGCTATTTGCCTATCTAAATAACGTCCCGTTTTTGTTTCAAGACAGCTTTGGTCTAAGCCCAAGTGACTTTGGATTTTGGATCGCGGCCAATTCGCTGGCTTCGTATATTGGCGTTCAGGTCGGTGCATATGCTGCAAGGCATGTCAAAGGCCAGTGGCTACTGGCGATTTACTCAACCATCGGAATATTTATAGGTGCCGGGCTATTCGCAACCGCCGGATCTGGTTTGGTTGTTGCAGAAGCATTTTTCATGCTTCAGCTGTTTATCTTTGGCGCTGGAATAACCACTATCCCAACCATCGCACTTTACAATCACGGCTCCGAGGCCGGCACTGCCGCTTCATTACTTGGGGTGGTGAACTTCACAACCGCCAGCGTGGTCTCGATTGCCTATGGCTTTATGAACAATCAAGACACCCAAGACATTGGAATCTTGATTGGGCTGTTATTCGTTGTTTCACTTTCCAGCCTGATATTTATTACCCGACCGTGGAAAGTTCCGGATCTAAGAAGCGGTAATTAGCTAAGTCTTTTGCTGCCTCAGTTTTAGTCGGCGTCCTTGAGCAAAGAACGCGCCGGTTAGCACCAAAATCGCTCCAACTGGTTCGTACCAGTGCAGGCCCTCACCCAACAAAAGTACTCCCCAAACGGTCGCAATCACTGGGTTTGTGTATGTGACGGTCGCAGCCACTGCGCTTCCGGCGGTTGCCACCACCTGATGAAACAGCCAGTAGGAAATTCCAGAACCCAGGACGCCAAGCAGCACCAGTGCCCCTGCACTCTGAGGGGTTGGTGCTGCGACAAACAGCGGGCCGGTAAATAGGTAAACCGGCAGCAGAATTATCGCGCTGGTCAACACCTGAACGCTTGCCGTGACAGTTGCAGGCAGTTTCATTGGAGTTACATATTTTCTTATGTATGGGGTTCCGACTCCGTAGGAAATTGAAGCGGCTATCAAAGCCAGGATTGCTATCGGTTCACTTGCCCCAAACCCTTGCCAAATTCCAAGAGTTATTCCCACACCAACTAGGCCAACCAACAAGCCGATGATGGCGGTCGGATTTTGCTTTTGAGCCCTAAAAAGAGTAAAGGTTGCCAGCAAAGTAAACATCGGTGTCGTGGCATTCAGAATGGCAGCCAAGATGCTCGTGGTGTACTGCTGGGCAAAGGCATACATAGTAAAAGGGAACGCGGACATGAAAAAGCCTGCGACCAACAGATGTAGCCATTGCTTAGCCTTACTTGGAAGCCTAAGCCCGAGGCTATAGGTGATGATGATCATGGCAAGTGCACCCAGTGCTGTCCGCCAGAACGCGACGCCAACCGCAGTTGTCCACTCGAGCGAAAGCTCAATAAGGAAGAAGCTAGAACCCCAAATTAGGACTAGCGGAATGAACTTGATAACCCAGTTATCTCGCATCACTGATTAGTCGGTCTGAATCTCGGATTTATCGCCGGACCAGAGGGTGTGGAAGGTGCCTGGCATATCCACTCGCTTATAAGTGTGAGCTCCAAAGAAATCACGCTGACCCTGCACCAGTGCTGCCGGCAAGCGCTCGGCGCGCAATCCGTCAAAATAGCTCAACGAAGAAGCAAAGGCTGGAATCGGAATGCCGGCCAGTGAAGCTTTAGAGACAACCTGACGCCATGCTCCAGCGGCATCTTCAATTGCCTTTATGAAGTAGCCGTCAAACAACAGTGAAAGTAGCTTCGAGTCTTGCTTGTAGGCATCAGAAATGCGGTTTAGGAACTGAGCTCGAATTATGCAGCCGCCGCGCCAGATCTTTGCTACTTCGCCTAGGTTAATGTCCCAGTTATTCTCGATTGCCCCGGCTCGAATGGCATCGAAGCCTTGGGCGTAGGCCACAATCTTGGAGGCATAAAGCGCTTTCCTCACATCTTCGATAAATGCGCCCTGGTCAGCAATTTCCCAGACGGTGTCACCGGCTAAATACTCCGGCGCTCCAGCGCGCTGAGCAGCTTGCGAGGAAAGCGAACGAGCGAAAACTGCCTCGGCAATACCCGAAACTGGGGTTCCTAGATCTAGCGCACTCTGGACAGTCCAAACGCCGGTGCCCTTGGAGCCCGCGGCATCCAAAATCACATCGACCAGCGGCTCGCCAGTTTTTTGATCGACCTGGGCCAGCACCTCGGCGGTAATTTCAATCAAGTAGCTTTCAAGTTCACCAGCATTCCATTCAGTTAGAACTCTTGATATCTCAATCGGGTTTAGACCGCCGGCTTGACGAAGGATGTCGTAGGCCTCAGCGATTAGCTGCATATCGGCATACTCGATGCCGTTGTGAATCATTTTCACGAAGTGCCCAGCGCCGTCGCTGCCAATGTGGGTAACGCAGGCCTCACCTTCGGCAACGGCCGCAATCGATCTAAGAATCGGACCTAGTTGCTCATAAGCCTCTTTTGAGCCGCCGGGCATAATTGAGGGGCCGTTCAGGGCCCCTTCTTCGCCACCCGAGATACCGGCGCCAACAAAGTGAATGTTTTTGGCCGAAACTTCTTTTTCTCGACGAATAGTGTCTGTGTAAAGAGCGTTCCCGCCGTCCACGATGATGTCGTCTTTTTCGAAGCGGTCGCTTAGGGCTGTAATTACAGCGTCTGTGGCGAATCCTGCTTGCACCATGATTATCGCGATTCGGGGCTTAGCCAAGGAAGCCACAAACTCATCGATTGAATCACTGGCGATGAAGTTTGCTTCTGGATGGTTGGCCACTAGGTCATTCGTCTTTTCAACCGAACGGTTATAAATGGCAACCTTGTTGCCGGACCTGGAGGCGAGGTTTCTTGCAAGGTTCGAACCCATTACTGCCAAACCAACCACGCCGATGTTTGCAGATGCACTCATGCTTAGATTTCCTGGTTCTCTAGATCTAGTTGACTAGATGCGATGCGAGGGCTTCTTTGGCCTGCGGAATTTCCCTTTAGATTAGCGCAAGCTAAAAAACTTTAGGGTTTTAGGGCCTCGCTAATGATTCCAACAAAGCGCTCAACATCAGCCTCGGTAGTGTCAAATGCACACATCCAGCGCACTTCGTTTGTCTTCAGGTCCCAGTCGTAAAAGTGAACCCGCTCGCGAATCTTGGCAATTGCTTCTTTGGGAAGGCAGGCAAATACCGCGTTGGCATCGGTGGGGTTGGTAAACCTGAGGCCTACTATTTCGCCTTCTTCTACCTTGGCTTCAAGGAGCTGACGAAGGTGACTGGCCATCTTGTTGGCGTGAGCCGCAGAACGCATCCCTAGGCCGTCCTCCAAAAGCGCCAATAACTGGGCAGAAGCAAAGCGCATCTTCGACATAAGTTGCATTGACAGCTTTCTTAGAAAGATCAAACCATCCACTGCCTCGGGGTTTACCACTACTACCGCCTCGGCGGCAATCACGCCGTTTTTAGTGCCGCCAAAACTCACGACGTCGACACCGGTATCGGTAATCATTTCCTTGAAAGTGACTCCGAGCGCTGCAGCGGCATTCCAAATTCTGGCGCCATCCAAGTGAAGAAGAAGTTTATTTTCATGGCAGTAGTCGGCTATCGCTTTAATTTCGGCGACAGAATAAACGGTCCCGACCTCGGTGCTCTGGGTGATAGAGACCACCAAAGGCTGTGCTCGATGCTCAAAGCCAATGTCGTAAACCTGAGTGGCGATTGATTCCGGGGTTAGCTTGCCTTTTACGTGCTGAACATTGAATAGCTTCAAGCCGCTGACACGCTCTGGAGCACCGCCCTCGTCAGTTTCAATGTGGGCAAGGTTTGAGCAAATGACCGCACCCCAACGCGGCATCATTGCGGTTAGCGCGAGCACGTTCGCTCCGGTTCCGTTGAAAACTACGAACGTTTCAGCCTGCTGGCCAAACTCATCTCGCATCTTTTGCTCGAGGGCTTGGGTGTAGTCGTCGTAACCGTAGGCGCTCTGATGTCCATAATTGGCACTAGCGATTGCGGTAAGCACTTCCGGGTGAACTCCGGCGTAGTTATCGCTTGCGAAACTGCGAAGTGTTTGATCGTGAGTTACCAATGAAGCTCCCAAAATTGCGTGTACTTGATTGAACCACGTTTTGTTGATTGACAGTTAGATCAGGCAACCTTGGCAAGGCTATCCTTGAACCATGGCCCGAAGTCTATATCTTGCCTCAGTTGAAGGGCACACCGCCAAATCCGTCGTTGCGCTCGGAGTTTTAGAGGCGCTGAAGACAAAGCACAAAACCATTGGTGTTTTTCGGGCTGTCGTGCCATCCAGAGATAGTAAAGATCGCGTTCTAGAGCTTTTGTTATCGAATCTTCCGAACAAGCTTGATTATCAGGAATGTATCGGCGTGGGTTACCCAGAGCTTCACGAGTCATCAGATCGGGCGCTCGAGGTAATTTCACAGCGCTACCAAAAACTTGCAGCTCAGTGCGATGCGGTTCTGGTCATTGGCTCTGACTACACCGATGAGGCTGCACCTGCCGAACTCTCCTTCAATGCTCGGGTTGCTGCAAACATTGGTGCGCCATTACTCATGGTCTTCAGCGGTCGCGAACTAGACGGGTCCGACACTCACCTCGGGCAAGCACCTCCAAGAGCCCCAAAGAAATTAGCCCGAATTGCCGAGGTGGCACTTCGGGAGATAAGGGGCTATCACGCAACGCTTCTAGGCATTGTGGTGAACCGTGCCGAAACCGAAGACATGGCAAAGATTGAATCGGCTGTCATGGCCGCCACAAAGACCAAAAACGTCTTTGTGGTTCCAGAAGATCCCTATCTAATGGCACCCACACTGGGTGAGATCCAAAACGCAATTGGAGGAGAGCTCGTGCTTGGCTCCAAAGATCGGCTGGATTCAGCTGCTCTGGATGTTATAGTGGCATCGATGTCGGTACCGAACGTGCTGACCCAGTTGATGCCGGGTGCGGTAGTTGCGGCCCCAAGCGACAGAACAGATGTGTTACTAGCACTTCTAATGGCGGACAGCTCGGAAACCTTCCCCAAGCTTGCTGGCGCAGTGATAAACGGCGGCTTCAAGATGCCAGAACCAATAACAAGACTGATCAAAGGCTTGAACTCCACCTTGCCGGTGATTTCGGTTCCTACCGGAAGCTTCGACAGCATGATGGGAATCATCCAAACCCGTGGAAACGTGTCTCTCAAGGACACTGAAAAAACCGCTAGGGCGCTGAAACTTATTACCAAACATCTACCAAAGGCGGCGCTCGCAAAACTAGTGGCGGACTGCGTCATCAAGGTGGTTACCCCGCTGATGTTTGAGCAGCAGTTGGTGCTGAGGGCATCCAAGAAACTTCAGACGATAGTTTTGCCGGAGGGCTTCGATGACCGCATTCTTAGGGCGGCGGCCGAGGTTCTGGAACGAAAAGCAGCCAAGCTGATAATCCTTGGCTCTAAAGAGGACATCAAAAACCGCGCAGAGCAGATGAAGCTGAATCTTTCAGCGGCAAAAATCATTGATATCGAAACTTCGCCTGAGAAAAAGCGTTTTGCGGAAAGTTATGCAAAATTGCGCAAGCACAAAGGGGTTACCAGTCAGCAGGCGCTTGAAACCATGAGCGATCTTTCATATTTCGGAACGATGTTGGTTCACGAGGGTCTCGCAGATGGCATGGTCTCGGGCGCTGCTCACACCACTGCCCAAACAATCACGCCGGCCTTCGAGATCATCAAAACAACCCCCGGGGTGATGGCTGTTTCCAGCGTCTTTTTGATGGCACTGGAAGATCGGGTTGTTGTTTACGGCGATTGCGCGGTGATTCCAGAACCAACCGTTGAGCAGCTTGCCGACATTGCAATTTCCTCGTCGGAGACTGCGAGACAGTTTGGAATCGAACCCCAGGTTGCGATGCTTTCTTATTCAACCGGTGAGTCTGGATCCGGAGCTGAAGTTGATCGAGTGAGGCAGGCAACCAAGTTAGCTAAAAAGCTTGCTCCCAAATTGCCGATAGAAGGACCCATCCAGTTTGACGCAGCCGTTGATGCCGCGGTTGCACTGGCTAAGCTTCCGGGTTCCTCGGTCGCGGGCCGCGCCACAGTGTTTGTCTTCCCCGACCTAAACACTGGCAACAACACCTATAAAGCTGTTCAGCGAACCTCCGGTGCTCTAGCCATGGGCCCGGTGCTGCAGGGCCTTAGAAAGCCAGTGAACGATTTATCGAGGGGCGCGACCGTAAAGGACATCGTCAACACCATTGCGATCACCGCAATCCAGGCTCAAGGTAAAAACCAATGATGCCGATCCTGGTTGTGAACTCTGGTTCAAGCTCGGTGAAGTATCAGGTTCAAGATGTCGATTCTGGTGATTCCTTGCTAGAGGGTCTTATTGAACGGGTTACGGATCACGATGAGGCTTTCAAAAAAATGCTTGCGGAAATTGCTCATTCCAAAATTGAACTAAGCGCTGTTGGTCACCGGGTCGTTCACGGCGGAGCAAAGTTTTCAAGCCCCACAGTCATCAGCGAAGAAGTATTGGCCGAGATTGAAGCCTTGGTTCCACTTGCCCCGCTCCACAATCCTGGGAACTTGGCTGGGATTCGCGCCGCCAGAGCCGCTTTTCCTGAGCTGTTGCAGGTGGCGGTATTTGACACGGCTTTTCACCAGACCATGCCCGCCAGCTCCTATCGCTATGCGATTGATCAAAAGCTAGAAAAACAGTACGGGGTCAGAAAATATGGCTTTCACGGGACCTCTTATTCCTTCGTTACAAACCAAAGCGCCAAGTTCCTAGGCATCGAACAGCAGGATCTAAATGCGGTGATTTTGCACCTCGGCAACGGTGCGTCCGCTTGTGCGGTGAAGTCTGGAATTTCCTTCAATACTTCGATGGGCATGACGCCGCTTCAAGGTCTTGTGATGGGGACTAGGTCTGGAGACATTGACCCCGGCATTATTTTTTATCTAGCCACTGAAGCCGGGCTGTCTAATGTCGAAATCGACAAAATGCTAAATGGCGAATCCGGCCTCAAAGGCCTAACCGGCATCAGCGATATGCGAGACATTAGTGCTCTGGCGGCGGCTAAAGACCATATGGCCCAGGAAGCTTTAGAAATTTACACTCAGCGAGTCAGGCACTATCTCGGGGCTTATTTTGCAGAACTTGGTCATTTGGATGCGATAGTTTTCACTGCGGGTGTCGGTGAGAATTCAGCGGAAATTCGAAGCAGGGTTTGTGCGAACCTCAAGGCACTCGGCATTGAAATAGACGAAGATTTGAATCAAGCCAAGGAAAAAAATAATCGCGATATTTCTTTATTAGGTTCGAGAATTAGAGTGTTAGTGATTCCCACTAACGAGGAGCTAGAAATAGCGAATCAAACCGCAGCACTTCTCAAATAAGGCAGGGCATGACATGAGCGCACCGACCCCGTGGGTAATAGAAGCACCGGTTGCTGGCTATCACTGGAAGGCAAAGAATCCAAAGGCGCAGCTGTTATTGCAGCATGGTCTCGGCGAGTACTCCAAGCGCTATGTCACTCAGTACTCGCAATTGATACCCAAACTTGTTTCTAAGGGTTTTGATGTTTATGCAATCGACCTTGAAGGTCACGGCAACACCGCCGGTATTCGCGGACTAGTTGATGTTGTGGCCGCGGTTGACGACCATCTGGCTGCGCGAGCTGCAATGCCAAAGAAGCTTCCAACTTTTTTGATGGGTCACTCACTCGGAGGGCTTGTAACCGCCGGAAGTATCGTGCGGGATCAAACCAACATTGAGGCTGCCATAATTTCAAGCTCTGCAATGCAGGCACCCTCTAGTGCTGCTTTGAGAACCCTTACCAAGGTGCTAGCCAGGATTGCCCCGGCAGCACCGGTTCCAGTTCCAAGGCCCGGCGTCGAAGCCTTTACTAGAGACCAAGAGCTACTAAAAGTCATCGCGAACGACCCCGAAATGTTTTTGGGCAAGGCAAGAAACCTAGTTGGCAGAACCACGCTTTTACTTTCCGATGAGGTTTGGTCCAAAGCAGGCGCCTGGAATGTACCAACGTTGTTTATTCACGGCGACAAAGACACATCAACAGAATTTGAAAACTCCGTGAAGCTTCACGGAGCCATTTCCTCCAAAGACAAAACACTGAACGTTTACCCTGGCGGCTACCACGAGCTGCTAAACGACATAGTTAGCCAAGAGGTTTTGACTGATCTTTTAGCTTGGTTGGATAAGCGCAGTCCAGTTTCGAAATAATCCGAAACAATCCCGAGCAAATCTACAATCGACTTGACATCGCGATTATCTGACTGCATACTTCTCAGCAATGAGTACTCGATCCGCATTGAACGCGCAGCCAAGCTGCGCAATGTTCTGCTGCTCGATGGCAATGTGCATGGGCTCGTGCCTTCGCTAATTAGCACCCCAATTAGCTCTTAGGCACCAGCACCCCGACAAACGCACGTGATTCGTGCACTAATCGATCGCAAACTTGCCAACTAAGGACTCATAAAATGCCCGCAATCAAAACCAAATCAATAAACGTCGCAAAAGGCTTCGCCCTCTACGTGGGGATTTCGGAACAAGACGCTCAAGATGCTGGCCTCACGCTTGCCCATATCGCTCAGGCCCTGAAGCAAACAATCGCAACTCTCGTTCCAGCAAAAGCAAACCAGACATATGCCGCCATCGCTCTGGCTCCAGAGGGCTCGACCGGCAAAAATTTGGACATCACCAGGCTTGCCCTGAGGGAGCCTCGAGCAACCAGTACTCCAACAAATACTGAGGCTGACGAGAAGACCGCGGCCAAGGGGCTCGTGGTCGATTTGACCAGAAAACGACTCTTCGTAGACGGTGCCAATGCTCAGCTGACCTGCAAAGAATTTGAACTCTTTGCGTTTTTGATCGAGAAGACCGGTGAAACCGTGAGCCGCAAACAAATTGCAGATATTTCCGATCGTTGCGGTGAATCGACTCCAAATGCTAGGACCATCGATGTTCACGTCCGCAGGCTACGCGCCAAAATCGCGGGCTACGAAGACGTAATTCGAACCTCTCGGGGTGTGGGTTACCGCTTTGACAGACACCCAGATGTCCTAGTTCAGCAGTTCTAGGTCAGTTCAGGTCACCGATAAGTTCCGGCACTTACCTTTTTATAACGACCATTGAGGCGCCGAACACGACCAGCACCACGCCTAGATAGGTCAAAAGACCGAAGTTAGATTCTGTTATCGGTGCTATTAGATCAAGAACCAGTGACGCTACTACTTGACCTAACAGTAACGAGAGCCCCAGTGCCAGGACTCCGATCTGCCTGACCACCATCACTTGAATAAATATAAATATCCCGCCCACTAAGCCACCCAGATAAAGAACTGGGTTCGCAGGCCAGCCGTTAGAAAGATCTGGCACTCCCTCGAATGCGAGCACGACAACCGCGATAAGTGCAGTGCCGGTGACAAAATTTAGAAACGTGGAGATGAGAACTGAGTCGGTCTTGGTTGCCAGTCTTCCATTGATTGCCTGCTGGAAACCAGAACCAAAGCCTGCAAGAAAAGGCAACACTATTAGCCCGCTAACTTCTTGGAGGCCAAGGCCGGAGGAGAGAACCAGCCCGATAATCGCGATGCCAGCACCGGCTAGGCGGGCCATGGACAGCTTCCGTTTTGCTAGCCCCAGCATTCCAAAAGAGTCCACCATGAGCGCGGCTGCTGCTTGGCCGGAAACGATAGCGAGCGTGAAAAGAGTCACTCCTATTTCGGGGGCAACTAAACCCTGCATCATGACAAAAAACCCACCGAAGAACCCACCCAAGGTCATCCAAATTGGCAGCTGACGACCAAGTGCCTTTGTCGAAACCAGAAGCTTGATGCGCTCGCTCCGGCTTACGAAAAAAGGTAGGGCAACCAGGGCTGTTCCTATTCCAAAAGAAACCAGCGCTGCAAACAGCCCATCCTGAAGAGCAATTG
>CAYMAU010000029.1:0-14743 GCA_964388525.1 uncultured Aquiluna sp. | reverse complement strand
CTAATAGATAGAGTCGGGCTGGCGGGATTTGAACCCGCGACCCCTTGTCCCCCAGACAAGTGCGCTACCAAGCTGCGCTACAGCCCGTTGCCGCTAGGCAACAAAGGAGAGTCTATTGGGTGGTTCTGCTCCTGAAGTACCGCTCTAGAGCTATTGTTAGCGCGACCACTACAACTCCCAGCAATAACGCCAGAACTGGACCGGTTGGCTCTGTGGCAGCAAGAAGTTCATGCTCTTGGCTTTGCCAAGGCCACAGCGCCCGAAGCGATCCAATCATCAAGCCAATCATCAAGCTCAGTGTTAGGGCACGATAGTTGTCCAGGAACCATTTCATTGCGATCGCGAAGCTCAATAATCCGATGATCGCCCCAGCAACGAAGAGGCCAAGGTAGCCAAGATCCCTGTTATTTACCGCTGCAATGGTCGGCGCATACATGCCCACCGCCAGCAAGAAAAAGGAGCCGGATACTCCCGGTAAAACTAGCGCGCAAACAGCCAACGCCGCGAAAAAAACTATCTGCCAAGGAACCGGCTCATCGAGTCCAGCGTTTGGCAGTGATGTGAGCCAAAAAGCGCATGCGACCCCGAGAATCAAAATCGCAACATGTGGGGAGCGAAAGTTGCTGCCAACGAGTCTTATCGGGACGATAAGCGACGCGACCAACATCCCGGCGAATGCGGCGCGGACGATTTCGGGTTCCGCGACTAAAAGTGGCTCTAAAACTGCTGCAGTCGTGAGAATCGCAAGAATCATTCCGAACAAGATAGGCAGCAGTATCGTGAATCTGATTTCGCGAAATTGCTTGCCGGCATCTTTGGGCTTGCCGCGCAGCAAAAAGCCGACGGCTCGAACTAGGTGGGAAATGCCGTTGATGATGTGATCGTAAACGCCGACTATGAGCGCAACCGTGCCTCCGGATACTCCCGGTATCACCTCGGCCGTGCCAATGAGCATGCCTCTTAAGGCATTACCGGCGAACAGCCAAGGTTTCACTAGCGAAGCCTTTTCCGGCGCTCCCTGACCCTTACACCGAGCTCAACTGGTGAGCCTTCAAAACCATAAGTTTCTCGGAGCTTACGAATGATGAACCTTCGGTAACCGGCCTCCAAGAAACCAGTAGAGAACACCACAAACTTAGGTGGCCTCGCAGCTGCCTGGGTGCCAAACAGGATTCTAGGCTGCTTGCCGCCCCTGATTGGGTGAGGATTGGAGGCCTGGATTTCTTGCAAGAACGCATTGAACTTTCCGGTTGGTACTCGCTTGTCCCAAGACTCTAAGGCGACCTCTAGGGCTGGAACTAGTTTCTCCAAGTGCCTACCGGTCAAAGCCGAAAGGTTTACTCTCGGCGCCCAATCAACGTGAGCCAAGTCTGATTCAATTTCTTTTTCAAGATACATCCGACGCTCATCATCAAGTGAGTCCCACTTGTTGAATGCCAAAACTAGTGCTCTACCAGAATCTAAACCAAGCTGAACGATTCTGACATCGGCCTCGCTGATCGGCTGTGTGACATCGAACAACACGACAGCAACTTCCGAGCGCTCAAGGGCCGCGGCAGTTCTCAGTGCGGCGTAGAAGTCCGCACCCTGAGCTTTGTGCAGCTTCTTGCGAATACCGGCGGTGTCGACAAAGCGCCAAGTCTTTCCGGCAATTTCGACTTGCTCGTCAATTGGATCCCGAGTGGTCCCAGCCAATTCGTTCACGACTGCACGGTTAGTTCCAGTTGCCTTGTTTAGCAGCGAGCTCTTACCAACATTTGGGCGACCGATAAGTGCGACTCGTCTTGGTCCAGAATATTCAGCTTCGGCAACTTCGGACTTTTCAGGAAGCATCTTTAGTGCCGCATCTAGCAAGTCCGCAACTCCGCGACCGTGGAGGGCGGAAACCGGGAAGGGCTCCCCCAGTCCTAGTGACCACAAGCTTGCTGCCTCTGGCTCAAGGTGCAGGTCGTCAATCTTGTTGGCAACCAAAATCACTGGCTTGCCGCTCGCGCGCAACATTTGAACTACTCGCTCATCAGACGCAGTCGGGCCAACCATTGCGTCGACGATAAACAGAACTCCGTCGGATAGCTCTACAGCAACTTCAGCCTGAGCTGCTACTGCTAGATCGATGCCTTTTGCGTCAATCTCCCAGCCGCCTGTGTCCACAAGAGTTATGGGCTTGCCGTTCCATTCAGCCTTGTAGGAGACTCGATCTCGAGTAACCCCTGGCTTGTCCTCAACAACTGCTTCTCTACGGCCCAGAATCCTGTTGACCAGAGCGGACTTGCCAACATTTGGCCGTCCCACAATTGCTAGAACTGGAGGGGCGGTGTGAAAACCCTCTTCTGGGCTGTCGGCTAATTCGAGATCCAGCAGACCAATGTCGTCTTGATCCAGCTCGTAGTCGACGAGCTCGTCCTTGAGAAGACCAGCCTTGGCCTCTTCTAAGTTGTCCGAATCGCTCACTAATTCACGTCCCTAATCATCTTTACCAACGCAGCAACGCTGCGTTGAAAATCCATCTCGGTTGTATCCAGCAAACTGACACCCACACCTGGGGTTATGAAGTCAACAATTTGACCGTCAGATAAATCTCGCTTGAGGATATTGCCAGCAGGCTCAGTTTTATCTAAGCCCCGGCGCTCTAGCCTAACGCTTGGGCTTGCAGTTAGCAGAACTTTTAATATTGCCGCAGGAGCTACAACCGTTGTTATATCGCGCCCCTCGACAATGATGCCCGGGTTTGGACAGTCCGTAATTCTTTTTCTGGCATCCCGAAGCTGAAGGTTTCTAACCACTTGTTCTTTTGCAACAGAGCTCACAGCTTCGGATACCGCCGCTGTCCTGATTTCCGCGGTCACATCAACACCCGAAAGCATGACCAGCTCACTCTCCGGGTCGACCGAGATCGAATAGTCAAAACTCTCGACCAATTGATCTAGTTCTAAGTCTGGAAAGTTTGACCTGTGAATTGCAAAAGTCCTGTAGCCGGCTCCAGTATCTAGGTAACCGAAACCCAGCTGTCGAGCAGCAGCCTTAGAGACGCTAGATTTACCTGAACCGGCAGGTCCATCAATGGCAATTACCACTTCGGCCATTAGGCCAGCCGCCAACCATTTTGCACAAGCTGTGCCATCAGCTTTTCCTGAATTCCAGGTAAAACTTGCATTTCCACCAGGCCGATTGCCGCTCCCGGCGAGTGCTCGAGCTTTATGTCCTCAAGGTTCACGCCGATTTCGCCGACGAATGTCAGAAGGGCTGCAAGAGCGCCTGGTGAATCGTCGATCAAGGCCGTCACGGCCTTGTATTCAAGATACTTTCCGCCGTGCTTACCTGGAATCGCCGAAACACCCTGGTTTCCAGATGCCAGCAACGCATGAATAACCGCAAGAGAACCGGAGTCGTCGGAGTTCTGAAAAGATTCCACGAGGGCGTTTATGTCTTTACTAAATTCCAAAAGTAACGGACCTATCGCAGCTGAATTCTGACTGAGAATCTGCAACCATAAATCTGGGTCGCTAGCCGCTATCCGGGTAGTGTCTCGAAGGCCTTGACCTGCAAGGTTTAGATCCGCAGTTGATCCACTCGAAAGCCTAGCTGCGAGCGCCGATGACACCAGCTGAGGCAAGTGTGAAACCAAGGCGACCGAACGATCGTGTTCTTCGGAAGACATGACTACCGGCAGTGCATCGAGCATTAGCGCCAGTTCCGTTACAAGCTCTACCTGAGATACAGGACAAGACTCGTGGGGAGTAATCACCCAAGGCCTAGCAAAGAACAAGTCCGCCCTTGCACCCTTTGGGCCTGCTGTTTCCCTCCCTGCCATTGGGTGAGAGCCCACATAACGCGAGGAATCTAATACTGATAGAAGTTGCACCTCTTTGGCAATCGATACCTTTACGCTTGCCACGTCGGTGACCACGGCATTTTTGTGGCTTTCAAGTTGTTCACAAACAACCTTGGCAGTCAGATCTGGTGGCACACACACAATCACAAGATCCGGCTCATCGGAAGACTCAATACCGGCACCATATTCGATGGCCAAGCCAAGGTTTGCCTTCGAGTGATCACTCAAGGAAGCAATAACGCCTTTTCGGGCTAGCGCTAATCCAAGGCTGGTGCCAATGAGACCAACCCCAACAATTTTTATCGCTGGGTTCACTGGGCTAAATCTTGTCTGAGAGCTTGCGCGCCTCTGAGGTAGACATGTTGAATCTGAGAACGTGCGGTCTTGGTCTCAACGTGCATCATCAATCGAATGACTCTAGGCATAGCTCCAGCGACGTTCATCTCTACGCTGCACATTAGAGGGACATCCCCTAGCCCAAGTTCCCTGGCCGCTACCGCTGGAAACTCACTTGTCACATCCGGGGTGGCTGTAAACCAAACTGAAATCAAGTCTGCGCTCTCAAGAGAATTGGCGTGCATGACCTTGGTGACCAGTTCAGCCGTGGCTTGCAACAGATTACCTCTGTCATCTGCGTCAATTTGGATGGCGCCCCTAATCGCACGAACTGCCATTAGCGCCTCCTTGACTTCTCGCCGTCCTGACCAACCTTCATCAGTGAACCGACTTCAAGCTTACTAAGCTCTCGGAACTGTCCGACCTTGATGTTGCCGAGCCTTAGCGGCCCAAAGCTCTTTCGGGTTAGGTCTAATACTGGGTGGCCAAGTGCCTCCATCATGCGCCTGACTATTCGGTTTTTGCCGGAGTGCATAACTAGCTCCAAAAGCGTGGAGGTATCGTTCTGGTCAAGAATCTTGGCGCTGTCTGGCTTCGCAAGCCCATCCTCTAAACGGACACCATCTTTTAGCTTCTGCATTTCGACTCTGCCAAGGACTCCCTTGACTTTGGCGACGTAGAGCTTCTCAACTTCGTAGCTTGGGTGAGCAAGCTGGTTAGCAAGTTCGCCGTCATTGGTCATAAGAATCAAGCCGGTGGTTTCGGCGTCTAATCTCCCGACGTTAAACACCCGATCCATCCCAATAAAGTAATCGGCTAGGCAGTTTCTGCCGTTTTCATCTGACATCGTGGAAACAACACCCCTGGGCTTATGGAATGCGTAGTAAACCCGGTCCGGGTCCATCTGCACTGGCTTGTGGTCAACCTCTACATTGTCCTCTAGGGGGCGCACGCGGC
The DNA here is from genome assembly GCA_964388525.1 of uncultured Aquiluna sp. Lineage (GTDB taxonomy): Bacteria > Actinomycetota > Actinomycetes > Actinomycetales > Microbacteriaceae > Aquiluna. The sequence continues at coordinate 9,618 of CAYMAU010000029.1, read as the reverse complement.
TCCCGAGCTCGGTAACTACTTTGCCATTGACCTTTACTCGTCCCTTGACGATAAGGTCCTCAGAGGCACGCCTGGATGCAATTCCAGCCGCGGAAAGGGCTTTTTGAAGCCTTATACCTTCAGGCTTATCTTCTTGCTGATCTTCTCGATTACTCAATGCCATCCTGATCTGGGAGGTAGGGGCTAATTGCTGGAAGCTCATCTAGTGAATTGATGCCCAATACCTCTAACAGCATCTGAGTCGTTCCAAACATTGCGGCACCGGTGTCTATATCGGTGTAAAGCTCAGTAACCAAGCCCCTTGAGATCAGCGTCCGCACCACTGAATCAACGTTTACCCCCCGAATAGAGGACACCTGACCACGAGAAATTGGCTGTCGATAAGCAATCACCGACAGAGTTTCCATGGCGGCATGGCTAAGCCTCGATGGGTTTTCGTTCGCAACCAATTGCCTGACGGCCCAATCGTGAGCCTGGCGAACGTAAATACGCCACCCACCACCTACTTCTCGAAGTTCAAAACCTCGACCGGCGCCGTCGTGAGCGCTTTCGTAGTCTGCAACTAGGGCGTCAATCTCTCTTTTTACCTCACCGATCGGCGTCTCAAGGGCTCCGGCGAGTGTTATTAGGTTGAGGGGTGTTTCGGCTACGACAAGAAGTGCCTCTAGGCCCGCGCGTAGCTCGAAGTCAGTTCTCATTATTAGCTTCCATAGTCAGTGCCTAAACTAGCCAGAGTTTCATCGCTAAAGTTGCTGTTTTCCCAAATTACCGTGAAATCAGAGAACGGCCCAGCCTGCTCAATGGAAATTGCTCCAACTCCATATAGCTCAAGCACTCCCAAAAAGCGCGCGACAAATTCGCCGCGGTCCTTACTATCAGCTATCAGTTCCCGAAAACTAAGGCGCTTGGTCTTTCTGAGCCTTGAAACCAAAATCCCAACCTGCTCGCGAATGCTTATTTTTGGAGCATGTAAATGAGTCAAACCAACGCCAGGTATTTCTTTTGGAACAAATGCGAGCTGAGCCAGCTGAGAAAACTCCTCTAAATCAGTGCTCCAGACCAATTCCGGTCGCAGATTTCGATAGGTTTCCTCAAGCCTGACTTCACGGGCAACGCGAACCGATTCGAGCTCCAGTGAAGTGCTAAACCAGGAGGAAATCTCCTTGAATGCTCGGTATTGAAGCAATCGGGCAAATAGCAGGTCTCTTGCCTCCAAGGCGGCAATGTCTTCTGAATCAACTGCCTGACTCTGGGGCAACAAGCTGACAATCTTCATGTCCAACAGCGTTGCAGCCACTACTAAGAATTCAGAGGCACTTTCGATCTCTTGCTTGCTATCAAGCTGCTTTACATACTTTAGGAATTCATCGGTGACGCGTGCCAAAGCAATTTGAGAAATGTCGAGCTCGTGCTTACCGATCAAGGTCAGCAGCAGGTCAAACGGACCATCAAAATTATCAAGGTGAAGCTGGAAGTCAACTTCTGATTCAAGCTGCGCTGCCACGTTTCACCAGCTCCCTTGCAACCCTGCGATAAGACTCCGCGGCAGCTGAATTCGGCGCGAATTGGGTAATCGGCTTACGGGCGACAGTCGCATCTGGAAACTTAACGGTTCTAGCAATAGCGGTGTCAAAAACAAGTGCTGGAAACGCCTCTTGCAGTCGGACTAGCACCTCACGGGCGTGAAGAGTTCTTGCATCGTGCATCGTCGGAATAAGGCCATCTAGCTCCAAGGCCGGGTTGGTTCTTGCCTTGACCTTGTCAATCGTCTGAACCAATAGGGCTACCCCTCGAAGCGCAAAGAATTCGGTAGCCATGGGTATTAGAACACCGTGGGCCGCGGTCAGAGCGTTTACCGTAAGCAGGCCAAGTGAAGGCTGGCAATCGATCAAGATGATGTCGTAATCGTTTTTTACTTTGTTCAAGATGCCGTCCAAGACACGCTCTCGGCCCATCTCGGTTACAAGATTCATTTCGGCAGCCGATAGATCGATGTTCGCTGGAATGACATCGAGGTTTTCCATGCTTGTTTTCTGGATTGCTCCCACCGGGTCCAAGGTTGAATCCATCAGTAGATCGTAAATGGTTGTCGCGTCCTGATAGTCAGCATCAAGGTTTACCGAAAGAGCCCCCTGTGGGTCAAAATCGACAACGAGTATTTTCCGACCGTACTCCGCTAGAGCTGCCGCAAGATTAATGGTGGTGGTTGTTTTACCCACTCCACCTTTTTGGTTGCACATTGCGATAATGCGCGCGGGGCCGTGCTGCTTTAGGTTTCCCGGAACGGGGAAAGCCTTGTTTGACAAATTCACCCAAACCTCCAACTTATCTTTGCACTAGCCTACCGCCGAGCGCGAGGGTGAGCGCTCAGATAGACCTCGCGAAGTGTGTCCACGGTCATCAATGTATAAATCTGAGTGGTGGCAACCGATGCGTGTCCAAGGAGCTCTTGCACCACCCTCACATCCGCACCACCCTCGATCAAATGAGTCGCAAAAGAATGCCTGAGCGAATGCGGGGAAACTTCCATATCGCAGGCCTTGCCAGCCTTTTGGATTATCGCCCAAATACTCTGCCTGCTAAGCCTGGTTCCACGGCCGTTAAGAAAAAGGGCGTTATCGCCACCCTTTTCAGCCAAATAAGGCCTAGTTCGAACCAGATAAGCCTGGACGGAACGCATTGCAAAACCACCCAGCGGCACGACTCGCTCCTTGGAGCCTTTGCCACGGACTCGAATAAGGCCAGAATCATCGATCTCATCAAGATCTAGACCCACGACCTCGCTCACCCTGGCCCCAGTTGAATACATCAGCTCCAGAATTGCGCGATCTCGTAGTCGCAGTGAATCGGTTGACTTTTCCTCCGGCTCTGGGCCTGCTGCAGCAAGTAGATCTAAAACCTGCTGCTGGCTTAGAGCCTTTGGCAACCTGAAGGCAAGCTTTGGCGGTCGAAGCTTGCTTGTTGGATCATCTAGCCTTGTATCCTCCAGAACTAGAAATTTATGAAATCCCCTCACTGCTGCCAAAATCCTGGAGATGCTAGTTGCTTTATAGCCGGCAGCGCTCAAGGTCACTGAAAACTCAACGAGCTCCGGGGCCGAAACAGTAAGTTCAGTCAAAGAATTTGACTCCAGAAAACTAAAGTAAATGCCCAAATCGCTTTTATACGCGCTCAAGGTGTTCTTGCTCAGGCCTCGCTCAACGCTGAGGTGCCGGAGATAAACATCTAGCGGCAACACAAGTAGTTAGCTTTCTTCAAAGAGGCGCTGCTGCTGCTGTCTTACTAGAGCGGCCTTCACTAAACCGTGAAACATTGGATTTGGCTTTGTTGGTCGTGACTTGAATTCTGGGTGAGCTTGTGTGGACACGTAGTAAGGGTGAAGATCTGCCGGAAGCTCCACGTACTCAACGAGGCTGTCCTTTTCTGACGTACCGGAAAAAACTAAGCCAGCGCTGGCAAGTTGCTCGCGGTAGGAGTTGTTGACCTCGTAGCGATGACGGTGACGCTCACTGGCTAAAACAGAACCGTAGGTTTTAGAAACAACCGAGCCGGGCAACAAGTTGGCCTCGTAGAGACCGAGTCGCATCGTGCCACCGAGGTTGGAAGACGCAATCTTGTCCACCTGCTCGGCCATGGTCGCGATAACAGGATTCTTGCCTTCGGGATCAAATTCACTCGAGGTTGCATCGGTAATGCCTGCAACGTTCCTGGCAAACTCAATGACCATGCACTGCAATCCAAGACATAGACCCAGAGTTGGAATTTGATTTTCTCTAGCAAACTTCAAGGCACCAAGCTTCCCCTCAATGCCGCGCACTCCGAAACCACCGGGAACACAAATGGCGTCCATTTCGCCCAGATGGCTCAGGGCTCCTTGCTCAGTTTCGCAGTCATCGGATCGAACCCAATGAATATTTACCTTGGTGAGTTCGGCAAATCCACCGGCACGTAGAGCCTCGGTCACGGATAGATAAGCGTCAGGAAGATCTATATATTTTCCAACCAGCGCAATGTTCACCTCGTGCTTTGGTCGATGCACGGCCTCGGTCACCGGCTCCCAATTGCTCCAGTCAACATCGCTGGTCTCAAGCCTTAGGGCCTTGATGATGTAGCTATCCAGCCCCTCGTCATGCAGGACCTGAGGTATGTCATAAATTGATGACGCATCGGCGGCTGTAACAACGGCCTCTCGGTCAACGTCGCACATTTGAGAAATCTTGCTCTTGATGGCATCCGGTAACTCTCGGTCTGACCTGCAGACAATTGCATCCGGCTGAATTCCAAGCGATCGAAGCATCGCCACCGAGTGCTGGGTTGGTTTGGTTTTTAGCTCACCGGATGGTTTGAGAAAAGGGACCAGGGTTACGTGCACGAAAAATACGTTGTCTCGCCCTACATCTTGCTTTATCTGCCTGGCGGCTTCCATGAAGGGTTGGGACTCAATGTCACCAACTGTTCCACCGATTTCAGTGATGATTACATCGGGAACTGGCTCCAGTGTTGCCTGAAGTCGCATTCGCCGTTTCAGCTCGTCGGTGATGTGTGGGATTACTTGAACTGTGTCGCCTAGGTATTCACCAGCTCGCTCTTTGGCGATCACGGTCGAGTACGCCTGACCGGTGGTCACATTCGCCGCTGCATCGAGATTTATGTCTAGAAAGCGCTCGTAGTGTCCGATGTCAAGATCGGTTTCCGAGCCATCATCGGTCACGAACACTTCACCGTGCTGGAAAGGATTCATTGTTCCAGGATCAACATTTAGGTATGGATCAAGCTTCTGCATCACGACAGAAACCCCGCGAGCCCGAAGAAGATTACCCAGTGAGGCTGCGGTTAAGCCCTTGCCTAATGAGGATGCGACTCCACCGGTTACAAAGATGTGTTTGGGGGTTCCAGAGCGTTCGGCCATGGAACTTCAATCTATCAGTTGAACCGCGAAGAAGTAGCACGACACAGAAAATTACCTTGCAGAATCCAATAATTCTTTGGCGTGCTCAAGCGCGACCTCGGAATCCGGGTTGCCCGAAAGCATTCGTGCAAGCTCAGTCTGACGCTCGGAGTCGCTTAGCAGCTCCACTGATGACTCGGTAATTTCACCCGAGACATCCTTTGACACACGAATTTGCCTGTCAGCAAACGCAGCCACCTGAGGAAGGTGGGTAACAACTATTACCTGTGTGGACTCCGCAAGTTTCTTTAGTCGTCTTCCAAGCTCAACCGCTGCCTGACCGCCAACTCCAGCGTCTACTTCGTCAAAAATCATGGTGGGTAGCTGTTGACCGGCTACCAATACCAGCTCGATCGCAAGCATTATTCTGGACAGCTCACCGCCAGAAGCGCCTTTGCTCAAGGGCCTTGGGTCAGCGCCCGAGTGCGCAGCTAGTAAAAATTCAATCTTGTCGGCACCGTGAACATCAAAATCAGAACCGGGGGTGACACTAATTTCCAGACGTGCACCGGACATTGCCAGCTGTGCGAGCTCCTCCGAGACTCGACTCGACAGCAATGATCCTGCAGCTACTCGCTCAGCAGTCAATGTCGAGGCGTGAGATTGAAGCTTCGACTCCAGTTCCCGGAACTCCGTCTCAAATTTTTCAATCTGTTCATCCGACGAGTCCAAGTCAAGAGCGTCCGACTGTAAACGAGGGAGGTCACTCAGAAGCTCGTCGATGGGCGCGCCGTATCTTCTCTCAATGGCTACGAGCTCAGCTTTTCTTCCAAGTAACCGATCAAGGACTTGAGGATCGGCATCTAGGTCCGCAAGGTAACTGGACAGCTCACCCGAAACATCTCCGGCCAAGGAAGTAAGCTCCGAGAGTTGCTTGGCCAGTTTCTTTAGGTCCGGATCGCTGGTGCTCTCAAGCGATTTGGAAGCCTGCGCCAAAAACTCCGTGGCATCAGCTCCATCTTCGCTGCTAAGAGAATCGTGAGCCTTGGTAGCAGCGGACCGCAGTGACTCAACATTTGAAAGCCTGTTAATTTGGCCCTCAATCTCAGTGAGCTCTCCAACTTGAGACTCGAGCCCTGCTATGTCCGAAATTTTCAACCGTAATGCGTTGAGCTTTAGTTCGTCTGTCTCGGAAGCTAATCGCATTCTTTCTATGCGAGAACGCAGCTCTTGGAACTCTCTAAAGATTCCCAAGTATGCAGCCTTCGCCTCAGCTAGCCCTGAGCCCCCGAAAGAGTCCAGCGCTTCGCGCTGCTTGGCCGGTGCTCTCAAGCGAATCTGTTCGCTTTGTCCGTGGATAGTGACAAGCTCGCTCGTTACTTCCTCGAGGACTGAAACTGGCACTGCAGCGCCGCCAATTGCCGCTCTGGACCTTCCATCACTCGACACGGTGCGATTAATTAGAATCTCATTATCTGCAGTATCGCAGCCGAGCTCTTGGAGTCTGGTTAGTAGCTCCGGATTTGAAGAGAAGATCCTGCCCTCAACCAAGAGTTGCTGGCTCCCTCTTCGCACGGTTGAGGAATCGGCCCTTGCTCCTAATAGCAAACCCAAAGCCGTTAGCACCATAGTCTTACCAGCGCCAGTTTCACCTGTGAGGGCAGTAAACCCTGGGCCGAATTCAAGGTTCGCAGAGCTAATAACTCCGATGTTTCGAATGCCGAGACTAGCGATCACGCAGTTGCCTCCGGACCTCGCCACCCGGTTACCGGGAGCGCAAATTTTCTAACCAACCTGTCGCTGAATGGAGCGTCGGTCAAAATCGCCATTGGGACAGCCTTTGGACTTTTCTTGACTTCAATCCTCGAGCCGGGGCCAAGGTCCGTGGCTCGCCTACCGTCACACCAGATGACTCCCGCACCAGGAGAACGACGAAGGACCTCGATCGCAAGCTCGGAATCAGGTGCCACCACAAGCGGTCTGGCAAATAAAGCGTGAGCCGAGATCGGGACAAGCATCATCGCCTGCACATCCGGCCAGATAACAGGGCCACCCGCACTAAACGCGTATGCGGTTGACCCTGTAGGAGTGCTGACTAAAACACCGTCGCAACCAAACGACGAAACTGGTCTGGAATCTACCTCGACAACAACCTCGAGCATGCGCTCGCGCGAGCTTTTCTCAACCGAAACTTCATTGAGCGCCCAACTCTCGAAGACAAGTTCGGAATCCTGAAAGACCTTTACTTCCAGTGCTACTCGATGCCCAACCGTGTAGTTTTTGTTTGAGATCGCTGTAAGCACGTCAGTGAGGTCATCCACCTCGGCCTCCGCCATAAACCCAATGTGTCCCAGATTGACGCCCAAAATGGGAGCGTCTTGAGCTCTCGCCAATTCGGCCGCCCTAAGAATTGAGCCATCTCCACCGAGCACAAGGACAACCTCTAGCTCTTGATTTGTGAAGAGGCTTTTATCCGTCGGAGCGTTACTAAATTGTGTCCGCAATCTTCCGATGTCTTCGGCTGCAAAGACGCAGTTCATTCCAAGTTCTTCAAGGCTCGAGCACGCATCCAACGTTCTCTGCAGCTGCTCAGCAGACTCTGCGGAGGAAACCACCAGAACATTTCTAGTCATTGGCAACCTTTCGAACCCCTTAAGACTAGTAACTACTTTGTGAAATTAGGTACTAGTTGTCAACAGCGTGGAGCTAAAAAAGAATCCGGGCTACTTAGTAGAAAAAAGCTTGTCCACCATAATTTGCTCCACCCCGTAATCAAGGCGCTCAAATTTCATCAGACACAGATACTCAACGTTGCCATTGGTTCCTTTTATTGGGGATTCGATCAGCCCGTGACAGGAGAAGCCATCGTCATTTGCCCCCCGAAGCACCTGCTCCACCGCCCGCTTGCGTTCGTTGCGACTAGACACAACGCCGGTCGCACTTAGCGAGTGCTTTCCAACTTCAAACTGAGGCTTTATAAGCCAAATCTGCTCCGCTGTTGGCGCCAGCTCAGCAAGCTTTTGGCTGACAAGTGTTAGCGAGATAAAGCTCAAATCCACCACGGCTAGTGAAAACGGAGTCTCGCCAACTGCCGCGATTACCTGTTCGCTGGTCAAATGTCTAAGATTTTGCCCCTCTAGGTTTACGACTCTGGGGTCATCTCTGATGAAATCAACTAGCTGGTTGTGACCAACGTCAACCGCAAGCACCTTTTCGGCCCCATTTTCCAGAAGGACTTGCGTGAATCCACCGGTGGACGCTCCGGCATCTAGGCATAGCCCCGCTGGGACGATGCCGAACTCACGGAGAGCATGAGCCAGCTTGTGGCCAGCCCTGGAAACAAAATCTATACCCGCGCTTAGCTCAACCTTGTCCCCCGGCTCAATCTTGCTAGAGGGCTTCTTGGCCAGGCGACCATTAACGCTGATTCTCCCCGATGTAATAAGAGCGCTGGCCTGCGACCTGGACCGAGCGAGCTCTCGGATTACAACCTCTATGTCTAAGCGCTCACTCAAAGTAAATTCTTCTCTAGCTCTTGAACTATTTGGTCCAAAGCCTCAACCTGCTGATCAATAGGCAAGCTCTCAATCTCGAGTAATCGAACTTCTAAGTTATCGGTTGCCATTTTTGTCCTAGCTGTAGATGCTTGCGTCGACATCGAGTGTATATATTGGTCGTCCGCTTGTCCAGATTACGTGGCAAGCCGCCTTCAATGTGTCCAATGACTGCGGGTTTCCTGAAACGATAACCACTCGATCGCCTAGAAGTTCGACTGTCGAGTCCCCAGACTTAGCTCCTCTTTTAGTGGTCTTTGAATTCTGGTAAGGATCGAACAGCTCTGATAGATCCTGAAGTATGAATTTAGGTCGGTCCTCTTTGCCCGCCGCCAAAAGTTCCTTACGAGTGACAATGCCGGTCATCACAACAGCCGAATCCAGGCCCGAGTTGTTCGCTCCTCGAATGTCGGTGTCCAAGCGATCTCCGACCATGAGAGGGTTCTTGATTCCAAGCTGCAAGAGTGCTTGATCAAATATTGGCCTGAAGGGCTTGCCGGCTATTTCAGGAAGTATTCCGACAGCGGTATGTACAGCACCCACCAGTGTTCCATTTCCCGGGGCTATGCCCTGCTCGACCGGGACGGTCCAATCCTGATTAGTGGCAATCCAAATCGCCCCACCTTGAATCGCGAAAGACGCCTGAGCCAGCTCTCTCCAAGACACGTCAGGGCTGAACCCTTGGATTACGGCCGCCGGAGAATAGGATGCGTGGTCGACCACTTCAAAACCCTGCTCCGCCACAGCGTGCCGTAGGCCTTCGCCACCAACTACCAACACCTTTGCCCCCGACGAGATCTTCTTAGCCAGTAACATAACCCCAGCACTGGCTGAACCTACAATCTGCTCGGCAGTAGCTTGAATTCCAAAACCGATAAGCTGATTGGCAATAGTCTCTGCACGCCTTGAAGAGTTATTAGTTAGGTAGCCCACCTGAAAATTGAGACTTGCAGCCTTATTGATTGACTCGACAGCATTTACAATTGCCTCTGACCCTTGATAGACAACGCCATCGAGATCTAGCAAAAGCGAGTCGTATTTACTTGCCAGCACCTCTCGGGCCTTTCCCCTTATTGACAGAACGCTTGAAATCCGGACGCTTCGAATCCGGACGACTTGGACGATCAGAACGGTCTGGTCGACTTGGACGATCTGTCCTCTCCGAACGATCTGCGG
>CAYMAU010000028.1:0-14940 GCA_964388525.1 uncultured Aquiluna sp. | reverse complement strand
GCCATCTGTTCTTGGCAAGCGCCTTTGTCTAGGATCAAATGCATCCCTCAAACCATCACCCACGAAATTAATGGCCAGCGCTATCACGACAATGAACAATCCCGGGTACCAAAAAAGCCACGGTCTGGTTTTGAATGCCTCGTTGTATTCGGAAATAATCTGACCCAGAGAAATATCGGGTGAGGTTATGCCAAACCCGAGGAAACTTAGTGAAGTTTCGATCAAAATGGCGGCTGACATCAGCAGAGTTGCGTTTACGACAATCACTCCGATTGAGTTCGGGAGTATGTGCCTGAATATGATTCTAAAATTTGACGCCCCTGCAACCCGAGCGGCATCGACAAATTCTCTTTCTCGAAGTGCCAAGAACTCTGCCCTGACAAGCCTGGCGAGCCCAGTCCAGGCAATGAGGCCGAGGAGAATTCCCAGTGACCAGGCGTTGCCGCCAAAAGTGCGGCCAAGAACGGCGCCAAGTACCAAGGTAGGAATAATAATTATGGTGTCAGTGAAGCGCATTAGGAGGCTATCCAGCCATCCGCGGAAGAATCCAGACACCGACCCTATGACTACACCCAACACCGTCGAAATAAGGCCAACAAGGAAAATTACAGTTAGGGACTGCTGGGTGCCGCGCATGACTCGGGCAAAAATGTCCTTACCTAAGGTGTCTTGGCCAAATGGGTGCTCGCCTGGACTAAACGGCCAGAGGGTCATAGTCGGAGTTCCGCCTGGATTTAAGATGTCGTAGTTCTCGTACCAGTTATAGGTCCACCAGCCTGGAACCCGAAAACCGTCGACTGCCAACCTGCCTGTGTTCGGGTCGGTAATTAGCGATCCGTTTCCACCAATGACGATTCCCACAGAAGTAAATGCAAGCAAGGTAATTATTGCCAGCGCGATTAATGAAGCAATGGCGGCCCTATGGGCTAAAAAACGCCTACGGACTATTGTCCCAAGAGACAGCCCCTCGGTCTCTCGCTGCTCAATCGTAATTTCGCTGTTGAGCTGAGCATCCTCGTTACGCTTTTTCTTTGCCATTAGCTCACCCTAATTCTTGGGTCTAGAGCGGTATACAGCAGATCGGCAACCAGGTTGCCGATAACCGCCAGTAGACCAGTTACCAGGAAGAAGCCCATCACTAGGTTCACGTCAACGGCATTGAGCCCCTTAGAGAAAAGAGCGCCCATGCCATCCCACGCAAATACTCGCTCGGTAATAATCGCGCCGCCAATGAGGCCGGAAATGTCAAAAGCGATAATTGTCGCGATTGGAATCATCGCGTTTCTAAAAGCATGCCGAACAATTACAGTTCGCTCATTGAGCCCCTTGGCCCTAGCAGTTCTTATGTAGTCCTGGTTCAAAACCTCAAGCAAGGACGCGCGAGCGTAACGCGTATAACCAGCAACAGAAACAATCATGAGAGCTGCTGTCGGCAGAATCAAGTGAGCGTATGAGTCCAGCAAACTGAGCCACATGTTCTCCTCTCGTCCAATTGTTGGGGTAACAGCGCCAATTGTGGAGACGAAGCCCGTCTTCAACGGGATAAGGTCCAAATAAGTACTCCAGTACTGCATTGCCTCATCGATTACTAAAACAAGACCGCCCAGGCCACCGACGAACCCAGCAATTTTCGCAATTTGCACCCGAGCATCTCCGCCGAAGGTCAGAGCGAGTCCGACGCCGATAGCTGCCATGATCGAGATCATCGCCACGATTCCAAGTGGGCCCTCAAGGTAGTAAAAAAGATACTGTCCAGGCAACCACATGGCTCCGGCAACAAGAGCCATGGAGCCAACGACATAGACTGCCCTTCGCTGACCAAAGCCCGTGGAAAGCAGGAGCACCACTCCTGCAATCAAAGCCGTCACAAGTACTACGCCAACCACTCCAATTGATGGAGAAGTAAGCCATCCAGTGATGTTCAAACTAACCAGAAGGGTGGCCGATAAGACTAGGGACATAAGAAAAACACGGATACGAGTTTTGAGCCTTCCGCCGGCTATGCCGGTAATTACCAGTGCAAGCAAAAGCGGAATCAGAGTTAGTGCCCAGGGGCCAAAAGTAGGATCCGCTAAAAAGCGATTGAATCTGATGGCGCCGTACTCCTTCAGCAAAACTGCCACCCAAAAAATAGGCAAGGAGTAAAAAACAAACGCGAAGAAGGTGACGGAGTAGTCGTAGCCCGAGTACTGACGGAGCGCAGTGGTCATTCCGACAGCAACCCCCACCAGAATTGAGAGCACGGTTGCCAAAATAATTAGCTGCAAGGTTGAGGCAATTGCTCCGGCCAGAGCGTCTGTCACAAGACTTTCACCCTTAGCTATGGACACTCCAAGATCGCAACGTCCAACCAGACAGCCAGCCGCACCACCTAGCCAATAGAAATATCTTAGAAACGGAGGGACGTCCAGATCGAGCATCCCAGTTAGGTAGCGCAGACGATCTTGTGTGTTTGGGTCTCGGGAGGCGCGGATTTCAGCCAACGGGTCGCCAGATATGGCGGTCAGTTGGTAGACGATGAAAGATGCGACTAGCAGAACGACCAGAGTCGCCGCAAATCTTCGCACAATAAAACTAAGCATCATCGCCCTTTTTTACATTGTTTGGGGCCACCACTGATAAACAATGATGGCCCCTCACAATTATGTTTCTAGACTAGCCCGCGGTTGGGGCCCAGTTCCAGAAGTTCCAGTAGAAGTAAGGAACAAGTAGGTTTGGCGATACGCCAGTGACCTCTTTGTCCCACCAGGTTAGACCTGGGAACTGGAACAGAGTGATGTTGTATGCATCCTTTGCAAGCTCTGCCTCAATTGCAAGGCGGATACGAAGCTGCTCAGCAGGATCTACGGCCACATTCAACTCGTCCAACAGAACCTTTACGGCTGCATTGTCAAAGCCGGTCCAGTTAGATGGCCCTCCCAGCACTAGGTACTGGTCGTCACCCGAAACTGACAACGATGTTGCAGCCCAAGCGAAAATAACTGCATCGTGTGGGTTGAGGTCTGGAAAAACCGTTTCAGTGAATGCCCAGTTTGGCTCAGACTCGTCGATCAAGTTGAAGCCAACCGAATCCGCGGATAGCTTGAGGAGCTCGTACTCCTGGCCGCGACGAACGTTGCCCTCTGGGTACCAGAACTCAACATCAATTGGAGTAGAGACTCCGGCCTCTGCAAGCAGAGCCTTGGCCTTGACGCGATTTTCATCGTCAGTGCCTAGGTAATCGGAGTAGTAAGACTCAGCCTCGTCGTAACCTTCAGCACCCGGGATGAATAGCACCGAGGTTCGGACCTTTGCATCTGGGTTCAGAGGCTTGATCAACTTTTCGATGATTTCGTTTCGAGGAACTGATAGTAGGAATGCCTGTCGAACCTTGAGCGCTTTATCAGCATCTCCGCCGTAGCTGGCTGGGTCGAACGGGCCCCCGTTGTTAACTGTGAGGTCGATGTGTTCGTAGGCTGCTTCCTCGCTAGACGCATACTCTGCGTTTGCAAGGGCCTGCACTAGAGCCAAGACGTCTGCAGTTGGCTGACCCGAGGCAATCTGGACTTCTCCATTGTCGACAGCCTGGATGGCGGCAGTTGAGTCTTCAATCTGACGAATAGTGACTCGCTCATACTGAGGCCTTGGGCCCCATGTGTAGAGCGGGTTCAGAACGTGAGTTGAGTACTGCTCCTCAACGAGCTCCTCAAGAACGTATGGGCCTGAGGACAAGTAGACAAGTGGGTTCTCTGGCGTGTTGACGGAAGAGTAGCCCTCGTTCCAGACCGTTGCAACCGCAGCAAGCCACTCGGTGTCTTCGTTCATAACTGAGTCAATCAGCTTGCTCTTGGCATCCGCAATGTTCAAGTCAGGGTAGGCCATCTGAACAGCTCCGTGAGCGGCAACTCCCACGCCGAAAGCAAGCTCCCAGTCAACGTACTGAACGTCATACTCAAAAGTAATCGTGCTTCCACTAATCGTTGGAAGCTTCGAAGCTACGTTGTCTTTAGGCGCAGCGTGCGAGAACATGTAAACCCCGTCAGCATCCTTGAACTTGCCAAAGATGGTCGCCCATGCCAAAGCAAGGTCGGCTCCGTCGATTGCCGTTCCATCTGACCAGACCACTCCGTCGTTGACGGTGTAAGTGACGGTCAGTGGGTCTTCGCTAACGACCTCGTATGTACCAAACTCAGTGTTCTTCACTAAGGCCGGCGAGTTGTCGTAATAGTTGAAGGTTGAGCTGGTCAAGTAAGTAGTCAATGAGTTGGCCACATTGTTACCGGCGGCAGAACTAGTGTTAAAGGTGTCAACAATATCGTTCCAGCCGACGGTGATCAAAGGCGCTAATGTCGCCTCTTCAGTCACAGCAGTTGGGCTAGATGTTGGTGTCAGTTCTTCAGTAGCCGCACAACCCGCGAGGGTTAGGGCTAAAACGCTCAGTCCAGCAACAGCTGCTGATCCGCGGAATTTCTTCATTCTCTCTCCTTCTATTTTGAACGTGACATTTGGTACCTACCGAATGTCGAGATTTTCTAACTCTAGAGGTTGAATTTAGCTAAATATGCCGAACGTGTTTCAGTTTGGTAACGAATCAAAGTCACCAGTAATCTTCTTTTTTTTCGCGCCCTGCGAAACTTCGATGCTAGGGCCAGCGCTGCTTCATTTTTTTCAGCTGACTGCTAGGGGAGAAGAAAGCTTTTGCCTTTCGATTCTCGACAAATAATTGCGCTGTCGACACCAATGCCCAGGGGATTTTGATACCTCGCACACATCCTGAGTGTCGAAGTATCCGCATTCACCTGAGCTGCCGCCGAAACAATGATCAGTCTTTGGGCACTTGGTGCTCTTTGAAGAAACAGCACAATCTCATAGGACAGCTTCGCCTGGTTGGGGATGCCCGCCGTTACCGACCTGTCGTGGGCATAGAGAATGGCCATGTCGGCAACCCCCTGAACTCGGTTCGATGCTACTAAAGCGGCTATCACCGAGACCGAACCGAACGCGACAAGCAAGATTATTGATAGATAAATTGCGATCAGAGGAGCAATTGTCCCCCTATCGGATCGAATCAAGGCTCCAATCCTGCCGTTTGTATCGCCCATGCGGCACCCACATGAACCCGAAGAGAGAGCAAATCCCCGGCCTGGCATGAATCCAAGCAGCTGACTGAAAAACTCGAAATGTCCTTGCCCCAACTTACGGCTAGGGGCTCTATGACGGCACCGAGCTGTCTAGGGACCTCCCCTTTTTCCTGCGATAAAACAGCTGACCTGAGCGCATGCCTAGCAATTGACTCCGCGGCCAGAGAGTCACTCAGGTGTTGGTAGAGGGCAAGCGCAGGAGCAATCGGTAAAACCAGCACCAACAAAAGCGCCACAGCTTCCAGTGGGCTCGAGCCGGCGTCATCCAACGGTTTCCCTTGCTGCGAGCGCCGAGTAATTAATCGTTGGCGGTTCAATAAACCCGAAACCCGGAAGCTTGCTTGTCACGTTCACGTTCATAAAGTCACCCTGTTGAGAAATGTTGGCGTCATAGCTGGCAAGAGCGGGAAGGTTGTTGTTTAGCATCCGCATCAAATATGGATACTGGTTCACTGACTCAGCCTTTGCAGCACGAGACGCGGCAGTAATGGCAGCGTCTCTAATAATCAGTCCGTAGTAGGCACTAAAGACCACCGTCATCAAGCTAAGTGTTATCAGAGTCGCAAGAGCAATGTTCAAGACTGCTGACACAACTGCGTTACCGCTGTCGCTTAGAAGGAGACCACTCTTGACATTGCTTGCTCGAATACGCCTTCGAGCGCAGGTCCGGCAAATGCCCAAATCAACACCACCAATCCTGCCGTCATGAGAGTGATAAGTACCCAACCGGGAACATCACCTCTGTCTGATTTGACTCTGTTCATTCCTGTCTCCTTTCAAAAAGACTGTTGCAGGACTAACACGGACGGAAAGACAGCAAATAGAACGGTTACCGGAAGAATTACGAAGATTGTTGGTATCAGCATTTTGGTTTCACTTGATCCGGCCTGACGGAGTAACGCTCGCCCTTGCTCTTGCCTCAGTGAATAAGCTAGTTGCATGGTCTGCTCGGCGACCGGTGCTCCTCTATCAAGGCTCATGTTCAGCTTTTCAACTAATTCGTGAAAACCCTCGTCCCCGATGCGAGTTGCAGCTTCTGAAAGCTCCGCCGACAAATCGGCACCAAGACCGGTGTTGCTGATTACGATCTCTAGCTCCTTGCCGAGTTCCCCGGTCATTCGAGGCTGCAGCCAACTGAGGGCCACGCCAACTGGCAGCCCCGTTTCCAGGAGTAAAGCCACTGCCTCGGTAAAGTCAGGTAGCTCTCGCAGAACCTGTTTGTTTTTGGCGACAAAAATGCTTTTTTGGTAGTTGGAGATTCGAAGTTTCAAGCTCTGTGGCACCGGAGGCAGATGAGCGCTCATTACGCGGTTATCAAGTCGCATTGAAAATCCTTCCGGGCAAAGTGAGACTTCCTAACTTGTTCACAGCCGCATAGGCCAAAACAGACAAAAGAAGACCGGTTATCAGAACCATCGCGCCAAGAGCAGTTTCAAACGCCGCACGGTTTTGCTCCAGTCGGACCAGTAGGAATGCAACCAGCCACGGGGCCGCAAGGGCAACCTTTGCGCTTCCAAGGACCCAGCCCTGCTTAGCAATAACCTCACCGAACATGGCCTGCTCCGCTCGAAGGTTAGCCGCAGCCTTTCTCCAGCTCTCAGCTACTCCAGCGGTTCCAAGCTCCGTGGTCACCTCGATGAGCAAGGAAAGTGCATCAGCTTGTCTGGAACCAATCTCCTCGCGAAACACCTGAAGGCTCTCAGCGATGTCGTTACCTCGGTCTAGGTCACGCTGCAGCATCGCGAAATGCGTTCGCAGGCGCGCCGGACCCACTCTCGCCAAGTATTCAAGTTGCTCCTGCAGTGACAATCCAGATTGCGTGGCGTTTTGAAATGAATCGAATACCCGCGGCCAGAGTCGGTCTAAGTGGCTTTGCCTTGATCGAGCACGCAGCCTGATTACCTCGATAACCACGCCCGCGGTCAGTGCGCTCAGCGACAGCGACAACCCCATCACACCAGTCGCAGCTTGAACAAGAACCCCAGACAAAATTATTGCCGCAGCAGCCAAGACATAGGTTTCTTTACGTTTCGAGTAGAGCCCCGCACTTGAAATCAGAAGTTTAAAAAAGCTCACTTGTCACCTCGAGAATCTCGCTTACGGTTCTTTGACCGAGTCGATTGCGTGAGCAAAAAACGACCAGATCAAACGCGCCCAAAACAGTGGGCCGCAAAAAAGAGTCGGAAATGTTCTCCCCGGCCAGTAGAGGCAGAGTCATTAGCTTTCGAATTGCGGCTGCTGCAGAGTTGGCATGCAGCGTGCAGAGGCCCGGGATGCCGGAATTGAGTGCAATCAGCATGTCCAAAGCCTCCGCACCCCTAACCTCACCAATAACTAAGCGATCCGGGCGCATTCGCAAGGCCTGACGAACCAGTTCTCTCAGCGAAATCTCTGGCGCACCCTCGGCAGCCGCTGGTCTGGTTTGCATAGCCACCCAATCAGACTGGCTCAGAGAAAGCTCGAAGGTGTCCTCGCACGAAATAATTCGATCTTGGCTATTAGTTGCAGCGAGCATCGCTGTCATCAGTGTCGTCTTGCCCGCCTGGGTGGCGCCGGAAACTAAAACGCTCTTGCCCGTGGTCATGGCATTCGAAAGTAATTCGACCTGCTCGGGTGTCACACTCCCAAGCTCCTGCAGTTGGGCAAGTGTGATGTTGGGTTTATTGAATTTCCTTATGTTTATTGCCCAGTGTTCGCCGGTCACCTCCGGAATAACGACGTGAAGTCTCGACCCGTCCTTTAGGGCTGCATCAACATACGGCATCATCCGGTCAACCCGGCGCTTCGAAAAAGCAAGCATCCGGAAGCAAAGGTTTCTAATCTGTGTCGCTGAAACCTCTGTTTTCAGGAGCTTGTGCCCGTTGACTCCAAAGTAGTGAATCTCGTTGGGGCGATTTATCCAGATCTCTTCGATTTCGGGATCATCCAGTAACGGCTGTAAGACCCCAAGGCCGGTCAGCTCTAGATTCGCCTGGTCACCAAGCAAAGCCTCATCCAGTGGACCGTTGTGGTTCTCCGCTGCCTTGTCAATCGCCAACTGAGTGGCCGATGGAATGTCGAGAGCTTTGGTGCGCGCTAATAACCTCGTTCTGCCTAAAATTTCCTCCAGCTGATCCATGCCAAAACAATGCCACGGACTCAAAAGCTCGGTCTTGGGTTTTCCACAGCCAAAAAAACCATTATGCTTTGTTGTTGTCGCGGGTGTGGCGAAATTGGCAGACGCACCAGATTTAGGATCTGGCGCCGCGAGGCGTGGGGGTTCAAGTCCCTTCACCCGCACAAATAAAAAGGGTTCCGAGAAATCGGAACCCTTTTTTTTACCCGTGTCGCCAGCCGAGCTCGGCCAGCTGACCACTTAGCCCTTTTTGACCTTAACGGTGTTGGCCTTGTGATCGATTTCTATCTGGTAAGGACCGCGCTTTATCACTTCGGTTGATTCGACGCCGGTTGCCTCGATGCCCAGATCGGCGGCAATGCCTCGGAAGAAGGAGCGCTGTGAGTCATCTGTCAGCTCTGTTGCTTGGTACCAAGCTGTTGATGACCCCAACTTGCGTTTTGCTATTGCCACGCTCCCTTGAGCCTGCCCGGTCTTGAACTCGGCCACTAGTTCTGCACCGTTAAGCCTCGATAACTCTCCCCATAACTTCGCCTGGTAGCCATTGGAAAGCTCAACAGTGGCCTCTCTAAACGGATAGAACTCTTCGACGTAGACGCCGATGACATCCTTGACCAGTGCGCCACCGTAGCCACCAAGTTTCACTCGCAGCGTGCGATCGGAAATGTTCGAGAAGTAACCCACCACCAAGTTTCCACCGCTGGTCGCATAGTCAGTGAACACCTGCTCCTGGGTATCCGAGAGCATGTGAACCATTGGCATCAAAACTAGTTTGTAACCCTTCAACGTTGACAGATCCACGTCCGCAGGCACGAAATCCACCGAGATGCCTTCCTTGTAGAGGGCTCGATACCAGGCCGCGACCGTCTCCGGGTAACTGACGTCCTCGGTTGGCAGGTTGTCCTGCAGCATCGCCCACATCTGCTCGTAGTCATAAACCATTGCCACATCAGCCCTGGCGGTTTCGTGGTTGGCCAGATCTGGGTGCTCATTTAGCAAGGCCCCTAGCTCCGTAATTTCGCTATAAACCCTTGTGTCCTCACCAGCATGAGGAACCATCGCGGAGTGGAACCTCTCAGAGCCTGCTTGGCTTTGGCGCCACTGGAAATACATTACGCCTTGGGAACCTCGGGCCACAAAACTCATGGCGTTGCGCTTTTCTTGACCCGGAGTCTTGGCATAGTTTCTTGGCTGCCAATTCACAGCTGAGGAGCTGTGCTCCATGAGTAGCCATTGCTTGCCGTTTGCGAACCCTCTAGTTAAATCCGCCATCTGAGCCAAGTCAATGTGATTTTCGATGTCGTGCTGCGTCAAGTAGTGATCCGTTGAAACAAAGTCCACTTCCTTTGCCCATGCGAAGTAGTCCATCGCGTGCGTGAACTTCATGGACATGAAGTTTGTGGTTACGGGATTCA
Source organism: uncultured Aquiluna sp. (assembly GCA_964388525.1). Lineage (GTDB taxonomy): Bacteria > Actinomycetota > Actinomycetes > Actinomycetales > Microbacteriaceae > Aquiluna. The sequence goes on along the minus strand of CAYMAU010000028.1, from coordinate 5,290 downwards.
CCTTGTCGTATTTTTTGATGATGTCGCGCTCGGTCTTGAATAGTTCAAGCGTGATCTCGGAGGTAAAGCGCCTAAAGTCAATCTGCGCACCCGGGTTCGGGTGAGTTCCATCCGTAGTTCTCTTGGGGGCGGGAATTTCCTCCCAGTTGTAGTAGCGCTGAGACCAGAAGTCCGTGCCCCAAGAAGTATTTAGATCTTCTATGGACGCGTACTTATTTTTTAGCCAGCCAACAAATGCGTCCCTAGAAGCATCGCAGTAGCAATATGGGGCGTGGCAACCGTATTCGTTGTTCACGTGCCACATGACTACGGCCGGGTGTTTGGCATATCTCTCGGCAAGCTTCTCGGTTAGCTGAGCCGCCTTTTTTTGATACACGGTGCTGGCAGCACAGTAAGCCTGACGGCCACCGAACTCCAAGCGGATGCCATCGAAGTTCACTGGCAAAATTTCAGGGTGTTCTAAGGACAACCATGCTGGTGGTGAAGCGGTCGCATTTGCAAGGTCAACTGAAATGCCGCCGGCGTGCAAGAGATCCATGACCTCATCGAGCCAGCCAAACTGATAGTTGCCGTCGCTAACTTCTAATCTTGCCCAGGAAAAAATACCGAGCGACACGAGGTTAACGTTGGCTTTTTGCATCAATTCGATGTCTTGTTTCCAGACATCTTTTGACCACTGTTCCGGGTTGTAGTCGCCGCCAAAAAACAGTTTGTTGGTTTTCAACATTAGATTGCCTCGATTTCTATTAGTAGTGCTGATTCCGGGAACAATATTGGAGGCCGGAGGCCTATTTGTGTGAGTGCCCCGCCTGTTAGGACAACGCCATCGAGCCACTTTGGGCTTGTGCGCTCTTGAAACACCGGTTTGCCAACTGGATAAACCGCCTTCACCGAATAGCTTCGGTTCGAATCAAGACCGTCAATCAGAATCGCGTTTGCTCGAGAGGCAGCCTGTCCCTGAAGGGTCACATAAGCGAATATCGCCCTCGATTGATCTTGGGACACTACTCCGTGAACAAAAGTGGCTTCGTTATCAGTCTCGACGCGCACAACTTTCCCAGAGTGAAGAAGATCACGGTTTTGCTTGTAATAGGTTGCCCAGCTCTTTAGATGAGCCTGCTCATCAGAGGTTGCCTTAGTTATGTCCCACTCCAAACCGGCGTGACCAAACAGAGCGGTAATTGCTCTGAGGCCCAGAGAGTGAACCCTGCCGGTGGTGTGAGACTCGGTAGGACCAATGTGGCTTCCGAGCATTTCTGGTGGAATGGCAACCTGTGTATAGCGCTGGATGTACTGGCGCTCTAATGCGTCATTGCAATCCGAAACCCAGAACCGGTCAACAATCTGAGCAATACCAAGGTCAACTCTTCCACCACCGGAGGCACAGCTCTCAATTTCCAACCCGGGATGGTTAGCTTTCAGCTCAGTGAAAAGCCTATAAAGCGCCTTGGTTTGCTCGTGGACTGCAGCCTTGCCATTGTGGCCTGGGTCAACCAGGGGCCGGTTGTGATCCCACTTGATGTAGCTAATATCGAAATCAGTCAAAATCTTATTCGTCTGATCAAACACATGCTGGTAGCAATTGGGGTTCGTGAGATCCAAGACCAGCTGACCTCGCCCGGTCGGTGGCACTCTACCGGCAACGTTCAAGATCCAGTCCGGGTGAGCGCGATATACGTCCGAGTCAGGGTTAACCATTTCGCCCTCAAACCAAAGACCAAACTCCATGCCGTTTGCCTTGACCACGTCAATCAATGGGCCAAGGCCCTCCGGCCATACGTCCTCAGAGATTACCCAGTCCCCAAGACCAGAAGTGTCATCCCGCCGCGAGCCGAACCAGCCGTCGTCTAGTACAAAGCGCTCGACGCCGATCTCTTTGGCAACCTTCGCAAGCTCGGTGAGCTTGCCTAGGTCGTGGTCAAAGTAGACAGCCTCCCAGACATTTAAGGTCAACGGCCTTGGTCTCTTGTTGGTTGGGTGATTAGGTCTCGATCGAAGCCAGCGATAAGACCTGTCAGATGTGCCGTCTATTCCGGAATTTGAATAGATAGCGGCAACAGGAGCTGCCACGTAGCTTTTGCCCGGTTCAAGAATCATTTCTCCAGGCATTAGAAGCTCGCTGGCAGAGATTGACTTTCTGCCAGATTGCAACTGCTCGATGGTGTGCCGAGAGTTACCAGAGAACATCAACCCCAAAGACCAGACTTCTCCATTTCTAAAGGTGGCTGCGTTGGTCATCGCCAATTGCAGAATTGTGTAGTCGTGACTGGTCCTGCCCTCTCGAACCTCGCGGGATACAACACCGGGTTGAATTTCTCTGCGCACTGGCTGGCGCTCTTTGACCCAACGGCCTGCAAAATCTAATGACTCTTGGGCCCTGTCTGGCAGGGGTAGGTAGGTAGCCAAGTCTTCCAGGTAGTAGTCGCCGGAACCAATATTGGTAACAGTCTGCGAGGTGACAAGAACACCCGCGCCCACAAAGCTAAAGATCGTTTCTATTCTCAAGCCTGCCGCTACATCTTCTCCAACGACAACGAGTTCCCGCTCGTTGGCCGTGTGACTAATTGAGACAAACAGCGGAGAAAAGTCTTGCCCTTTTCGGTGCCCCTTGAGGACAGGGGAACCGATTGCGCCACGAGCTTGCTCCCGCCAAATACCAGACTGGTCTGGGAAATCACCCTCGGCATGGGCCGTGGGCTCAATGCTCGCGGCTGAGTAACTCTCAAAATCTTTTACGTCTCCCAGGTCTTCGCCCCAGTGGATTATGCGAACCAATTCAGGTGCAACGCTTACTAGGAGCGAAACGCCATCTTGGCGCAGGTGAACAAAGCTGGAAGATTTCAATCTCGGTCCGAATCTGTTTGGTGCTCCTGGTTTGACGATAGCCGAAATTCTGCGATAACTGGGTGCCGCCAAAGCCGCACCCAGTTATCTACTCAGTTGCTATTTCAGTTTTGCTCCGAACCTGACTTTCGCCGGGCTCGATTGTCAGCTCGCCTCTTCCTAATCTTTGTTGTTCGACCTAAATAAAAAGGATCAAACGATCGGGTAAAAACGAACCTAAGCAATAATTGCAAACTTTTCGAATAAAAAGCGACAAAAGTAATCATTCCGTTAGTAAATATCCGAATATTTTTGAATTATCACACTAACCTTCATCTAGGTTTCAGCGAAAGGTCAGCGATGCTTGCAGCTCAACGTAAGGCCCTGATACTGGAAGAGGTATCGCTATCAGGGGCCATGCGAATCTCTGAACTTGCCCAAAACCTTGGCGTATCTGAGGTGACAATCAGACGAGACGTCGAAGCCCTAGCCGACCAGGGCCTTGTTGACAAGGTCCACGGCGGTGTAACCGCAAACCCTCTTTCATCAACTGTGGAACCTCCCTTCGCCTTTAACTCTCTGAAAGAGCAAACCTCTAAAGATGCAGTCGGAAAACTCGCCGCCGAAATGGTTCATCCGGGTCAGGCAATTGCCTTGATGGGCGGAAGCTCCGTATACGCTTTGGCAAAAAGACTCAGAGAGATGCCTTCGCTCACCATCGTGACAAACTCAGTACCTGTTTCCGATCTATTCGCTCAGCAACCAAGGGGTGATCAGACTGTTGTGCTAACCGGCGGCGTCAGAACGCCTACCGATTCTTTAGTTGGAAACATCACAACCGAAGCCTTCGCGAGATTTAATCTCGATTTGGTATTTATGGGCACCCACGGCATGGATGTTGAATTTGGATTTAGCTCGCCGAACCTAATTGAGGCTGATACCAACCGAGAAGTAATTCGAAGGGCGGCTAAGTTTGTGGTTCTCGCCGATCACACCAAATGGGGCATTCGGGGCTTCAGCTCCTTCGCCGAGTTATCGGAGGCAGACGGCGTCATTACGACAGACGGGCTTTCCCCCGAAGCCTTGGGCACGTTGCGGAAAAACATCAAGCAAGTCCTGTTAGCAAAACCCTAGGAAGCTAGGACTTCGGCAGCGTAAGGGGCAGTAAGTAGCCTCCTAGATGGCTTACCGAAGCGATTCGCAACGTTGGCCGCGTGCCTCTGTTGCACAAACCTAAATTTATCGTGCAGTGCATCCGATGCCGGACCACCAGAATCATCGGTATCACTACCTTGACGCCTTGGCGCATGCAAAGAATTAATTCCCGGAGCTAGTATTTGGCGAATTCTTGTGATCCTCGCTTTGGGAACCGCCTACGCGCCCGGACTTGCAGTTGGGTTCAGGGATGACCTTGAATAGCTTCGTTCGCTCTGGCACGAAGGCAGAAGGCGGACGCCAAACATGAAAGACTCAGAGCGCCAGCGTCAGATTGCTCAATGGAAAAAGGTAGTCACAAAACCCTCGACCGGGTCAAATAAATACTAGTTTCGATCCTCTGGGTCGACGCCTGTCCTGAAGTTTGTATTTAGAGCGGTAATGGCTGACATCTGTTGTCCCGTAAGCTCAAAATCAAACACGTTTATGTTCTCAAGAATGCGATCTTTAGAGTTCGACTTTGGTATCACCGCCACTCCCCTCTGAATATGCCAACGCAAAACAACCTGAGCCACTGACTTTCCGTATGTTTGAGCGAGAGTTGCCAGCATTGGATCTTCGAGAATTTTCCCTCTTGCAAGCGGCGACCATGCCTGAGTCACGATTGCGCGCTCGTTGTCATACTCCAAGACTTTCTCCTGCGTAAGCCAAGGGTGAAGTTCGACTTGGTTTAGAACCGGCTTATGCTCGGCTACTTTTAGAATTTCGTCGATGTGGTGGGTGTGAAAATTACAAACACCAATTGAACGAATCAAACCGTCGTTTTTTAGCTTCTCCATGGCCTTCCAGGAGTCAACGTACAAAAGGCCTCTTTGTGGAGCTGGCCAGTGGATGAGATATAAATCTAGGTAGTCAAGGCCAAGCAATTTCAAACTCTTGTCAAAAGCCCTAAGAGTGTTTTCAAAACCTAAATCATCCATCCAGAATTTGGTGGCCACCAGCACCTCTTCGCGAGGCACGCCGGAATCTCTAATCCCCTGACCTACCCCAACTTCGTTTTCATACATCGAAGCGGTGTCAATTAGTCGATAGCCATTTTGTAAGGCGTGAGACACCAGTGGAGCGGCGATGGCGTTATCAACTTTGTAGAGGCCAAGGCCTAGCTTCGGAATGGTGGTTCCATCTAGCAAGGGCATAACCGGGGAGACTGAAGGCTTATTCAATGTTTCTCAATTCTCTAGAAAAGAGATGTTGGCTGGCAACCTAAGTTGCCAGCCAACATTCTCGTTACTCTACAACCGAATTAGTTGCC
>CAYMAU010000027.1:0-15814 GCA_964388525.1 uncultured Aquiluna sp. | reverse complement strand
CTTAGCGTTTCAACGACCATCCCCGAGGGCCTCAGCGTGGCACAGGTCCTTCCGAGGTTGTCCGAGGACTTGGGCCTTACCATCGCAGAGCTCGAACAGGGGATTGCGGAGCAGCTTCCGAGAATTCCAAATGAAGCACCGAGCATCGAGGGTTTTTTGTTTCCAGCGACTTACAGCTTCGACCCACATCCAGACGCGGGCGAAGTTATCAAGGCAATGGTTGATCGCATGGAACAAGAGCTCTTGAAATACGAAATTCCAATAGCCGACTCACTTCCTACACTAACTTTGGCCTCGATGGTCGCGAGCGAAGGCAGGTTCAAGGAGGACTTATTCAAGATCTCCAGGGTCTTTCTAAACCGGCTTGACATCGGTATGGCGCTTCAGTCTGATCCAACCGTGAAGTACCGATATGAGGGAAATCTCGAGTCTTTCCAGGAAGGACTGAAGGACACCGCATCACTGTTTAATACATTTAGTCATCTCGGATTACCAATTGGGCCGATAACGAATCCCGGGGGTTTAGCCATCGACGCTGCGCTTCGTCCTGCGGACGGCGCCTGGCTGTACTTCGTTGCGATAAACCTTGACACTGGTGAAACCGTCTTCTCCGAGACATTACGTGAACATGAAATTGCCGCCGAAATCTACCGGCAGTGGCTTAGGGACAGCCCCGATTATGACTAAGCACTACGCGGTGCTTGGATCTCCGATTCTTCACTCAAAGTCACCGTTGATACATAGCGCCATCTTCAATCACCTTAGTACCGACGCCGACTACAAATCTCATGACGTAGTCGACCTAGCAAGTTTTTTGAAAAGTAAGCATGGACTGTCTGGGCTAAGCCTGACGATGCCGCTAAAGGATCAGGCCTTCGCAGTTGCAAATGAGCTTGATTTTTGGGCGCAGCGCACGGAGTCAGTCAATACTTTGAAAAAAACTGAGTCCGGATGGGCCGGTTACAACACCGACGTCTTCGGACTGCGCCAGGCTACCAATGACTTGACCTTTCAATCCGTTGCAGTTCTTGGAACCGGTGCGACCGCCAGATCAGCCTTAGCGGCATTCCAGGGTTCGAAATTGATGCTTTGGGGTCGTGACCAAGATGCAGCAAAAAAGCTTGCAGACAGATTTGACGCATCTAAGAAAGACCTTGAGAACGCTCTTTCAGCGGACCTAGTTGTTAGCACTATCCCGGGTCAGGCGTTGTCTGGACTTATTTCACAAGGCACTGATTACCCCGGCGTGCTAATCAGTGCCGATTACGGAATCGATGCGTACCAAGCTGGCGCATCGTTCAAAACATTTGTATCCGGTCTCGAAATGCTTATTTGGCAAGCAGTCGGCCAGCAAAGAATTTTCACTGGACTTGACCCAAACGCTCCGCTACGAGATGAAGAGATTTTGATAGAAGCCATCAAGCGAGCACTAGACATGGCAAAATAGGGAGATGCTTAGATGGATAACTGCCGGTGAATCACATGGCCCGGAATTAATTGGGGTCATTGAGGGCCTCCCCGCTGGTGTGCCAATTCTGGACGAGGACCTCCAGCAGGCTCTGGCCAGAAGAAGGCTCGGCTACGGCCGCGGAGCACGAATGAAATTCGAACAGGATCTCATCTCACTGTCTAGCGGAATCAGATTTGGCCTGTCACAGGGTGGACCAATAGCAATTCGGATAGCCAACACCGAGTGGCCGAAGTGGGAAACCGTAATGAGCGCGGCACCAGTGGATGCTGACAAGCTAAGTGGAGGTCGTGCTGCACCCTTGACGCGTCCACGTCCCGGGCATGCAGATTTCACCGGGATGCAAAAGTATGGCTTTGATGAGGCCAGGCCGGTTCTTGAAAGAGCGAGCGCCCGTGAAACCGCAACTCGTGTCGCACTAGGTGCCATAGCTCAGAAATTCTTATCGGAACTTGGCATCGAACTAGTCACTCACACCGTTGCAATTGGCGCTGCCATCTCTAAGTCCGAAACCCTTCCTTCACCGAAGGATTTAGCTTATCTAGATGCCGATCCCGTGAGGTGCTTCGAAAAGGCAGATTCAGACGCAATGGTCGCAGAAATAGATGATTGCCATTCGACTGGCGACACTGTTGGCGGAGTTTGTGAAACGCTTGTTTACGGTTGCCCTCCGGGACTCGGCAGCTACGTCCACTCAGATCGCAGATTGGATTCCCAGTTAGCAGCTGCTGTGATGGGCATTCAAGCCATGAAATCTGTGGAAATTGGCGATGGAATTGAGACAACAAGACGTCGCGGTAGCGTCGCTCACGATGAAATCGTGAACAGCGATCAGGGTGTTCAGCGCCTAACGGATCGAGCTGGAGGCATCGAGGGGGGCATGACCAACGGCGAGATAGTTCGTGTTAGAGCCGGAATGAAGCCAATTAGCACTGTCCCAAGGGCGCTGCAGACAATCGACACGGGCACAGGTGAATCAACCACCGCTCACCACCAGCGCAGCGATGTTTGTGCCGTTCCTGCATCTGGGGTAGTTGTAGAGGCGATGGTCGCATTGGTTATTGCTAATGCCGTATTGGAAAAGTTCGGTGGCGACTCAGTCCAAGAGGTTCTCCGCAACATGAACTCTTACCTCGAAAGCATCCCATCGGCGTTGCAATCGAGGATTGTCAGACAATAGTGATGGGCTCGATCGTACTGGTAGGCCCTATGGGCGCTGGTAAGACGACGCTTGGCAAACGCCTTGCCAAAATTCTAGATCTACCCTTTGTAGACACTGACAAGATGGTTACTGCCGAGCATGGCTCAATCAAGAATCTCTTTGCGGTAAAGGGAGAGGCTTATTTTCGAGAACTTGAGTCAGCAGCACTGGTTAGAGCGCTGGATGGTAAAGGCGTCGTCGCAACTGGAGGCGGAATAGTCTTGTCTCAAGAAAACAGAGCGCTGCTTAGCCAAAATGCGACAATCTTCCTGGACACAAACATGGAGTTTGTTCTTCGATCGCTAAATGTCTCCAAGCGGCCGCTACTAAAAGACGACCCGGAAATCTGGCAGCAGATATATCAGGACAGGCTCGAGTTTTACAAGGAAGTCTCAGTCGCTACCGTAAATACCGCAAACACCTCCGTTGGTGCCATCATGAAAAACTTAGAGTCAGAGGTCAGAAAATATGTCTAATATCTTGATTGGACGAGCTTTATTGAATGAGATTCCTACTACTCTCAGCGGCGTAAAAAAAGTGCTGATTGTCTATCCGCAACCCCTCGCGACAACTGCCGAAGCACTGTCAGAAAACCTCAAGGATTCCGGGTTTGAGGTTCTACTCGCGGAGGTCCCCGCGGCAGAGGACGCAAAGCGAGTAGAGGTAGCAGCATTTTGCTGGCAGATCATGGGGAAGTCAGATTTCAACCGCAATGACGCCGTCATTGGCCTTGGTGGCGGTTCGACTACCGATCTAGCTGGTTTTGTTGCCGCAACTTGGCTAAGGGGAGTTCGATCAGTACTAATACCCACCACCTTGCTAGGAATGGTCGATGCAGCAATTGGCGGAAAAACTGGAATTAATACAACGGAAGGGAAGAACCTAGTTGGAGCTTTCCACTCTCCTCACAGCGTTGTTATAGACCTTGACACGCTTCATTCCTTGGCTAGAAATGAGCTCTTGGCTGGAATGGCCGAAGTCGTGAAATACGGCTTTATTGCCGACCCATGGATTCTAGACACTCTGGAGAATGACCCGGCCGCTACTGATCCAGCATCGAGTGTCTTCGAGGAGCTCATCAGGCGCTCGGTGGCAATCAAAGAGGGTGTTACCTCGAGAGACTTCAATGAAACAGGAGAGCGCGAGTTTCTAAACTATGGGCACACTCTAGGCCATGCAATTGAACATGCCGAAAGATATAAGTGGCGACATGGGGCAGCAATCTCAATTGGCATGGTTTTCGCCGCCGAGCTATCAATGCTTTCGGGAAAGTTATCGGAGGCCGATGTCATTAGGCACCGCAGCGTCTTTGAGGCACTTGGTCTTCCAACTTCCTACCGGGCGGATCGCTGGCCACAACTTTTGGATACGATGCAAAAGGATAAAAAGGCTAGAGCTGGGTCTCTAAGGTTTGTAGTGCTTGACAAAATTGGGAAGCCGTCAATGCTAAATGCTCCCACGCCCGAACTTGTCTTCACAGCTTTTCAGGCAATAGTTGAATAGGGTTTAGGACATGTCGGTAATTTACGTTCTAAACGGACCAAATCTGAATCTGCTGGGCGCTCGGGAGCCTGAAGTCTATGGAACCTTTTCTCTTGGTGACCTTGAGGCCTCCTTGCAGACTTGGGCTGTAGCCCAGGATCAGAAGATAAAAGTACTCCAAACCAACAGCGAAGAGACACTCATTGGCTGGATTCATGAGGCGATTTTAGAAAAATCATCAGTCGTGCTCAACCCTGCGGCGTTTACCCATTACAGCTATGCACTTAGAGACGCCTGTGCCGCGCTTACTGGAGCAGGTCTCTTACTTATCGAGGTTCACATCACTAATCCACACACCCGAGAGACTTTTAGGCACAACAGCGTTATTTCAGGGGTCGCCACGGGCGTCATAGCGGGGTTTGGTGTCGATAGTTACCTACTGGCTTTAGAACAACTAACCCGCCGCTAGAATTTGCAAGGCGCTAAGGAGAAAACAATGGCCAGCTCAAACGACTTAAAAAACGGCATGGTTCTGAAAATTGAAGGTCAGCTGTGGGCTGTCATCGAATTCCAGCACGTAAAGCCAGGCAAGGGCCCTGCCTTCGTGAGAACAAAACTCAGAAGCGTTATCTCTGGAAAAGTCGTTGACAGGACCTTCAACGCGGGAGCGAAGATTGAAACCGCAAACGTTGACAGACGCGACATGCAGTACCTGTACAACGATGGTTCCGGCTACGTCTTCATGGATACCTCTGATTTCGATCAGTTATCAGTGCCAGCTGAGGTAGTCGGCGACGTGGCTAACTTCCTTCTGGAAAACCAGAACGCCACGGTGGCTCTTCATGAGGGCTCCGCACTTTACGTAGAGCTTCCACCATCGGTAGTGCTAGAAATTACATACACGGAGCCCGGCCTGCAGGGTGATCGCTCCACCGGCGGCTCGAAGCCAGCTACTTTGGAGACGGGATACCAAATCCAAGTACCGTTATTTATTGAGAACAACACCAGGGTAAAAGTCGACACCAGAACCGGTGACTACCTAGGACGCGTGAGCGACTAGTTGAGCTCTCGAAGCAAGTCTCGCAAACGGGCACTTGATGCACTTTATGCCTCAGAAATTAGAAACAGTGACGCCACCGAGCTTTTGCAGGACACGGCGGCAGGCGTGGCTGATAGACAGAATCAGGCAGCGATTTTTGACTATGCCGAGGCAATTGTGATCGGCGTAACTCGAAACTTGGCGCAGATCGACAACGACCTACGACAGATTTCAGACGGTTGGTCGCTCGAAAGAATGCCTAACATCGACCGTTCCATCCTGCGTCTCGGAGCGTGGGAGATACTTTTTAATGAGGATGTTCCCAACGAAGTTGCAATCGCAGAAGCTGTGACACTAGCTAGTGAATATTCCACCGACGACTCACCGAAATTTGTAAATGGAGTATTGGCTCGACTTGCGAAGGGCACACAGGCTCTTTGAGGCTGTTATAATTTCGAACAAGTTGTCCTTTAAAATCGTCCTGCGAGGCGAAGAAGGAGTAGAAATTGTCACAACGCGCAGTCCTAGATGGACCAGACATTCTCAGAGCGCTGAGGCGCATCTCCCACGAAATTCTAGAGGCCAATGAGGGCCCGGAAAACCTGGTGATTTTAGGTATTCCAACTCGGGGCGTTGAGTTAGCCAAGCGGATTGTTGAAATTCTAGAAGCCATCGAGCCAAACCAAAGCATAGAGTTCGGGATACTGGACATAACTATGTATCGGGACGATTTGGTAAATGCCGAACGCGAGATTCTAGAAACCAGGCTTCCAATTTCTGGCATTGACAACAAAGTTGTGGTGTTAGTTGATGACGTTCTATTTTCGGGCAGAACCGTTAGGGCGGCACTTGATGCGTTGACTGGCTATGGCAGACCTAAGCAAGTAAAGCTTGCAGTCCTTGTTGATCGAGGTCACAGAGAATTGCCAATACGACCCGATTTTGTCGGGAAAAATCTCCCCACATCCGTTGCGGAACGAGTTTCGGTTCAACTGCTGGGCAGTGACGGCATCGATCAGGTTGTGATCTCGGGATGAAGCATCTAATTTCGATACGGGATCTCACTAGGGATTCAGCCGTGGCTCTTCTCGACAGTGCCCAACAGCTAAGTCAAGTAAACCAGAGAACAGTCAAGAGCTTGCCTGCACTCCGGGGTAAGACAGTAGTGAATTTGTTCTATGAAAACTCAACTAGAACCAGAATTAGCTTTGAAATTGCTGCGAAGCGACTAAGTGCAGATGTAATCAACTTTGACGCGCAGGCCTCGAGCGCGTCGAAGGGTGAGTCACTGAAAGATACAGCGCAGACCTTAGAAGCCCTCGGTGCTGCTGCCATAATCGTGAGGCACCCAATGTCAGGCGCTGCCCATGCGCTTGCCAATAGGGGTTGGGTTTCCGCGAGCATTATTAATGCTGGCGATGGAAGGCATGAACACCCCACCCAGGCCCTATTGGACGCATTGACAATCAGGCAGTTGAAGCTATCGGGTAGTGACCTTACTGGCGTCAAGGTTTTGATTGTCGGAGACTTAGAACACTCCAGGGTCGCCAGAAGCAATATACTTTTGCTCTCGCTTTTGGGGGCAGCGGTCAGCGTTGCTGGTCCCGCTGAGCTCGTTCCAGAGGGAATCGCGGCTATGGGCGCAAAGGTTTACAAAAGCTTTGATGAAGCACTCGCAGAACAACCAGATGTGGTGATGATGCTAAGAGTGCAACTGGAACGCATGTTGAAAAACGAGGCCTTTACCACCAGGGATTACGTAAAGAATTGGTCGCTGGACCAGACACGTTTGGGGCAGCTCGGCAAAGAAACGGTAATTATGCATCCCGGCCCAATGAACCGTGGCCTAGAGATCTCGAATCAGGCTGCTAATGACCCTCGATCTGCAGTGCTTAGGCAAGTTGAGAATGGCTTGGCAGTCAGGATGGCGGTCCTGCATCGAGTTTTGTCTGGAGAGGTGACCAATTGATAATTCTAAAAAACCTGACCCTGTCCGATGGCTCTGTCCAAGACATAAGGATAGATGCGGGCCAAATAGTTGAGATTGGTCGGATTGCAGACTCCGGAACCGACTGCACAGATCTAATTGGTTTAGCCGGCTTTGTCGACCCACACACTCACCTTAGAGAACCGGGTTTCGAGGCTAGCGAGACCGTTTTGTCCGGTTCTAGGGCCGCGGCTGCCGGCGGCTATACGGCTATCTGCGCAATGGCAAACACAGAACCAGTTGCGGACAATTCGCTGGTAATTGAGCGCGTGTACGACTTGGGCATGGAGGCTGGACTGTGCTTCGTGCAACCCATCGGAGCTGTTACCAAGGGTCTCAAGGGGCTGGAACTCGCAAATATTCAAGACATGTCCAGTTCGCGAGCGAAGGTAGCCATGTTCAGCGACGACGGCATGTGCGTCCATGATGAAAACCTCATGAGGCAGGCCCTTCTCGAGGTAAAGAAATTTGGCGGTGTAGTAGCTCAGCACGCGCAGGACCCAAGTCTGACTGTCGGAGCGCAAATGAACCAGGGCGCAGTTGCAACGGAAATGGGTCTAACTGGGTGGCCGGCAATAGCGGAAGAGCAGATAATCGCGAGGGATGCTCAGTTAGCTCAAGAAACTGGAGCCAGGCTGCATATTTGTCACCTGACCACCGGAGGAGGAGTCGAGGTTGTTAGATGGGCAAAAGCCAAGGGTATACAAATAACCGCAGAAGTCACTCCACATCATCTTTTACTGACAGAAGATTTGGTTCGATCCTACGATCCGGTTTACAAAGTGAATCCTCCACTAAGAACTGCTGATGACAATAAAGCTCTGTTGGCTGGGCTTATGGACGGAACAATAGACATGTTAGGAACCGACCATGCCCCCCACTCAGGTGAAAAGAAGGACTGCGAATGGGAGAACGCGGCATTTGGAATGCTCGGCCTAGAATCGGCCGCGAGCATCCTGCACCAAGTTCTAATTCAATCTGGAGCAGGTGACTGGAAGCTCTTCGAGGAGATCATCAGCAAGCGTCCAGCCAAATTGGCCGGCCTCGATAATCATGGCCTTATCAAAGTTGGCGTCCAGGCGAACATCACGGTATTCAATCCTCATGAAAGAATAGGGGTGGCCGAAATGAACCAATCCAAGTCAAGCAACAACCCATACTTGGGGCTCGAATTCATTGGACGAGTGCAGCACACCATTTACCAAGGCCAATTCACGATGATCGACCAATCAGTAAGGGACCAGAAATGACGCGAGAACTTATCGGAGGACTTGCCCTTCTAATCGTCCCGACAATCGCCATTCTTATTCTCATTAGAATTCGATTCAGGCGACGATCTCAAGAAAGAATTCTGTACGATTTGCCGGCCTTTTCTGCCGAAAACGATTTGGGAGAGGTGCTCTACGTGAGCACCGTGTTTTCATCTGATCTTCTTGCAAAAGTGTGGGCACAAGGGCTTGGTAATAGGGGAAACGCACGACTCTGGCTCGGCAAGAGTGGAATTGGGCTGTCCCGAAATGGGGAAGTGGACTTCACGATTCCCGTCTCCTCAATCGAGTCACTAAGCGAAGTGAACGCAACGATAGATAGAGGAGTGGAGGCTAAAGGTCTAATTAGCATTACCTGGCGCCACAACAACGTCGGTCTTGTCACAAACCTTCGATTCCGAGACAAACAGAGACATAACGAGATTAAGAAGGCCTTGATCGAGACATTGGGAGTTAGTTTTGCATAAAGCACATCTGGTACTGGAAGACGGATCCATATTCGATGGCGAGCGCTATGGCGTAGCGGGTGTAAGCGTTGGAGAGTTAGTCTTCGCAACTGGAATGACCGGCTACCAGGAGACCCTGACGGATCCTTCTTATGCCGGACAAATTGTTATGCAAACATTTCCGCACATCGGGATTGTTGGTACCAATGTCACAGATGCCGAGTCCAGCAAAATCTGGGTTGCGGGTTACATTGTTCGGGAACCATCACGAATAGCTAGTAACCATCGCTCCGAAAAAACCCTCGATCAGGACCTGATAGAAAACAACATCGTTGGTATTTCGAACGTTGACACTCGAGCGATAACCCTCCATGTTCGCAGTCTTGGTGCGATGCGAGCTGGCATTTTCTCCAGTGAACAAGAGATGTCCACGGATGAAATGCTCGCACTAGTGCGCGCCGCCCCCGAAATGAAAGGCCAGAGCCTTTCTGGTCAAGTCTCGACTTCGATAAGTTACTTGATTCCTAGCCAAGGCAAAACTGTTGGCAAGGTAGCCGTGCTTGATTTGGGCATAAAGAAATCGACCCTGGAGCACCTGGCAATGCGTGGCTTGGAGATAGAAGTGTTCCCTGCTGACATTAGCGCTGCTGAAATCATGGCGTCATCACCAGATGGATTCTTTTTCTCCAATGGCCCAGGTGACCCGGAAGCCAGCGGCAATCAGGTCTCAATGCTGCGCGAACTTCTTGGCACGAAAAAACCATTTTTTGGAATATGCTTCGGAAATCAATTACTTGGACGGGCGTTGGGTTTTGACACATACAAGCTCAAATTTGGCCACCGAGGCATAAATCAGCCGGTAATCAACAAAGAGACGGGACGAGTCGAGGTAACGGCACACAACCACGGCTTTGCAGTCAAATTGGAATCCGATAGCGCCGAGTCACCGCTTGGGTTCGGACAGGTGAAAGTTTCACATCGTGGCCTCAATGATCAGGTCGTAGAGGGACTTGAGTGCGTCGATATTCCAGCGTTCTCTGTCCAGTACCACCCTGAAGCAGCAGCTGGGCCGCACGACAGCCATTATTTGTTCGACAAGTTTCTAGACGCAATCAAGGAGTCCAAGTAATGCCAAAGCGACAAGATATTCGGTCTGTCCTCGTGATTGGATCAGGCCCAATCGTGATCGGGCAAGCCTGTGAGTTTGACTACTCAGGAACTCAAGCCTGCAGGGTTCTTCAAGAAGAAGGCATCCGCGTGATTCTAGTAAATTCCAACCCAGCCACCATCATGACTGACCCTGACTTTGCAGATGCAACCTACATCGAGCCAATAACTCCAGAGGTTATTGAGGCAATCATCGAGAAGGAGCGTCCTGACGCCATCCTTCCAACACTCGGTGGCCAGACGGCCCTGAATGCAGCGATGGCTTTGTTCGAACGTGGTTCGCTTGAAAAGTACGGGGTTGAACTTATTGGGGCAAACGTAGCGGCAATTAGGGCGGGGGAAGATCGAGTCGAATTCAAGCAAGTTGTCTTGAACGCTGGAGCAGACGTAGCCATTTCCGCAGTTGCGCACAACATGGAAGAAGTGCTTGCGATAGCAAGCGACATTGGCTATCCGATGGTTGTTCGCCCTTCTTTCACAATGGGGGGATTGGGATCAGGCTTTGCCTACAATGAAAAGGACCTCATACGAATAGCCGGTGCTGGCCTTCAGGCGTCTCCTACTACCGAAGTTCTAATCGAGGAGTCAATAACCGGCTGGAAAGAGTATGAGCTGGAGCTCATGCGCGATAAAAATGACAACAGCGTTGTGGTTTGCTCAATTGAAAACTTTGACCCGGTCGGAGTGCACACCGGTGACTCAATAACTGTCGCTCCGGCAATGACATTGACCGACAGGGAGTACCAAAATCTTCGTGACATCGCGATTCGCATCATTCGAGATGTTGGCGTCGATACTGGTGGCTGCAATATCCAATTCGCGGTCGATCCAAAGGACGGCCGCGTAATTGTCATAGAGATGAACCCAAGGGTCAGTCGGTCCTCTGCACTTGCATCTAAGGCGACCGGATTCCCCATTGCGAAAATTGCGGCAAAGCTAGCAATTGGTTATACCCTCGACGAGATTCCGAACGACATCACTATGGTCACGCCTGCTTCCTTCGAACCGAGCCTTGATTACATAGTGGTCAAAGTGCCCCGCTTCGCATTTGAGAAGTTCCCGGCAGCAGACCCGACTCTCACTACGACCATGAAGAGCGTTGGCGAAGCAATGGCAATTGGGCGCACTTTCTCGCAAGCGCTGCAAAAGGCTCTCCGGTCTCTAGAAAAGCGCGGCAGTTCATTTCACTTTCCCACCTTAAGTCAAGACCCAGCCGAACTTTTGGTTGCGATGAGTACTCCAACCGAAAGTCGAATTGGGCAAGTCCAGCAAGCCTTGTGGTTTGGTGCCAGTGCCGACGAAGTCTTTGAGGCAACCAAAATCGATCCATGGTTTGTTGACCAGATCGTTCTGATAAACGAAACAGCAAGGTGGTTCTCAGATCTCGAGGCCATAGATGCGGACTCCCTCAAGAGGGCCAAACAACATGGCTTTTCTGACCTCCAATTGGCGGACATGAGAAACATACCGGAGCAGGATCTTCGAAATCTTAGGCACAGTTTCGGACTTCGACCAGTATTCAAGACCGTGGATACCTGCGCAGGTGAATTTCCAGCTCAAACTCCATATCACTACAGCTCCTACGAGCAGTTCACCGAAGTAGTGCCGTCCAACAAGAAAAAGGTAATCATTCTTGGAAGCGGCCCTAACCGTATCGGCCAGGGTATTGAGTTTGACTACAGCTGCGTACACGCAACGTTCGCACTTCGCGACATCGGTATCGAAACGGTAATGATTAACTGCAACCCAGAAACAGTCTCCACCGACTACGACACTGCGGACAGGCTCTATTTTGAGCCCTTGACCCTTGAAGACGTTCTCGAGGTAATACACGCCGAATCTCAAACCGGAGAGCTCCTCGGGGTAATGGTTCAACTCGGGGGTCAAACAGCGCTGAGTCTCGCAAATGGACTTGCCGCCGAAGGAATACCGATTCTAGGCACCACTCCTGAAAACATTGACCGAGCCGAGGAACGCGGGCAGTTCCAAAACATTCTTAACGCTGCCGGATTATTGGCGCCGGCTAACGGAATGGCAACAAACCTCGAAGAGGCAACCGCCGTAGTTGAAAGCATAGGATTCCCAGTATTGGTGCGTCCCAGCTTTGTTCTTGGAGGTCGCGGTATGGAAATTGTGTACGACCAAAACTCATTAGATGGTTACTTTGACCGTATTGCTGAGCATGCGCTAGTTGATACAACTCACCCGCTCTTAGTCGATCGTTTTTTGGAAGACGCCATAGAGATAGACATCGATGCGATTTTCGATGGAGAAGAATTATTTATCGGTGGAGTGATGGAGCACATCGAGGAAGCCGGAATTCATTCGGGCGACTCTAGCTGCACGCTGCCTCCCATTACTCTAAGCAGAAGCCAAATCGATCGAGTTGCTGCTGCTACGGAGAAGATTGCCAGAGGGCTGAATGTTATTGGCCTATTGAACATTCAATTTGCAATGGCCTCGGATGTTCTTTACGTTCTCGAGGCGAACCCGCGGGCCAGTCGAACTGTGCCGTTTGTATCAAAAGCGCTTGGAATAACACTTGCCAAGGCGGCGGCCAGAGTCATGGTGGGTGCAAAAATTTCTGAGTTGGTAGCGGAGGGAGGCCTTCCAAATAGAGATGGTCGTCACCTGCCGCCTGGAACACCGATTTCCGTCAAAGAAGCAGTCCTTCCTTTCAAACGGTTCGCGACTCGCGACGGCAGATTCGTTGATTCACTTCTTGGTCCGGAAATGCGGTCCACAGGCGAGGTCATGGGCATCGACAAGGATTTCCCAACCGCCTTCGCTAAGGCGCAAGCCGGCTCAGGGTCGGCATTGCCAACCAAAGGAACTGTATTCATTTCGGTGGCCGACCGCGATAAGCCACAGTCGCTCCTCCCAGTAAGGCGCCTTGCTCAGCTCGGTTTCCGTATTCTGGCTACGCAAGGAACTCAAGCGATGCTGGAGAGGCATGGAATCAGGTCAGAGGCCGTCATCAAACACTCTCAGGCCGGTCAGAACCAGGAGTCTATTGTGGACATGATTACTGCCGGCAAAGTCGACGTCGTGGTCAACACGCCCTCTGGTGCCGACGCCAGAATCGACGGCTACGAAATTCGAGCTGCGACAACAGCGGCCGATAAGCCTATATTTACGACAGTTGCTCAACTAAGCGCTGCAATCGGTTCTTTCGAGGTTGTGCGAGAGGGAAGGTTTAGCGTTAAGCCACTTCAGGAGTATGCACTCGAACGAATAGAGCTGACCGGTGAATAATTTTGCAAGCACCCTTGAAAACAAAATTTCCCAATTCGGAAGCCTTTGCGTTGGGATAGACCCTAGCGAAACAGAGCTAAACAACTGGGGACTTGAGGATACGGCCCACGGCGCCAAGGAGTACTCGCTTAGGTGCATAGATGCAGCAGACGGCCGAGTTGGAATAATCAAGCCCCAGGTTGCTTTTTTCGAGCGATTTGGATCTAGTGGTTTTATCGCACTTGAAGAAGTGCTTCAGGCAGCAAGAGACCTCGATCTTTTTGTCATAGCCGACGCCAAGAGATCCGATATTGGTTCAACGATGCTTGGCTACTCTCAAGCGTGGTTTGGCGATGATTCGCCACTTCGGGTAAACGCGTTAACAGTTAGCCCATATCTTGGCCCTGACTCAACAGTCGAGATGCTCGAGCACGCAAGGGACGTCGCCGGAGGGATTTTTCTGCTTGCTGCGACCTCCAACAAAGAGGCCGATCAACTTCAGCGAGCCCTTGTAGATGGTCAAACTGTCGCGGCGATGGTTCTTGCACAGGCTCAGGCCAACGGCTTGGGGGATTGCGGAGTGGTAATTGGAGCGACGCAAGACCTTGACTTATTCGGCTTGGGCTCTGTCACCAAGACCGACGTCGGTGTGCCAATACTTGCACCCGGCTTTGGAGCGCAGGGAGCTCGACTCTCGGAGCTAAAACAGCTATTCGGTGCGAGCTCTCATCGAGTAATACCTAACCTTTCTCGTGCGCTCACCGGCGCCGGTCCCAATGCTATGGCTGGTCTAATAGACAAAGCGAGGTTACAACTTTGAGCCTGATTGTTCTTGCCGGCCCCGCAGGAGTGGGGAAGGGCACCCTGGTCCGTTGGCTGCTGGCTAACGCACAAGGCTATTCGCTGTCAGTGTCAGCGACCACCAGATCAGCCAGACCAGATGAGGTGGACGGAATCCATTACCATTTTGTCGACAAGGGCAAGTTCGAGGGGCTAATCGCCGATAACCGGTTCTTGGAGTGGGCAACTGTGCATGGCGATAACTATTATGGAACACTGCTTGATGAGCTAATTCGTGCTGATGCCGAGGGCCTCCATCTGCTACTTGAAATCGACCTCCAAGGCGCAAGACAAGTGATGAAGACAGAGCCATCAGCCATCACTATTTTTATTCACCCCCCGAGCTTCGAGGTACTTGAATCTAGGCTTCGCGAAAGAGCGACCGAGACAGAATCACAAATACAAACTAGACTTATCAACGCAAGAGCTGAGATTGCATCAGCCCAAGAGTTTGATTACCAACTAATCAATGATGACTTGGCCCAGACGGGTAAAGACATACTGAAAATCGTTAGCGAGTCAGAGGGATAAAAATGTTGAACGAGAACCTAGAAAACCTAAAGGGTATTGTCTACCCGCCCATAGACTCAGTGCTTGGAAGAGCCGACTCAAACTACGAGCTTGTCATCTTCGCATCCAAGCGTGCGCGTCAGATAAACGAGTATTACAGCGCCCTCCACGAAGGCAGCCTGTTCAATTACGTTGGGCCGCTAGTCGACTCAAGCATTGATGACAAGCCACTAAGCATTGCCATGAAGGAAATTCACTTGGGCAAGCTTGAGAAGACTCCAAATAAGTAGGTAGTAATTGCTTATTCTGCTTGGCATAACCGGTGGAATCGCCGCTTATAAGGCAGCGAATCTAATTCGTGCATTTACTGAACAGGGCCACACCGTTCAGGCGCTTCCTACTCAAAATGCGCTGCGCTTTATAGGAAAGGCCACGCTTGAGGCTCTCTCTGGAACCGCAATAGACAATGACATGTATCAGGATGTCCACGAGGTTAGACACGTCGAGCTTGGTGTTAACGCGGATCTAATAGTTGTCGCTCCAGCAACTGCCAACTTTCTAGCCAAACTCGCCAACGGTATCGCTGACGACCTTCTCATGAATGCGATCTTGGCTTCCACTTCAGCCATTTATGTCTGCCCGGCGATGCACACTGAGATGTGGCAGAATCCGGCCACTCAAGCCAATGTTGCTACTCTGAGAGCGCGTGGCATAGGCGTCATGGAACCAGCGTCCGGCCGGCTTACCGGTTCAGACACCGGACCGGGAAGGCTTCCCGAAACCGAAGACATTGTCAATTTTGTTATGGGTAAAAAGCCGCTTAGCGGCATGACAGTGACAGTCACCGCCGGGGGAACCAGAGAACCAATTGACCAGGTCCGTTTCATTGGCAACTCATCCTCTGGACGCATGGGGATTGAAATAGCGACCGCTTACCGAGACCAAGGAGCCACGGTTCGCATAATCGCGTGCAATATTGAGATCCCAATGCCTTTGGGCATTGAAGTAATAAGGGCCTCCAGTGTTGCCGAATTAGATCAGGCCATGGATAAACCCTGTGACATCATGGTCATGGCGGCAGCCGTTTCGGATTTTCGAATCGATAAACCATTCAATGGCAAGCTTCCACGTGATGAAGCACGAACAATCGATCTGATACCCACGAAGGACCT
>CAYMAU010000026.1:0-16706 GCA_964388525.1 uncultured Aquiluna sp. | reverse complement strand
CAGCGGTCTCTCTCGAGTAGGCGTGATTCCATTCACCGGTGAGCTGACTGGCAGTGTGAGGTGAATTTACCAGCGGGTTGTCTTCAAGGCTCCAGGTGCCGTCTTCAACCTTCTGGGCCTCTTGCCTGATCGCCAACATCGCATCGATGAATCGATCGAGCTCTTCCAAAGGCTCAGATTCAGTCGGTTCAATCATTAGGGTTCCGTTTACCGGGAAGCTCATTGTTGGCGCGTGGAAACCGTAGTCAACCAATCTCTTAGCAATGTTGTCATTGCCGATGCCGGCCGAAGCCTGCAGTGGGCGAATGTCTATGATTGCCTCGTGAGCAATAAGTCCGTTTTTTCCCGTGTACAAAAGCGGGAAGGCACCGGACAGTTTTTTGGCGACGTAGTTGGCGCTTAGGACTGCAACTGCGGTTGCACGCATCAAGCCTTCGCTGCCCATCATCTGAACATAAGCCCAGGAGATCGGCAGGATGCTTGGGGATCCAAATGGCGCACCGGAAACCGGTCCGTAATTTGGAAGCTCGATCTGAGCCATTGAGTGTCCAGGCAAAAACTCTTGAAGGTGAGACCTGGCAACGACTGGTCCGACACCTGGTCCGCCACCACCGTGAGGGATGCAGAAAGTTTTGTGAAGGTTCAGGTGTGAAACATCTCCACCGAACTCACCGAACTTCGCATAGCCAACAACTGCATTGGTATTTGCACCATCGATGTAGACCTGGCCACCTGCAGCATGAACAAGGTCACAGATTTCAACAACTGCTTCCTCGTAAACACCGTGAGTCGATGGGTAGGTAATCATCAAGGCCGCAAGCTTGTCGCCAGATTCCGAAATCTTTTGCTTTAGCTCAAGAACATCAACATTTCCCTGAGCGTCGCAGCTGACAACAACAACTTCCATGCCCGCCAGGACAGCGCTAGCTCCGTTTGTGCCGTGGGCAGAGGATGGGATTAGGCAAATATTTCTCTGGTAGTCGCCTCTGGATCGGTGGTAGCCACGGATTGCAAGCATGCCGGCAAGTTCGCCCTGGCTTCCAGCGTTTGGCTGCAGCGAAACTGCTTCGTAGCCGGTGATGTCGCTTAGCCAGCTGCTGAGTTCTTTGATGAGCTCCATGTAGCCCTGGGTGTCTTCGGCAGGGGCAAATGGGTGAAGGTTAGCAATTTCCGGCCAAGTGACAGCTTCCATCTCAGTTACCGAGTTGAGCTTCATGGTGCAGGAGCCCAGTGGAATCATGCCGCGGTCAAGCGCGTAATCGTAGTCAGCAAGCCTCTTGAGGTACCGCATCATCGCGGTCTCAGAGTGATAGGTGTTGAATACGGGGTGCTCAAGATACGCGCTAGTGCGGTGATTTCTCAAGCGGTCGGTTGCATCCTCCTGCCTAGGAGCTCTGGCCCCAAAAGCGCCGGCGAGTTCCGCCAGGTGATGCCAAGAGGTGCTCTCATCGACTGAGATGCCGATTGTGGCGTCGTCAACTCGCAGGACAGTGAGCTCTTTGGCTCGAGCGGCCTGGTAAAACTTTTCTGCATCGGTGTCAGTGATTCTTATGGTGTCGAAGAACTTATCGTTTTGAAGAGTGAAGCCAACCTCTTCCAAAACTTTTGCTAGCGCTGAGGCCTTGTGGTGGATTTCTGTGGCAATCGCCTTGAGGTTTTTTGGACCGTGGTAAACCGCATACATGCCAGCCATTACTGCCAGCAGCACCTGAGCGGTGCAAATGTTGCTAGTTGCCTTCTCACGCCTAATGTGCTGTTCTCTGGTCTGCAGGGTCAGGCGATAGGCAGGAGCCCCCTCGGCGTCTACTGAAACCCCGACGAGCCTTCCGGGCATCGTGCGCTCCAGCTTTTCACGGACTGCTAGGTATCCGGCGTGAGGGCCACCAAAACCCATTGGTACACCAAATCTCTGAGTGGTGCCGCAAACAACGTCCGCACCGGCTTCGCCGGGTGAGCGCAACAAGGTGAGCGCCATTAGGTCGGCGCTCGCAATTGCTAGACCGCCGAACTCGTGGATCTTTGCAAACAGACCATCGAAGTCGATGATTCGGCCGCTCGCGCCCGGATACTGGACCACTGCGCCAAAGCACTCTTGGTCTAGCTGGTCGAGTTTGGTTGGGTCAAAGTAGGTAATGACGATGCCAAGCGGTTCTGCTCGGTGCTCTAGCAGTGCCTTGGTTTGAGGGTAGAGATCGTTGTCGACGAAGAAAACGCCAGAATCACTATCGGAGCTGCGTTTAGCAACCATCATCGCTTCAACCACTGCCGTGGATTCATCAAGCATCGAAGCGTTAGCCGTCTTCATGCCTGTTAGCTCAGTGACCATTGTCTGGAAGTTTAGAATTGCCTCGAGTCGGCCCTGGCTGATTTCCGGCTGGTAGGGGGTGTAGGCGGTATACCAGCTCGGGTTTTCGAGCACGTTTCGCTTGATAACTCCAGGGGTTCTGGTGCCGTAGTAGCCCAGACCAATGAAAGTCTGAGTTATGTGGTTTTTTGAAACTATGCCCTTTAGGCGATCAAGAGCCTCGTCCTCGCTGATGGCATCCGGAAGAGTGCTGCCACCGCGGTAGTGAATTGCTTCTGGAAGCGCAGCTTCCATTAGCTCCGCTAGGTCTTTGATCCCAAGATAATCAAGCATGTGCTGCTGCTGGGCGTCGTTGGGTCCAATGTGGCGGTTACGAAAGTTATGGTGATCTAACAACAGTTACTCTCCAACTAATGCGTCGTATTCGGTCGATGAAAGAAGATCTGGTAAAGATGTATAACGGATTTTTATCAACCATCCATCCCCAAATGGGTCCTGATTTACTTGGTCAGGCGCTTGGTCCAGTGCGCCGTTGACTTCGGTGATCTCGCCGTCCATTGGTGCGTAGAGTTCGCCCACTGACTTGGTTGACTCAATTTCACCACAAATCTTCATGTGGGCAGCAACGCTACCGACCTTTGGAAGGTCCACGTAAACGATTTCTCCAAGCGCATCAGCTGCATACTTGGTGATTCCGACGGTGGCGATATCGTCTTCGATAAGGATCCACTCGTGTTCCTTGGTGTATTTCAGGTTCTCAGGATTTGCCATGTTCTTATTTACCTTCCGCGCTTATAAAACGGTAACTCAACGACTTTGTAAAAAATTCTCGTCCCACGAACATCTGCCTCTACTTCGGAGCCAATCTCCAAACCTGCATCGGTGTTTAGAAGCGCCAACGCGATCGGCACCTGCAAGGTTGGTGACAACACTCCAGAAGTAACTATCCCGATTGAATCAGATTCACCAGGCAAGAAGATCTCGTAGTCTGCTCTTGCAGCCCTGCGGCCATCACCCTGAAGGCCAAAGAGTCTTTGCTTTGGATGTTTTTGTTCCTCCAGGGCATCTTTGCCAACGAAGTTTGGCTTATCAAAACGTATGACCTTGCCGAGGTTTGCAGCAAAGGGTGTGAGGTCTTTATTTAGTTCGTGACCATAAAGTGGCATGCCGGCTTCTAGTCGAAGAGTGTCCCTGCAAGCCAGGCCGCAGGGCGATACTCCGTCTTGAGAAAGCAACAGTTGCCAGACGCCGCTTGGGTCTCCTTCAACAAAGATTTCAAAGCCGTCTTCGCCGGTGTACCCGGTGCGGGCTAGAAAAACATCTTTGCCATCCAATACCGCAGTGGCAATCGAGTAATACTTCAGAACCGTAAGGTCGACATCAACAAGTCTCCCAAGGATCTCTTTGGTCTTTGGGCCTTGCATCGCGATAAGTGACCACAGACCAGATTCGTCAACGACCTTGGTGTCCGGAAAGTTTTCTAGTCGGTTTTTTAGCGCCTCAACTACTTGGTGCTGATTACCTGCGTTGGCAACGATCATGAACTCGTCATCATCGAGGCGATAAACAATCAGATCATCGATAATGCCGCCCTGATCGTCACAGATCATTGAGTACTTTGCGCGGCCATTCTCGATTTCAGACAGCTTGGAAATTAGCGCGTAATCAAGAAACTCTTCGGCTTGGCCGGTCACCCTGATTTCTGCCATGTGGCTGATATCGAACAGGCCGCAACTATTTCTAACACTGTGGTGCTCGTCAATGTCTGAGCCGTAGCGAACGGGCATTTCCCAGCCACCGAACTCGGTGAAACTGGCGCCCAGCTTGTCATGTTCCGGTTTTAGTAGTGTATGCAGCACCTAAAAATACTAGTCACTTTTTTGAAACTAAATTCAGTCTTGACCGAGGTTTCCAGTCAACTGGCCGTGAAGGCGTTCGCTGGCTTTGTTCATGCCTTTGATGTACACGTTCTTTTTCATGTTTTCGTACTTTGTTGTGATCGCATCTAGGGCTGCAATTGTCGATGCATCCCAGATATGTGAATCGGTGACATCAATAACAATCTCATCAGGGTCATCGGAGTACTCAAACAAAGTAGTTAGGTCGTTGCTCGAGGCGAAGAACAGCTCCCCCTGAACCGTGTAATAAGCCACTGACACTTCGTCGTCTCCACCAACGGTTCTGGTTACTGAAGCGAAGTGGGCAACTCGCCTAGCGAATGCAATCATGGCAACAATCACGCCGACTATCACGCCTATTGCAAGGTTGTGAGTCCAGACCACAACTGCAACGGTTGCTAGCATCACAGTTGTTTCGCTCTTAGGCATCCGTTTTAGCGTGCTGAGCTGAATGCTGTGCCAATTAAAGGTTCCAAAGGCAACCATCAACATCACCGCTACCAGAGCAGCCATCGGAATCTGAGCCACGATGTCTCCGAGGCTAACCACCAATATCAACAGGAACACTCCAGCTAAGAAAGTCGAGATTCTAGTTCTGGCCCCGGACGCCTTGACGTTGATCATGGTTTGACCGATCATTGCGCAACCGCCCATGCCGCCCAAGAAGCCCGAGAGAATGTTTCCAACACCCTGAGCCAGTGACTCCCTAGTCTTCTGGCTGTGAGTGTCAGTAATCTCATCAACTAACTTGGCAGTCATCAAAGACTCCAAGAGACCAACCAACGCCATGGCAAGCGCGTAAGGAGCAATGATGTTGAATGTCTCAAGAGTCAGTGGCACGTTTGGTGTCAATAGCTCTGGCAGTGACTGCGGCAATTCACCCTCGTCACCAACGGTAGGCACCGTGATGGCCATGATTAGAACCATTGCGCTCACTAAAACGATTGCAACCAGCGGGGCCGGGATTACCTTGGTAAGACGAGGCATGCCGATCATTACGAGCAGGCCAAGGGCCACCAACCAATACACCGCGAACGGCACGCCAATTAGGTGCGGCAGCTGAGCCATGAAAATCAAGATTGCAAGGGCATTAACGAACCCGAGCATCACACTTCTTGGGATAAAGCGCATGAGCTTCGCGGCTCCAAGGGCAGCCAGTACCAGTTGAAAAACCCCACCCAAGATGACGGTCGCAAGCAAATAGTCAAGGCCATAATCTCTGGCAACCGGGGCAATCACCAGCGCAATTGCGCCGGTAGCAGCCGAAATCATTGCTGGCCTACCACCGAGAATCGAAGTTGTGATTGCCATTACGAAGCTTGAAAAGAGTCCGACTCGTGGGTCGACGCCAGCCAAGATGCTGAAGCTAATTGCCTCTGGGATTAGCGCAAGCGCAACCACTAAGCCAGCCAAGGATTCTCTAAGAAGCAGCTTTGGGCTTCTGAGGGCTTCGCGGACAGTTGGGCGTGGACGGTAGCGAGGATCGGGACGCGATACAAGCGCACTTAGCTTTGTTTTTAAATAGTTCAAATTCTGGGCTTCTTTGGTTGCCGGACAGGGGGTGGGCGCGTAAATCTGCGCCTCGAATAACTGCCAGTCTAGGTTAGATGGCTCCCAGACGGCTAGAGAGCTCTTGATACTTAGCGGAAGTTTCACTAACTATTTGACTTGGCAACACTGGCGGAGCGGTTTTTAGATCCCAGTTTTCTTTGAGCCAATTTCTAACACCTTGCTTGTCAAAGCTTTGGTCCCTGACCCCTTGGGTCCATAGTTCCTGGTCCCAATAGCGGGAACTGTCGGGTGTCAGGACCTCATCGCCGAGAGTAAGGGCATTGGTTTTCGGGTCATTGCCAAATTCAAACTTCGTGTCGGCAAGAATCAGCCCAGCGTCACTAGCTATCTGAGCTGCTTTTTCGAAGATTTTTAGGCTGTATTCGCGAAGTTTTTCGGCTGTTTCTTGGCCCACTAGCTTGACCGTCTCTTCAAAATTTATGTTCTGGTCTTTTTCACCGAGCTCAGCCTTGAAGGCGGGTGTAAAAATTGGCTCCGGGAGCCTGTCGCCAAACTGGAGACCTGCTGGCAGCTCGACATCGCAAATTGCACCGGTCTCTAAATACTCGCTCCAGCCAGAGCCAGATATGTAACCCCGGACTACGCACTCAACCGGATACATGTCTAGGCGCTTGGCAATCGTCGCCCGTTCTTTTACGATTTCCGGCACTACTAGCTCTTCACTTCTATGGTTTGCGACATCAAGCCGATCAAACCAGAAGTTAGTGAGCCTCGTTAGGTTTTCGCCTTTGCCTGGAATCTCAGGTGAGTGGACCGTGTCAAAAGCACTGATGCGATCGCTTGCAACCACGAGGACCAGGTGTTGGAATTCCCGTGCCTCAGGGGTGTAGAGATCTCGAACCTTGCCCGAGTAAAGATGACTAAAGCCTGGAATCTCCATTTAGCCGGCAGCTTTCGTCTCAACCTTGAGCGCAATGTCGCTTCGGAAGTGCGAGCCTTCAAGCGTGATTCTGGACATGCCTTCGTATGCAAGCGCCCTGGCTTCTGGAAATGAATCGGCAAGACCAACAACTGAAAGCACTCTTCCAGTGTCACCGGCCTTACAGATTTCAACATCGTCCATGCTTTCGGCACTTTCAATGCCGCTGACTTCACGAACCGGTGCAGTTGTCGTTGGGTATCCCTCGGATGCCAGAACAACTGTGACAGCAACCTTGTCTGAAAACTCAGCTACCGGCCCAACATCTAATTTGCCGCTGGCGGCACTCATCAGTAACTCAGCGAGATTTGTTGTCAGTCTCGCCAGCACAACCTGGGTTTCCGGGTCACCAAATCGAGCGTTGTATTCAATGACTCTGATTCCGCGGTCTGTAATGATCAATCCGCAGTAGAGCAGGCCAATAAATTCAGCATCTAGCCTTTTCAGTTCATTAATTGTGGGCTGAGCAATTCTTTTTGTGACTTCCTCCACGAAGCCATCGGGGAGCCAGGGAAGTGGCGAGTATGCCCCCATGCCACCAGTGTTTGGGCCCTCATCGTTATCAAATGCTCGCTTGTAATCCTGAGCGGGACTAAGTGGCATGACGGTCTTGCCATCAGATAGAAAAAACAGACTTACCTCTTCGCCCTCCAAAAACTCCTCGACTAAAACGCCCTCGTTTAAAAACTTGGCTGCGTGATCTAGAGCTTCTTGTTTGTCGCGAGTGACAATGACGCCTTTTCCTGCCGCAAGTCCGTCGGCCTTGATTACATAAGGAGCGCCAAACTGGTCCATTGCGGCTGTTACTTCAGACATTGTGTCGCAGCGTCTGGACATTCCGGTTGGGATGTCCTGAGCGGCCATTACCTCTTTGGCAAACTGCTTGCTGCCCTCTAGGGCAGCAGCCTTTTGATTGGGCCCAAAAACTTGAATACCCTGAGTTCGAAGAGCATCCGCCACTCCTGCAACCAGCGGGGCTTCTGGCCCAATAATGGCCAAGTCAACTGCTTCTTCCAGCGCTATTCTCGTGACCGCAAGCTTGTCACAGGCGTCATCCAGTGCGCGAACCTCGACCTGTTTGGCAATGCATTTGTTTCCTGGAGCACAGACGATGTCACCGGCCTCGGTTCCGGTTCTGATAAGCGCCTTGATGATCGCGTGCTCTCTTGCACCGGAACCTACGACCAAAATTCTCATTCGCAAAAGTTTACCAATTCAATAAGCGCGGCCATACTCGCCATAATTGTTTGATGGCAGGAAAACAGATTTCGCAATCGGATGGCCGGGCTGCCTTAGCCGATTTACCGGCGCAACTCCCAACTGCAGTTCGATACTTGCTGCAGCAGATTGAAAAAAGTCACCGCGGTGGAACCGTCGAATTGCGGGTGCCTCCATTTGGAGCAGTTCAGTGCATCGAGGGCATGAATCACCGCAGGGGAACACCGCCAAATGTTGTGGAGCTCACTCCAGAGGTTTTTATTGCACTTTGCTCGGGTGAAATGACTTTTGACGAGGCCAGAGCCACGCTGGGCTGCCATTTCTCCGGCGAAAAAACCAATGAGTTAGCAAGGGTTTTTCCAACCGAAAGTTAGCCGTTTAGTTCTGATTCGGTAGTGAGCAGCAATTGCGTGATTATATTGAGCCGTGGCCAAAAAAAATCAAGATAATTCTGAGGAAGTAGAAATCCGTCGCGCGCCCAAGGTCTTAGCCTTCGCGCTAACAGGTGCGGTGCTTGGGGTTTTGCTGGCTTTTGGTTTGAACCTGCTTATTCCTGATGCCACTAGATCTAATGCGAATGTTCTTGGCTTGTTATTGGTGGCCCTTGGAAGCCTTGGGCTTGGCCTGGGTGTTGTTTTTGCAATTGCCTTTGACCTAATTTCTTCTCGTCGCACCAAGCGAGCGGTTGTCAATAGAGTGAGCCAGTGATGCGCGGAGACGGAAAGCTAAACCACGACATTCTTCCCGGCGAGAAGGGTCCACAGGACCAGTGTGGAGTTTTTGGCGTCTGGGCGCCCGACGAAGAAGTTTCTAAACTTACATATTTTGGTCTTTATGCTCTTCAACACCGCGGTCAGGAGTCTGCCGGCATCGCGACTTCCACCGGTGAAAACATTTTGGTTTATAAAGACATGGGTCTGGTCTCACAAGTTTTCAACGAGGCGGCACTGGAATCTCTAAAGGGCCACATTGCCGTCGGCCACACCCGCTACTCAACCACCGGGGCTTCGCATTGGAGAAATGCTCAGCCAACCTTAGGTAGGACTGCCTACGGCACTGTCGCACTTGGCCACAACGGCAATCTAACCAACACCTCCGAGCTACTGGAACTGCTTGATGAGCGCTACCCAAACCACGAATCAGAACTTCGTGGGGGCAATACCACTGACACCGCTGTGTTGACCGCGCTTCTAACCGGAAACCCGGATAGTTCTCTGGAGCAAACTGCCATTGAGCTGCTACCAAAAGTCAAAGGCGCTTACTGCCTGGTGTTCATGGATGAATCAACCTTGTATGCGGCAAGAGACCCTCAAGGCGTCAGACCGCTTGTTCTTGGCCGGCTGGAGCGGGGCTGGGTCGTTGCATCGGAGTCAGCAGCACTCGATATCGTTGGGGCGTCTTATGTTCGCGAGGTTGAACCTGGCGAATTGATTGCAATTGACGAAAGCGGACTTCGCTCTTCTAAGTTTGCTGAGGAAAAACGAGCCGGCTGTGTTTTTGAGTATGTGTATCTAGCCAGACCCGACACGGCCATAAGTGGTCGCGTGGTCTACGAGGCAAGAGTTGAAATGGGTCGAACCTTAGCCAAGGAGCATCCAGTCGAGGCCGACTTGGTGATGCCGACGCCAGAATCCGGGACACCGGCTGCCATCGGCTACAGCGAACAGTCCGGGATACCTTTTGGGCATGGACTCGTAAAGAACGCCTATGTCGGTAGAACCTTCATCGAGCCTTCGCAGACAATTCGCCAATTGGGTATCAGGCTGAAGCTCAATCCGCTCAAGGCAGTAATTGCAGGCAAGCGCCTAATTGTGGTGGACGACTCGATCGTTAGGGGCAATACCCAGCGCGCTCTAGTAAAGATGCTGAAGGAAGCAGGTGCCGCCGAGGTTCACGTTCGAATCTCTAGCCCACCAATCACCTGGCCATGTTTTTACGGCATTGATTTTGCATCGAGGGCGGAATTGCTAGCGTCTGGTCTTGCCATGGATGACATTAGGCAATCAATCGGAGCGGATTCACTTGGTTACCTTTCCAAGGACGGCATGGTCGAGGCGACCAACCAGCCGGAGGAAAAGCTCTGCACCGCATGTTTCACCGGCAAATATCCAATATCGCTCCCCGCCGCAGATCGCTTGGGCAAGAACTTATTGGAACGCTCAGTTGCGACCATCGAGGCAGAAGGGCATGTGCATAAATTATGACCAATCCGTATGCAGCTTCCGGAGTTGACACCGAAGCCGGTGACAAAGCCGTAGAACTTATGAAGCAGGCTGTTTCTTCCACCCACAACAACTTAGTTCTAGGTGGATTTGGTGGCTTTGCAGGCATGATCGATGCCAGCATCTTGAAATCTTATGACCACCCAATTCTGGCAACCTCCACCGACGGCGTTGGCACAAAGGTTGCTATCGCTCAAGCAATGGATAAGCACGACACCATTGGCCAAGACTTAGTGGGCATGGTTGTTGACGACATCGTTGTAACCGGCGCTCGCAGCTTGTTCATGACCGATTACATAGCCTGCGGTCAATTGGAGCCCACTCGAATCGCAGACATTGTTAGAGGAATTGCTAAGGCCTGTAAGTCTGTGGATGTGGCCCTAGTTGGCGGCGAAACAGCCGAACACCCAGGCCTTCTAAAGCCGCACGAGTATGACGTGGCGGGGGCCGCAGTCGGAGTGGTTGAAAAGGACAAGATTCTTTCTAGCGAAAAAGTCCAAGTTGGCGATGTCGTTTTAGGACTGCAATCATCGGGCTTGCACTCAAATGGCTACTCATTGGTTCGAAAGATTGTCGCTGATAACAACTGGCAATACACCGATTTGATTGCGGAGTTTGGCAGAACCTTGGGCGAAGAACTGCTGGAGCCAACTGCCCTATACACCGGAGTTCTAAACAAACTGCTTCAAGATGTTCGTTTCCAAAATAAGTTTTCAACCATGAGCCACATCACCGGGGGCGGCATTGCGGCAAACCTTTCTAGGGTTTTACCTGCTCATGTCGCTTTGGATGTTCAGCGTTCAACTTGGCAGCCACAGCCGGTCTTCCAGGTTCTTGCTGAGTCAGCTGGCATAGACCTATTTGACTTGGAGTCAACTTGGAACCTCGGCCTTGGCTTTGCGATTGTGGTTCGCGAGGACAGCGCAGCTGCAATCATGGGAAGTCTGAGAGAGCTTGGTGTTTCGAGCTGGCAGCTAGGCGCCATCGAGCCAAAGCCTGAAAACGCGGAATCCAAAGGTTATTTGTCTTCAGCCAAGGGGACGCACGGCGGCTCGGTTCGACTAGTTGGGGAGTATGCCAAATAAACAAACTGCCGTTGTCGCAGTCATTGGCTTGTTGTTGGCTTCGGCCGCATTCGTGATTGGCCTTATAACCGGCGCAAGCAACGCTGCGGTTTCAAGCATTCTTGATTCTCCTAACGAGCTTTGCTTCATTGATACCAGCCCCGACCAGTTCTCCAAAAAGCATGCCGAGACCAAGTTGGCTGGGTGCCAGGTAGTTGGGATGAGCAAACAGGAGGCAATTGCTTATCTAAAGAATGAAAACCTAACCATTCGAATTGCCTCTGAAGATGGTGAAAGTTTCGCAATGACCGAGGACTACTCGGATTCTAGGATCAATCTGGAGATCTTAGTTGGGCTGGTTGTTGCTGCAACTGCTTGGTAACTAGGCAGGCTCTTCTTCGGTCTCTTCATCGTCATAAAGGCCAGCCCATTTGTCTTCATATTCGGGTTCACCCTCTGGCACATGGCTGAGCTCTGCTTCAAGCGCAGAGTAATCGGTTGCCGGGCTGAAGTACTTAAGCTCTCTGGCAACCTTGGTGTTCTTAGCTTTTTGACGGCCACGCCCCATGGCGAGCCCCCTTTTTCTCTAACTAATCTGGGTAAAACCGCTACCCAGGAAACCTGTGGGAATCTATAGCTAAATTCTAACAGGGCTAAGTGAACCTCAAAGCCAGTGTGAGCGTAAGTAGTGGAACAACTATGCTGATCGCCCCAGTCAAGAGCATTTGGGCTATTCGGCCGCGATGATAGAAATCAAAGCCAGCCCTTGCTATCCCTGAGAAGGTAGATAGGCCGCCAGCAAGGCCAACAATTCCGATCACCAGGTAATCCTGTGCGAGGTTTCCCGCGTGAATGTAACCAACCAAAGCCGCTGCCACGCCATTGGTAAGGAAGAGGCCAAAGGGCAATACTCCGCCCCACCTAATCATGAACACTCGTGCGATGCTTCCTAGGCCACCAAAAACACCAATCAAAAGCGTCATCAAAATCGGGTTACTCATTTTGCGTCAGCCTTTTGCTGAATCCTTCTGCCGAGGTGCCAACCGGCGCCGTAGCTGGCAATGCCACCGAACATCATTGCGAAAATCTCCCAAGTCAGCCCGTTTATATCCGCAAAGAGCGTCACTGCACTCATGGTGGTAAAGCCACCGGCAAAGCCGTAGGCCCAAAGCCACTTGCACCATAAGGTTTGGAAATAAGGAAGCCGGGCGGTTAGCCCTAAAAAGTGAGCACCAAGTAGGTTTATCGTGGTCAGGGCTATTAGCTCACCGGTAGGAAATTCAGCGCTAATGGAAATAGCTTCTGATAGAAAATACCGAAGCATTGTTCCTAGGGCGCCTCCAATAAAGACGTATCCCGCCATTCTCCAGTTACTAGACACGCATAAAGCCTAGCCAATGAAAAACGCTCCAGTTAGACCAGCGGCACCTTTGATTTTCTTCCAAGCTGGAAGGTCGACAGGAAGCCTAGGAACAAGAACAAACCTGCCGCCCAAGCTGCCAAGTGGACACCTTCTGTGAAGGCCTCACCGGACTGATAGATGACTTCGTCCACCACCTCTTGGGAAACCTGCTGAGGCAGAAGAATCTCATCGAGTACCGGGATTGCTCCTCCGGCAGAGTCAACAACAAGTTCAATCACCTGTGTCTGCTGCTGGGCAGTCAAGCCGGTGTCCTGCAATCTGGTCTCCAAGTTTCCTTGAACCCCGGTGAATAGCATCGATCCAAGGACTGCGATACCCAGGGCCGAACCAACCTGACGGACTGTTGATTGTGATCCAGAGCCTTGACCGTTTTGGTTCATCGGCACATCCTGCATCACAACACCGGTGAGTTGGGCCGTGGCCAAACCAATGCCTATTCCATAAATAAACAACAGCGGAGCAACCGCGACCCAGCCACTTTCGGTGCTGGCCAGAAGTGCGATGCCGATCACGGCCACTAACTCAAGCAATACACCAGTCTGGACGGCTCTTGCCGGCGGTAGTTTCCCAGTCATTGCGCCACCGATCGCGCTTGCCAAGAAGGCGCCTCCTGCAAGCCAGAGCAAAACTAAGCCTGAGCTGACAGGGGAAAGACCGAGAACGTTTTGCAGCCAAAGCGGCAGCGCGAACAAGATTCCGAACTCACCCATCGAGATGATTCCGGCTGCGATAGAGCCGTTTCTAAATGAAGTAATTGAAAATAGACCGAGATCCAGGATCACGTTTTTGTGGGCCTTTTCTTGCCTAATCTCCCAGCGCACAAAAGCTACGCTCGCAATTATCGAGATAGCGAGGGCAACTGGAATAACCGAAATTGAGTCCACTGGCCATGTAAAGTCACCGAGACTGAACTGTTTTTCCGTCTGTGTCCACCAGCCGTAGATGCGTCCTTCAATAAGACCAAACACCAGGGTTGAGAACATGACCACGGAGATAACTGCTCCGGTCCAGTCGATGCCACCGGCACGCTGTGGAGACTTTGATTCCGGAACTAGCCAGAGAAGCCCGGCCAAAATAATAATTCCAAGCGGCAGGTTAATCATGAACGCCCAGCGCCAGGTAAAGTCTGTTGCCAGCCAACCACCGAGTACCGGACCAACGGCCACCATGCCACCGATGGTTGATCCCCAAATTCCAAAGGCAATGCCGCGTTCGCGGCCCTGGAAGTTTGCATTGACGAGAGACAGTGTTGTTGGAAGCACCATTGCACCACCAACACCTTGAACAACTCTTGCCAAGATCAACTCGGTTGAAGACTCGGTCAGACCAGCCCATACGGAGGCGATTATGAAGACCACGATTCCAAGGTTCAGAATTCGCTTTCTGCCGAAGCGGTCGGCAAGCGAGCCAAAGACCAACAGCAAGGAGGCAAAGACCAAGATATAGCTTTCTTGAACCCACTGAACCTCAGTGGATGACAAATCAAGCTCCTCGATGATGGCCGGGAAAATTGTGTTGACGATGGTTCCGTCGATGATCACCAGGGAAATAGCCATCGAGATAAATACAAGGCCGATCCAGCGTTTTCGCGAGGAGGTTTGAGATGACATGTTGCTCATTTCTTTTTTATTAACCGATTGCCAGGAGCGCACATGCCCCAAGCGCCAAAACTATCCCTGCACCCTGGGATAGGGCAATTCTTTCTTTTAGAAACACCCGTGCTAACAATATCGTTCCCACTGGGTAAAGAGCAGTTAGCACCGCGGCCACTGCGAGAGCCCCGGATCTTGTAGCAACCAAGAAAGTCACGTTACCCAGCACATCGCCAAGCCCGGCTAGCAACAACAGGCCGGCTAGTTTGTAGTCAGCGATTCTTTCTATGAAGGCATTCTTTGGTGCCCTCAGCCAAAGCGCAAAAAGACCACCAATGAGCAGCACCAGCCCAACTACCTTCATCACAACCAAGACCGCGAGTCCCGAATCCGCAGCCGCAGAATCAAGAAATAAAAAGATGCCCGAAAAACCAAGGCCAGCTCCAACCGAGTAAGCAAGGGCAAGTGGTGAGGGGAGTTTCACATTCTGGCCTGGGACGAAGCCGACTAGGACCACCGCGATCAAAATTAGCACCACCGCGATAACCACGAAGTTAGAAAGCTCTTGCCCAGAGGCAACATCTACCACGACCGGGATAATCGCTGAAATAACCGCAGTCAAAGGGCTAACGATGGAGATCGGACCAATGGCGAGGCCCGCGTATAGGCAGCTCAGTGCAACGGCTGCAGCGATACCGGCTAGAGCGCCAGCTTGAATTGTTTGGGCTGAATACTCAGCTCCGATGAAGAGGCTAAAAACAATTGCGAGAACTAGACCGACGCTAAAAGAGTAGGTGGTTGCGGCAACCGCCCGAATTCGTTTTGCTGCGAGAGCCCCAACGAAATCTGCGTAGCCATAAGAAAAGGCGGATAGTAGGCCAAAAATGATGGTCACTATCCGCCTTCTTCCAATGTGGCTCCGACCGGCGTCGATCCGGTGACCTAACGATTTTCAGTCGTTCGCTCTACCAACTGAGCTACAGAGCCGTGGGGTAATACCCCCCATTCGCACTAGGCGAAGCGACCCTGACGAGACTTGAACTCGCGACCTCCGCCGTGACAGGGCGGCGCGCTAACCAACTGCGCTACAGGGTCAAAATGGTGCTAAGGACATCGCCTGGTGACCCCAACGGGATTCGAACCCGTGCTACCGGCGTGAAAGGCCAGCGTCCTAGGCCGCTAAACGATGGGGCCATGAAGTTGGCAACCTCAAAAGCACCGAGATAAACATTACTGGTCAAATAGCGAGTTGGCAACACACAGAAAACCTTCAGTCATTAGTTGAGCCTTTCAGTTACCCTAATTGCCCGGAGGCGTTTTGAAATTAGGCCGTAAACAAGTAGTCGCAGCTCTCGCTGGAGTGGGTATTCTGCTCACCAGTGTCCTGCTGGCGCCCGCCTATGCCGTGCCTAGCTATCCCACCGCAGCCGAGGTTGCAGCAGCAAAAGCCAACGTCCAAGAGAAACAAAAAATGGTCGAGCGCATTGAGGGCATTCTGGAAACCATTCGGATTGAGGCAGATGCCCTAGAAATAATCGCTCTTCAAAAAAACGAAGAGTACAACCAGGCGGTTGAAGAAGTGGCACAAATGGCCGCCAAAGTTGATGGATTGCAGTCCAAGGTTGAGCTGGCAGCAACAGAAGCTGAAGAAGCGAAGATCCAACTGGCGCAAATAGTCGGCAAGATGTATCGCGATCAAGCAAGTGGAAACACTTCTCTCGAGTTATTTCTCAATCCTGGCAACGCAGAAGATTTGCTTTATCAGCTGACAATGCAAGACATGCTTGCTCAGCGGACCGGCGCAATCTACCAGGCAGCAATCGATAAGCAGACTCAAGCCAAATCACTGGCTGAGGAGCTATCCAGCGCGAAGGAAGCATTGCAGGGCTTTGAAGCCGAAGCCGAAAAGATATTTGCCGAGGCTAAAGCGGCAGCAGATGCAGTTATCGCCAAAGTAAAAGAGTCTGAGCGCCAGCGCGCCAACATGATGAGCCAATTAGCGACCCTGAAAGACACCGCAGACGATGTTGAGCGCCAGCGCATCGAGGGCCTAGAGGCCGAGCGCAGGCAAAACCTAGTGAAGTCCGCACCAACTGCCCCAGAGCTTTACAGCGTCGCAGAGCCAGATTGGTCAAAGGTTGAGGCTGCAATTTCTTTTGCCAACGAGCAGCTCGGTGAAAGATATGTTCTTGGAGGCTCTGGTCCGAATGTTTGGGACTGCTCTGGAATCACGATGAAGGCTTACTCGGCAGCTGGAGTTTATATCGGCTGGCACTCAGCCACCGCTCAATACAACGTGTTGGCCAGTGCGAAAAGGCTGGTTCCGTTCCAGGACGTCCAGCGCGGAGATCTAATTTGGTGGAGTAAGGAAACTGCATTTTCCGGTGACAAGTACCACGTCGCCATCTACCTGGGTGACGGCATGATGCTGGAAGCTCCAAACCCAGCTAGGACCGTCCGGATTGTTCCGGTTCGCTACGGCGAAATCTGGCC
>CAYMAU010000025.1:14954-17378 GCA_964388525.1 uncultured Aquiluna sp. | reverse complement strand
TGTCTTCGAAGTAACCCTCAGTGACTGGAATGTGGAGCTTCGGTGTTGATCCCAGAAGCTCCCCGTGTGACCCAACGACGATCGCTGTGTTCAGCCCTCTTCCATCAGTCAGACCCGCCTCTTGATAAAGCGACGCGTGAATAACGACGCCGTATTTTTTGGCCTGCTGTGAAACCAGGCTGAACGTTGGCCCTGATTCCAGTTGCTCAGCATTTCGGTTAGGCGCCCCCGTGGGCAATTGGTCGGCCGGGTATCTTGAAAGCGTTAGCTCAGGAAGAAAAATTATTTGGGCGCCTGCGGCCACGGCAATCTTTATTGCCTCAAGAAGTGCCGCTGTGTGTGCAGCTGGATTAACATTGTGGTTGATTTGGACGGCGGCGACCTTGATGATTGAGCGCTCAGGCTCTCGAACGCGGCTGAGTGATTTCGGTGACGCAACCTGGGTTAGTTTCACGGCTAATCCATCGTGTCCAGGATTGCAACCAGATCTTCATACTTGGTTGTCGGGTTGACTATTGCGAACCTCGTGTTTGGCTTCCCTAGGTGACTTGAGGGAACAACGAATGCAAACTGGGATTCAAGTAGTTTTTTTGACCAGTCTTCATAGTCGTTGGCATCCCAGCCGACTCTTTCGAACACTACGACTGAGAGTTGGGGGTTGCGTACCAGCTTGAGGTTGGGACGGGTAGAAATCTCAACGCCTATTTTCTTGGCTAGGTCGACATTCGATTTGATTGCCGAGCGGTAAGCAGCAACCCCGTAGGTTGCGAGTGAAAACCAGAGAGGCAATCCTCTAACCCGTCTAGTGAGGTTGAAAGCAAAATCAGATGGGTTCCAGTCATGATTCTTATTTAGAGTCTCTAAATATTCACCGTGCTGGGTGTGCGTTTGGCGGGCAAGATCCGGGTCGCGGTAGACAAGAGCACAAGCGTCGAAGGGTGCAAATAGCCACTTATGCGGGTCGACAATAAATGAGTCAGCTCTTTCTAGCCCCACGTAGAGATGCTTCAGCTCGTCGACTAAGACTCCTGCCAAACCGTAGGCCCCATCAACGTGGAACCAAAGATCATTAGCGGCAGCGACATTCGCTAGTTCATTGAGCTTGTCAATGATGCCAAAATTAGTGGTGCCGCTTGTGCCCACCAGAGCGAAAGGAATCAGCCCCTGGGTCTTGGCTTCTTGAATTGCAGATTCGGCGGAGTCGCCTGTCAACGAGCCAGTCGCACTTGCGTCAGCAGAAATGACTGTTACGCCCATTACTTTCCCGACGGACTTGACTGATGAATGCGCCTCGGAGCTGCAGATTATTGCCCAATTTTGAAGCCCGTGCTTGGCTTCTGCGACATCGCGCGCAACCACAAGCGCGGATAGGTTTCCCAGAGTGCCGCCTTGAACAAATACTCCGCCGGCCCCCTTCGGAAGCCCCGCTTCGTCAGCCAGAAATTCAAGGACCTGATTTTCTGCGAAAACAGCCCCAGCACCTTCGGTCCATGAGCCACCGTAGATAGAGCTCGCGGAAACCACCAGATCGAAAAGAGTCGCGGCCTCCGTGGGTGCAGCGGGGATGAACGAAAGGAAATTCGGGTGATCGGTGGAGATGGTTGCGGGGGCTAAAACTTCTTCGAAGATGGATAGAGCTTTCTGCCCACCGATGCCAGCCTCGCTTATTGTGATCCCTGCGTGCGTTTCCAGCTCGATTCTTGAGCGCGGTCCGTCCAGTGGAACCGGGTCCATGGCCATGCGCTCGGCAGCATACTTATAGATAGCCTCGCGGAGCTCGCTGTCTGCTCCTGCTTTGTGCATTGACTCCGTCATTTTGACCCTCCAGATAAGCCCAACTCTAGCTAATTGGCCCCTTGTGAAAGTGGTCGAAGACGATGTTGGTTCTGGTGGTTGCCACTGATGCGTTATTGCTTAGTTGATCCAGCACAAACTCTCTGGCGGCGTCCGAATCTGCGACTGCGATGTGCACAATGAAATCCTCTGCACCACCTAGGAAGAACACTTGAATCACCTGAGGGTGCTCTCGCATTGCAGTCATAAAACTGGCAAGGTTAGCTCTCGCTCCTGCTCGAAGTGAAACCGAGATCAGAGCCTGAAGTTCTAATCCAAGAGCCTCTGGAGCGATGTCAGCCGCAAAAGATCTAATCACCTTGCGCTGAACCAGATTGCGAACTCTACCAAGGCAGGTCGAGGCTGCTATGCCAACTTGATTCGCTAGATCAGCATTAGAAATACGGCCATTTTTGCCGAGTATCGAAAGAATCGAGCGGTCGATTTCGTCGACCTCGTCGTTGACGCGAATATTCTGCGGCTTGAGCATTTCAAAAACCTCATTTTTCATTGAATATCATGCATCTTCCTGAAATAAGTGAAGATTCTTCGTATTTTATCCGCCTAAGCGAATTATTTGCAAGAATTCAA
>CAYMAU010000025.1:0-14854 GCA_964388525.1 uncultured Aquiluna sp. | reverse complement strand
CTTTGCAAGGTTAAAGAGCCGATAGCTATGGAGTACCCGCTGATGCGTAAGGGGCAAGTGCTCTTCACTTATCTGCATCTTGCAGCTTCTAGGGAATGTACAGATGCTCTTATCCAGTCCGGGACCACGGCAATCGCCTACGAGACTGTTCAGCTGGAGAATCGTTCCCTTCCTTTGCTGCAACCGATGAGTGAGGTCGCAGGCAGACTCTCGGCGCAGATAGGTGCTTACCAGCTGATGAAGACAAACGGCGGTGCCGGAATGCTTATGGGTGGAGTTCCTGGAACACCGCGTGCCAAGGTTGTAGTAATCGGTGGCGGTGTCGCCGGGACCGAAGCAGCCCTTGTTGCCAACGGCATGGGCGCAGATGTGACTGTTATTGACCTGTCGCTTCCAAGGCTCAGGGAGATTGACGAGCGTTTCAATTCTGAGGTGCAAACCAGAGCTTCGACCTCCTACGAGATTGCCGAGCAGCTAAAGGATGCAGATTTAGTAATCGGTTCAGTTCTGATTCCAGGTGAGCGGGCTCCAAAATTGGTGACCGACAAAATGGTGAGCGAGATGAAGTCCGGAGCTGTACTTGTTGACATCGCGATTGATCAGGGAGGTTGCTTTGAGCACTCCAGGCCGACTACCCACGATGAACCGACCTTTCAGGTTCACCAAACTATCTATTACTGCGTTGCAAACATGCCGGGAGCGGTGCCTTCGACTTCAACGCGGGCACTAACCAACGCCACCTTGCCGTATGTGCTGCAGCTGGCAACAAAAGGCTGGAAGGCCGGCCTAAAGAATGATCCCGCTTTGGCTCTGGGCCTAAACGTGCACGAGGGAATGATCACCCACCCCGCCGTCGCGCAAGCTTTTCCAGAATTGAAGTATGTGGAGACTCAAGAATTGATTTAGAGAGATTCTCTTGCGGCTCACCTAGAGAGTAAGTTGCCAAGAAAGTGGCTACTTCTTTTTTCGCTTTAGAACTGTCGTTATTAGAACGCCGGCGACAGTCACGCCAATCAGCGCATAAAGCGCGATAGTTCTCTGGTTGGCAATTTCCTCGCAGGAGGACCACCCCGCGACCTGAACATCGGGAGTACATGTCGTCGGGTCAAAAAATCCAATCAACCAGGCCAAAATCCCGATCCCAGCTATCGTCGCCAACATGGCGATTGAATTGTTTTTCAAGTTCGGTTGCTAGCTTGCTTCGGGATCAGATTGCTGCTTTGCGATTTCCGCGTGAACATCAACCATGTTGAGGCCCTTAACTTTATCAATCAACTCGTTCAGTGCCGGAGCCGGCAGCGCGCCTGCTTGGCTGAAGAGCAAAATGCCATCTCGGAAAATCATCAGTGTCGGGATCGAAGAGATTCCAGCCATGCCGGAAAGTTCTTGTTCTGCCTCGGTGTCGACCTTGGCGAAAGTGATTTCTGGGTGGCCATTGGAGGCCTCCTCGAAAATTGGACCAAAGGTTTTACAGGGGCCGCACCATTCGGCCCAAAAGTCGACAAGCGTTATGCCATCACTGTTTACTGTTGCTTCGAAATCCGCTTGGACCAAGTTTATTGTTGCCAATCTAATCAACCACCTTTACTATCCTTTGCCGTTTGGACGTCTGTGCCAAAACGATACCTACGATTACCACCATACCTCCGAGGGCCTGGGTCAGGCTAATCAGCTCCCCAAGCCACAGTAAGGCGAACATCGCGGCCAGAATCGTCTCCGATGTAGCCACTACGCCCACCAAAGTCGCCCCCAGGTGACGTAGCGCAAGAAAAGTAAAAGCCATGGGCAGGAAGCTTCCGGCTACCCCTAGCAGGAGGAGCATGATCCACAACGGAACTGTTATTCCAGAAAGATTTCCACTCAGGTCTAAGCCGTCGGTCAGGCTTCCGTAGTCAAATTCGTTTAGCCTTGAAAAGGGCAGGTACAGCAGGGACGCAATACCCATTCCATACGCCATGGTGACGTTTGTGGGTAAGTGTCGCTGAATTCGCTCCCCGACTATCAGGTGAGTGGTTAGCGAGGCGGCCGCTCCAAGCGCATAAATAATACCTAGACCGCTAAGTTGACTGTCCCAAATTTGTGCAACGACCGCCAAGCCACCAAGCACCAGCGCAGCTCCAAACCAAATCTGTTTTTTTACTCGTTCCTTGAAAAAAAGCAACGCAATTATTGGCACCCAAAGTACGGCTGTGTACTCGATGAGCAGTGCGATTCCAACTGGCAGTAGCACTACCGCCTGCGAGTAGGCCCACTGAAGAGTCCCCACGCCCACAATTCCTAAAAGTAAAAGTCTCGGGATGAGCCGCTTTTCCACCCGTAGATCGGAACGATTTGCAATGAGCGCCCAGGCAAGTGCGATTAGGCCTGCGGTAACAGACCGAACTAAAACGGCTTGTTCAGGGGTAATACCCGATTGAATTATGACTTTGGTGGTGGAGGCATTTAGTCCAAATAAGATTGCGGCACTGGCCGCATAAAGCACGCCGAGCGTAGGGTGTTTTTGAGTCAATTAGGCTTGTGCCGTACCTTTCAAAATGCCAATTGGGAATCAATTGGATGACCTTCTAAGTTTAGGAACATTATGGAAACTTTTGTGCTTGCCGGTGGGTGTTTTTGGTGCCTAGATTCAGCTTATGTCCAATTCCGCGGTGTGGGAGAGGTGACCTGCGGTTACACGGGCGGCCACAAGCCCAACCCGAGCTATGAAGATATCTGTAA
The DNA here is from genome assembly GCA_964388525.1 of uncultured Aquiluna sp. GTDB lineage: Bacteria > Actinomycetota > Actinomycetes > Actinomycetales > Microbacteriaceae > Aquiluna. The sequence goes on along the minus strand of CAYMAU010000025.1, from coordinate 12,136 downwards.
TGGCAATACAGGTCACGCTGAAGTCGTGAATGTCACGTTCGATCCCGATGAGATTTCCTCCGAGCAGATACTGGATATTTTCTTCACTTTGCACGATCCAACTCAGCTGAATCGTCAGGGTGCTGACGTGGGCGATCAGTATCGATCAGCGATGTTTTATTCGAGTGAAGTCCAAAAGCAAGTTTTTAGCGATGCTGTCGAGAGAGCCAAAGAAATTTGGGGCGAGAGTGTGGTCACCGAAGTCACGCCGTTAGCCGAAAACTTCGAGGCCGAGGATTACCATCAAGATTATTTCGATAAGAACCCCAACCAGGGCTATTGTCTAGCGGTTGTGGCTCCTAAGGTTTCCAAGGTCAGAGCAAAGTTCACAAACCTTCTTAGATAAAAAGTTTTCCACAGATTTTTTTCTGTCACACAATCATCATTAATCTTTTGCCACACTTTCCAGAATCACAAGGAAAGGCTCATAAATGGCAGAAATATATACGGCAGTCGGTTTGGTTGCCACCACTCCGAGAAACATTGTCACATCCGAGGGGCTCTCGGTCACTTCATTTCGCTTAGCATCCGGGAGTCGACGTTTCGATAAGGATTCGGGTGCTTGGACTGACGGTGACACCAACTGGTTCACGGTTGTTGCGTTCAGGCAACTTGCGGTAAACGCACATGAGTCGATTGCTAAGGGTGACAGAATTCTGGTCAGCGGTCGTCTAAAAGTGCGCGATTGGGACAACGGTGAGCGCACTGGAACAACAGTTGAAATTGAGGCAGATTGCCTTGGCCACGATCTGTTGTTTGGCACCAGCACTTTCGAAAGGGTTGCTCGTCAAGACCAGCAAACCGAAGATTCGGACTCTTCGCTCCAGCCTGCCTAGAGCCCGATGGGGTCTGGCGCCCCCTAAACACCAGACCCGAACCCCTCTTCGTCATTTGCAATTTCAAAGGGCAGTGCGCCTTTTAGCACTGGGATAAACTTTTCCCGGAGCAAACTACGAAGAGGGGTTTCCCTTTTCCAAATTGGATGGGCAGTTTTCTTGGCTGAATTTATTTACCAAATGATCAAAGCGCGTAAAGCGCACGGCGACAAAGTCATTCTTGATGATGTGACACTTGCGTTTTATCCAGGTGCAAAAATCGGGGTTGTTGGACCAAACGGTGCAGGTAAATCATCTGTGCTAAAGATTATGGCTGGGTTAGATAATCCCTCGAACGGAGAGGCTCGGCTAGCACCCGATGCGACCGTTGGCATTTTGATGCAGGAGCCAGCATTAAACGAGGAAAAGACGGTCCTCGGCAATGTCCAGGAAGCGGCTGCTGAATCCATGGCTCAGATTGAGCGATTCAATGAAATTAGCGCGGAGCTTGCCAGCCCAGACGCCGACTATGACACTCTTTTGGCTGAAATGGGCACACTTCAGGAGCAGATAGACGCTTCTGATGGTTGGGACCTTGAGAATCAACTAGAGCAGGCCATGGATGCGCTGCGCTGCCCACCCGGGGATACCCCTGTAACTAACCTTTCGGGTGGCGAAAGGCGCAGGGTGGCTTTGTGCAAGCTTTTGCTTCAAAAGCCGGACTTGCTCCTACTTGATGAACCGACGAACCACCTGGACGCCGAGAGTGTTTTGTGGCTTGAGCAGCACCTAGCGCAATACGCGGGCGCAGTGCTCGCGGTCACACACGATAGATACTTCCTTGACAACGTGGCCCAATGGATTCTCGAGCTGGATCGCGGGCGCGCTTACCCATATGAGGGTAATTATTCGACGTATTTGGAAAAGAAGCAGGAAAGGTTGCAGGTTGCCGGCAAAAAAGACGCCAAATTGTCAAAGCGCCTTGCCGACGAGCTTGAATGGGTCAGATCAAGCCCTAAGGCCAAGCAAACAAAGTCGAAGGCCAGGCTTTCAAGATATGAGGAAATGGCTGCGGAAGCGGACAAGACTAGAAAGCTAGATTTCGAGGAAATCCAAATTCCGCCTGGGCCAAGGCTCGGCGACATAGTTATCGAGTCTAAGAAGATCTCCAAGGGGTTCGAAGACAGGCCGCTTTTCAGCGACTTGAGCTTCACCTTGCCCAGAAATGGAATAGTCGGAATTATCGGGCCCAATGGCGTTGGTAAGTCGACTTTGTTCAAGTGCATAACCGGCATGCACCATATTGACAGCGGGGAGCTCAAGATTGGTGAAACCGTATCGATTAGCTACGTAGATCAGTCTCGAGAGGGCATCGATCCGAATAAGTCACTCTGGGAAGTCGTATCAGGTGGCCTTGATCACATCCGGGTGGGACAAGTTGAAATGCCATCTAGGGCTTATGTTGCAGCCTTTGGTTTTAAGGGTGCGGACCAGCAGAAGAAGGCTGGAGTTCTCTCGGGTGGTGAAAGAAATCGACTGAATCTTGCTCTAACTCTAAAGAAGGGCGGAAACCTACTTCTTCTTGACGAGCCAACCAACGATCTCGACGTGGAAACCTTGTCATCTTTGGAAAATGCTCTTTTGGAATTCCCCGGCTGCGCTGTGGTGATCACACACGATCGCTGGTTCCTTGATCGGGTGGCAACCCACATTTTGGCTCACGAGGGCACGGATGAAAATCCTGATAACTGGTACTGGTTTGAGGGTAACTTCGATTCATACGAGGAGAACAAAATCAAACGACTGGGTCCGGATGCTGCAAAGCCTCACCGCTCCACTTACCGCAGACTTACCAGAGACTAGGAAAGTTCCGGAATCCTCAGCATTCCCTCCTGAGCGACAGAGGCAACCAGACTCCCATTTCTATTGAAAATTTGGCCTACTGCCAGTCCACGGCTGTTTTGAGCCGCGGGGGAGTGCTGAACATACAATAGCCAGTCGCCAAAGTCGGGCTTTTGATGAAACCACATTGCGTGGTCCAGGCTTGCTGAACTTAGGCCCTTGTGTGCCCAGCTAACGCCGTGGCGCCTCATTATCGATTCAAGTATCGAGTAGTCACTTGCGTAGGCCAGGCTCGCCATCTCAACTCCGTCGTCAGCCGGGAGCTCGGATATGGGTTTGAACCAGACGCATTGCTTAGCTGACTGCTCCTTCGCTGCGGATAGGTAGATGGGTTGATCAGTGTGCCGAAGGTCAAACGGCCTGGCCTTGGCCCAGTAATTGGTGATCGGGTGATCAAAGTTTGCAAGGATTGTGGCCGCGGAGGGGAGCTCTTCGGGTTCCGGAAGGTTTTCTGGCATGGCATCCGAGTGACTCATCCCACCGCTGGGGTCTTGAAAAGACGCAATCATCGAAAATATTGCTTTTCCCTCTTGGCTGGCCTGAACTCGTCGGGCCGAGAAACTGCGACCGTCGCGAAGGATGTCGACTTCGAATTCAATCGGTTTAGCAACGTCGCCCGGACGCAAGAAGTAACTGTGGAGACTGTGAACCGGACGTCCAGCCTCAATTGTTCTAGTTGCCGCGACTAAAGATTGCGATAAAACTTGTCCGCCAAAGACTCTGCCATGCGGCATCCACTGGGTTTGACCGAGGAATGTAGTTGGGCTCTGTTGTTCTAGATCCAAGATTCGAACTAAATCTGCCACTGGGTCCTGAGGAATAACTGAATCTTGCATAAAAACCTTCTCTCATTGACTAGTTTAGGAGTTGACCATGGATAAAAATCTCTCCTTTCAGGACCCGAATGACCTTGCCGATCTGGCAGGTTATCTAAAAAGGGCATTGCGTTTAGACAGCACCGGTGCAGTTAGACTGCGGGCTTTTGGGTCTGTGTTAGCGGTTTACGTCAGTCCGATTTATGCCGGATCTCTGTTGGGTGACGGGCTAACGGTCATTGGACTCAGGACCCTCAACCTCACTTCCAAAAACGAGCTTGATTCACTTTTTACGATTGAAGACCTATTGGCATCGGTGGATAAGAGCATCGAGAACGATGAGCTGGTCTTGGTGCCACCCAAAACTGCATCTAGGGTCGGCTGGGCTGGTATTTCTCCGCCGCGCCAAGGCTGGGTGCGTGCTGGCGAAGTTGAACAAGAGAAAATCTCTGCGTGGGCAAAAGATGGCATTGCTGCCGTTGCCGAAGCGCTTCCCGAGAGCATCGGGAGCGCTATTGCCGCGAGAGTAAGGCTGCAGATCTGGGGTAAAGCAGTAGGAATTGAGCACAACTTTCCAGCCGGGTCAGCCTTTGCCATGGCTGGGTTGGGATTCATGCAAAAAGGTATTCCCGTAAAGGTATACAGGGCACATGGCTGGATTCGTCTCAGTAGTGACTTCGGTCACGTAATAGCAAAGGAAAGCTTCAGATTTTCCTAGTCTTCGAAGGTGTTAAGCATCGAGTGAGCAGCACGCTCCAAATAGTCCCAGAGCTCGTCTCTATCCAGCTCAGAAATCGAGAGCGCCTTCACTGCGCGCTCCATATGCATTAGCCAAGCCTGTTTTGCTGCAGGGTTTATCTTGAAACCGTTGTGACGCATTCTCAGCCTCGGGTGACCTCGGGCTTCTTGATAGGTCGTCGGCCCTCCCCAGTACTGTTCCAAAAATAACTGCAGCCTGAGACGTGCAGGCTCTAGGTCTTCCTCCGGATACATAGGCTTGAGAATTGGATCGGTTGCGACCCCTTTGTAGAAGGTGCGAGTGAGCTCTTCGAAGACCGGCTGGCCGCCAACTCGCTGATAGAAATCTTGCAATTACTTCGCCAGGTTTATTTTGCTTGCACGAAGTAGGCCAATGTTTTGCTTGTCAAAGGCTTGCTTGCAACGCTTTCTTAGCTCTCTTGAAACCGCCCACTGGCGATTAGGAAGAGTCCTTATTGAAACTCGGATAACAAACTGCTCACCGGAAATGTGTTGCATGCCCCACATATCGGCATCTGCAATCATGTCTCTGCTCCACTCCTTGGACTTGCGCATTTCATCAGCAGTCGTTTGTATGATGTCCTGGACTTGATCAACATCATTGTCGTAGGCGAACGGGAAGTCTAGGAGCGCGGCTGCCCACTCTTGAGAAGCGTTGCCCACCTGGACAATCTCACCGTTTCTTACAAACCAAAGCGTTCCGTGAATATCTCGAACTTCGGTGACTCTCAGGCCTACACGCTCAACTTCTCCGGACACGTCTCCTATTTCGACCCAGTCACCAACTCCATACTGATCTTCGAAGACAATAAATATTCCGGAGAGAATGTCCTTCACTAACGACTGAGCGCCGAAGCCAATAGCTGCACCCAGAACCGTCGAGACGGCGATTAGGGCCCCTACGTTAATGCCAAGTTCGCTAAGAATCATCACTAGCGCGGTTATCGCGATTGCCCAGGTTGCGAAATTGTCCAACACCGACGCGATGGTTCTAGTTCGTTGCGTAAGTCGCTGTTCCAGCATCAGCTCGTCCAGGCGTTCATCCTTCTTAACGCGCTGAACACCCGAGACAATGGTTCTCACAATTCTTTTTGATGCCACCTTCAAAAGCAGGCGCAGAACGACAGCTGCGGTGAGGATGATGACGATGGCTACCAGCGCAGACCATTCGGACATGAATTCGGTAAAGGTCATTTAGTTCTCCTCTTGGTCTTTGGCTTGAGCTTTAATTCCTCGTTCCAGGCCTGCCAGATTCTCCACCAATGTCCTTCTAAACGCTGGTTTTGACTGAGCGAAGCTTGAATCAATGAGCTTTTGAGTCTTGTCGGCGAGGCTCTTATTAGCAAGAGCGATCGGGTAGAGATTGGTTAGCAAGTAGGAGGCAATTTGGTAACTGCGCTCCTCCCAGATTCTTTGAGCCATCGACATGTACTTATCAGCGTATATTTCGAGCAACTTGGTGTCAGAGACCCGCCCGAAACTGGCAGAGGCAGAGCTGATCAGGGTGTTCGAGTACTCGGTGCGCTCTGTCAGCTCTATCCAGGCCTGTAGCTTTGCCTCCGGAGTTGAGATTGCAGCCAAAGCTGCAGCTGCAAACTTCTTACCGTTTGCCGTATTGTCTTGCTCCAATTCAGCCGCTATTCGGTCCGGGTCGGCACGATTCCCAACCGCAAGTCCGAGCAGAATCTCCCATCGGAGGTCTCCGTTAACGGTTAGGCCGGTGAGGGCATTCTGGCCGGATACTAGAGCGTCTAGCCAGTCAAGTTGCTTGTCAGTTGTTGCGAACTGGGCAACGAATTTTGCAAACTGCAGCTGATTGTCACTCCCAGCCTCTGCGGCCTCTGCAAGTTCAATTAGTGATAGGGCTATGTGTTCAATTGTTTCTGTTCGCCTATCTTCAGCCACGTAAAGCGTTGCAGTTGTTACTAGTTGTCGTAGCAGTGTTGTGACGGTCGTGGACTCAGTTTCACTGCCAATGTGATCTAGCACCAACTGAATGAAATCTCTTGGCTTCGCCTCGGCGTCTCTGGTGGTGTCCCACGCCGCCGACCAAATCATGGTTCTTGCAAGCGAATCGGAAATCCCTGACAGGTTCTCCAGCGCTACTGTCCACGAGCCGTCATCCAGTCGAATTTTTGCGTAGGCAAGGTCTTTGTCGTTTATCAATAACAGGTCTGGCTTCATCTCGCCCAGTAACTGCGAGACAGAGGTTATGGGCCCAGCAACATCGATTTCAACCTCACCATTGCGCTCTAGGCGACCGCCCACAAGCTGAAACATTCCAACACCCAAACGGTGAGGACGAAGGTATGGATAGTCAGCAATCGCCGTTTGGATGATGTCGAACTTGGTAAACCTGCCATTTTCATCAATTTCAATTTCAGGACGAAGAGTGTTCACGCCAGCAGTTTCGAGCCAAAGCGATGACCATTCGGTTAGATCGCGACCACTCTCGGCCTCAAGTTCAACCAGCAGGTCTTTCAATTCGGTGTTTTTCCACTGATGCTTCTTGAAGTAATTGCTGACTCCTTTCATGAAGGAGTCCTGGCCAACCCAAGCCACCAGTTGTTTGAGAACCGATGCGCCCTTGGCATAAGTGATGCCATCGAAGTTCACCTGAACGTCCTCTAGGTCATTAATCTCTGCGACGATCGGGTGGGTCGAAGGCAGTTGATCCTGACGATAGGCCCAACTTTTTTCCAGCGAGGCAAATGTTGTCCAGGCTTCGGTCCACTCGGTTGCTTCTGCGGTCGCGAGGGTAGAAACATATTCGGCAAAGCTCTCGTTTAGCCACAGATCATTCCACCAGACCATGGTCACTAGGTCTCCGAACCACATGTGGGCAAGCTCATGCAAAATCGTGACAACCCTGCGCTCTTTTACTGCGTCAGTAACGGCGGATCTAAAAATATAGCTCTCGGTGAAGGTGACTGCCCCGGCATTTTCCATGGCCCCGGCATTAAAATCCGGCACCCAAAGCTGATCGTATTTCTCAAATGGGTAAGGGTAATCAAATAGCTTTTCAAAGTAGGTAAACCCGGCTTTGGTCTTGTCAAAGATGTAGTCGGCATCCATAAAGCTTGCAAGCGAACTGCGACAGAACACTCCAAGCGGCACGATTTGGCCGTTCGCCGAAACCAGTTCATCTCGCCAGACCGAATAGGGGCCGGCGATTAGCGCGGTTATGTAGCTTGAAATTCTTGGCGTGGGCGCAAAATCCCAACGCGCGAGTCCTTCGCCAATGAACACTGGCTTGGGAGTAGTGGAGTTTGAAATCATTTGCCAGTTCTGGTTGCCGATTATCTTGAACTCAAAACTAGCTTTCAGGTCTGGTTGCTCGAATACGGCGAACATGCGACGAGAATCGGGCACCTCAAACTGGGTGTAGAAATAAACCTCGTTGTCCACTGGGTCAACGAACCTGTGCAAGCCCTCGCCGCTATTTGAGTAGATTCCGTGTGCTTTCACGGTAAGAACGTTCTCACTTTTTAGGTTCGGCAAGGTGATTCTGGTGCCATCGGAATACTCGGACGGACCTAAATTAAGGCCGTTTAGTTCGATCGATTCAACAGAGGCCGTAATCGCATCGATAAAAGTCTCTTGGCCTTCTTCGCTGCAGGTGAATCTCACGGTCGAGACGTAGGAAAAGACCTTGGGATCCTGTGTCAAATTGACTTCAACGATGTAGGAATCAACATCGATTATTGCGGATCTTGATTGCGCTTCTTGTCGAGTGAGGTTTTCCCCTGGCATTTTCTCTCCATTAAGTCTTTGTTTCCAAACAGCCTAGATGCTTTTTTACCTCAAACTCTGGGCAATAATTGATTTATGAATCAGTTCTTGCGGGCGGCGGCATCACCCGAGACCTCGGCGCAGCTCGCTGAGATTGGCGCGGCCCTTCTGGTTCTTGGTTTGGTAGCTTTTTTGGCCAACAAGATGAAGTTCTCGGTAGTCCCTCTTTATCTGATGATAGGGCTGGCTCTCGGTAACGGTGGATTTATTCCTCTGTCTCTAAGCGAAGAGTTTTTAGTTACCGGCGCTCAAATTGGCGCGATCATGCTTTTGTTGCTCTTGGGTCTTGAGTATTCGGCGTATGACTTGGCTAAGTCTTTCAAAGAGCGCAAGAGCGCCGGTGTCATTGATGTCATCGCGAATGCCACACCCGGTTTCCTAATTGGCTTCCTCTTGGGCTGGGGGATTCCCGGTGCCCTGGCCCTTGCCGGCATTACCTATGTTTCTTCCTCGGGAATTGCAGCCCAGCTAATTAAGGAAATGGGCTTTAGGAAGTCAGAGGTTTCCAAGCGCGCCATTGGTGTGCTGGTATTCGAGGACTTGGCTCTTGCTCCTTACCTACCGCTTCTTTCCGCAGTTATTCTCGGTGTCAGCGTCTGGAGCGGCCTATTGACGGTGGGACTAGCCCTTGCCATCACCGGCCTAGTAATTCTTGTGAGCTTCAAGGGCTCTTCTAGATTTCAAAAGTTTTTGGACCCAAACGAGCCCGGTGGGCTTTTGTTGACAGTTTTCGGAACTGCACTGTTGGCAGCGGGCCTGGCTGACCTCGTGGGGTTCTCGGGGGTTGTTGCTGCTTTCTTGATTGGTCTGTTGCTGACCGGTGAAGTTGCTGAAGCAGCAAGATCCAGACTGATGCCTCTCAGGGATATTTTCGCAGCAATTTTCTTCTTGTTTTTCGGTATAACTACCGACCCGTCGGAGTTGCCGGCGGTGCTGCCACTTGCATTCGTGCTCACGGTTGTTGGAATCGCGGGTAAATACGCTGTTGGCTGGTGGGTCACCCGCGATCTGACAGATCGGCTAGCGGTTTGGCGGACAACTGCTTTCCTAATCCCGCGCGGCGAGTTCTCAATCGTGATAGCCGCTCTGGCTGCACCTGCGGTTCTTAGTGTTAATCTTCAGGCCCTTACTCTTGCCTACGTAATTCTGACTGCGTTTACCGCGTCCATGATTTTGCGCTTCACTCGCCCCAAGTTGAATGCCAAGTCAGACAAGAAGTAGATTGAAATCATGATCTCCTCACGTCTCGCAATCTATTTAGTGGCACCAGTTCTAACAATTGGGTTCATCGCAGTCAGTTTTTCACTGGCTTCAGCTGGATTACTTCCGGATCCGGTCGCCATCCACTGGGGGGTCAGTGGACAAGCTGATCAGTTTTTGGACCTGAACAGCTATTTGTGGTTAGTCACGATTAGTTTTGTCTTTTATTGGTCTGGCCTTGTTGCTCTTGAGGTTTCCGGCGTGAAGGCAAAGTTACTCAAACCGCTAATGAAATCGCTAGTTATTGGCTTGTTTTTCTTGATTCTTTTGGTTGTAACCACCACCACTTTGCTGCAGGCGGGGATGGAAACAGATGAGAGCCTCTTCATTGGCCAGTGGTTTCTGTTGGTCCTGATTCCTGTTGCGATCATGGTTTGGTTATTTTCGGCCAAGCCCAGCTTGAGCGTTCAAGAAAGCCTAGAGATCAGGCTTCGGGGGGTAAAGGTTCTCACGGTGCCGGTTGGTGCCATCGAGTCGGTAGGTCCGATACACCTCAAAGCGCGAGACTATGGCGGCTGGGGCCTGCGCTACGCGTCCAACACTCTTGCGTTTATTCCAAGTTCTGGGGCTGCAGTGTTGATAAAACTTGAATGGGGTGAGGCCCTCGCCATCAGAATGGACGACCCTGAAGACTTTGTTGCCAGTTACCAATTAGAGACAGCGGGATAGCATGAAAATACACATAGCGACCGACCACGCCGGCATGGAGTTGAGCGCGTTCTTGGTCGATTGTCTTAACGAACTTGGCCACGAGGTTATCGATCACGGCCCTAAGGTTTATGACGCTTTGGATGATTACCCGGGATTTTGTATCCAAGCTGCTTTAGCGGTTGCCAAAGACCAAGTCGCTGGTGAAGAGGCTCTTGGAATCGTGCTTGGCGGCAGCGGAAATGGTGAACAAATGTCTGCCAACAAAGTAAAAGGCATTCGGGCAGCACTTATTTGGAACAAGGAAACTGCGAAGCTTGCAAGGGACCACAATGACGCAAATGTTGCGGCAGTTGGGGCCAGGCAGCACGACAAAGCCGAAGTGCTTGAGCTAATAAAGATATTCATCACTCAGCCATTTTCAAATGATGAGCGCCATGTGCGACGGATTGGCAAGCTGATGCAGTTTGAAAACACCGGAGAGGTTGTTTACTAATCCGATGCCAGAGGGCCATACCGTTCACCGAACGGCAAAACATTTCTCGAAACATTTTCTGGGTAAAACAGTCGAGCTGACTTCTCCGCAAGGGCGCTTTACCGACGCGAAACTAGTTTCGGGTCAAAAACTAGTGTCCGGCGAGGCTTTCGGTAAGCAGCTATATCTTGGATTTGAGACTGCAACCGTAAGAATTCACCTGGGTATTTATGGCAAGTGGCGTTTTCGAAGCTTTGAGGAGACACCCCCCGATCCAGTAGGACAGGTTCGGGCAAGATTTATCAGTGCTAACCAGGTCGCAGACGTTGTTGGCCCAACATCGTGCGAGGTGTTAGATCAACTAGAGGTCATTGCGAAACAAGCAAAGCTAGGTCCAGATCCCCTGCGAATAGACCCGGGTGATCAGGAGCTTGAGCGATTTCTCACAAAGGTGGCAAGTAGCAAGGTTGTAATCGGGCAATTACTAATGGATCAAAGCGTAATTGCCGGGGTTGGGAATGTTTATCGAGCGGAACTACTATTTCGCGCTGGCCTGAACCCATACATTCCGGGTCAATTGGTTCCCACCAACTTGGTTGCAAGTATGTGGTTCGATGCTGTGGCACTCATGAAAATTGGTGTCAGGACAGGAATCATGCTGACAAGAGATGATTACCTGAAGGGAAGGCCCGCGATCGTAGATCGATATTTTGTCTATAAGCGTGAAGGGTTACCTTGCAGAAATTGCCTGAATCCGATTTCGATTGAGGTTCTGAAATCGAGGAAGCTCTATTGGTGTTCAAAGTGCCAAAAAGCCTGATGCTAGGTTTCATGGCTGTCTTTGCCTGGAGCGAGTGACGGGAATCGAACCCGCGTCATCAGTTTGGAAAACTGAGGCTCTACCATTGAGCTACACTCGCGCGTCTTTGTTAGACGAGACATCATTCTATGGGGTAGAGTGGTCGAGTTCCTGACCTTTGGTCAAGAATGTTCGGGATGTAGCGCAGCTTGGTAGCGCATCTGTTTTGGGAACAGAGGGTCGCAGGTTCAAATCCTGTCATCCCGACAAATTGCTTGAAGAAAAACCCCAACCATGGAGATAAGTTGAAGACGACCGTTGAAAAACTGAGCCCGACCCGAGTAAAACTGACCATCGAAGTTGATCAGGCCGGATTCAAGGCCACACTGGACAAGGCTTACAAGTCAGTCGCAACTCAGGTGAACATCCCAGGTTTCCGAAAGGGCAAGGTTCCCGCCTCGGTTTTGGATCAGCGCGTGGGCAAGGATTCCATCATTGCTCAGGCAATCAACGATGGCATGGACAGCTTTTACCGAGAAGCACTCGTATCTGAAAAGCTCAAGCCACTCGGAACTCCGGAAGCGGACGTCAGCTCGGCGCCGACCGCTGCTGAGATGGACAAGCCCCTAATTATTTCTCTAGAGGTTGAGGTTCGCCCAGAGTTCAAGCTTCCTAGCTACAAGAACATTGCAGTAACAGTAGAGCCCGTCAAGGTTGCCAAAATGGATATCGAGACAGAGTTGGATGCGCTTCGCGCCCGGTTTGGGACCCTGAAGACAGTCGATAGGCCAGCTAAGACCGGCGACTTCACCACAATCGACCTAACCGCGAC
>CAYMAU010000024.1:0-17648 GCA_964388525.1 uncultured Aquiluna sp. | reverse complement strand
CCGACGTTTTTTTGCGTTCAGGGTTTATAGACCCCTTGGCTTCAAGTATTTCTGAGCAAGCGCGCTCAAGAAGTCAAACAACAGAGCCATGATCGCGACCATAACGGCGCCAATCAAAATAGCTGGTCCTCGATCTAGCTTTAGGCCGGAGTTGATTGTTTCACCAAGTCCGCCACCACCAACCAAAAAGGCCAGTGCCGAGAAGCCGACGTTGATTACTATGGCAGTTCTGATGCCACCTAGAATTACCTCAACTGACAGCGGCAGCTCAATTTTTAGCAAAATTTGTCTCGCGGTTAGGCCCATGCCACGTGCCGCGTCGATTACAGACTTATCCACCTGTTCTAAACCAACGATTGTGTTTCTAAGAACCGGTAGCAGCGAAAAAGTAGCCAGGGCAAGAATCACGGTGACGATTCCCGATCCCATAAACGAGAAGAAAATAACAATCAGTCCGTAGGCAGGTAGCGCCTGACCAAGGCCGAGGGTGCTAACCAGAAGATTCTTTAGACGCGGATAGCCCTTTCGGGTAACCAGGATTCCCACCGGAACTGCAATTAGGACAACCAAGATCGAGGAGGTAAGTCCCAAAATCAGGGTTTCTCCGATTTGCCTTTGAACCTTGTCGGGCGACAATATCGCGATCGTAATTTTGTCCAGGTCTGAATACGTCCAGACAGCAAAACCCAAAATCGCTAGGGCAGCAGCAAAAATCGGCGAAATAATTAGATCAAGCCGTTCGCTCAAAGGCGATCGGGTCTTAACTGCTGAGTTAGTTGTGCTCACCAATAACTCCTAGCTGTCGCTCATGATCAACTTGGCGAGGCTCTCGATTGTGGTGCAGCCAAGATACTTACCTTTTCGGTCCGTAACACAAGCCATTCCGACTGAGGACTGCAGCATCACTGTCAATGCATCCTGCAAGGTGTCTTCGGGCTGAAGGTCAACGGTTACTGGTCGGCCAGATTTCTCAATCGGCTGAGTAGTGCGGTTCAGAGCGCGCTCGTCGATCCATCTCAGTGGTCGACCCGAACCGTCAAGCAGAAGGGCAACTTGATCCGGGGAGTCCTGAAGGGTCTTTAGTGCTTCTTCGCGCAAAACCGGAGAAGTAAGAGTTGGGACTTGGTGCAGTTCAATGTCGCTTACCTTTTTCAAGGTAAGTCCCTTCAAAATTGCGCCTGAGCCCAAGAAGCTCTCCACAAACTCATCAGCTGGGTGAGCCAAGATTGCCTCTGGTGTGTCCAGCTGGGCAATCTCAGAACCCTCGCGAAGAATCGCAATTCGATTACCCATCTTGATTGCCTCGTCGATGTCGTGTGTAACAAAAACAATCGTCTTTTTAACTTCTTGTTGAAGTCTCAAAAACTCGTTCTGAAGTCGGTCTCGGGTGATTGGGTCGATTGCACCAAAGGGCTCATCCATCAAAAGCACATCGGGGTCCGCGGCTAGCGCCCTGGCAACACCGATTCTTTGAGCCTGGCCACCAGAAAGTTCCTTCGGGTAACGATCCCGGTAAGTTTCTGGATCCATGGAAACAAGTTCCAACAGCTCATCGACTCGCGCACTTATTTTGTCCTTGCTCCAACCTAGAAGCTGTGGCACGGTTGCGATGTTCTCGGCAATGGTGCGGTGTGGAAATAGACCCACTTGCTGAATTACATAACCAATTTTTCTTCTCAGCTCAGACGGGTTTACTTCCGTGACATCCTCGCCGTCAATAAACATGCGGCCGGAGGTTGGCTCTATTAGACGGTTTATCAACCTAAGGGTTGTGCTCTTGCCGCAACCGGATGGTCCGACCAGCACGAGAACCTCGCCGCGCATGACCTCAAGAGTCAAGTTGCGAACTGCTGGCTCAACCCCAGTGCCGTAGGACTTGCTTACGTTTTCTAAACGAATTAATACATCACTCATCGAATACCCTTCGAGATAGTGGCCGCTCTTAGGGCCTGGAGAATCAGGTCAATAACTAGAGCTAGCACTAGACACAACAGCGTGCCCAGCCAGATTGACTCCAGAGAATTTGGTAGCGGCAGTCTCGCAAGACCACTCTTTATAAAGTCACCCAGTCCGCCACCGGCGACCAAAGTGGCGATTGATGCAATTCCAACAATCAACATCGATGAAACCCTTACGCCGGCCAAAATCACGGGCCAGGCAAGAGGAAGTTCTACCTTGATTAGAACTTGAATGGGCGATAAGCCCATTCCTTTTGCCGCGTCTAAGACGCCCGGGTCAATGCCGTCAAGCCCGGTAATCGTGTTACGCAAGATAGGCAACAGCGAGTAGAGGAACAGCGCGATGAAGGATGGTGCGAAGCCAAGTCCAACCAGTGGAATGAAGATTACAAACAGTGCAAGCGATGGAATGGTCAAGAAGACCGAAGCAATCGCCAACGCCAGCTCCTTGGCAAGAAGATTGCGCCTGGTTACGACACCGGTGACGATGGCAAATAAGCCAGCCGTCACCAGCACCGTAATCACGTACCAGGTGTGTTGAGCTAGACCTTCTAAAACTTGCTCTTGTCGAGAAAGCGCGAAGTCAATCAGTCTTAATAGAAAGTCCACAGGGTTCTTTAGTCGATCAGGCCTTCAGAAACCAGGTATTCCCTGGCTACAACGCCTGCGTCCTGACCTTCAGCCGAGACATAGCCGTTTAGCTCTGCCATTCTGACGTTAGTCAACGGAGCAAGGATTGCCTTGATGATTGCATCAAAAGCATCTGGTGCTTCGTTGTACTTGTCCTGGCCCATGGTTCCGGAAACGTTGTAGAGAATGTTGACGCCTGGATCTTCTACAAGAGTCAAGCCTAGGGCCGGGATGCGACCGTCAGTCGTGTAAACCTCGCCAAAGTCACAGTTATTGGCCTGTGTCTCGGTGTAGATGATTCCAGTGTCAAGAATCCGCTGCTGGCTGTCAGGCAAAGTGATCCCTGAGTGGTTCTCGGTCAAAATCAGTCCGTCTGGACGGGATGGGAATTCAGACTCCATGCAAACAATTGCATCTGGGTTTGCCTGTGTGTACTCCATCATGCTGGTCAATGTGAATGCCCCACCATTTGCCTCAGTTACTGCTGGGCTGGATGCGAATCCGTAAGTGTTGTTGAACGGTGAACGTCCAACCCAAACAATGCCGTTCTCGGAAAGGTCAAGAGCTGCAACACCAGGCGTTAGGACTTCTGGGTCAAAGCTTGGGTCATCTTGGCCCAAGTGGACAGCCCATCCGGTTCCGTTGTACTCCATGTAAATGTCGATATCGCCGGACTCAAGTGCTGCACGAGCAACGCTAGTTCCACCAAGGTTTACCTTGTCGTCGACTGTTGCACCAGCTTCTTCAAAAGCTGCAACCAGCATTTCTCCAAGAATCAACTGCTCGTCGAAATCCTTCGAACCGACTGCAATTTCAATGCCGGATAGGTCATAAGCACCGATTATTGAAGTTGCAGCCTCGGTTCCGGCTGTTGTCTCTGTCTCTGTCTCTGTCTCGGCTGCTGCACAGCCTGCAAGCACTAGGGCCGCTGTGGCGCCAATTGCCAACATTGAGAATGTCTTGCTTTTTTGCATAATTTCTCCTCAGTAGGTTTCCCCTAAGGCTAGACAAGCCAATTGGCCTAGTCGAACAGTGTTGTGCATGCGTCAACTAGCGTGTAAATTGAAGGAATGAGAACCCACACATCGGGCTTAGCCAGGGACCTTGAGGTCCTTGAGGTCCTCTCTTTTGCCGAGGCTTTTACCAACGGCGGTCTGGGCGTCAACCGAGTCGCAGAACTGACAGAGCGCGACAAGGGTCAAATTTCTAGGGTCTTAAAAACACTCGCGTCAAGCGGTCTGGTTGATCGTGATGATAAAACTCTGCGTTACTCACTTGGTCCAAGGCTTTACTCGATGGCAATGCGCACAAAAGAAGCTCACCTGGCGCTTCTGTCAGAACCGAGGCTGTTTGAGTTGGTTGCCCAGACCCAAGAAACTGCGCACCTGAACGTATTGCGTGGGGGTCGAGTATTAACTACGAAGACAGTTGTTGCCGCCCAAGCACTTCGTCGCTCCGGTTGGGACGGCATCGTGAGTGCAGCCGGCAGCACTGCATCCGGCCGAGTTATGTTGGCAGGCCTGAGCGACGAGGAAATAGCACTTTGGTGGCTTGAGCACGCTCAGGATGATCCGCTGCCAGCTTTGCAAACGGCCTTCACGAAGCCCCTTGAGCCAATCAACCGAAAAGTGAAGCGGCAGTTACCGGCCAAGAACATTAAGGCGTTCCTAAAAATACTGCATGGAGTAAGGGATCTTGGCTACGCGATAAGCGATGGCGAGTTTCAACCTGGAATCGTTGATGCAGCGGCTCCGGTCAGGGACTCAAGCAACATGATTGTGGCGGCGATAAGCACTGGTGTCCCGAAAGAGCGGATAGGCAGTCAGTTTGACCCGCTTGGTCAATTGGTTTCTGGTGCCGCTCTGCGTTTTTCCACCGACCTTGGAGCCCCAATTATTGGCCCCGCTTAGTAAGGTTTTAGCTATGGGCAATGTGGCTATCATCACCGGAGCGGGTTCTGGTTTTGGTCTTGGGCTAACTAAAAAACTGTTGAGCGAAGACTGGATTGTTTACGGAGCGGATATTTCTCGCGACGGTCTGGCACGACTGAAGTCCATCGGAGCCCACCCACTAAAACTTGATGTCACAATCGGCAAGCAGGTTACCGATGGCGTTGCCAAGGTAATAAAAGAGCAGGGCCGCATCGACGTGTTGGTTGCGAATGCTGGCTACGGAACCTTTTCGTCTATCGAAGAAACCACGAGCGAACAGGTAAAGGCTATTTTTGACGTGAACGTATTTGGCGTTGAGCGCTGCATCAAAGCGGTACTGCCGCAAATGCGGTCGCAGGGTTCGGGCCGAATCATCGCGACAACTTCGGTTGTTGCTCACGTTTCTCTAGTTGGGCTTGGCTGGTATGCCGGAACGAAGCACGCAGTGCGGGCTATGACCAACGCCCTTCGTCAAGAGGTAAGGCACTTGGGGATTCGAGTCTCGACGGTTGAGCCTGGGACTTCCAAAACCGGATTCGGGGCTTTGGCTTTTGGGGCGCTGGACAAGTCAAGGGCGATCAGTGATTACGACGGTGTGATGCGAGGGCTTAATAAGTGGCTCGGCGGCCTCTATCGGATTTCCCCTGGTCCAAAGGCCGTTATAAAAAAGCTGCATCGGGCCGCAACCGCTAGGAATCCACGGTCTCACTACCCCGGGAGCTGGGATGTCGTTGCTCTAAAACTTGCCTTCTACATTTTGCCCCGAAAGACCCTAGACGGACTGGTGCTATGGCTCGCCAAACACTGACTCAGGTCGGTTCCAAGGTCGTCATCGGCGCCTTTTTGGTTTCCGGTACCCTCCATCTAATAGCGCCGACCCAGTTCCTGCCGCTGCTGCCGGATTGGACGCCGTACCCGTTGGCGCTGGTTTACATTTCCGGTATTGCTGAGTTAGTAGCCGCTATCGGCCTTATCGCTAAATTACGCTGGGCCCCAGTTTTCACTGCCCTAGTGCTGCTAGCGGTCTGGCCAGCGAACTGGTGGGCTGCGATAGAGGCAACCAGCAACGGAGAAATAGCAATTGCAGTGATTGCCTGGTTAAGGCTTCCCCTGCAGTTACTTCTTATTTATTGGGCACTAAAGTCCCCAGTGAGACCTAGCCAACCTGGCGATTGAAGGCCCTGAGGTGATTCTCGGATCCTGCTCGAAGGCTTTCTAGAACCGTCACTACGACTGGGTTTGATTCATTTTCCAGTTGAAAGCTGATGTCCTTGATGTCCTTTTCCTCAATGATTACTCCGACTTCAAAAGCATCCTGCGCGCTCTGTAGGCCCTTGGCGATTAGCTGATCGTAGAGAGCCTGCAAGTCCTGGTCTTGAAAGACTCCGACCTCGGAAGAGCGTGGATCAGCTACTCCAAACAAGTCCAGTAATTCCATGACCTTATCTTGGTGGGTGGACTCAGACTCAAGAATATTTCCGAAGACGTTTGAACCCCAAGCTTCGTAAAGGGCGGTGTAAACGTCATGGGCAAGCTTTTCCTCTTCAACCAGAAACACCAGCAGTGTCTCTGTCTCGGTTTGGGTCGCCGCACCGGCTTGAATATCTTCGGCAGCAATCGGAGCTACCTGATCGGTGGCCTCTTGGCTCACAGCGGTGTCGGTTTCAACAACCTGAGTGTCGGTTGCAAGTGGAGCACAACCTGCCAGCACCAGTGCGCCGACACTAAATACTGTGAACTGCTTCAGGGCTTTGTTCATTTGGTACTCCTTAGATTCCGTATTTCCATTATGACAGGTTTCTGAAACTAAGTGTCATATATACCATTAGCTCCCAGAAATCTCCCAGAAATCTTTCAGAGTTTTGAGGGTGTTGGGTTGAGGTTATTGGAGGCCAATTGGAGCGAGCGACGGGAATCGAACCCGCACCACCAGCTTGGGAAGCTGGAGTTCTACCATTGAACTACGCTCGCGAGTTTTTTTACATTCTAGCTCTTGGCCTTAGTCGGAAATTGCCGGCGAGCCGGCTCCGCTTTCCCGTCCTACCCAAAGGCTCTAGTTCTGCAAACGGCTCTGCGCTCTTAGTTGCAAGCAGAACTAATAAAACCCAACCAGCTTCAATTAAGAGTCTCGATTCTGAAATTGACTGGGCGGTGATTACAAGGAATATGAAAAGCGGAAACAGGTATAGCGGGTTGGTGTGCCGAACGCCCACGGTCCAAAGCCTGACGAATGTCGCAACCAGAAGCCAAACCAACAAACCGAGACCCACAATCCCCAGTTGCATGAACATGTCTAAATAAGCATTATGAGCCTGATACATCGGAACACCGTTCATGACTATGAGGCCCTCATACGGCGCAACCCCAGGAACCCAGTAACCGATCCAGCCCCAACCAAAACCTGGCTTTTGAGAAATAAGGTTCGCCACTTCAGCCCAGATTCGAAACCTTCCAGAAGCATCTGGGCTTCTGCCGAGAAAATCAAATACGGCCGCAAGGTTGATCACCATTGAAGCCACGCTAAGTCCCGCAATCACTCCCGCACCCCAATAAATCTGGTGCCTGACTTGCCTGGTTCTACCCTCCGCAAGGATTGCAACCAGTGCCACGAATCCAATGATGACAACAGCCAACGTCATGCTGGCACTTTGAGACAAGACCGTGAGCAGGATGGCCAAGCCAAGAGAAACAACAGGAAGCGACCTTCTCCGACTTGTGACGATTGCCTCAACCAAAAACAAAAGTGCACCGAGCACGGCGGTGAAGGCAAGTAGATTCGCGTTTCCAACAATGCCCTGAATTCGGTCGCCCTCAAACAGGTTTCCTTGGCTCCAGTAGTAAGCCGAGTAAGGGACCGTGTCGCCCTCAAAGTTTGGAAACAGTGGGACCACGGCACCAGTAAGCCCGGCGAACAGCTCAAACAGGAGTGACGCCCCGAGAATAAAACGAATTAGATTTGAAAGAACGTTCAGTAGCTGACGCCAGCTGAATTGACTGGCAAGAAATAGCGCAAACAAAGTCGTGCTTATCTGCAAGCCCACGGTCATGAGACTGGCACCAAGGTAAGAGGACCAGGTAAGACTCAGTATCATCCAGCCAAGCAGCAGCACCAATGCCGTTGGCATTATTCGAACCAATTCCACGGGCTTTGAAACAGCAAGGGCATAAATGGTTGCCATAGTAAGAACCACGACTGCCACAGACCAGCCGGCCCAACCAATTGAATAGCGAACTGCGTCGCCCGCAAAAACTAAAAATAGCCCCGGGTAGGCCAGCCAGACCCCAGCTCGGTACTTTTCAGTGTGGGAGCCAATCGGGATTCTGATCGGCTGAGTTATGGGAATCGAATTGGTAATTTAGCGCTCACTTGGTGCTGGGTTTTTGTTTCAGCCCGTCAAGAATACCGCCCTAAACTACAAAGCATGAAACTACCTGAGCCAATCATTGTCGACCCGCAGTCCGTGCCAAGCCTGAACTGGGGAATCATTGGGCCGGGCCGGATCGCCGAGACGTTTGTAGCGGCTACTCAAAAGCACACTTCGCAGCGGTTTACTGCAGTTGCCTCAAGAACTTCGGGCCGAGCACAGGAGTTTGCAAGCAAATTCAATATCCCAAAGACTTTCGCCACCTACCAGGACCTTGTGGCTGATGAAGAAATCGATGCGATTTATATTTCAAGCCATATGTCGGATCACTTCGAGCACGCAATGCTCGCAATCAATGCTGGAAAAAGCATCCTGGTTGAAAAGCCGATTACCTACCTTCCAGAAGAAGCAGAGCAAATATTTGCCGCCGCAAGACAGGCCAAGGTGCTCGCAATGGAGGCCATGTGGACAAGGTATCTGCCCCAGTCCACTATTTTGAGGCAGCTTCTAGAATCCGGCGACCTTGGAAAGCCGGAACTGCTAACAGCCAGCTTTTGTGCAGACAATCGGGCTGTTGAAAGACTCTGGCAACCTGGTGGCGGCGGAATTGTCTTTGACATGGGCATCTACCCGATCGCAATTGCTCAGGAAATGCTTGGGGAGCCAAGCTCCATCGTCGCTACCGGCAGAGTTAGGCCCGACGGCATGGATGAGGAGAGCTACAGCCTTTTGAATTACGAATCTGGTGCCAGGGCGTCACTTACCATGTCAGGCATTGCAACCCTCCCTATGCTTGCGAGCTGCTCCTTTGAAAACGCAGTGATTTCTTTGGGTGAACCATTCTTCGTGCCATCCAGCATCAGCCTAAAAACCAAGGACTTTTATCCAGAACATACCAACTGGGTCGATGAGTCAGGAATTGCCGGCCACGAGGGCCTTAGCTACCAGGCAACCTGGTTTGCTAAGTACCTGTCCGAAGGCAAATTCGAATCCGATGTACATACCCACGCTCAGACAGTGGACAACATCAGAACAGCCTTTGAGATAACCAAGCAGATCGGCGCGAAGCCCTTCTAGCCGCTAATCCCAATAATCATTGGGTCATGGAAGGTTCCGCCGAAAGCTCGCTCTGAGGCTCCGGTACGATCCAGGTAAGGGGTAATTCCGCCAAGGTGGAAGGGCCACGCGGCACCCATGATCATGCCTAAGTCAATGTCCTGCGCCGACTGGACGACGCCCTCATCGAGCATCAGCTTCACCTCTTTGGCAAGACCTAGATTTACGGATTCAAAGATTTCATCGCTGGAACGCCCCTTAGCTGCGCCATTGCCAACGATTTCCACCGCTTTTTTGTCGTAGCCCTTGATGTTTCCCTTTGAATCGCGCTCAATCAGCTTGCCGTATTCAGCCAGCTTGTGAAGGTTCGCACTGGCGTAAAACCTGTCGCTACTAAAAGCATGCATTGAATCAAGCACGTGAGCCCCGACCTTTAGCCCAACTAGTTCTAGGAGGTCAAAGGGGTTCATTGGAAGACCAAGTGGCGCAATTGCGTCTGAGACCTGCTCGAACGAGGCACCCTCATCCACAGCCCGCATTGCTTCTCCGAGCAAATACCCCAGCAGCCTGTTCACGACAAACCCTGCCGAGTCAGAGGTAATTACAGCCGTCTTTCTTAGGTTTCTAGCAACATTCATGGCGGTTGCGACCGCTTGGTCCGAAGACTTAGGTGCCCTGACGACCTCAACCAATGGCATTACTGCTACAGGGTTGAAGAAGTGAAAACCAACTACCCGCTCAGGATTTGCTAGCTTGGATCCGATTTCAGCAACCGAAAGTGAAGAGGTGTTTGTTGCCAAAATGCAGTTTTCGCTGACGTGTTTTTCCAGCTCTGCAAAAACTTCTTGCTTTATCTTGAGCTCCTCAAAAACCGCCTCAATCACCCAGTCGCAATCGCTAAAGGCTGCGAAGTCCAAGGACCCAGAAAGATTGCCAGCGTAGCGATTTCGATCATCGCTCGAAAGCCTGCCCTTTTCAACTAATTTGTCCAGCTCTCCGATTATGTAAGACAGGCCCTTATCGATTCGTTCCTGAGAGACATCGGTTATTACAACCGGTATTTCAAGTCTTCGCAAGAACAAAAGTGCAAACTGCGAAGCCATTAGACCGGCTCCAAGGACACCAACCTTTGTTACCGGCAATGCCAATGTCTTATCCGGAGCGCCCGAGGGCTTCTTCGCGTGTTTTTGCACCAAGTTAAAGGCGTAAATCGACGCGTGGAATTGGTCGGAGGCACTCAGGTCTTCAATGGCCTGGTCTTCTCTGGTAAAGGCATCTTTCTTGGTCCCAGATTTTGCCGCATCAATCAAATCAAGCGCCACGTATGGCGACAGCGGAACGGAACCAAGTTTTTGCCGAACGGTTTTTCTGGCAATTGAAACAGCCGGCGACCAAATGGTCGCCTTTTCAACCTTGCCCGGCTCATTCTTACGCTTTACCTTCTTGCCACCCAACACATCGTCGGCCCAATCTAATGACTGCTCCAAAAACCTCGGTGAATCAAACATCACATCGGCAATGCCAAGCTCCAGGGCTTCGGCAGGCTTTAGCATCCGGTTTTGCTTTAGAGGATTTTCAATTATTACCTTCAGGGCATTTCTGATCCCAATTAAGTTAGGAAGCAAATATGCGCCGCCCCAACCCGGAATCAACCCGAGGAACACCTCGGGTAGAGCGATTGCCGGAGCAGCTTGATTCACGGTTCGATAATGCGCATTTAGGGCGACTTCGAGCCCCCCGCCAAGAGCAAGCCCGTTGATAAACACGAAGCTTGGGACCCCTAGATCGGACAACTTATCCAGCGCCCAGTGACCCATTTCTCCGATTAGGCGCCCGGAATGGCGGTCCTTGAGGCCTTGGACCTTGGTTAGATCAACCCCAGCGGCTAAGTAGTACGGCTTTCCGGTGACTGCAACTGCATGAATCTCTTTGTTTGCGGCACGTTTTTTGAGTTCGTCAAGTTTTCCAGCGAACTCCAACAGTGTGTGCGGTCCGAGTGTGTTTGGACGGGTGTGGTCTTTGCCGTTATCTAGGGTTATGAGCGCGATCACACGACCCGAACGCAAAGTTACGTCCGAGACATAGGAATGGCTGATGATTTCATCGGTGTCAGCAAGTAGCGGTGCGAAGTCCTGCATCTTCCTAGCCCTTCCAGTTACTATTTTCCCAAACCACGCTGCCGCCCATACCGAGGCCGATGCACATCGTGGTGAGGCCAAAGCGAACGTCTGGGTGCTCTTCAAACTGCTTAGCAAGTTGATTCATTAGTCTCACGCCGCTTGAGGCAAGCGGGTGGCCAAACGCGATTGCTCCGCCATATTTATTTACTCGTGCGTCGTCGTCTGCAATCCCGAAGTGATCTAAAAATGAAAGCACTTGGACCGCAAAGGCTTCGTTGATTTCAAACAGGCCGATGTCTTCAATTTTCAGTCCGGCTTTCTCGAGTGCTTTTTCGGTGGCCGGAATCGGGCCGATGCCCATGATCTCCGGGGCTACACCCGCAAAGGCGAAAGAAACGAGCTTCATTTTTGGCTTTAGACCGTGCTTAGCCAAAGCTCGCTCACCAGCCAAAAGCGCAACTGTCGCGCCATCGGTTAGTGGAGAAGCGTTGCCGGCGGTTACTTTTCCGTGAGCACGGAAAGGGGTTTTGAGCCCCTGCATGCCCTCGATCGTTGACTCCGGTCGCATGAGCTCATCTTGTGAAACTAGGGACCAACCGGCATCGCTGCCAGCCGAGACCGATATCAAATCCGGCTGAATTTTATTGTCCTTATAGGCTCTGGCCGCCTTTTGCTGAGATGAGACCGCGAACGCGTCTGCTCTGTCTTTTGTCAGCGCTGGAAAACGATCGTGAATTTTCTCGGCTGTGCAACCCATGTTTAGGGCGTCTGGACTAACTAGCTTTTCAGACAGAAACCTAGGGTTTGGGTCTGCATCGAAGCCCATTGGGTGTCGACCCATGTGCTCAACACCACCGGCCAAGACAAGGTCATATGCGCCGATTCCGATTGAGCTTCCGGTCGTGGTTACAGCAGTCATTGCTCCGGCACACATCCGATCTATGGCAAAACCGGGAACGCTTTCTGGAAGACCAGCCAAGATGCTAGCCGTTCGGCCAATAGTTAGGCCTTGATCGCCCTGCTGGGTGGTGGCCGCGATTGCTACGTCGTCGATTGCTGCGCGGTCTAAGTCTGGGTGTCGCTCCAAAAGACCGATCATCGCCTTCACGATTAGGTCATCGGCTCGGGTGTTCCAGTAAACCCCCTTCTCGCCAGCTTTTCCGAATGGGGTTCTGACTCCGTCTACGAAGTAGACATCTTGAGGTTGCATTATTTCCTAACTAATTGCGAGCGTGTTGCTTGTCGTTCCTTCTCATCCGCGGCCAAAGTAGTGCGGACCAGACCTGGTGTTAGCAAGAATGCGTCAACCAGGCTCTCGGCGTGAGGCCTTAGTCTTGGCAACAGTCTGGTGTCGATATATTCAGTTATTGCCTCGGCTCGCGAGGAAGATAGTCGGCCGTTGATCAAGTACCAGGACAAGTTCTCTTCCAAAACACTGAAACCATAGAGGTCTCTTAGCCAAGTCAGAATTTGCTTGGAGTCTTCATCCTCAATTGTCTTTAGGGCTGACGTAAATGCCTCCCACAGGATTAGTTCGCCATGTGCTTTTGCCGCAAGAATCAGATCATTCTGATAGCGGTTAAACAGCTCAGCTTGCTTTTGAGCATTTTTGGGGCCAGAGTGCTTCAGGTTGTTTGCCAGCTTCGCAACCATGGTGTGGACTCGGTCGGTCAAAAGCTGTTGCTGGTGATCTTCTTCCTTCACGTAGCCAACTGAACGAGCGGTGGAGCCAAAGTCAACCATCTTCTGAGCGAGACCCCTTAGGCCGCCGCGATTAATTGTCGCCTCTCCAACTTGGCCGGAAACATAGCTTGCAAGGGTTCCAAAATCAGGGGACTTGAAGGCTTTTGCGTAGTCGCCCAAGAGGCGCTTGGCCACAAGCTGAAGCATGACATTATTGTCGCCTTCAAAAGTGACATAAACATCGAGGTCTGCTCGAAGTCCCGTCAATCGGTGTTCGGCCATAAAGCCCTGACCACCGCATGCCTCGCGGCATTCTTGAACGGTCTCTAGCGCATACCAAGAACTGAGTGCCTTGGAAGCTGCGGCTACGGTTTCAAGATCCTGTCTTGACTCATCGGTGTCGTTTTCACCGGTAAAGACAGCGTGGAATTGGTCAAGAAGTTCCTGGTGGGTAAAGACTTGGGCATAGGTTCTAGCCAAAAGCGGCAAGAGCCTGCGCTGGTGACGTCCATAATCCATGATGGTTTTTTCTTCACCATCTGGTCCTGGAAACTGTTTGCGCTCAAGCGAATATCTTATGGCAATGTCTAGGGCAAGCTTCTGAGCGTTGACAACGCCGCCGGTGAGAGAGACTCTCCCTTGAACCAAAGCGCCGAGCTGAGTAAAGAATCTTCTTCCGGACGATTCGATAACCGAGGTGTAAACACCGTCTTCGCTTACGTCTGCGTATCGGTTTAGAAGGTTTGTCCGTGGAACTCTGACGCTATCGAAATACAATCTTCCGTTGTCAATTCCGTTTAGACCGCCCTTTAAGCCGTCATCTTCACTGCCAACCCCGGGCAAGAGCTTGCCGCGCTTGCGAATCGGAACGTAGAAGGCATGGACACCGTGCTTTTCACCGCC
Source organism: uncultured Aquiluna sp. (assembly GCA_964388525.1). Lineage (GTDB taxonomy): Bacteria > Actinomycetota > Actinomycetes > Actinomycetales > Microbacteriaceae > Aquiluna. The sequence goes on along the minus strand of CAYMAU010000024.1, from coordinate 4,002 downwards.
GGTGTAAAGCTGTGCAAAGACCACCGCAGCGTGACCGTGGAGTGCTGCGTTTCCCAAGTAATCCTTGTAGCTGTGTCGATCCGGTGTGTGGATAACAAACTCTTTAGTGTCGGCGTCGTAGGTGGCAGTTGTTCCAATCGATGCCACGTCAGAGCCATGTCCAGTCTCGGTCATCGCGAAGGCCCCGGGAATCTCGGTACTAACGGCACTGCCTAAAAAGGTCTTGTGGTGATATTCGGTTCCTAGATACAAAATCGCAGAACTGAACAATCCGTACTGGACGCCGTATTTAATCTGCAACGAAGGATCCGCAAAAACCAGCTCTTCGAAACTAGAAAGCGAGGCTCCAGGATTCATGGATCCACCAAACTCAGCCTGAAAACCGTGCTGCGTTGCTCCGGCATCAACCAGGGTTCGAAGCTGCTTCAGAACTGTCTCTCGATGCTCAGCCATGGGCTGGCCCTCTTGTTTGAAAAGCTTGTGTTCCTCTATCACCGAGCGGGTGTGACGACGAACGTCCGCCCACCTGCCAAGGATTCTTTCCCCGGTTGCCTCGACGTCTAGTTGAATGTCCTCATTGATATTCATTTCTCACCTCAGCCTCTAGTAAAGGACAGAATCACACTCTCGCCAAGAGGTGTTTAGAAACTTTGTGACTGCGCACAATCCGCGTCATTTGATGATTTGTTTATTTAGAGCTTTCCTACAAAAAGAGCATGCGCTTTTGCTTTATAACTAACAAGAACTAATTACCCTCAAACTTGGCGGGCTGCTTGGTCATGAACGCCTCAATGCCTCTTGCAACGTCTTTTGTCTGCATCAGGGAGGCTAGCCTCTGAAACACCTGCTTTTTTTCTTGCTCCGAATCGATTGCTCTTGCAGAGGCAAGCGTCGCCTGCACAGCAAGCGGCGCCTGCTTTGCAACTTGATTCGCAATTTCCAGAGCTTTATCAAACTCTTCGCCGGGTTCGCACACTTGAGTTACTAAGTTCATGGCTAGCGCCTGCTGGGCATCAAAGCTATCTCCGGTTAGTAAATAGCGCATGGCGTTTGCGTGTCCAGCGACTGCCGGAAATCTGATGGTTCCGCCGCCAAAAGGCATGATGCCCCGACTAACTTCTAGCTGAGCAAATCTTGAGTCGGTTGCCGCGATTACAACATCGCTTGCCAAAGCTAATTCCACTCCCAGGGTGAAGCAAGTCCCCCTAGTTGCCATAACCACTGGCTTTGAAACCTGTTTGGTGGTGATTCCCCAAGGGTCTAGCCCACCCTCCGGAACCATTTGAAGCTTGCCTGCGGCAAGCTTTGGTCCAACATCTTGCAGATCAAGACCAGCAGTGAAGTGGTCGCCGTGGGCGAAGACCAAACCAACTCTTAGATTGTGGTCGGTGTCAAGCTTGCCGTAGGCAAGTGACAGTTCGTGAAGCATCTGCTCGTCCGCAGCGTTTAGCTTCTCGGGGCGATTCAGGCCAATAAGTAAAATGTGCCCTTGGGTTTCTAGAGTAATTCTGGTCATCGTCGACATGGCTCAAAGATTAGACGCTGTTAGTCCAGTTGCGCCAATATCTGGTTCAAATACTGCAAAGGGATTTAGTGTTTGTCCGCCCTGAGTCGATTCATTGACGCGCGTCAGACAAGATACCTAGCGGCGTTTTCTGTTTGGCAAAGTGAGAATAATCGAACCGATAATTAAGCCCAGTAGCGGAAATATCCCAATCGCCCAACTTATGCTGATGCCGAAAATAGCAGCGAACCCGGTGAGCGCATTGAAGACCATTGCTATCCAAGGCTTTAGCTTTTTACGCCTCGATAAAACGGCTAACAGTATGTTGATTACCGCCATGCCAACAAACACAGCAAGGATGGTGGCAACCAGTGCAGCTAGATCTTCCATAACTAATTATCTCAAGTGATCGCCGCTAACGGTTGCCGGGCTTTTTCGCTTTCCGGCTGGACACCCAAAGCCAAAAAAACAAAATTAGGAGCCCCAATAAAGAGGCGCTCAGTCCAAAAGTAGCTAGCCCGAGCGCCCAAAACTCCTCGACCAGAAAGCCCTCATCGTCTACATAATTTGGCGAGAGGTTGTAATAAAGAATCAGCAGAACAGACATCAAGGTGGTCACACCGAGTGCCCTGAATAAAATCTTCTGTCCTGTGTTCATGATCGGAAGCCTAGCTGCGACAAAGCAAGCAACTAATTCAGAACTCGCATAACATTCAAGGATGCTTAGCTACGAAAATTGGAAACAACTAACCCAGTCCAGACGATCAACCAGAGACTTCCTGGACTCACCCATCGAACCAGGTGTTCTAACCGAAATTCTCTCCGACGGCCTCACTGCACCCAGCTGGTCGAACACGAGGCCCTTTGTAGTGGCGGTTGCCGAAGGTGAACAGCGTGATCGAATAAGTAAACGTCTGATCGCTAGGTTGCGGGAATCAACCGAGCTTCCAAACCTAGGAGCCAAGCCGGACTTTACACACGAGATTCCCTATCCAAAGGGACTTGCTGAGCGAAGCCAAGCCGTTGGAAAAGGCATCTACGACACCCTAGGCATTGACAGAAAAGACACGGCCGCAAGATTTAGCTTCTTAGAACGAAACTACGAGTTCTTTGGCGCACCAACAGCACTGTTCTTTTTCACACACCGCGGCTTAGACCAGTTCGGAACGCTCGATCTAGGACTGTTTATGGAGAACGTGATGCTAGCGGCCAACGCAAAAGGGTTAGGGACTTGTGCCCAGGGCTACCTAGGTGGGCACCCTGACATTATTCGCTCTGAGTTTGAAGTTAGCGATGACTACGCATTAGTTTGCGGGATGTCGATCGGATATCCATCCGATCACCCCATCAATGGCTGGCACGCCGAAAGACTCCCGATAGGCGATTTGCTTCTCAGCCCCAAAAAACAGTAACGCCATTTATACGCCCAGTGTGAACATCCGCTGAACGCCGGAATGTTAGCCGGGGCCGTCTGTTGCACTGAATATACGTCCCGAGACTTTCGTTCCGTATGCCATTCAGATCGAAACATTGAGGAAATCATGACAGACAAGAACATAGTTGAAGTAGCAGTCGAAGCGGGAACTTTCACCACTCTTGCAGCAGCACTGGGCGCAGCTGACCTAGTAGCAACCCTGCAGAGCGAAGGACCGTTCACAGTCTTCGCACCAACCGACGATGCCTTTGCGGCCCTTCCAGAGGGTCTAGTAGCAGCACTATTGCTACCAGAAAACGTAGACGCCCTAAAGTCAATCCTGACCTACCACGTAGTGTCCGGTCAGGTCCATGCCGCGGACGTCACCACCGGTGATGTTCCAACAGTCGAAGGCTCAACAATGGCCGTTGACACTTCCGACGGCGTAGTTATTAATGGCACCGCCAAGGTAACTGCAACCGACATCGCAGCTTCAAACGGTGTTATCCACGTAATCGACGCAGTACTAGTTCCAGCAGGCGTCGACGCAGCAGCATTGCTTGCGTAATTCGTAACTAAGTTACAACGGAAGAGCCAGGGAGAGATCCCTGGCTCTTCTATTTAACCGGGCCTGCAAGACAAGAAACCCCCGCCAGACAAATTCGCCTCTCTGTCCCCCCCTACCACAGCCCTTCCCCTGGAATTTACTGAGACTGCATTGCCAGTCTTCTCCTGGAAGCTACTCAGTCAATGGCCACCCGGCTACCACGGAACTCAAATTTTGGATTGTTAACCTTTGAGAGCGATTCGGGACTTTCGGAGCGCATTCACCGAACACCCGAGAAAAACGAGGAACGATGAGAAAAAATAGACTTGTAGCATTTGCCGGAATAGCAGTAGCGGCATTAGTGCTTGCCGGCTGCGCACCCGCAGATGAGGTTGCAGAGCCAACGGAAACCACCGAAGAAGCTCAGGTCGATGAGGCCATGACCGAAGAAACGCTGGGAAACATTGTTGAAGTGGCAGTTGGAGCCGGAACCTTTACAACTCTGGCCGCCGCACTTGGCGCAGCTGACTTGGTAAC
>CAYMAU010000023.1:0-18923 GCA_964388525.1 uncultured Aquiluna sp. | reverse complement strand
CTAGTTTAGCTTCGGACTTGTCCGCCTCCACGAACCAACCACTTGGTTGATGTTAATTCCCGAAGACCCATTGGGCCCCTCGCGTGAAGTTTTTGAGTGGAAATCCCAACTTCAGCGCCAAAGCCAAACTCTCCGCCGTCGGTAAATCTGGTAGAAGAGTTGACCATAACTACCGATGAATCGACCTCGGAAAGAAACCGCTCCGCATTTAGAGCATCGGATGTCAGGATCGACTCTGTGTGCTTGGTTGAGAACTCGGCGATATGCGTCAGCGCGGAATCTAAATCAGCAATGACACGGATAGCCAAATCCAAGCCCAAATACTCGGTCGCCCAGTCATCGACTGTTGCCGCAATCGCATCAGGGACATAACGCAAAGTCTCCTGGCAGCCATGGACTGTGACTCCGTTTTCCTTCAATTTTTTGGCGAGTGCTGGCAGAAGCTTCTGCGCGGCATCGGCGTGCACAAGCAGAGTCTCGAGAGCATTGCACACCGAGGGGCGTTGCACTTTCGAATTGATAATTATAGGAATCGCTATTGCTATGTCTGCTGAGGCGTCTACAAAGATGTGCACAACACCGTCGCCGGTTTCAATCACTGGCACTGTCGATTCAGTTACAACTGTTCGGATTAGGCTCGCAGATCCACGAGGGATAAGAACGTCGACCAGACCATTAGCCTTCATGAGCTCAACAGCGCCATCTCTGCCAAAAGGATCTACTGTCGAGACAGCCGACTTCGGTAGTCCCGTTTTTTCCAGTCCAGCTTGGATAACACCAATCAGGGCCTTGTTCGTATTTTCGGCAGCACTGCCGCCTCTCAGTACGGCACAATTACCGCTCTTGATGGCCAAACCTGCAATGTCAATAGTTACGTTTGGTCGAGCCTCGTAGATACACCCGATCACGCCAAACGGAACCCTAACCTGCTGAACCAGTAACCCATTCGCAAGAGTCATTCCCCTAACCGACTCTCCGATTGGGTCATCTAGTTGAGCGATTTTCCTAAGAGAAGTGGCTAAAGAAGATACCCTTGGCTGGTCGAGTCGCAATCTATCCTGAAGGGCCTGACTTACACCATTTTCTTGAGCCGCCTTCATATCGAGCTCGTTTGCCGCAATTATCAATTCTGAATTCTTTTCAAGCTCTGACGCGATGGTCTCAAGCGCCTGATTTTTTGCCGAGCTGTTTGCTCTACCCATGGCAGCTGAAGCTGCCTTGGCATCTTGCAAAAGTTGCTGAACGCTCATCCTAAAATCCTAGCTCTTAGGTCCGGGCTCAAACCAAGTGTGCTTGCAGTCACCCTCAATCAGATAACTGACGCTCTCACTGGATGTAAGAATCACTCCAACCGAGGCCTTCGTAGCTAATTTGGCAGCTGACAGTTTTGTGAGTGCACCCCCGGTTCCGTAACCGGTCGAGGTGCCAGACACTTCAACCCAAGATAAGTCCGAGCCGAAAGCTACAACCGGAATATGCTCCGAGCCCTCTTCTTGCGGAGGCTTACTGTAGAGCCCATCGACATCGCTTAGCAGAATCATAAGATCGACCTTTGCCAACCTTGAGACTCTGGCCGCGAGCTGATCATTGTCGCCAAATCGGATCTCATTTGTTGCAACCGAATCGTTCTCATTGATTATTGGTAAGACTTTTATCTCCAGGAGCCTTTCGAGTGCACGCAGCGCATTCAGCGAAGTAACTTCTTGATCCAAGTTTTCGACCGTTAGAAGTATTTGCCCCGGCATTAGATTGTGGCGCTCTAGAGATTTTTCGTATCGACTCATTAGCTTGGCCTGACCAATGCTCGCTAGTGCTTGCGATGTTGGCAGGTCCTCGGCCTTGACTGTAAGGCCTATAAATGGCGCAGCCGTTGCGATTGCCCCGGAGCTCACCACGATAACGTCCTTGCCAAGAGCTATTAACGCGGCGCTCAGATCAACAATTTTGTCTAGATTGGAATGATTTTCACCGGTTATAGAACTTGATCCAACCTTGATAAGAATTCTGCCGGCTGATGCAATCCGTTCGGAGGTTTTCACTCTTGGTCTTCTTCTACGAAGACGCTGGCCTCTCGTACGGCAGCACGTTCTTCACGGCCCTTGGCTCGTTGATCCATCATCGCGTAGTATTCGCCACGTCGTTGTTCGTTAGTTCTTCGCTTTTCGTCTTCCCCAAGACCGATACCATCGGCTAATTCTGCGACAGAGTCGATCAAGGGATCCCAGTCGAATACGACACCATTTTCTTCACCGATGATTACGGTGGAACCGCGCTTCGCGCCTTTTCTCACGAGTTCGTCCTCTATGCCGATTTTTTGAAGACGTTCAGCAAGATATCCAACCGCTTCGGTGTTTCCAAAATGAGTCTGTGCAACCCATCGCTCTGGCTTGGAGCCAATGATTCGAAACACATCCTCACCGGAGATCGATTCTTTTCGAACTATGTAGCTTGAATCCTCGGCCTTGGTGGGAATCAAGGAGAATCTCCTCTGGGCTCCGACAGCCTTGCCCTCGCGTTCCTTGAGAACCACCGCGCTGAGTGCGAAGTTCAGTTCCTTAAGGCCCTCGTGAGTGGCAGTTGAGACCGCAAAGACTGGATAACCCATAGCCTCCAGCTCCTCGGTCACAAAAGCCGCCAATTCCTTAGCATCCGGAATGTCGATTTTATTCAAGGCCACTAACTGAGGTCTTTCGTGCAGAGGCGTCTGCCCCTCAGGCACCTGGTAGTCACGCAGTTCGCCGAGGATAACCTTCAGGTCAGTCAGAGGATCCCTGCCCGGCTCCATGGTGGCACAGTCGATAACGTGGAGTAGAGCGCTACATCTTTCCACGTGCCTCAAAAACTCAAGACCTAGACCTTTACCTTGACTTGCGCCCTCTATGAGACCAGGTACGTCAGCAACAGTGTACCTTTGCTCTCCGGCCTGAACGACGCCAAGGTTTGGGTGAAGAGTGGTGAATGGATAATCTGCAATTTTCGGACGAGCTGAGCTCATCGAGGCAATCAAAGAACTCTTTCCAGCACTGGGGAATCCCACAAAAGCGATGTCAGCGACAACCTTGAGCTCGAGGATTACCTCGCCTTTCCAGCCGGGCACACCTAAAAGATGAAAACCAGGAGCAATTCTCTTCTGGTTAGACAGTGCATCGTTACCGAGGCCTCCCTGTCCACCTTGGGCGACAACGATTTCCATCCCAACCGAGTCCAAATCAGCCAGTAATTTGCCCCGAGCGTCTTTCACGACGGTTCCCACTGGAACCTTTAGAACAATGTCGCCGCCGTGGGCGCCGTTCCTGTAATCGCCCGCTCCAGATGTGCCATTGAGTCCAGTGCGGTGTGGACGATGATGGTAGTCGAGAAGTGTCGTGGTGTTCACGTCCGAAATAAGCGAAATGGTGCCGCCATCGCCGCCATTGGCGCCGTCGGGTCCTGCAAGCGGCTTAAATTTCTCGCGTTTTGTGCTTGTGCACCCGTCTCCGCCGTTTCCCGCGGATAGGTGCAGGGTTACTTGATCAACAAAAGTGACCATTCTTCCCTCCCTACAAAAAAAGACGAACCTGGTCCAGGTCCGCCTCTTTGCTGAATCCTGTTACAGGGTGACGATGTTTACTACTCGTCGGCCTGCCTTTGCGCCGAATTTGACCGCACCTGCTGCAAGAGCGAACAGGGTGTCGTCCTTGCCGCGGCCAACATTTACTCCCGGGTGGAAGTGAGTGCCGCGCTGGCGAACTATTATTTCACCGGCATTGACTGCCTGGCCATCGTGACGCTTTACGCCCAAACGCTGAGAGTTCGAGTCGCGACCGTTACGTGTGGAGCTAACTCCCTTTTTGGATGCCATTGTCTAACTCCTAGTTACTTGATCTCTGTGACCTGGACGCGGGTCAAGTCTTGACGGTGACCCTGACGCTTCTTGTATCCAGTCTTATTTTTGTATTTTTGAATCGAAATCTTTGGGCCACGCAACTGGTCAAGAACCTCAGCAACAACCTTGACCTTGGAAAGAGACTGTGAGTCTGAGGTGACCTTGTCACCGTCAACCAACAAAACAGCCGGAAGCTCTATGGAGCCTGAAGACGCTTTGATGCGGTTCATGGTCACGATGGTGCCGACCTCAACCTTTTCCTGGCGTCCACCAGCTCGAACAATTGCGTAAACCACTTTTTGACCTAACTATTAGGGGAAATCTTGTTGAACCACAGAACGTGAGCAACAGCCTCGAAGTTTAGCAAATAAACCAAGAGTGAGCAACACTCAACCGCGTTTTACTCGGTTGTAATTGAAAGCCTACCCGCTGACGTAGCCCGTCGCCGCTTTGGCTTCGGCACATCCTCGGCTTCTGGGAGCGAATCAAGCACAGCGTTAAGGATCTCTGTCTTGCCCTCGGGCTCCTTCTTTACCTGAAGAACCGCCTCATCACTCGAATGACCAGCACTCGCTATTTGATTAACCACGCTCTTGAATGCGTCAGCCTGCTCCGCCGTTACTATTTTTTTAACTACAGTCGGCTTAGGCTTCTCTTTCTTCTTAGTTCGCTTATTCTCCGAAACTTCCGGCATCCTGAACCTTGGCTCGTCGTGAACTACTACGCCTCTGCCAGCACAGCAGTCACAGGGCTCTGAGAAAGTTTCAAGTAATCCGAGACCGATTTTCTTTCTCGTCATCTGGACAAGCCCAAGTGAGGTAATTTCGCCAACTTGGTTTTTGGTGCGATCCCTTGATAGGCACTCCAACAGGCGTCTTCGCACCATTTCCTGGTTTGACTCTTGAATCATGTCGATGAAGTCCACCACGACGATTCCGCCGATGTCGCGTAATCTCAGCTGTCGAACAAGTTCCTCGGCTGCCTCAAGATTGTTCTTGGTAACAGTCTCTTCGAGGTTTCCTCCGGAGCCGATGAATTTTCCGGTGTTAACGTCAACAACCGTCATGGCTTCCGTGCGATCAATAACCAGAGAACCTCCGGAGGGGAGGAAAACCTTTCTGTCCAGGGCCTTGATGATTTGATCCCCGAGTCGATAGCTATCAAAAATATCGTCGCTAGCCGTGTACTGAACCAAGCGTTCAATGAGCTCAGGTGCCACAGACTCCAAATACTGTTTGATTGTGCCCAGGGACTCTTCCCCGGAAACAACCAGCTCAGTGAAGTCCTCATTAAAGACATCACGGATGATTTTCACCAACAAATCCGGTTCGCTGTGAAGAAGCGTCGGGGCTTTACCCTTTGCCACCTCACTGTTAATGGTTTCCCACTGCATCTTCAGTCTTTCAACATCCAGGGTGAGCTGATCTTCGGTTGCACCCTCTGCAGCGGTTCGCACGATAACCCCAGCGTCCTCAGGCAAAGCGTGCTTCAGAATTTGTTTTAGTCGCTGCCTCTCGCCCTCTGGTAGCTTCCTAGAAATCCCAGACATGTTACCCCCGGGAACGTAGACAAGGAAACGTCCGGGTAGTGAGATCTGCGAAGTGAGCCTTGCCCCTTTTTGGCCAACCGGGTCCTTGGTTACCTGAACCAAAACTTGATCGCCAGACTTTAGTGCCAGCTCAATTCTTCTGGGCTGGTTCCCAGTTTCTGCCGCATCCCAATCGACCTCACCCGAATACAGCACAGCATTCCGACCACGTCCGATGTCAACAAAAGCTGCTTCCATTGAAGGCAATACATTCTGAACCTTGCCGAGATAAACATTTCCAATGAGCGACCCGCCCTGGCTTTCGGCTACGTAGTGTTCGACCAAGAGGCCGTCCTCAAGAACTCCGATTTGAACCCTGGCATCCTTTTCGCGAACAACCATTCGGCGATCAACAGATTCTCTTCTTGCCAAAAATTCTGACTCGGTGACTGCAGTCCTGCGGCGACCCGTGTCCCTCGAGTCCTTGCGACGCTGACGCTTTGCGGCAACCCTGGTCGATCCTGAGTCTTTTTCTTCTAAAGGCTCATCCTTGGTCTTTGGCTTGGCCTCGACTTCGGGCCTAGTTCGCTGTCTAGTTCGAGTAGAAGTTGACCTGGTCTGAGCTTCAGAAGTTTCCTCTTCGGCAAGCTTGCCACTTCGAGGATTTACTTTGGGAGTAGGGAGGTCTGGTGCCTGAAAGATTAGCTGAATGCTGAGCGGCTTCTTAGGCTCGTCCTTTTTTTCAACGACCTTAGGTGAAGCTTCTTTTTTCACTGCTGGTTTTTTGTCGAGTACTTTTTTCTCGACTACTTTTTTCTCGACTACTTTTTTAACAGCAGCTTTCTTGACAGTCGCTTTTTTTGCAGTTGTCTTTTCTGGAATTTCTTTTTTCTCAGCCAATTATGCCTTTGTAGCCCTTAGGTCCACACCCGCCGAGCCTGTTCTAGTGATTCAAGCCTCAGCCGGAATCTAATTCTTATTCTTCGGGGCATATCGCTCTCCGAAAAAAGTCTTTGATGCAAGTGTGGATACATCTTTCGCTAAGTATGTCATGACTTGTTACCAAAATGCGATAATTGAATCATGCTATTTCCGATTGCCCTGATCTCAATGGGCGTTATGGGCTGGATTGCAAGTTTCGGCTTGACGCTCGAGCGACTCCACGTCGCTGAAAATCCAGACGCCAGCACCTCTTGTGACATTTCTCCCATCCTGAGCTGTAAGTCCGTAATGCTCAGCGAACAGGCCGCCCTTTTGGGATTTCCAAATCCACTAATTGGTCTAGCCGCCTTCTTTGCGCCGGTATTGGTGGGCATGGCGATTCTCGCGGGGGCAAAGTTTGCGCCCTGGTTTTGGAGACTATTTCTGCTAGGGCACGTATTCGCTCTTGGCTTTACCGTTTGGCTATTCACTCAGTCCGCTTACGTAATCGGATCGCTTTGCATATATTGCATGGTGGCCTGGGCGGCAACAATCCCATTGTTCTGGATGATTTTAGGCAGAACAATGAGGGATGGACACCTGGGCAAGAACGAAAAGCTCGGAGATTTTGTCTACTCGTGGAGCTGGGTTCTCACGCTGATGACCTATTTAGTGCTGATCGTATTGATCTTGTTTCAGTTCTGGGACTACTGGATAACTCTCATCTAGTTACCGCCAGAGCAAGTGCTAGCTGAACCAGAGCGCGAGCTCGCGTGCAGCGCTCTCATCCGAATCTGAGCCATGAACCAGGTTCTGAACAACCTTCGTTCCCCAATCTCTTCCCAGGTCCCCCCGTATGGTACCCGGAGCCGCAAGTGTTGGCTCAGTAGACCCGGCAAGAGATCTGAATCCTTCGATGACGCGCTCCCCCTCTAGTGCGATTGCGACAACTTCGCCAGAAAGCATGAAATCCATCAAAGGCTCATAAAACGGTTTTCCCTCGTGCTCGAGGTAGTGCTGAGCAAGCAGCTGTCTTGATGGCACTAATTTGACCAGCTTCGCAACCACGTAACCCTTTTGCTCGCAGCGTCGAATAATTTCGCCGATTAGATTACGGCGAACCGCGTCGGGCTTACATAGAACTAGAGTCTGCATTTGGATCCTTTTCGTTCATTTTTTCATAATTTGCTCTTGCTTTATCTATTGTGCCACCGGCCACCATCGCCCAAATCCACATTCCGGCGACCATTGCACCGATCACAAACATGCCCCAGAGCCAGAAACCAGAGGCCAAAACCGCCACCTGAATCCCCCAGCCAATGAAGTAGCCCCATGGCTTCGATAACAGAGCGGGCGTCAGAATACAAAGTAGAGCGACGCCCAGTCCAATTGCCCAAATTATCTCAACGCGCGGCAAGTTTGGGCTCACGTCTGATGCCTTCAGTCCAAAAGCGGTGAGGGTCGCGAAAAACACCACAAAGGCCTCGAAACTAAGTGCGATTGATCCGAGAGCCCGTTTTGAAGACTTTTTACTCAACTTCTTGCCCGTCCTGATCGCTCATGTTCGAATTTTCCAGCTGAAGCTTTTCAAGCACTGCTCCCACAAGGTAAAGCGACCCGGTTATAAATACAGGCCTGTCCGTGCTCACTCCAAGCCTAATTGCCTGCTCGTAGGCCGACCAGAAATCCGGGACTATTTCATCGACGATTAGCCCCTCATCGGAAAAGCTGTTAGCCAGCTCAGAGGCCGGAAGGCCACGTTCACCAGGCGCAGAGGTAACTATGAGATGGTCGAATACCCCAACTAACTCCTGGGCCGAAGACTGAATATCTTTTTCTCGAAGCATTCCAACGACACCTATTGCTTTTGGCGCTCCGAAGTGCCACTGAATAGTGTTCCTAAGGCTTACCAACCCGGCTGGGTTGTGGGCCGCATCGATCACAACCAGCGGTTGCTTACTTATGACCTGAAGCCTGCCTGGACTGACCGCATCTGCAAGAGCGCTCCGGAGGACCTCGTCGGCGATTGCTCTTCCAAGAAACGCTTCGGTAGCGACAATTGCGGTTGCCGCGTTTTCTGCTTGATGCTGGCCAATAATTGGCATCCAGAGCTCGGGATACTCGGCCCAAATTCCTTGCACGCTAAACCTGGTTCCGAAGCCATCTGGACTAATCTCCGAGTAGCTAAATTCATCGCCGGCCATGAATACTTCTTGGGAAGCTCTTGCACGCAAGATTGTTGCCACGCTTTGCTGCTGAAAGCTTGAGACCACAATCGAATTCTGCTTTGTGATGCCGGCCTTTGTTTGGGCAATCTCCTCCACGGTGTCACCGAGTGTTTCCTGATGATCAAGGTCTATCGAAGTGAAGACCGCCACATCGGCATCGGCAACGTTGGTAGCATCCCACTCTCCTCCGATTCCAACTTCAAGAACTAAAACATCGATCGGAGCATCCGAAAAGACGTGAAAAGCAAGTGCCGAGAAGGCTTCGAAAAAAGTAAGGGGGCCCTCCCCCTTGTCGGTGAGCTCCTGATCCACAAGTTTCAAGAGCACCAGGTTTTCCTGGTAGGCCTCGATGATCAACTGATCGTCAACCGGCTCACCGTCAAGAGCAATGCGCTCGTTGAAGGAGACTAGATGAGGACTGGTCAACCTGCCGGTTCTCAACCCGTGTTCTCTTAGTAGCCGCTCAATAATTCTTGCAGTCGAACTCTTGCCGTTGGTGCCAGTGATGTGAATTACTTTGTAATTGTTTTGGGGGTTTCCCATCATTTCAACGAGACGTCTAGTGGGCTCCAGACGAGGCCTAATTTGGTTCTCAGGTTTCCTTGCGTAAAGGGCGGCAAGAACCTCATCGATAGATTGAGGTTGGCTGTCAAGGGTCATTTTTTGGCCAAGGTGATCGCGATGGCCCCAGTTTCGCCGACCGAAAGTGGCGCTGAAATCTGACCGGCAGCAATTTCTATATCGCTTGCCAAAGTTTCCCTTGAAATCAAATCGGAATGAGTTTCCAAAGCAGTCAATGACTCCTCATCGCAAACAAGCTTCAGGGAAATACGGTCCGAAACATCAAGTCCGAAATCTTTCCTCGCCTGCTGAATGTGTCGAATCGTGTCTCTGGCAAGACCCTCTGACTGAAGCTCCGGCGTGAGTCGAGTGTCAAGCAGAATGAATCCGGAACTGGTCACCCCAACTGCAAAATCACTGGACTCTTTATCCGCAACAAGAGTCAATTCATATTCGGGCTCCATCAGCAACGTGCCATCTACGAATATTCCCTCCGCCCGCTTTTCCCAGTTACCTGCCTTGGCTTGTCCAATTATTCGTTGAACATCCTTGCCGACCCTAGGCCCTAGAGCTCTGGCGTTAACGGCCAGCGATTGCTTTAGGCCAAAGCTCGAGGAGGTTTCGGCGTTGGCCTCCACGATGTCCACGGCCTTCACGTTGAGTTCATCAGCCAATAACTCGGCATAGTCTCGAAGAGAATCAGAACCAACTACAGCAACCGTAATTTTTGCAAGTGGCTGCCTAACACGAATCCCAGAGGACTTTCTCAATGAAAGCCCTGAGGATGCAGCTTCGCGGATTGCATCCATGTCCCGCACCAGCTGAGCATCCTGCAAGAACTCCTCGGCCTCCGGCCAGCTCTCGAGATGAACGGAGCGACCGTCGGTCAAACCGCGCCACATCTCCTCGGCGACAAGCGGCAGCATTGGAGCGATGACTCTGAATGCAGCTTCTAGAACCGTGTAGAGAGTGTCGAAAGCATCCTTATCACCTTCCCAGAAACGATCCCTGGAGCGCCGGATGTACCAATTGGTGAGCACCTCAGCGAAGTCCCTTACTTTGGCAGAGGCTGCGAAGCTGTCAAAATTGTCAAGCTGTAGGGTAACTGAATCAATTAACTCGCGGGTTTTAGCCAGAATATATTTGTCTAATAATTGAGTTGAGGACATCGACGGGCTCGCGGTGTAGCTGGAGGCGTTGGCGTAGAGAGCAAAGAAGTAATAGCTATTCCAAAGCGGCAAAAGCGCCTGACGAACGCCTTCTCGAATGCCCTGCTCGGTAACTGAAATGTTCCCGCCGCGAAGAATCGGGCTTGACATCAAAAACCATCTCATTGCATCGGAGCCATCACGATCAAAAACCTCGTTGACGTCCGGATAGTTTCGAAGCGACTTGGACATCTTCTGCCCGTCATTGCCCAAAACAATTCCGTGGCTCACCGCGTTTTTAAAGGCCGGGCGATCAAACAGCGCCGTCGACAAAACGTGAAGGGTGTAAAACCAGCCCTTGGTTTGCCCAACGTACTCGACTATGTAGTCGCCGGGAAAATGCGAGTCAAACCAATCCTGGTTTTCAAACGGATAGTGAACCTGAGCAAATGGCATCGATCCAGATTCAAACCAGCAATCCAAAACTTCCGGTACTCTTCTCATCGTCGACTTACCGGTTGGGTCATCGGGGTTTGGTCTAGTTAGCTCGTCGATAACAGGCCTGTGGAAATCGGTGGGGCGAACACCAAAGTCGCGCTCCATTTCATCAAGCGAGCCGTAAACATCAAGTCTCGGGTAGTTAGGGTCGTCCGATTTCCAAACTGGTATCGGAGCTCCCCAGAACCTGTTTCTTGAAATTGCCCAATCTCGAACGTTCTCAAGCCATTTTCCAAAGCCACTGTTTTTGGTGTGATCAGGAACCCAGTTGATCTCCTGGTTTAGTTCAAGCATTCGGTCTTTGACCTTTGTGGTCTCAACAAACCACGATGAAACCGCTTTATAAATCAGCGGATTTTTGCATCGGTAGCAATGCGGGTAGCTGTGATCATAAGACGCTTGCCGGATAAGTCGGCCACTCGCTTTCAAGTCTTGAGTAATTGGTTTATTTGCCTCAAATACATGCTGCCCCTCGTATGGGCCAATCAGAGAGGTGAATTCGCCTCTCTCATTGACTGATACGTAAGTCGGAATGCCGGCGGCATTACAGAGCATCTGATCATCTTCACCGTAAGCCGGGGCCTGGTGGACAATTCCGGTGCCATCCTCGGCAGTTACGTAGTCGCCTACTAAAACTTGCCAGGCATTTTCGATACTGAACTTGCTGGGATCGTTGTAGAAGTCAAAGATTGGCTCGTACTTAATGCCACCTAGATCAGAACCGAGATAGGTCTGAGACACCGCGGCTTGCGCACTCTCAACGTCTTCAAAGCCGAGTTCTTTTAGATAGTTTGGCAAAAGCGCCGAAGCGACCAAGAACTTTTCATCACCCAAGTCACTGTTTGTAGCATGCACCAAGGAATATTCGATTTTCGGCCCCACAGCCAATGCGAAGTTAGTCGGGAGCGTCCACGGCGTTGTCGTCCAGGCAAGTATTTTTACGCCTGAAAGCTCGCCTTCGCTGGTTATCGGAAAGGTCACTGTTACAGACTGATCCTGTCTATCCCGGTAAACCTCATCGTCCATCTTCAGTTCGTGATTTGAAAGAGGAGTCTCGCATCGCCAGCAGTACGCCAGGACCTTGAAGCCTTCGTAGATCAAACCTTTGTTGTAGAGCTGCTGAAATGCCCAGATAACGCTCTCGGTATAGTTCTGGTCCAGAGTCTTGTAGTCATTATCAAAGTCGACCCAGCGAGCTTGGCGAGTAATGTAGCTGCGCCAGTCCTCGGTGTACTTCAGTACGGAGGTCTTGCAAAATTCATTGAACTTAGCTACTCCAAATTTTTCGATTTCTGGTCGGCCGGATATGCCTAAGAGTCTCTCCGCCTCAACTTCTGCAGGCAACCCGTGTGTGTCCCAGCCGAACCTGCGCTCAACCCGCCTGCCCCTCATGGTTTGGTAGCGAGGCACTAAGTCCTTTGCGTAGCCGGTTAGAAGGTGACCGTAGTGTGGAAGTCCGTTGGCAAAAGGAGGGCCGTCATAGAAAACGAACTCCGGAGCATCCGTTGCAACCCGCTGGTCAATTGATTCTTGAAAAGTTCCGTCTTTATCCCAGTAGTCCAGTACCTCCTTTTCAAGTTCAGGAAATGAAGGCGAGGCGATTGGCCCTTGAGAGGAATTGCGGTGCTTTGGATACATCACGGCTTTCGGAGAAGTAACGGTCAAGAACAATGTTAATCTAGAGACTACGAATATACAGAGGTCATACCTATTGAATAACTACATTCCCGAGCCACTCCGGCCCGCCAGCGTGCCAGAAAAAGCCTCCGTAGAGGGCCTAGAAGCCAAGTGGGCACCTATTTGGGAGACAAATAAAGTTTATGAGTTTGAGTCTCGTGCCCTGAAGGACGACATCTACTCGATCGACACTCCTCCGCCAACAGCGTCTGGTTCTCTGCACGTTGGCCATGTTTTCAGCTATACCCACACCGACGTAGTGGCTCGCTACAAGCGAATGAACGGCAAGGTCGTCTATTACCCAATGGGCTGGGACGACAATGGTCTTCCAACTGAAAGAAGAGTACAGAATTATTACGGCGTCAGATGCGACCCAACGCTGCCATTTGACAAAGATTTCCATCCGCCCCAGACGGGCGGAGACAACAAGTCCTCGAGAGTTCAGGATCAGCTTCCCATCTCCAGGCAGAACTTCATCGCGCTGTGTGAGCAGCTAACCGAAGAAGATGAGAAGACCTTTGAAAATCTATGGAGAAACCTAGGCCTCTCGGTCGACTGGGCACAAAGTTACAGAACCATCTCCAAAGAGTCACAACTTGTGTCCCAGCGTGCATTTCTGAACAACTTAGCCCGCAACGAAGCCTATTCACAGATGGCACCAACACTGTGGGACGTGAGCTTTAGGACCGCGGTGGCCCAGGCCGAACTCGAAGACCGCGAGATGCCGGGTGCATATCACCGCATCGGGTTCGATGGCCCAGATGGCAAGATATTTATCGAAACCACTAGACCGGAGCTAATTCCGGCCTGTGTTGCACTGGTTGCTCACCCCGATGACGAAAGATACGCGCACTTGTTCGGCAAGACAGCCAAAACTCCCCTATTTGGAGTAGAAGTTCCGATTTTGGCCCATCGATTGGCACAAATTGACAAGGGCTCTGGCATTGCAATGATTTGCACCTTTGGAGACGTCACCGACGTCATCTGGTGGCGAGAGCTAAAGCTCCCGACCCGCCCCATTATCGGGTTTGATGGACGAATACTCCAAGATGCGCCCGAGGCGATAGCGGCCAGCGAGGGTGCTGATCTATACGCGGAGCTCTCTGGGAAAACCGTCTTTAGCGCCAAGGAAATTCTGGTCAAGTCCCTGCAGGCTTCCGGCGACATGGTCGGAGACGCCAAGCCGATTACTCACCCTGTGAAGTTCTTTGAGAAGGGCGAAAAGCCTCTAGAAATAGTTTCCACCAGACAGTGGTACATAAAAAACGGTGGCAACGACAAAAAACTTGGAGAAAGACTAGTAAGCCTTGGCAAGGAAGTTGCCTTCCACCCGGATTTCATGAGAGTTCGGCTTGAAGACTGGATCAACGGACTAAACGGCGACTGGCTAATTTCTCGTCAGCGCTTCTTCGGCGTCCCGTTGCCGCTTTGGTACCCGTTGGATGCCGAAGGCAATCCGGACTATGAAAACCCGATTATTCCAAGCGACGCCCAGCTACCGGTCGACCCCTCTAGCGACACCCCGGATGACTATCAAGAGTCGATGCGGGGGCAAGCCAACGGCTTTATTGGCGAACTGGACATCATGGATACTTGGGCCACCAGCTCCCTAACTCCCCAGTTGGCGGGTGGATGGCTATCGAATCCGGAAAAGTTCGAGAAGGTATTCCCATATGACCTGAGACCTCAGGGTCAGGACATTATTAGAACATGGCTGTTTTCAACTTTGGTTCGTTCTGAACTCGAACACGGCCAGGCTCCTTGGAAGCACGCAGCCATTTCCGGATGGATTCTGGATCCAGATCGCAAG
This sequence comes from uncultured Aquiluna sp., assembly GCA_964388525.1. Classification (GTDB taxonomy): domain Bacteria; phylum Actinomycetota; class Actinomycetes; order Actinomycetales; family Microbacteriaceae; genus Aquiluna. The sequence continues at coordinate 4,687 of CAYMAU010000023.1, read as the reverse complement.
AAGATGTCAAAGTCCAAGGGCAACGTAGTTGTTCCGAACGAAATCCTGGAAACACACGGTTCGGATGCGGTTCGATACTGGGCCGCCAGTGCGCGACTTGGAACCGATGCAGCGTTCGACGAAGGCCAGATGAAAATCGGTAGAAGGCTTGCAATTAAGCTTCTAAACGCTGCCCGCTTTGCCCTTAGCTTTGAGCTTCCAACCGCCGTTACGGCAGTTACGGAGCCGATTGATAAATCTATGCTCGCTAGTCTCCAGGAGGTAATTGCTGGATCAACGCAAGCCTTCGAGGTCTACGATCACACTAAAGCCCTCGAAAAAGCAGAGTCCTTTTTCTGGACCTTCACCGATGACTACCTCGAACTAGTAAAAGAACGTGCCTATGGCCAAGGTGACTTCACTGAGCAGGAAAAGGGAAGCGCAGTTATTGCTCTTAGGCAGGCCCTAGGGGTATTGGTTCGACTATTTGCGCCATTCATTCCCTTCGCAGCCGAAGAAGTCTGGAGCTGGTGGCAAGACGGCACAGTGCACAAGTCCTCTTGGCCAACTTCCGACGAGATATCAGGCGAAGATGCTGGGCTCATGATCTTGGCGAGTGCCGCTCTGGTTCAAATCAGAAAGTCAAAGTCGGACAACAAGTTATCGATGAAGGCTGAGATCGCGACTGCGCTTGTTTCCGGACCGGTTGCAATGCAAAGTATGGCGAAGGACCTAGCAGCCGTTGGTCACATTGCCGAACTGAACTTCAAAGAAGCTCAAGAGGTAACTGTGACAGATCTAAGGTTTCAGCCCAATCAGGACTAGCGCGTTCTGATAGACCAGACAATAATTCCAGCGACAAGAGCCCAGAAAGCTCCACCGATACCAAATACCGAAATGCCTGCTGCGCCAATGACAAAAGTCACAATGCCCGCAAGCCTCGTCGGCTCATCGCTCACGGCAGTTCTAAGAGACGATGCAAAGGTTTTTATGAGCGCAAGACCAGCCAGCGCCAACAGTAGCTCCCTAGGAACTGCCAGTACGAAGGCCGCAAAGACAGAAGCAAATAGTGCGAAAATTAGATAAACAACCCCGCCCCAGGCAGCTGCTTTCCAGCGCTTTGATGGATCCTTACCGGCTCCATCGTCGGCGTTCAGGGCGGCGGTGATGGCGGCTAGATTCAATCCAAATCCACCAAAAAAAGACGTCACCACTGATCCAACACCTGTGGCAACGAAGATTTTCGATGTCGGCAGCGGATATCCCAACCCGTTCATGATGGCTAGGCCCGGGAGGTTCTGAGAGGCCATAGCGATCAAATAAAGCGGAATTCCGATTGCGACTATTACACCTATGTCAAAAACCGGGGAAATTATTGCCAGGTTTGGCCAGAATGACAAGACCTCGAAGTCCTTGGCCTCTTGACTCATTGCAATCAGAGCAAATCCAATAACGATTGCTATCGGTGAGGCCCAAAGCGGCAGTAGCCGGTTGAGTATAAGCCAAATGACAATTACCGGCATTATCAAGAGCGGAAAATCGACGCCCGAGTGCACTGTCGAGGCCACAAAAGGGAAGATAACCCCCGCCAACATGGCAGCGGATATCTGGGGCGGTATTTTGGCGACTAGCCTGCTTAAAGCAGGCCATGCTCCAGTAAGGACAACCAGTAGACTGCTAACTATAAATGCCCCGACGGCTGTTTCGAAGCCGACCCCGATCCCCGAGCTGGTAGCAAGAAATGCAGCGCCAGGGGTCGACCAGACGATACTAATTGGCATTTTTAGCCAAATACTCAGCGTGATAGACAACACTCCGTAGCCGATAAGCATTACAACTATTGCGGTTGAAGTCTGGCTTTGGCTTGCTCCCATGGCGCTAAGTCCCGCAATTGCTATACCGAAGGTTGCGATTGATCCGGTTGTGGAAGCTACTGTCCCAGCAAGGTAAGGCGTGATGGCAGCGTTTTTCATGAGGACTGGTGCGTTTTCCGCTAGGCGGATTTGTCTTGAAGTGGCTTGCGATGTGGCTGTATTTCAGGGATCGAACCGGTCTTGGCAACCTCTTCAGTGATCATGACGATGCCGGTGCTGTCGCTACCAGGAAGCTCGTACATTATTGGGCCGAGCAGCTCTTCTAGGATGGCCCGAAGGCCCCGAGCGCCGGTCTGCCGCTCAAGCGCAGACTCAGCAATATGTTCAATCGCGCCGGCCTCAAATTCGAGATCGAACCCATCAATCTCGAACATGCGCTGGTACTGCTTTATCAGCGCATTCTTCGGTTCGGTAAGGATTTGAATAAGTGCAGACTTATCCAGCTCCTCCACTGTTGCAATTACCGGAAGCCTGCCAATGAATTCTGGGATGAGTCCAAATTTGCGGAGGTCTTCTGGCTGGACCTGCCTGTAGATGTCCATGCCATCATCCTTCTCTTTTAGCTCGGCACCAAAGCCAATGCCCTTCTTACCAGTTCGCTCTGAAACTATTGTCTCTAGACCAGAAAAAGCTCCCGCAACTATGAAAAGCACGTTGGTAGTATCCAGCTGGATGAACTCCTGCTGAGGATGCTTCCTGCCTCCCTGCGGTGGGATAGAGGCGACCGTTCCCTCAAGGATCTTCAGCAAAGCCTGCTGGACACCCTCTCCTGAAACATCTCGAGTTATGGATGGGTTTTCGGATTTTCTTGAGATTTTATCGATTTCATCGATGTAAATAATTCCAGTTTCAGCTCGCTTGGGATCGTTGTCCGCGGCCTGGAGTAGCTTCAAGAGTATGTTCTCGACATCCTCGCCCACATAGCCAGCCTCAGTCAGGGCAGTAGCGTCGGCAACCGCAAAAGGAACGTTCAGGCGTTTTGCGAGCGTCTGCGCCAAGTAAGTTTTGCCGCAACCAGTTGGACCAATCATCAGAATATTGGACTTCGCAATTTCTATATCATCGTGCTGCTTGCCAGCGGCCGTAAGTGTGCCTGACGCCCTGATTCGCTTGTAGTGGTTATACACCGCTACAGCCAGCTGCCTCTTGGCACCGTCTTGACCGATGACGTATTCATCCAGAAACCCCTTAATTTCTTTAGGGTTTGGGAGCTCCATTGAGGACAGCTCCTTGGAGACGTTCTGCCCAAGTTCCTCTTCGATGATTTCGTTGCAAAGCTCAATGCACTCGTCGCAAATGTACACAGCTGGGCCAGCAATTAACTTACGGACTTGCTTCTGGCTCTTGGCACAAAACGTGCACTTCAGAAGCTCACTGGTCTCAGATAGTGTCATGACAAAACCCTATAGCGAATGGCCGACTTTTTTTGCCGCGCCACTCGCCAAAGAGAATTAGAGCTTTCTAGAAGTAAGAACCTGATCTATCAAGCCATATTCCATTGCTTCTTGGGCAGTCAAGATCTTGTCGCGGTCGATATCCTTATTGACCTGTTCCAAACTCTTGCCAGAGTGGTGGCTCAATGTGAATTCGAGCCAGTCGCGCATGCGCATGATCTCCTTGGCTTGAATCTCTATATCAGAAGCTTGACCCTGCCCCCCGCCCCCCGACGAAGGCTGGTGGATCAGAATTCGTGCATTCGGCAGGGCAAGACGCTTGCCATTAGCACCGGCAGCAAGAAGCACAGCCGCCGCAGAAGCGGCCTGACCCAAGCAAACAGTTTGAATCTTTGGCTTTATGTACTGCATAGTGTCGTAAATGGCAGTCAAAGCAGTAAAAGAGCCTCCGGGAGAGTTTATGTAAAGAGTGATGTCTCGATCGGGGTCTTGGGATTCAAGAACCAAAAGCTGAGCCATGATGTCGTCGGCAGATGCATCATCCACCTGAACGCCCAAGAACACAATGCGATCTTCAAACAACTTTGTGTATGGGTTGTGACGCTTGATCCCATAGGAAGTTCGCTCTTCGAACTCAGGAAGAATGTACCTGGCACTCGGTGCTGCTATGCGGCCCTGAGACGTCTCGATGAAACTCATAATTAGGCCTTTCCAACGCCGGTTGAGCGACTAGCAAATTCTTGTATCTGGTCGATGAAGCCGTACTCCAGAGCTTCAGCAGCTGTGAACCAACGGTCGCGATCTCCATCGTGCATTACCTCTTCAACGGTTTTTCCAGTTTGCTGCGCAGTGATCGCGGCAAGCTGTCGCTTCATTGACATTATTAGCTCGGCCTGAGTCTGTATGTCTGAGGCAGTTCCACCGAAGCCGCCGGCTGGCTGGTGAAGCAGAACCCTGGTGTTAGGGGTGGCGTATCTCTTACCCTTGGCACCGGAAGACAGCAAGAACTGGCCCATTGACGCGGCCATTCCAATTCCAACCGTGACAATATCGTTTGGCACGTACTGCATGGTGTCGTAAATGGCCATTCCGGCGGTAATTGATCCACCCGGGGAGTTGATATACAAGAAAATATCTTTTTCAGAATCTTCTGCTGCTAGTAGCAAAATTTTGGCGCAAATCTCATTGGCGTTTTCGTCCCTGACTTCGCTACCTAACCACACAATGCGGTCTTTCAGTAGTCTGTCAAAAACACCAGTTCGCTCCATTTGGGGCATTGCCATTAAAATCTCCTTTAGCTACGTAGTGACTACGATAGCCAGCAAAGTTGTAATGACGTGGGCTTGTTCGCCTTAGGCGTTAGACCTCGTATTTAACTTTGGCACCCTTGGTGTCAGTAATTTCAGCCTGAGCTACCAAGAAATCAACGGCCTTGCGCCT
>CAYMAU010000022.1:12875-19216 GCA_964388525.1 uncultured Aquiluna sp. | reverse complement strand
GTTCGGCGCAACAGCACCACCGGCAATTAAATCCCAGCTGTTTTCAGTAGCTTCAGCTTCAACCATCATGATTGCAACATCGTCGCCGTCAATAACTCGACCGGCAACAACCATGTTGAACACCGCGTTTGCAAGCTGTGAGTGCTTAGGGAAAGCAACCCACTGTCCATCAATGAGTGCCACGCGAACACCGGCTACTGGGCCAGAGAATGGCAAGCCAGCTAGCTGAGTGGACATCGAAGCTGCGTTGATAGCAACTACGTCGTAAAGCTCTTCCGGATCAATCGACATGACGGTAACGACAACCTGAATTTCGTTGCGCAAACCGTCAACGAAAGAAGGTCTAAGTGGCCTATCGATCAAACGACAAGCCAAGATTGCTGCGGTGGATGGGCGACCCTCACGACGGAAGAATGAGCCTGGGATTTTACCCGCGGCATACATACGCTCTTCGACATCAATTGTGAGTGGGAAGAAATCGAAGTGATCCTTCGGCGCCTTTGATGCTGTGGTGGCCGAGAACAACATGGTCTCGTCGTCAAGATAGACAACCGCGGCACCAGCTGCTTGCTGGGCTAGGCGTCCGGTTTCAAAACGCACAACGCGCTTTCCGTACTTTCCGTTATCAATAACGGCTTCTGCGAATTTAATCTCTGGGCCTTCCATGGCCCCTCCTTATGTATCTGCGCAGCGCAAAGCCCGATCCACTTTCAGTGAAGTTTCGTGCGCGCTAGAGGTCGGGCCTTGCCCGATGAAGTGCTGATCGTCAGTAAAAAACTCTGGGTCTAGACCCAGAAACTTCCACCGAAGACCCGCATTCTAATTCTCGTTGTTACAAGCCTAACAACCAAAGAGTAAAAAGCCTAGTAATGAAAAACCCCGGCATTTCGGCCGGGGTTAGTCAAAATCTTCCTGGTGCCTGTCAATGAAAGCCAAAGCCTTCATTCAGCTTGAATAATCAGCCGATAAATGAGGCGCCGCCATTACGACAGCGCCTCAAAATCAACTAGTTGAGTAGGCCTTCTGCTTCCAGCCATTCCTGTGCTGCAGTGCTGGCCTGAGCCTTCTCGTCACCTTCGACACGGGTGCGAAGCGCGATGAGGTCCTCAGTGGTTAGTGCAGCTGAGATCGCATTCAACACCGCTGCCAGCTCATCGCTGTAGATGTCAGAGTTTAGAAGCGGCACTATGTTCTGTGCTGCAATCAAGTTCTCAGGGTCATCTAGCACGCGGAGCTTCTTAGCCACCAAGTCAGGTGAGGTGGTGTAGATATCAGCAACCTGAACTGCGTTGTCGACAAGTGCCTTGACGGTATCCGGGCCACCGAAGTCTTCGATTGGCACGAATGTCACGTCGGTGACTCCGTAGAAGGAGGCAAGACCGGGTAGACCGTAAAGAAGTTCAGCAAACTGCGGGCTGGCACCTAGAGAAAATGGTTCGATTTTTGCTAGATCGCCAATTGTTACAAGACCGAACTCTTCGGCCATTGCCTGAGTGACGACATAAGCGTCCTTGTCCTCAGCAGATGATGAGTTCAAGACCTGGAAGCCAGCTGGCACCTTGGTAGCAAGTTCAGCGTCTACCTCTTCGGTTGAGCGCGCTGTGTTCTCGGTGTCATAGAAAAACAACAAGTTTCCGTTGTATTCAGGCATTAGGTCGATTGACCCGTCTTCCAAAGCTGGAACAGTGGTCTGTCGTGGTCCAAGGTTGAACTTTGTCTCAACTTCGAAGCCCGCGTTCTCTAGAGCAATTGCATAAATGTTTCCGAGAATCTCGCTCTCTGGAAACGCGAAGGAGCCAACTACGACCTTTGTCGCTTCGACTGTCGCTACGTCGTCGGTTGCCTGCGTGGCCTCCTCGGTTGGGTCCGCGGATGCACAGCCGGTCATTACCACAAGGGCTGCAGCTGCAGCTATTGCTCCTGCAATGCGTGGCCCTCTATTTTTTGCTTTGAACATGTCTTTTCCTTTCATTGACTGGCTCTTCCGCCACCGCAGCCGATCCGAATGATCGTCTACGGAAATCTATATTTTGTGGACGTGCCTCCTTGGAACCGCGCCTGGTCACCAGGCGCTGGAGGAGTGCCAAAAAGCCGTCCACCACAAGCGCAAGCGCAGTTACCAGAATGGCGCCGCCCAGAATTCGCTCGTTGTCATTGAGTCCAATGCCGCTTGAAATAATTGTCCCAAGACCGCCAAGTGAGATGTAAGAGGCGATCACAGCAGTTGCAATGACCTGCAGCACAGCTGCTCGAATACCAGAAATTATCAGCGGCAGCGAAAGCGGGATCTCAATCCGCAGCAAAATCTGCATTTCAGTCATGCCCATGGCTCGGCCGGCATCCACGGTCTGAGGATCTACGGATTCGACGCCGGCATATCCGCCAGCCAAAATTGATGGAATGGCCAAGATGACCAGCGCGATAATCGAGGCCACGAACGCCGCTTGCGTAAATGGAACCGTCGCGCCGACAATCAGGAATAGGGCCATTAAAAGCCCCAATGTTGGCAGAGCACGCATCATGCCGGTGAAACTAATCACAAACTGCCGGCCGCGGCCGGTGTGCCCAATGAAGAGGCCCAATGGAAGTGCGATCATCGATGCAATCGCTACCGAGACAAATGTGTACCAAAGGTGCTCACCGATACGGTCCTGAATCGGAAGTGGGCTGATTCCACCTGCAACATAATTAGCAGGGTCGAGTAACCAGCGAAACGCATCGAGGAAGAATTGCATGCTTAGTACACCCCTACTGCGTTTTGCCGGATGCTCTTTGAGGCCGGCGACTTTCTAAGATTCCAAGGCATCAGAACCCTGCCTAGAAGAACAATTGCAATGTCAAAAACCAGTGCGATCAGAAAGCTTGCGCCGATGCCGATGAGAATCTCTTCAAGGAAATCGCGTTGTTTTCCGTTTGTAAACAGATAGCCAAGATTTGCAGACCCGATGATGGCTCCCACGGACACCAGTGCGATTGTGCTTGCTGAAACCACTCGCAGTCCAGCCAACAGGACAGGGCCGGCAAGCGGAAACTCCACCAGCCAGAACCTAGTCCATAAGGAATGCCCAATCGAAGTGGATGCTTCAACTGCATCCGCTGGCACAGCCGCAAGGGCATCTGCGGCGGTGCGGACCATCATTGCAACGGCATAGATAGTCAGCGCCACAATGATGTTGCGCTCATCGGTGATTCTGGTCCCAAGAATGTAGGGCAGGATCACAAAAAGCGGCAGTGACGGGATTGTGTAGAGAAAGCTTCCGCCTCCGATTACCCAAGACCTGAGAGAATGACTTCTGTTGGCTATCCAACCCAGCGGCACCGCAATTACAAAGCCCAGCACAATAGGAATCACGCTGAGAATCGCATGATTCCCAGTCAGCCTTGCCACCAAGTCGAAATTATCGACTAGCCAGCTCATCCAGTCATCCTCATTTGTCTTCTCCGAGAATTCCTGCGGGTCTACCCTCGGCATCGACAATCAGAGTCACGCCATCTTCTTCTCTGCGCTGCAAATGAAGGGTGCGCTTGCCCTTATCGGCACCAATGAAGGTCTCAACAAAATCGTCAGCAGGATTTGCCAGAATCTCCGCCGGGCTACCCACCTGAGCAATTTCTCCTCCGGCGCGAAGAATCACCACCTGGTCGGCAATCGCAAATGCCTCATCAATGTTGTGGGTAACGAAAACCATGGTTTTACTGATTTCACCCTGCAAGCGATTGAGTTCGTCCTGGAGCTCCAACCGAACGATAGGGTCCACCGCACCAAAGGGTTCATCCATTAAAAGAATGTTTGGGTCACTCGCAAGCGCTCTTGCAACACCAACGCGCTGCTGCTGTCCACCAGAGAGCTGATCGGGATACCTATCTGCCAGCGAGCGGTCAAGTCCTACGGTGTCCAGCAAAATAAGAGCCTCTTCACCCGCTTTAGACTTCGGAACGCCATTTAGTCTTGGCACTGAGGCAATATTGTCTGCAATTTTTCGATGTGGCAGTAGCCCAGTGGCCTGGAGAACGTAACCAATCTTTCGGCGCAGTGCGACAGGATTGAGCCCGGCAACATCTTCGCCATCAATCAACACCTTGCCGCTGGTCGGGTTGACCATGCGATTAATCATTCGAAGAAGGGTTGTTTTTCCGGCTCCGGATGACCCGACAAACACCGTGACTTTATGAGAAGGAAGCACCAGTGAAAAGTCCTTCACCGCAAAAGTGCCATCGGGAAACTGCTTGGTCACGTTCTGGAATTCAATCAAAACAGTCGCCCCGCTCCTAGTTAGTCCGGCTTATTGGTCAGTGCCTAGGTTGTCAAGTGGAAAAGCCTAACAGGCGGGCCGTGAAACAAAAGGCCCGCTCTACTAAATGAAAGACCTTGGGGGTAGGAATCAATCTAGCAAGGTTATCTCGGTCGCCCACCCCGGCAAGCCCGTCAGCTTGCCCAAAAACGAGCTGACTTAACAGTTAATGAAAAACCCCGGCATTTTATGCCGGGGTTAGTCAAAAAAGTTATGAAACTTAGCGACGAAGGCCAAGTCTTTCGATCAATTTACGGTATCGGTTGATGTCAACGCGTTGCAAGTAACCAAGAAGACGGCGGCGCTGTCCAACGATTAGCAGCAAACCACGACGTGAGTGGTGGTCGTGCTTGTGGTCTTTTAGGTGCTCGGTAAGGTCAATGATTCGACGGGTCATAACTGCAACCTGAACCTCAGGCGAACCGGTGTCTCCTGGCTTTGTTGCATACTCTTCGATGATTTGAGTCTTTACCTGTGGGTCTAGAGCCATTGCTGATCCTTCCGATCCGCTGCGCGGCGCGTCAAACAGGTTGTCTGTCGCTCTCTTAATCCGCGGCCGTTACACGGCAACTCGAGAAGTCTAGACATAAAAACTGTTTTTGGCTAGGCGGTAGTGCCCTCGTCAAGCGAATCAAGCGGCTCTGGCTCAACATATTTGTTCCCGTCATAAAAACTCTTGGAGGTCTTTAGAACCAAAACCAAGAAAATAATGAAGACAATGGCAGCCAGCGCGAGAATCGGAACAATCAGGAACACCAATGATATCAAAAGTTCTGGAGAGAACTCCTGGCCAGAGGGGTAATCATTAATCAGAGCGATTGCACCAATGGTCGCAAAAATAGAGTAGCCAGCCGGGACAATGAACAGAAACAACCACTTTGCGCTGAAGCCGGCATCATGGAGGCGTCTTGCCAGAATCGACAGGTTCGGCAAAAAAAGAACCAGCGATGAAATGGTGGTTAGCGGGGTGAAGTCAGTGCTCAGCGACTGAATGTCGGTCACCGGGTCCCCTGTGGTCGCAGCCGTTGGCCAAATTACGCCCTCAATTGTCCCAAGGACTAGCGCTAGCAGCAGAGTGAATAGCACCCAATACCAGTACTGTGCTCGGCTGGCCTTGCCCTTGAAGTTCAAGTAATTCTTGAAACCGCTTGAAATCGCTCCTACAAAACTCATAGTTAGACCCTACTCCCCTAGCACTCGCCTGCACGCTTCAACATCGGAGCCGATCTGCTCGATGAGCTTTTCCATGGACTCGTATTTGGCCCAAGGTCTGACTTGCTCGACATACTCACAAGTCACGATTTTGTCATAAAGGTCAAGATCATCACGGCCAATAACGTGGGATTCCAGAAGGCGTGGAACAGCCTCTATGGAGTCGTTGGTCCCCACCGAATGCGCCGCAGGATAGCGAATACCGTCCGCATAAAGCCAGCCGGCGTAAACCCCGTCAACCGGCAATAGCCCCTCGCTGTTTCGTGCGAGGTTCGCGGTTGGAAACCCGATTTGCCGGCCAATTTTCCGGCCGTGTTCAACCATGCCTTCGGTTTGATGATTACGCCCAAGCATTTTGTTTGCAGCTTTGATGTTGCCAGCAGCAATCGCTTTTCTTATCTCAGTACTCGAAACCGGGAGGTCGCCAAAAACCACCGTGGGAATCTCCTTAGCCTTGAAGCCGAAGCGTTCACCAAGTTGCCGAAGCTCAATGATGCCTCCGGCTCCCTTGTGCCCAAAACGAAACCCTTGCCCAACCAAAACCAGCTTCGCTCTGATTGGCATCAAGTGCTTCACAACAAACTGCTCTGGCGAAAGGTTCGCAAGCTGCTGATCAAAACGAAGCGTTATCAGTGCGTCAGCCCCAAGCGACTCTAAGATTCGCGCTTTTTGAATTGGCCCAATAATTGCCGAGGGCTCGGTTCCCGGCTTCAAAAACGCATCAGGGTGGCGATCAAAAGTTAGTACCGCGGCTGCCAGGCCTGCCTCTTCAGAAAAATGTACGAGTTCATGGAACAACTGCTGATGCCCCAAATGAATACCGTCGAATTTGCCTAT
>CAYMAU010000022.1:0-12775 GCA_964388525.1 uncultured Aquiluna sp. | reverse complement strand
TCAACTCCGATTGCTAGCCCAAGGGAAAATCCACTCGGTGATTTGCCGATTAGCCCCAAAAAAATCAGCAGCGACCCAGCGGCGACTGCATACCAGACCAGAATCAAGAAAAAGGCGTCTATCACTGCTCCTCCTGGAACACTGCTATCGACTTGTACTGCGACCCGGTCTTAGTTGCAAGCGCGATTAGATGCTGTTCTCGCGTTAATGCGATTTCAGGCTCGTCTGATTCCAATTCGATTTTCTTACCGTGTCTCAGGTCACGTTCCTGGTCGCTAGAAATCTCGTAACTGGGGAATAACTTGGAGGCGGCATCGGCCAGGCTGATCCAACGTGGCTCTTCGGTGATTGCCGTTGCATCCGCTATCACAAAAGAGGCAACTGCAGTTCGACGAAGCCCAATCAAGTGACCTCCGACTTCGAGTGTTTGGCCCATGTCCCTCGCTAATGCCCTGATATACGTCCCTGAACTGCACTTAACGCTGATGTCAAAATCAACCAAACCGTCATGGCGACTCAGCTCGCTAGTTCGAGCAAAGTCACGAATTACTATTGATTTGGGCTTTAGGTCAACCTCTTTACCCTGTCGGACCAAGTCATAAGCCCTAACGCCATCAATCTTTTTGGCGCTCACACTGGAAGGTATTTGATCAAGCGGTCCAGTCAAAGACGCAATGACCTTGTCGATTTGATCGGCAGTGATGGCTGAAGCATCTTTGGTATCAAGGAACTCCGACTGAGAATCATCGCTGAGAGTCGATTGACCCAACCGCACGGTCGCGGTGTAGGACTTATCTTGACCAAGTAAAAACTGGAGTAATTTCGTGCCTTGGTTTGCCCCGAGCACCAAGAGACCGGTGGCCAACGGGTCCAAGGTTCCGCCATGCCCGACTTTTTTTGTTCCCAGCACGCCTCGCATTTTTGCGACAACATCAAAAGAAGTCCAGTCCTGGGGCTTGTCAATCAGAACTAGACCATGCTGCATTAGTCTTCCTGTGGCTTTTGGATGTAAGGGTCTGCATCACCTGCGTGCTTGGCACCCTTGGCAAGTTTCTCTAGTTCGCCGTCACGTCTCTTGGCTTCAGCCAAAAGGTCGTTCAAGTCCCCAGCGTTTTCTGGGACATCGTCGAGAATAAGTTCGAGGGTTGGGGTCATTCTGATGCCCAACTGTTTTCCGATCTCTCCCCTGAGCCGACCGGTATTTTTCTGCAGAATAGCTACCGTGGAAGCCTTGTCGGCATCGGAACCAAAAACAGTGTAGAAAAGTCGGGCCTGCATTAGATCGGGGGTAACTCGAGCGTCAGTAAAAGTAACGAAACCCAAATCAGGGTCCTTGACAACCTTTGCTAGCGCGGAGGCCGCCAATACTTTAATCCGCTCCGCAAGACGCAGCGCTCTAGCGTGATCTGCCATTAGCTCCTCGGCTTCTCTACCATCTCGTAAGTCTCGATGACGTCATCGATCTTTACATCATTGAAGCTACCAAGTCCGATTCCACACTCGAAATCAGCCTTTACCTCAGTGGCATCGTCCTTGAATCGCTTAAGTGACTCGACCTTGAGGTTCTCGCCGATTACTTCGCCGTTTCTCAAGACTCTTGCCATAGCGTTTCGACGCATTAGGCCGCTTCGAACATATGAGCCAGCGATGAGACCGAACTTGGAGGACTTGAATACTTCTCGAACTTCGGCTGTTCCTAGCTGAGCTTCTTCATATTCAGGCTTGAGCATTCCCTTGAGTGAGTTTTCAATGTCTTCAAGGACGTTGTAGATGACGGTGTAATGACGAATGTCGACACCTTCGCGATCTGCACGTTCCTTCGCCTTGTTGTCCGGGCGAACGTTGAATCCGATGATTACCGCCGAGTCGACAGTGGCTAGGTTTACGTCAGATTCAGTGACTGCTCCAACACCACGGTGGATGATTCGCAGCTGCACTGAGTCGCCAACGTCAATCTTGAGCAAGCTGTCCTCCAGGGCCTCCACGGCACCCGAAACGTCACCCTTGATGATCAAGTTAAGTGATTCGACCTTGCCATCTTCTAGGGCCTGAGTGAAGTCCTCAAGTGAAAGCTTCTTTCTGGTCCTTGCCAGGAGGGCGTTTCGGTCGGCAGCTTCGCGCTTTTCTGCGATCTGCCTGGCCTGACGCTCGTCCTCGGCAACCACGAAGGTATCTCCGGCGCGCGGAACTGACTGAAGACCAAGAACCTGAACCGGTCTTGATGGAGTCGCAAACTTAACCGAATCTCCGTTTTCATCAAACATCGCACGGACTCGGCCGTAAGCAGCACCGGCAACAATTGCGTTACCAACCTCTAGGGTTCCTGACTGAATCAGAACCGTCGCAACGGAACCGCGTCCCTTGTCTAGGTTTGCCTCAATGGCAACTCCACGTGCTGCCTTGTCAGGGTTGGCTCGAAGATCTAGTGCTGCATCTGCAGTCAAAAGCACTGCGTCAAGAAGCTTGTCAATACCGTCACCCTTCAGCGCAGATACGTCTACGAACATCACGTCTCCGCCGAATTCCTCCGCAACCAAGCCAAACTCGGTTAGCTGCTGACGAATCTTCGCAGGGTTTGCACCCTCTTTATCAACCTTGTTGACGGCCACCACAATTGGAACCCTTGCAGCCTGGGCATGGTTCAAGGCTTCAATGGTCTGAGGCATTACACCGTCATCCGCAGCAATAACCAGAATGGCAATGTCTGTGACTTCGGTTCCTCTGACTCGCATCGCGGTGAAAGCCTCGTGACCCGGGGTGTCAATGAACGTGATCGCTCGATCTTTACCTTCGTGCGTTGTGTGAACCTGGTAGGCGCCGATGTGCTGGGTGATTCCACCCGCCTCACCGTCGACAACATTCGCATTACGAATCGAGTCAAGCAACCTAGTTTTTCCATGATCCACGTGTCCCATGACGGTTACGACTGGAGGTCTTGGAGAAAGCGCTTCGTCGTCTTCCTCCTCGATGCCAGTCGAAATGTCAAGACCGAAGCCTTCGAACAGCTCTCGCTCTTCATCTTCAGGCGAGACAACCTCGACCTTGTAGCCAAGCTCTTCACCGAGAATCTGGAAGGTGTCTTCGTCTAGGGATGCTGTCGCAGTCGCCATTTGTCCTAGGTGGAACAGAATGGTGATCAACTGAGCGGAGTTAGTGCCAATCTTGTCTGCGAAGTCTTGGATCGAGGATCCACGACGAACTCGCAGCACGGTTGTTCCATCGCCACGAGGCACCATTGCGCCGCCCAGGCTGGGAACATCTCTTTGTTCAAACTCTTCGCGCTTTGTTCTTTTTGACTTACGGGATTTTCCGCGAGAACCGCCCCTACCAAATGCTCCTGCAGTGCCCGCTCCGCGGCCACCACGGCCGGCTGGACCCGGTCTTCCGGCTGGAGGTCCGAACCCTGGCTTCTGGCCCGGTGCTCCAAACGCTGGCGCTCCACCTGGACGCGGTGCTCCGCCACCTGGGCGAGGTGCTCCGCCTGCAGGTCTTGGCGCTCCTGGTCTTGGCGCTCCTGGTCTTGGGGCTGACCCGGCAGGTCTTGGCGCTCCTGGTCTTGGTCGCCCCATGCCCTGATTTGCAGCAAATGGGTTGTTGCCTGGACGAACCATCGGGCGAGGTATTCCCATGCCCTGGTTCGAAGAAAACGGATTATTACCTGGGCGAGGTGTGCCAAGCATTGTTGCGGCGGCGGACCTCTCCTCCACGACAGGCTCTCCAGCGTCAGGCGCAGCAACCGGCGGTGGCTCGACTGCAGCGGTAGCGGGAGGCTCAATGACTTCTGAGGGCTTTGGGCTCTCGGCAACAGCCGAAGCTTCTGGCGCAGGCTTAGCCTTTGGCTTTGCCGGCTCCTTCTTGGCTGGAGCTTCTTTCGTTGGGAAAGCACCCTTTAGCCTTGCGGCTACCGGTGGTGTGATTGTTGAAGAGCCACCTTTGACGTATTCGCCAAGCTCTTCTAATTTGGCCAAAGCTGTCTTGGTATCAATCCCAAGCTCTTTGGCAATATCGTATACGCGTGGAAGCGCCACTTTTTTTCTCCTGTTCGGGGCCGACCCCAAACAGGGAAGGCCTTAGTTCTGAGGGGGTCTCATTTCGAGAAACTCATTGTGTGTCAGCCATGTTTTGTGCCTGATTTCTAAGCCATGTCTCAAGCGACTCTGAATTAGAGTCACCCAAGGCGCGAACTAGACCTTTCCGATCAAGCGCTAGCTGCAAACATTGTTCATGAACCCAAGCCCCTCTTCCGGCTAGCTTTCGCTGCTGGTCAAGAACAAAACTTTGATCCATTGAAACAATTTTTAGCAAGTGCTTCATCGAATCTCGTTGGCGGCAGCCAACACAGGTCCGAATAGGCTCCATTCTAGGGCCCCTTACCTAATGACGCTATCCCTCAAGGATGCTATCTGGCTGAATGTCGATTTTGGCACCGGTCAATTTCGCTGCCAGGCGGGCGTTCTGGCCCTCTTTGCCGATTGCCAGCGAGAGCTGAAAATCAGGAACTAACACTCGAACTGCCTTGGTTGCAGAGTCTAAGACAAAGCTGTCCGAGACTCTGGCCGGCGATAAGGCGTGAGCTACGAAGGTCGCCAAGTCCTCAGAGAAATCAACAACGTCGATTTTTTCCTCATTCAATTCCGCGCTAACGGCTCGGACTCGCTGGCCAAGTTCGCCAATGCAAGCTCCCTTGGCGTTGATTCCGGGTTCCTTTGCAAAAACAGCAATCTTGGTTCTATGGCCCGCCTCGCGAGCGACGGAAGCAATTTCGACTTGGCCGGAAGCGACCTCTGGGACCTCCATTGCGAAAAGTTTTCTAACCAAGCCCGGGTGGGTCCTAGAAACTGTGATCTGAGGTCCCCTGGTTCCCATTTGAACGCTGGTTACATAGACTCTGATACGACTTCCGTGCAGATACTCTTCGGTTGGGACCTGCTCTTCGGGAGGCATGAGAGCCTCGATTGAGCCTAAATTCACGTAGACCATGTGCGACCTGGAGCCTTGTTGAATCTGGCCAGAGACTATGTCGCCCTCTTTGCCCTTGAACTCGCCTAACAAGCCTTCGTCCGAGATATCCCGCATCCGCTGCGCAATAACCTGCTTGGCCGCGTAAGCGGCAACTCGTCCAAAACCCTCGGGGGTCACTTCCTCTTCACCAATGGGCTCTAGGTCCTCATCGAGAGTGGATTGGAAGATTCTAACGTGACCAGTTTTGCGATCAAGCTCGGCTCGCGCTCCCTTGACCGGTTCCGAAAAGCCCTTGGCGAAAGCCGCAAGAATGGCCGCTTCGATAATCAGGACTAGCTCGTCAAATGGGATTTCCCGCTCGCGCTCTAGTAGACGAAGAACTTGTAAATCAATATCCATGACTCGCCTCTTTTTAGTTCCTAGCGCTTAGCCATTAGCTCAGCGAGAACTGAGTCTATCTTTACTTGAGAGCGTTCGCCTGTCACTCTGTTCCAAAGCTCAACTTCACCCTCTGCTACGCCTCGGCCACAGATGATTATCCAGGGGTTCCCAATCAGCTCCGCGTCGGCAAATTTCACTCCCGGACTGACCTTTGGTCGGTCATCCAGCATGACTCTGAGCCCAAGGGCCTCAGCGCCTGCGGTCAAAGACTCAGCTGCCTCGAAGGCGGCTTCGTCTTTACCGGCAGCAATCACGTGAAGGTTTGCTGGAGCCACTGAATCTGGCCACATCAAACCCTTGTCATCATGGAACGCTTCGGCTATTACTGCCACCAACCTGGTAACGCCAATTCCATAGGAGCCCATGGTGACTGTGACGAGCTTTCCGTTGGAATCAAGAACTTTTAGGCCGAGTGCCTCTGCGTACTTGCGACCAAGCTGAAAGATGTGACCGATTTCAATGCCGCGGGCCATTTCCAAAGCCCCTGAGCCGTCTGGGGCCGGGTCTCCGGCGCGAATCTCTGCGATGTCGGCAATTCCATCCGCGGAAAAGTCTCGACCAAAAGTCAGGTACCAAGTGTGCATCTGATCTTTATTGGCTCCGGTAATCCACGAACTTCCCTCAGCAATTCTGGGATCCAGAAGGTACTCGATTTTCGACTCAGCTTCTAAGCCCAAAAATTGTTTTGAATCTTTACGGGGTCCGATGTAGCCCTTGACAAGTTCCGGGTGGCTCTTGAAATCGGCTTCGTTCGCCTGCTCTACTTCGCAGCCAAACCATGCTTCGGCGCGCTTTTGGTCAACTTCTCGATCGCCCGGAATTCCAACCGTCACCAGCCTGCGCTTGCCGTCTCCAGTTATTAGCGCTAACACGACGTTTTTCAAGGTGTCAGAAGCTTGCCAGGTGCCACTTGTCTTGGGATGGTTCTCATTCGAAAAACTGACCAAGGTGGCAATTGTTGGAGTGTTTGGTGACGCGTGGTCCTCAGCCGCCTGATTGTTCGGCGTGATGGCCGGAGACTGCTTGAATCTAACCGCCTCTACATTGGCAGCAAAGCCGGATGACGATCTTACAAAGGAGTCCTCGCCAATTTCGGAAGGACTCAGGAACTCCTCCGATTTCGAGCCACCCATCGCTCCAGCATCCGCGCTCACGATTACATACTCAAGCCCTAGGCGCGTGAAAATGCGCTCGTAGGCTGCCCGTTGGGCCTGATATGAAACCTCAAGGCCTTCGTCAGTAACATCAAAGCTGTAAGCGTCTTTCATTACGAACTCGCGCCCACGCAAAAGACCAGCTCTTGGCCTAGCCTCATCGCGGTATTTATTTTGAATTTGGTAGATGCTCAGTGGCAGGTCTTTGTAGGAATTATAAAGATCCTTAACTAGAAGAGTAAAAACCTCTTCGTGAGTTGGAGCGAGCAAGTAATCCGCGTCTTTTCTGTCCTTCAGGCGGAAAATATTATCTCCGTAATCGTCCCAGCGACCGGTTATCTCATACGGCTCTTTTGGAAGCAGTGCAGGAAAGAAGACCTCTTGGGCACCGGCAGCAGCCATTTCCTCGCGAACGATTTGCTCAATCTTGGTTTTTACCATCAGTCCAAGAGGTAGCCAGCTAAAAACCCCCGGTGCCGCACGCCTTATGTAACCAGCGCGAACGAGTAGCCTGTGGCTTTCAACCTCAGCGTCAGCTGGATCTTCTCGAAGGGTCCTTAGAAATAATGAGCTCAGGCGATATGGCATGAGCACAATGTTAGCTACTCCCCGACGGTAACCTGAGCGGTTCCGATAAGTGCGCTGTCCATTTCGGCCGCAATTCGGTTCGCCTCTTCAATCAAAGTGGCAACAATTTCATTTTCCGGAACAGTTTTGATGATCTCGCCCTTGACGAAAATTTGACCCTTGCCGTTTCCTGAGGCAACTCCCAAATCTGCTTCCCTTGCTTCACCCGGTCCGTTTACAACGCAACCCATAACGGCAACTCGAATTGGAACAGTCAGGTGTGAAAGACCCTCGGTGACGTCGTTCGCGAGAGTATAAACATCTACTTGTGCTCTTCCACAGCTTGGGCAAGACACAATCTCGAGCTTTCTGGGACGAAGGTTCAGGCTCTCCAGGATCTGAGAACCCACTTTGATCTCCTCAACCGGAGGAGCTGAAAGCGAGACTCGAATCGTGTCGCCGATTCCTTGCGCCAACAAAGCACCGAATGCCACTGAGGACTTGATTGTTCCTTGGAAGGCCGGTCCGGCCTCGGTAACTCCTAAATGAAATGGCCAGTCTCCTCGCTCGGCAAGAAGCTGATAAGCCTTCACCATGACAACTGGATCATTGTGCTTCACAGAAATCTTGAAATCGTGAAAGTCATGCTCTTCGAAGAGGCTCGCTTCCCAAACCGCGGACTCCACGAGGGCCTCAGCTGTTGGCTTGCCATACTTTTGCAACAGTCTTGGGTCTAGGGAGCCAGCATTAACACCAATTCGGATTGAGATTCCGGCGTCCTTGGCGGCTTTTGCGATTGCCCCGACCTGGTCATCAAATTTTCTAATGTTTCCCGGGTTCACTCGCACTGCGCCGCACCCAGCTTCGATAGCTTGGAAGACATATCTTGGCTGGAAGTGGATATCAGCGATTACCGGCAGCTGAGAGCGCTTGGCAATGACCCTCAAGGCTTTTGCATCGTCGCTGGTTGGGACAGCCACCCGAACAATGTCACAGCCCGTTGCGGTCAATTCAGCAATTTGCTGAAGCGTTCCATTGATGTCCGTGGTCTGGGTGGTGGTCATCGACTGAACCGAAATTGGAGAGTCCGAGCCGACAGGCACCTTCCCAACCATTATCTGGCGAGTTTTCCGCCTTGGGGCGATTGTCAGTGGGGGTCCTACAGGAAGACCAAGATTTACAGCTGGCACTTATTACCTCTCGTTTGCTCCACGCTTCAACAGCAAAGCAGGAAAGTTGCTTCCTAACCCAATGTTATTGGGTTTACAAGGTCAGCTAATATTAGTATCAGGCCGGTCGCAATCAGCAGCATCCACACCGCATATGCAATTGGTAGTGCCCTAGCGGTATCGATTGGACCCGGGTCTCTCTTTCCCAACAGCAGCCACGACCTTCTCTTTGCGCTTTCGTAGAGCGCCCCAAGAACATGTCCACCATCTAGCGGTAGCAGCGGAATCATATTGAAGACGAAAAGTGCAAGATTCAAAGATCCGATCAGTAGCAGTAGCGAGGCGAGCTTGGCCTCCACGCCGATATCTGCCGCAGTTAGCTCTCCCGCTAGCTGGCCCACCCCCAAAATAGAGACCGCACCATTTGGATCTCGATCCGTGCTTCCGAAAGTACTTGCCGCAACCTTATAAACCTGCTGCGGCAAATCGGCCACGAACGCCAGCATTCCGCCCGTCGCAGCCAGAGAGAAGCCGACGGATTCTTCGATGCTTAGTGGCGTCATCTCAGACCCCAATTGAATACCCAAAATTGGCCTGAGCTCAGTTATTTTATTTCCTGCCGCGTCTAAAGCTGCCGCTCCAGACTCCATAAAAACTTGAGTCTCGATGAATGACGGCGTAATTGCAAGAGTGATATTTGCTCCGTCACGAACAACCCCCAGCATTGACTGACTCGTCTGATTCTTGTTGAGCCCTGCAATCACTTCGTTCCAGTTCAGAACTGGTTTGCCGTTGACCTGATTGACGGTGTCGCCAGGCAAGAGTCCGGCGGCAATAGCGGGCGAAACCGGAGATCCACTGGGACAATTGCCCGTGGAATCAGCCTCAATGCATTCATAGACCTTGTTGACGCTCATCGTAGATTGCATTGTTCCAACACCACTCAGTGCTAGAAGAATAAGTAGCATCCCCAAAATAAGGTTCATCAGCGGACCGCCGAACATGATGGTTAGCTTCTTTGGGGCGGACAGCCTGTAGAACTGGCGATTTTCATCGCTGGGTTCGATGCCCTGCCTTACTTGCTGTCTAGCGTCCCTAATCCAACTCGCGAATGGACCCCGATACGGCTTGGACTCGGGAGGATACATGCCAGTCATGAGGATATAACCGCCGAGCGGTATTGCCTTGATTCCGTACTCGGTGTCGCCCCTAGTCCAAGACTTAACGGTTGGACCAAAGCCGATCATGTATTGATTTACTCGAACGCCAAAAATTTTCGCGGGTATCAGGTGACCAATTTCATGCAGGCCAATAGACAGAGCAATTCCAATTAGGACAATTGCAATTCCGGCCGCGTACAAGAGGATGTCGATCACGAAATAAGGGTACCGAACACTTGAGGCTTTAGCTCTCTGCTATCAGCGAATCGGCAGTCCGTCTGGCCCAACTTTCGGAGGCCAATACGCTTTCGAGACTCAACGGCCCCGGAGTGTGCAATTGAAGCACCTTATCGATCGTGTCAGTAATTCCAAGGAAAGATATTGCGCCACGGTGAAAGGCATCCACTGCCTGCTCATTCGCCGCGTTATAGACGGCCGGGAAAGTAAGCCCTGCCCGACCAACCTGCCGGGCCAACTTGACGGCGTTGAAGACATCCTCATCCAGCGGTTCGAAATCCCATCGATGGCTTTGGGTGAAATCCAACGGCTTTGTCGAATGAGCAAGCCGGTCTGGCCAACCAATAGCAAAGCCAATCGCGAGCTTCATATCCGGTACTGAGGCCTGCGCAATAACCGAGCCGTCATGAAACTCGACCATAGAGTGGACAATTGACTGGGGATGAACGGTCACGGCGATATTTTCAAACCCGATTCCAAATAAAATGTGAGCCTCAATTACCTCGAGGCCCTTGTTTACCATCGTCGCGGAATTAGTTGTTATGACCTTGCCCATGCTCCAAGTCGGGTGCTTCAGAGCCTGAGCTGGAGTCACATTCTCGAGATCAGCTCTTGACATGTTTCTAAACGGCCCGCCAGAGGCAGTCAAGACGAGTCTTGAGACCTCAGATTTTTGTCCTGACATTAGGCACTGAGCGATGGCCGAATGCTCGGAGTCAACGGGCAAGATTTGACCCTTGGCAGCAAGCTTCGTAACTAGTGACCCGCCAACTATCAGAGACTCTTTATTGGCAAGAGCCAGTTTGCTTCCCGCGCGAAGTGCCGAAAGGGTTGACATCAATCCGGCAGAACCGGTTATCCCGTTCACAACCACATCTGCCGACAGTTCGCTGGCTAAATCGGCAGCCAGCTCGGGGCCCAGCACCGCCCTGTCAATTGGCAAGTCGAATTGAGCTCGCTGAGCCTCGAGTAACTCAGTATTCGAGTTTCCCGAAATGCCGACCAGCTGGAACTTATCGGGATTCGCCGCCAGCAACTCGAGAGTTTGAGTGCCGACAGAGCCGGTGGAGCCTAATACCAAAACAGTGCGCATCTACCAAAGCTTAGAACTCCATCAGCATTGCGAGTCAGGAATGATAAAAATACGAATAAGTATCTAGAATTTAGTTATGAGCCTTGAACAAAAAAGAATCTTGAATACCCCCATCCCAGGACCTAAGTCGGTGGAGCTCCAAAAGCGCCGAACTGCTGTTGTTTCCGCGGGTGTCGGAACAATGCTTCCGGTGTTCATTGAGCGAGCGCACGGTGCGATTCTCGAGGACGTCGACGGCAACCAGTTGATCGATATGGGAACTGGCATCGGAGTGGTAACAATCGGGCACACCAACCCCGGCGTCGTCGCCGCCGTTCAAGAACAGGTTGCGAAACTGACCCACACCCTGTTTACCGTTGCCCCCTACGAGAAATATGTTCGAGCGGCCGAGCTTCTGGCGGCTCACTCCCCTGGTTCTTTTCCAAAAAAAGTCGCCTTTTTTAATTCAGGCGCTGAAGCGGTTGAAAATGCAGTGAAGATAGCAAGGCGTGCGACCGGCAGAACTGAGATCGCGGTGTTCGACCACGCCTATCACGGCCGAACCAGCCTGACGATGGCAATGAACTTTAAGGCGCATCCCTATGCCACTGGCTTCGGTCCGCTTCCCGGAAGCATTCACCACGCACCAATGAGCTACCCCTTCCGCGACCCTGAGGGAATGACCGGCGAGCAGGCAGCAGCAAGGACCATTACCTACCTAGAGAAAAGAGTCGGTGCATCTCAGCTTGCAGCTGTTTTCATCGAGCCAATTCAAGGTGAAGCCGGTTTCATAGTGCCGGCCCCGGGATTCCTGAAGACAATCGACAGCTGGTGCAAGGCGAATGGAATTGTCATGGTTGCCGACGAAGTTCAAAGCGGTATGGCCAGGACCGGAAAATGGTTTGCTAGCCAGTGGGAAGAAGGATTCGACCCCGACCTAGTGACTGTTGCCAAGGGAATTGCCGGCGGCATGCCACTTTCCGGCGTTGTAGGCCGGGCCGAAATTATGGACTCGGCGCACGCCGGCGGCTTGGGCGGCACCTTCGGTGGTTCACCAACCGCCGTGGCGGCCGCAGTGGCGGTAATGGAGCAGTTTGAGCAAGGAGACTGGCTAAATCGCGCCCAAGAAATTGGCGCCCTAATTGTGAAACGCCTGACCGAGATGATGGCGATCTATCCAGTAATTGGTGAAGTTCGAGGAGTGGGCGCTATGCAGGCATTTGAATTAGTGATACCAGATACCCTCGATCCCAACCAACCGGCCACCGAGGCGCTCCTGAAGCACTGCCACAAAAATGGTGTCGTGGTTCTCAATGCCGGAACCTATGCGAACGTAGTGCGCTTGCTTCCCCCTCTTTCTATCTCCGATGAACTACTTCACGAGGCCCTGGATGTCATTTCCGAAGGACTGGCGAGCCTCTAGCTCCGTGGCAAGCTTCCGTCCAGAAGACTGTCTGAATAACCACTAAACCATAGCTAAGACTGGAACAACATGAGTCAATATGAAGACCGCCAGCGTTTAGCTGGGCTATCCGCCAAAGAAGTGAGCGTCTACGTCTCAACCCATCCGAAGTCGCAAGAGGCGCACCAAAAGTCTCAAGCGTCTCTTGTAAATGGTGTTCCAATGCTCTGGATGGCCAAGTGGCCGGGACCATTTCCGATTTACGTTGATAGTGCAAAAGGCGCCCACTTCACAGATCTTGACGGCAATGACTTCACTGATTTTTGCCTCGGTGACACCGGAGCGATGTCTGGACATGCCTCAGCGCCAACTGTGAAGGCAGTGCAGGAACAGATAGCTAAGGGGGCCACATTTATGCTTCCCACCCTCGACGCGGCAAGAAACGCCGAAACGCTTGGTGCCCGCTTCGGTCTTCCTAAGTGGCAGTTCACTCTCAGTGCCACTGACGCCAATCGCCACCTAATACGCTTTGCTAGGCAAGTAACCGGCAGGGCAAAGATCGCAGTTCATGACTACTGCTATCACGGAAGCGTTGACGAGACCTTTGCGGT
>CAYMAU010000021.1:1548-19495 GCA_964388525.1 uncultured Aquiluna sp. | reverse complement strand
TGTTTGCTTAGGTGTGCTTCTTGATACCTTGCTGGTTCGAACCGTGATTGTGCCGGCGCTCGCTTTTATGACTGGTAGGCACTTCTGGTGGCCACGCAAGGAGTTTGCGGACTAAAGCTCATCAGAACGGGGCACACGCAGATCTAATGGGGGCTGTGGAGAAAAGAAAAAGGCCAGTTTTCTGGTTATTCTTCAGAATGGCCATATGTTCCTGCGACGAAAGGGTTCCGTTTGAAGACGACTAGATCCGGTTCGCTCCCCATCGTCTATTTAGCCACTGTCTCTGCACTGGTACTTGCGGGTTGCTCGTCTAATGATCCCTCTCTAACGATTTCGGCGACCAACTCGGAAATAGAAACTCGGAGTGGAGTCCTTACGGTTTGGTTAGACGAGTCAGAGGCGCTCGGTCTAAAAGCAGTCGCCCTGCAGTTTGAGGCGGATACTGGAACCCGGGTTGACCTAGTCATTAAAACGGATATCGGCAACGAGTTTTTGAGTGCGACCGTGGATGCACCTGACATAGTGCTTGGCCCTCACGGTCTGCAGCGAGGATTTTTATCCGAAGACCTGATTGCACCCTTTAGCTTGGAAGGTGCTGAGACAGGTTTCAACTTCGGAGCAGTGCAAGCCTTCAGCTATGGCGGGCAACAGTATGGTTTGCCCTACGCCCAAGAGAGCATTGCGCTGGTTTGCACAGAGTCCGCGATGCCCAAAGCGCCTGATTCCTTTCAGGACCTAGTCGATGTCGGGTTTGCGATTTCTCTAAACGATGGAACCGGCGACCCGTACCACCTCTACCCGCTCCAAACATCTTTTGGTTCGACTGTTTTCGAGGTTGATCAAATCAACCCTGAAATTCTGAATCTAGCTTTGGGCAACGAAGAAGGACTCGCCTTCGCAAATTGGCTGTCCAAAAATGCTTCTCTTTTTGATCTAGAAAGCAATACCGACCTGATTAAGCAACAGCTTATTGATGGCGAAAAGGGTTGCTGGATAACTGGGCCCTGGAGTGGATCCTGGTTCTCCGCGACCTTTGGTGAGGAAGGCTGGAACGCCTATGAAGTTCCTTCGGCCGGTGGACAGGTAGCGAGGCCCTTTCTGGAGGTTCGGGGTGCAATGTTAAGTGCTCGCGCGGGTAACCCAAGTGCTGCGACCAAGTTCATTGTTGACTATCTGGGAAGCGACCTCGGCCAGATTGCCATGTTTCAGTCAACCGGGCGCCCTCCTTCTAATCTGAAAGCTTTAGAAAGCGCCGAGGACTTTAAGATTCCATACCAATTTGGCATGGCCGGGATCAATGCGGTGCCGAGGCCCGTGTCATCGAAAATAGATTCGGTGTGGTTTCCGTTAGGCGAGGCCCAAATGGCAATTTTGCGCAACGACGTTGACGCCAATCTGCTTTGGCAAAAAATGACAGATGAAATAGCAGCGGTCGTCCGAGACTAGACGGGGATGATTTTGTGGGATTGTCCCCACATTTTGAGACTTTCATTGTGCACATCCTCACGCCTGTCCAGCATTTGGCAGGGTAGTTTGTAGGCATGCCCGATCTAGATTTGCAACCGCACCACGATGGCTCGGCACTTTATGTTGCAAATCAGCGCCCAAAGCTCGGCGACAAAATCAAGATTCGCGTCAGAATCCATAATTCGATCGGAAAACTGAAGCAGGTACTGATTCGGCAGAGCGAATCAGGCCAAGCAGTCTTCTCCCCGGCACTCAAGCCTCTTATCCATCGTCACGGCTGGGATTGGTACGAAGGTTTACTTGCCATTCCGAACCCGGAAGTGCATTATCGATTTTTTCTAGAAACCACTAGCGGCGAGAACTTTTGGCTAAATGCCACTGGGCTTCATGAGCCAGATCAGCCAGACCGAGATGATTTCAGAATCAATGTTCATAACAGCGTCCCCAAGTGGGCCACGGGAGGCGTTCTATATCAGGTTATGCCAGACCGATTTTCTCGTTCGACCAAGGCGGATGAGCGCGAGATGCCGCCATGGGCGGAGCCTAAAACTTGGAATAGTGCCGTCAAGACCAGAGGCAGTGGTGTAAACGAGCAGTTTTTTGGCGGCGATCTGAAGGGCATTGAAGACCGCTTGAGTCACCTGAAAAAAATTGGCGTCACGATTTTGCAGCTCACACCGTTTTTTCCGGCTGGTTCCAGCCATCGCTTAGACGCGACGAGTTTCGACCAAGTTGACCCGGTGCTTGGTGGCAATGCCGCTCTGGCTAGCCTCGTTTCCACGGCTCATGAAGCCGGCATCAAGGTCATCGGGGATTTGAATTTGAACCACTCGGCCGACACCCACGAGTGGTTTGCATCCGCGTTCAAGAAGCCCACTGCGCTAGAGAGTGAGTTTTATTATTTCTCCGAGGGCAACGTGAGTTATGACTTTTCACGCTCAAGCGAAGCTCAACCTAAATTCAACTGGGGGTCTGAGGAAATCAAAAAACGCCTGGTTGAGGGCAAGGCATCGATTATTGCCAAGGGCCTGAAGGCACCGTTTCAGCTTGACGGCTGGCGAATAGCTGCTGCAGGAGCAATTGGTAAAAACCGAGTGGATGACTACAACCATCAGGTTGTAAACCTGGTTAGAGAAACCATGAATAACTCGAACCCGGATAGCTTGCTGATAGGTGATTTTGGCTCGGATTCGGGCGTTCACGCGCAGGGCGATAATTTTTCAGCCATCTTGAGCTTTGCCAATTTTACGAAGCCGACTTGGCGATGGCTTTGGAACACCAAGCAAAATAAAGAAGAGTCCCAGATTGGACCCGGTCTTAGGGCGATTTCCGGAGACCAATTTCGTCAAACTCACAACTCCCAGTCCGGCACTACCCCTTGGCACCTAAGAATGCATGCTCTCAACGCTCTTGATACTTATGAGACCGGAAGGTTCAAGACCTTCGCTATTGCCGGCGCGCAGCGGGTTGCCGCAGGCTTGCAGTTCACCTTCCCCGGAATTCCTCATATTTATGCGGGAGATGAACTGGGCCTAGACGCCGAAACTGGTTATGGCTCCAGAACTCCAATGCCTTGGAATGCTGAGCGGGAAACTGACCCCCACATGATTGAAACCTACGCGAAGCTTTCTCAAATGAGAAAGCACCATCGTGGTTTGGCCGAAGGCTCAATGCGTTGGCTTTACTCGTCGGATGAAGCGATCGCGTTTGTTCGAGAATCAAAGACCGAGTCGGTGTTGGTAATCGCCTCTAGGGGCAGGGATCGGAAACTTCAATTCTCGAGGGATGCCATCAGTGGAGCTGAGGGCGCGAAGAATCTTTTTGGCAATGGCTTGCTTCGAGTGGTGGGTGGAAAAATACGTTATGACGCTGCAGAATTAGATTTACAGATATGGCGTTTGCCTAGCGCTGTTCGCTAGTGCTAATCTTCTTCGGTTGCAGTTATGGCAGCGCCCCGATAGCTCAGTGGTAGAGCACTTCCATGGTAAGGAAGGGGTCGACAGTTCAAACCTGTCTCGGGGCTCGGTCTTAGGATCAAACGCGGCGGGGTAGCTCAGGTGGTTAGAGCGCACGACTCATAATCGTGAGGTCGCGGGTTCGAGTCCCGCTCCCGCTACCAAGGCATTACCCTTGTATCCATGGTTAACCCAAACATTCAAGGCAAGCGATATCCCAAGTCTGCCGCCTACCTAGTGGGCCGAGAAAAAATTCGCGAGTTTGCAAGAGCGACGTTCGCTTCCGAAGAATCAATCGATCTGGCCGCAGCAGAAGCTGCCGGTCACAGCGACCTAGTCGCTCCTCCAACTTTCCCTATAGTCCTTCAAGAGTTCGGTTTGAAGCTTGTAATTGCCGATCCGGAAGCTGGGCTTGATTTTTCTAGGGTTGTCCACGGCGAACAGAAGTTTGTTTTCCAACGGCCAATCGTTGCCGGTGATCTTTTGACGAGCGAATTGTCGGTAGCAAGCGTCAAGTCCCTTGGAAGCAATCACATGGTGGTTTTTGACACTGAAATTTTCGATGAGAATCAGGTGCTTGTCTGCACAGCGATTTCAACGCTTGTTGTTAGGGGTGGAGATGCCTGAGATTAGTGAACTAGCTATCGGCGATGTCATCGCTGAAAAAAACTTCAACCTGGACCGAGACTCCCTAGTTCGATACGCCGGGGCATCTGGCGATTTCAACCCAATTCACTACCGCGACGATATCGCAGCAAGCGTCGGATTACCCGGGGTGTTGGCTCATGGAATGCTCACCATGGGACTGTCAATTGACCCGGTGGTTAGTTGGCTTGGAGATGCTGGAAAGATTCTTGAATACGGCGTGAGGTTCACCAAGCCGGTCGTGGTTCCAGCAAAGGCGCGCGCCGTAATTACAGTCATTGCCAGGGTTGCCGAACTAGACCTCGAGGCTAAAAAGGCAAGAATCGATTTGCAGACAAGCTTCGATGGCAACAATGTTCTTGGCAAATCACAAGTTTGGGTTCAGCTTTGAGTAACGCTCCGGTAAGTCTTTCCACGCTCACCACGATGCAGGTTGGCGGAGTGCCAAGTCGGATTATTAGCTGTGGAAACACTCAGCAGTTGTATGACGCAGCTATCGAGCTTTGGAGTAGCGATGAGCAATTCCATGTTCTTGCAGGTGGCTCGAACACTGTTTTTGCCGAAGACCTAGCGGACCTAACTATTCTTCACGTGACAAACCGCGGTGTGGAAATAGTTTCCGAGGATGCACAATTTGTGACTGTTCGAGTTCAGGCAGGGCATTCTTGGGACGAGTTCGTGGCTTGGGCAGTAGCCAACGATTATGCGGGCATGGAAGCCATGAGCGGAATACCTGGCAGCGTCGGTGCAACTCCTGTTCAAAACGTTGGCGGTTACGGCCAGGAAGTTTCCGATGTGATTACCCAGATTGAGTTTCTAGAAAAAGGCTCAGTTGCGTCCGTGGTGAGGCCAGCCAGCTACTTCGAATTTTCTTATCGAGACAGCGCTTTGAAGCATGGGCTTGAGGGCTTAGTGGGATGGGTCGAATTCAAATTGCAAAAACTAGCTGGCATGAGTGTTCCCATGAAGTCCGGTCAGATTACCGAGCACCTAGGCGCAGAATACGGATCTGCATTGCCCTTGGAGCAAGTTCGAAAGACAGTTTTAGAGCTTCGTGCCTCGAAGGGGATGGTCATCAGCGAAAGTGACCCAGATAGCGTCGGATGCGGGAGCTTTTTTACCAACCCGGTGATAAGTGTCGAAAAGAGCCTCGAGTTTCCTGAGGAGATGCAGCGCTGGAGAATGCCAAACGCAGACCAGGTGAAAATCTCGGCCGGTTGGCTAATTGAGAACGCTGGCTTTCCCAAGGGTTACTCGATTCCTGGATCGAAGGCCGCAATCTCCAATAAGCATGCGCTGGCAATCACCAACCGAGGTGGGGCAAGTAGTTCTGAAATTCTAGAATTAGCAAGGCTGATTCAAGAGCGCGTGGCTGCCAGGTGGGGAATCAACTTGATTCCAGAACCCAATTTGATTGGTTTTTAGAGCTAACTAAAAAGCTTCTGCATCCGCTGAATGCCCTCGAGTAACTGGTCGTCACTAAGCGCATAACTCAGGCGCAGAAAACCACTCGGACCAAAAGCTTCCCCTGGAACCAAGGCGACTTCGGCCTGCTCCAGAATCATGTCTGCAAGCTCCAGAGAACTGGTGATCTGCTTGCCAGCCCAAGTCTTACCCAGTAAGCCACTAACGTCTGGGTAAACATAGAAGGCGCCCTCAGGATTCGGTGTCGTCATCCCCGGTATTTTGTTGAGTTCGGCAACGGCAAGTTTTCGTCTGCGATCAAAGGCAGCCAGCATTTTTTGTATTGGCTCTTGATCACCGGTTATCGCTGCAATCGCTGCTCGCTGCGAGATGTTTGAAACATTCGAGGTCAGGTGTGACTGCAGGTTCCCTGCGGCCCTAGCGGCATCGTCCGGGGCAATCATCCACCCAAGCCGCCAGCCGGTCATGGCGTAGCTCTTGGCAACACCATTGACCATGATGGTGCGGTCTTGGATCTCTGGCACTAGCTCAGTTATTGAGTAAGCGCGAATACCGTCGTAGACCACGTTTTGATAAATCTCGTCGCTTATCACCCAAAGATTAGGCTTGGTCGCGACCCAGTTTCCAATGTCTGTCAGCTCTTGTTTGGAGAACACCGCGCCGGTTGGGTTTGACGGTGAGCAAATTAGCAACGCCTTGGTCTTTGGCGTGTAGGCGGCCTCTAGCTGCTCAACGGTTACTTTGTAGCCCTGGTCGGATCCTGCGAAAACATCGACCTGCTTGCCGCCGGCAAGCTTGATTGCCTCGGGGTATGTGGTCCAGTAGGGAGCCGGTACCAATACTTCGTCACCATCGTTGAGGATGACTTGAAATGCTTGGTAGACAGCCTGCTTACCGCCGTTAGTGACGATCACCTGGCTTGGAGTTATTTTCGTGCCACTGTCCTCAAGCGTTTTTTGAACAATCGCTTCTTTCATTTCCGGCAGTCCAGCTGCCGGGGTGTAGCGATGATTTTTGGGGTCTCGAACTGCAATTGCTGCAGCCTCAACAATGTGTGCTGGAGTTGGGAAATCCGGTTCACCGGCGGCGTATGAGATGACCGGGCGTCCGTTTGCAATCAGGGCCTTAGCCTTGCTATCGACCTTCAGGGTCGCAGATTCTGCAATGGCGCTAATTCGCTTTGAAATTCTAGAGTCAGACATCCTTCAAGAATAGTTGCGGATTGTGTCGACGGTGGTTGATTCCCCGTTGCAATGCTTGAAATAACCCCCTACACTTACTTAAGTTGACATCTGCCGATAACTATTCTGGCGAAATTCACTTAAATAGATTCAATCTATAAGTGTGTCTTTTCCAGATGGCACTTGAAACCAAGCCTTGTGCTAAGTAACGGTTGGTGGCGATGTCACACACAGGGCGGTGGCTCAATTGGTAGAGCAGCGGTCTCCAAAACCGCAGGTTGCAGGTTCGAGTCCTGTCCGCCCTGCGAAGAAAGAAGGTTAAGTTGACAGAAGAGAACGAGAAGGCTTCAGAGGACTTAGTAGAGAAGGCGCAAGCCGACGCTGCCAAGGCCAAGAACCCTATCCAAAAGGCGGCCCTGTTTATTCGCCAGGTGCTTTCGGAGCTAGGCAAAGTAACAACACCTACTCGCAAGGAATTGATCAATTACACCGGAGTCGTTCTTGGCTTCGTAGCGGTGGTAATGGTCATCATCTCGGCTCTTGACTGGGTTTTCTTAAACGTCGTGACCTTCATGTTCGCAGGATAAGAGGTACTAAATGTCAGATCTAAATTTCAGTGACGTCGCAAGCGACGCTAAGGCCAAAGACGAAGTCGAAGCGGTTGAAGCTGTCGACAGTCAGGCCGTGGAAACCGACGCAGCCGAGCTCAACGAAAGCGCCGTCGAATCCACCGGTGATGCCCTAGAAGCCGAAGCTGAGGTCGTCGAAGCGGAAACAGTCGAAGAGGCAGCCGCGGCGGTAGAAGAAGAACCGATCGTTGAAGAGGCCGACCCTTACTTGAAGTTTCGCGAAGAACTTCGTGGCCTAGATGGCAAGTGGTACGTTGTCCACTCTTACGCCGGTTACGAGCGTCGCGTGAAGCAAAACATTGAAACCCGCAAGGCAGCCCTTGCCGGTGGCGATGACATCCTGCAGATCGAAGTTCCAATGGAAGAGTCCATTGAGATCAAAAACGGCCAGCGCAAATTGGTTTCTAAGGTCCGCATTCCTGGTTACGTGCTAGTTCGCATGGAGCTCAATGAGGACAGCTGGACCCTGGTTCGCCACACACCAGCCGTAACCGGCTTCGTGGGAAACTCCCAGCACCCAACTCCACTTCGTCCGGCAGAGGCATTTGAAATGCTAAAGCCACTTTTCACTCCAGAAGAGACCGAAGAGGTAAAGAACGCCAAGGCCGCTGGAAACGGCCCTGGCGGCAAGGCAAAGTCAAGGTCTATCCCGGTCAATATCGACTTCAAGATCGGCGAAAGCATTTTGATCAAGGACGGTTCTTTTGCCGGCCTTCCCGGCACAATCTCCGAAATCAAGCCAGAAAGCGGCAAGGTTACGGTTTTGGTTTCACTATTCGAACGCGAGACTCCAGTGGAACTGGCCTTTGACCAGGTCGGTCCGCTGAACTAAGGAAAGATAGAAAAATGGCACCCAAAAAGAAAATCACCGGTCTGATTAAGTTGCAGATCCAGGCAGGCGCTGCTAACCCAGCTCCACCTATCGGACCTGCACTAGGTCAGCACGGTGTAAACATTATGGAGTTCTGTACTGCATACAACAACGCAACCGCAGACCAGCGCGGAAACGTTGTTCCAGTAGAGATCACCGTTTATGAAGACCGTAGCTTTACATTCATCCTGAAGACACCTCCAGCCGCAGAGCTAATCAAGAAGGCAGCCGGAGTTCCAAAGGGTAGTGGCACACCTCACACCGTGAAGGTTGGCAAGCTAACCAAACAGCAGGTTCACTCCATCGCAGAAGCAAAGATGGCGGACCTGAACGCTAATGATATCGAATCAGCTGCGAAGATCATCGCTGGCACCGCCCGCTCAATGGGAATCACCACTGAGCTATAAGCAACAAAACAACTAGATAGTCGTGGGAGGGGTAGCACCCCATAAACCACTACTGTGACCGAAAGGAATAGCAGCATGGCAAAACGCTCAAGAGCCTATACAGAGGCCAAAGCAAAGATAAAAGAGGGCAAGTTCTACTCCACTGCGGAGGCCTCTGCCCTAGCGATCGACACCGCTGGCAAGAAGACCAACTCGACAATTGAGGTGGCATTGAAGCTCGGTGTTGATCCAAGAAAAGCGGATCAGATGATTCGTGGCACTGTCTCGCTGCCACACGGAACTGGCAAGATCGCCCGAGTAATCGTGTTCGCTAACGGTGCAGCAGCGGATGCTGCTCGCGAAGCTGGCGCTGATGAGGTTGGCTCCGATGAGCTAATCGCAAGAGTCGAAGCTGGCTGGACTGACTTCGATGCTGCGGTTGCAACTCCAGACCTAATGGGCAAAGTTGGTCGCCTTGGAAAAGTCTTGGGTCCCCGTAACCTGATGCCAAACCCAAAGACCGGAACAGTGACCATGGACACCGCCAAAGCTGTCACAGACATCAAGGCCGGTCGTATTGAGTTCCGCATCGACAAGCAGTCAAATCTGCACTTCATCGTAGGCAAGGCAAACTTTTCAGCTGAGAAGCTAACCGAAAACCTAAACGTTGCAATGGAAGAAGTTGTTCGCCTTAGGCCATCGACGGCTAAGGGCAAGTACCTATTAAAGGGTTCTGTCGCAACCACTTTCGGTCCCGGGATTCCATTGGATCTTTCGGACTACTAAAGAGTTCTTAACCACCTGGTCAGCGCCAGCGTGCTCACGCAATCGTCTTGGTTGTAGTCGAGCACCTGGCGCTTCAGTGTTTCTGCGGCAACGGGGTCTGACTCGAGTTTTCCCAGGTAGGACTCATAGGAGTCCATGGAACCCATCGCCTCCTTGACCGTCGATGTTCGTTCAAATTTGTAGTAGTTCTCAAGCTTCTTTATTGAATAACTTTCTTGAGACAAAACCAGTGAAGACTTCACGAGCAAATAAAGATCGATAAATACTCCGTCACTGATCAGCTGCTCTACCTCGTCGATAAAGCTATCGAATCGCTTTGCCAGCCTTCGCAGAGCAGCTAGTTCGTAGTTCGCATAGTGATAGACCTTGAGGCCGGGGTAGGTGACTAACCTGGCAAACAGAAACTTTATAAAACCCTCAAAGGACTCTTTTTCAGCATCTCGGTCATCGGCCCAGGACCAGTGAAATTGTGATCCGGAATCGATGGTCAGATACCCGAATAGGTACTCGAGGCCGCCCGCTGGAGCCGAAAACACAAATCCTTCTAGATCAAAAAACAGGTCTCCCTTGTTTTCTTCTGGCAGCCCAGTCAGCGGTGCGCGGTTCTTGACTTCACAGATGTGCTCGCCGGTGTCATAAGTGTGTTGTTGAAGCCTGGCTTGTCTTGAAAACACCGCAACTTTTTCTCGACTCATCGTTTCGGTGCTTCCGTCAAATGCACCAAGCTCCCGAACGGTGTTTATCCCTGTTGTCCGAAGTGAAACAACCTGAGCCTTCGAGATTCCAGCAACCAGCTGCAGGCTATTAGTTTCATATCTTTGGTGACTGCAGAGCTTGGGGTATTCACAAATATCGCAATAACTAGTAGCGGTGCAGATCAGCTCTCCACAGTCGCCGATTGAGGTCGGGTTGGCGTCAATAAAAGCGGCCACTTCATCGAGGTATTCACTGCGCTTTGATTTCATGTTTGCCAAAAGTGCGTCGCTAGCAAACTCGTTGGTTTCTCGGCTTCCTTGTATTAGACCATGTGTGCCGGGAGCATTTAGGCCCAGAGTCTCTAGTACGTCAACATAGAGCCCCACTTGCACCTGATATTCAGGCTTTGGGGTTTTTGAAAGCTTGGCATCCCAAGCGGTATAGCCGGCAGTTAGGTTGCCAGATGGTCTTGCTGTTAGTCCGGTTTTAGTAAATTCGAATCGATAGTCGGAGCGCAAAAGGAAATCCGGTCGACCCGAAAACACCATGCTTCCTGAGCCTCCTTTGAGGCTTCCTTGGTAAATCACTGGAACACTCTCGAGCATGAGTTTTTGAGTCTCAGCCGGATTAGAGCTCTCTGGCCTCTGGATTAGTTTCCCGAGGTTAGCAAGCAGCTCTTGTTCGAGAGATTCCTCAAATCGATTTCCATATCGGATTGGAAGGTTATCGGGTCTTTCATAAAAAGAATCCAGCAAGGCTTGAAGCTGGGGTAGCTTGAGTTCTCTTGCGACCGAGAGCTTGGTGCAGTGAGGGCACTGAGCGCGCATCAAATCTCTTGAGTCGAAACTCCAGGCTCCACCACGTAACTTCATTAGAACAAAGAGTGCCACATTTTACGAGTCAAGGAATCATCTTGTGAGCAGCTCACGCCTGAAGCCGCGCTTCAACCTCAGCTCTAGTCGGAGGCTGGCAGCCAACCCTCTCACACACGATTGCAGCCGCCGCCGTTGCATACTCAGCAGCACTGCGCAGTTCATCCGAGGTTAGTGCGTCCAGTTTTGCCGCAGGTTCAACTCCGAGAGCATCTAGGTCACTGAGTTTTGCTAAGAAATTGGCCATGAAAGTATCACCAGCACCAACGGTGTCAACGAGGCTAATTTTCTGAGCTGGCACTTCGATGATTTGATTGCCCTGATAGACGAGCACTCCGTCGCCACCCTTGGTTACGACCAACACCTTTCCGCCTCTGGTCCACTGCTCAGCGATGCCAGTTAGATCAGCGCCAGCCTCTAGGTCAAATAACCACTCGATGTCGGCATCGGAGGCCTTGATTATGTGGCTTTTTCTATTTAGGGCAAGAACGCGCTCCAGCTCGACTGTCCTGTCAAAACCAAGAGACGGGCGAATGTTCAGATCGTGCGAGAGCGTGATTTGCCCTGAATTCGATAGTTTTGCAAGCCAGTCTGCCAAAACTTTACTTCCGGGCTCGATCGCAGCGCTTAGGCAGCCGAATTGAACGGCTTTGGCGCCGAGCTGAGTTACCGCCTCGATAGGGGGAAGTTCTTTAGACTCCCAAGCCCAGTCGGCTGTGCCGCTTATGTAGAAGGCGTAGCCGGCGACTCCGGCAGTATCGATTGTTGCAATAGCCAGGGTTGTTTGTTCTTTGGCAGCAACTGAAAGCGACAGGTCAACCTTGTATGACTCGAGGTGGGCTCTAATCTTTTGCCCGAAGGAATCGTCTGAGATTCTCGCCAAGAACCGGTGTGGAACGTCTGATCTTGCAAGCGCCATGGCCACGTTGGCGTTGGCACCGCCAACAACCGGATCGTAACCCTGATCAGAACCTTCGTGCCCAATCAGATCAATTAGTGCTTCACCTATAACGAGAATCATTGCGGTAAGTCTAGGCTTTAGCCATGAAGACCACGTGGAGTTTAAAGACCGCAATACGACTTCCGCTAATTGGCCTAGCAGCCGCCTGGCTTCTTTTTATGATTGCCGCATACTCTCAGTTGCTGGTGCAACGTACCGTTTATCTGGGAGATGGAACTTCGGTTTATCCGGACCCAAGATTTCAGATAGAGATCTACCTTTTCTTTCTAGGCATTACTGCATTTGCCGTCGCGGCACTGGCCGGACAGAAACTGGCGCTGAGAATCAGAACCGAATCTGACTCTGGCTTAGCCATAAGTGCTCACCGCCTAAATAATTTAGGTGTAGTGCTTTCCTTGGTTGCTGGAGCCGTGTTTGCTGTCGCGAGCTTTTTCGGTGCTTGGGGCTCCAACAACCCCTCGGACGATCCAGTCGGATTGCGGTTGCTAAATGTCTACGTGCCAATCATCCTTGCAACAGCCCTAGTCGTGTTTGTGATTTTGGCCGCGTTCGTATTTCGAAAAGATGCCCCCGATATTCCAGCGGGCGAAAAGGACGAAGATCGCAAAAAGCTGCAGCGAGCAATTGGTCTTGCTTATGCAAGCCCCATTATCGGAACAGCGATTGCGATTATCTTCGGTTTGGTCGTTTACGACGTCACTCGTACCGGTCTTGATGTGTGGATCTGGGTAATCATTCAGACTCTCATAGCAGTTTCCATAATCACCGGAACCCGGTTCGCAGCCCAAGCGAGGTCCTCAAAGCCGTTGCCAGTCAAAGAGCGCAGGATTGGTTTGGCCGCTGTAAAGCTAAACCTTGTTTTGGCTATTGTGTTTGGTGCTGTCGTGACACTGATGGCTTTCACGATGGGCTTTCAAGCTATTTCTAGTCTCGAAGTTTTCCCAGACTGGAGGGAAAACATGACTGCAATGGAGCAGCAGGCCAAAATTATCGCTCCTTCTCTTAGTTGGTTTGTTCGACTCATGCTTCCAGCGCTAGTGTTACTTTCGCTGGCTGCGTTCGGTATTTACCGAACCACTACATCTCGCCACGCTGAATAAGGACTAGAAAGCACATGCAAACACCCCTTAAGGGCCTGCTGTTCGATAATGATGGAGTCCTTGTCGACTCTATGCCCGGAGCGTCACAGGCATGGGTGTTATGGGGCGAGCGTTACCACCACGGCTTTGACCTAAGTCCCGCATATCATGGCCGACGAGCAAGCGACATCGTAGCTGAATTAGTAACAGAAGAGAAATTCCAAGGGGCCCTTGAGTACATAAACCAACTTGAACTTGATCAGGCTCACTCCACCACTGCTCTTTCCGGAACACTTGAGCTTTTGGCTTCACTCCCTGATGGCAGTTGGAACATAGTGACCGGAGCCAACCTGGAACTTGCCAGAGCCAGATTGTCTGCGGCTGGGATTGTGGCACCTCAGGCTCTAGTGACTGCCGACGACGGCGAAAAGGGCAAGCCGGATCCGGAGCCGTATCTACTCGGCGCTCAAAAAATCGGCGTACCGATAGCTGAGTGCGTGGTATTTGAAGATGCCCCAGCGGGCCTCGTGGCCGGTAAGTTAGCCGGGGCAGCATTGCTAGTCGGAATCGGCGAACAAACTCTAGACTCGGTTGCGGATTTGGTTATTGTTTCACTAGCGGGATTGAAATACTCTTTTGGATTGTTGGAGATACCAGATGAAGTTAGGTTGAGGTAATGGCAGAAATAGAATTTTATACCGCTGATTGGTGCAGTGACTGCAGACGCTCCAAGTCACTCTTGGACACCCTAGGTGTTGAATATGAACTATTTGACGTTGAGCAGAGCAAGGAAAATGCCGACAAGTCACATGCAATCTCTGGCAAGACCAGCATTCCGGTGATTCGGTTTGAAGACGGCAAGTTTCTAGTGGAGCCTAGCGATGCTACACTTCACGCGGAGCTAAAGGTCCGCGGAATCATAGCCTAGGTCTATCTTTTTTTGTGTTCGGGTCGTAGGCTTTAGCTATTGTGAGCTCGGGTTCTCCGGATTCACCAGATAAGGAAATCCCCGACGATGCCAAATAATAATTATTCGCCTGCCCCGACCAAATCAAATGGTCGAAAGGGCTACGCCTCCAAGAAAGGCGATTACCAGTCAACTGACGGACCACGCAAACCCCGTCACTCGCAGCGACCTGACCGGGTTCAGCGCGAGGATTCTCGTGACAAGGACTTCTCAAATGCACGTGCCAAAACCGGCAAAACCTTCCAGGGTGACAAGAAGCTAGACAGGCTTGAAGCCACCGAAGTAGGCGAGAGCTTTGCGACTTTCCAGGAGATGAATCTTCCTGAGCGTCTGACTCAAGAGCTAGCGAAGATGGGAGCAGCAACACCGTTCCCAATTCAGTCTGCAACTATCCCTGCAGCCATGGCCGGTCGACACGTGTTGGGCCGCGGAAAAACCGGCTCCGGTAAAACAATTGCTTTCGGTGTCCCGCTAGTTGCCTTCCTGGCAAAAGCTGGAAACCAGCCGAGAGTGCCGCTGAAGCCAAAGGCTTTGGTTCTTGCACCAACCCGCGAGTTGGCTCAGCAGATCGACCGCACTCTTTCCCAGCTAGCGAAATCAGTAGGTTTTTACACCACGACTATTTATGGTGGTGTGCCGCAGCACCGTCAGGTCGAAGCCCTGAAGCGCGGCGTAGACATTGCTATTGCCACCCCGGGTCGCTTGGAAGACCTAATGGCACAGGGCAAAATTGACCTGTCCGGTCTAGAAAGAGTGGTAGTCGACGAGGCTGACCACATGTGTGAATTGGGCTTTGTTGAGCCAGTAAACCGCATTCTGGAGGCAGCAGGAGACAGCCAGAAGCTTCTGTTCTCTGCGACCTTGGATTCTGAGGTAGCTCAGCTTGTCAAGAAGTTCATGCCGTCACCTTATGTGTACGAGGTACCGGGTGAGGTAAACGAGTCTTCAGACATCGAGCACCGCGTGCTAGTTATGGATCCAAAGGATCGATCAGCAATCTTCCACCGCCTAGTTCAGGGCTCTGGCAAGTCAATCGTGTTCGTTCGCACCAAGCTCACGGCTGAGGCTTTGTCTTCCAGCCTGAATGACGCCGGTGTTCCAACAGCAAGACTGCATGGAGACCTAAACCAGGCTCAGCGAACCAAGAACCTAGAGCGATTCATCAAGGGGTCTGCTCGAGTTATGGTAGCTACCGACGTTGCAGCTCGTGGTATCCACGTTGACGACGTCAAGCTAGTAATTCAGCTCGATTTGCCCGAGGAGTACAAGACCTACCTGCACCGAGCTGGCCGCACCGGCCGAGCTGGTCGCAGCGGAACCGTAATCTGCATGGTGCCATCGGGTCGGTCAAGAAAAGTAGAAGATCTACTCCAAAGAGCTGACCGCGAAGCCATCTACAGCAACGTAACCCCGGGTCACGAGTTGCTTGAAGAGCTAGCTGGACCGATTGCGCCACCAATGGTCATGGACTCAATTGACTTCGGTGATTCAAGATTTGCGACTGTAAACAAGAACAAAGTCAGAACTGACTTGCGGGCACGCCACACGCCTAATAAGATGGGCGGAGCCAAAGACCGCCGGTACAAGTCGCGCTAAGACCTAGAACTAGTTCTAGATCCGCCGCGACTGACTAAGGTTCACGAAAGTGAAAACCAGCGCAGGTGTATGAAGAGATTCTCCTTTTGAGTATTGCTCCGTGCGCCTAGCGCCGGAGCATTTTTTTTGATCCTCTTGTCACCGGCACTAAACAAACAAGGAGCGCCATGGCAGACAAGAAGGAAAAGGTAGCCGAGCTAACCGAAAGGTTTACAAGCTCGAACACCGTTATTCTGACTGAATACCGCGGACTCAGTGTGACGAAGATGAAAGAACTTCGTCGTGCAATGGTTAATGACGCAACATACGTGGTTGCAAAGAACACCCTTCTGAGAATTGCTGCGAAAAACGCAGGAGTCACCACTTTCGACGACCAGCTGGTTGGACCATCAGCCCTGGCATTCGTTCACGGTGACCCAGTAACAACTGCTAAGGCTCTGAAGGACTTCGCAAAGGCTAATCCACTGCTTCTCATCAAGTCCGCCGTTATGGATGGAATTGACCTGGATGCAGCTGAGATTAACAAGCTCGCTGATCTCGAAACCCGTGAGGTGCTATTGGCTAAGGTCGCTAGCGCAATCAAGGCAACGATGTTCAAGGCCGCCTACACCTTCAACGCACTTCCTTCCGGGGCAGTACGCGTTGTCGACGCATTGCGTCAAAAGCAAGAGTCCAACTAATTACCCAAACCAAATAGGAGATCAAAATGGCAAAGATGACTGCCGACCAGCTCATTGAAGCTTTCAAGGAGCTAACCCTTATTGAGCTTTCAGACTTCGTAAAGAAGTTCGAAGAAGTATTCGAAGTATCAGCCGCAGCACCAGTTGCTGTTGCAGCAGCCGGTGGCGCAGCCGCGGAAGCAGTAGAGGAAAAGGACGAGTTTGACGTCATTCTTGAGGCTGCTGGCGACCAGAAGATTCAGGTTATCAAGGAGGTTCGTGCTATCACTAACCTAGGCCTAGGCGAAGCCAAGGCCCTTGTAGACGCAGCTCCCTCGACCATCCTTGAGGGTGCGAAGAAGGACGCTGCTGAAGAGGCAAAGGCAAAGCTTGAAGCCGCTGGTGGCAAAGTAACCCTAAAGTAATTTTCTTTACTTAGAAATTAACCCCCGCAGTTTGACTGCGGGGGTTTTTTCATAGCCTGAGCATTACCAGGCTGGTGGCCATAACTGCCATGCCGGCTATAAGGCCGTAAACAGTGAGGTGGCCCCGGGCCGAGTTCTTGGCTGTTGGCAAAAGTGTGTCTATGGCAAGAAACACCATTACGCCGGCGACCATGGAGAAAACAAAACCCAGTGAGAAGTCTGTGAGGAACGGCCTCAAAATCAGGTAGCCAATAACCGCACCTGCTGGCTCAGCAAGCCCCGAAAGAAAACTTAGCTTGAACGCTTTGCTTCTTGACTTTGTTGCATAGTAAACCGGCACCGAGACCGCGATACCTTCAGGAATATTGTGCAGTGCTACGGCTACAGCCAGCGCGATTCCCACCTCTGGGTCATCCAGAACCAGCAAGAATGTTGCGAGTCCCTCTGGAAAGTTGTGAATCGCAATTGCCAGCGCCACGAACAGTCCCATTCTCAACAGGGCCTTGTTGTTGGCAGTCTCCAACATGGCAAGTTGAGTTTGATCGTCGCCGATTAGTTCGATTTGAGTGTTCTCGTGAGGATTGGCGGAGGAAGGCACCAACGCGTCTATGATCGCCATCACCACCATACCTAGTACCAGTGCGAATGCCGCGTAGGCGGCGGCCTCAACCTCCGATACCGTGGTCGCCAAGTACGCGGTGGATTTCGGAATGATTTCAACGAAGCTCAGGTAGATCATTACCCCAGCAGAAAAGCCCATCGAGACCGCAAAGAAGGCTTTGTTCGTGGTTTTAGTAAAGAAGGCAAGGGTCGAACCGATCCCGGTTGATAGCCCAGCCGCCAGGGTGACCCCGAACGCCAATAGCAGTGTGCTGTCCATCTTGTTCCTTAGTGAGGGGACGAAAAAGCCGGGCAACTCATGTCACCCGGCTTGATCAATTTATCTAGTGCTTGCCGTTGCAGTTGCAGCTATCTTTCGAGCAGTTGCAATCCATTTTCGCCTCCTTAGAAGTCCCAGTCGTCATCAGTTGTCGACTCGTGCTTACCAATTACGTAAGAGGAGCCAGATCCTGAGAAGAAGTCGTGGTTCTCATCAGCGTTGGGTGATAGTGCAGCAAGGATTGCAGGGTTTACGTCACACTCATCTTTAGGGAAGAGTGGGTCGTAACCTAAGTTCATCAGTGCCTTGTTGCCGTTATAGCGAAGGAACTTCTTTACGTCTTCGGTAAGTCCCATTCCATCGTATAGGTCGGCTGTGTACTTCACCTCGTTGTCATATAGCTCAAGTAGTAGATCGTAGGTGTAGCTCTTCATCTCTTCCTGACGAGCCTCTGACTCTTCAGCAAG
>CAYMAU010000021.1:0-1448 GCA_964388525.1 uncultured Aquiluna sp. | reverse complement strand
GCCTTTTTCTGCAGGTGAGGGTTGTCCTCACTCCAGCGGAAGGCCTCGTCAATGTCGGCTGATGAACAAAGCGTTGAGAACACCGATGAGTAGCTCTTGGCGTGCACTGACTCCATGAAAGCAATGTTGGTGATAACTGCTTCTTCGTGAGGAGTTCGGGCGTCTGGGAGCAACGCAGCGGCTCCGATGGTGCCCTGAATGGTGTCAAGCATCGTCAAGCCAGTGAAGACGTGCATAGTTAGTGTCTTCTCGTGGGGCTTGAGGGTCTCCCACGACTGAATGTCATTGGAAATGGGTACCTTCTCTGGCAACCAAAAGTTGGAGGTCAGTCGGTTCCATACGTCCATGTCAATTGGGTCTTCAATCTTGTTCCAGTTGACGGGTCGGCTTACTAGTTTGATCTTGTTCATAGTTTTCTTTCCTGATTCCTAAAGCATGCAGCTGACGCAGCTATCAACCTCTGTACCTAACAGGGCCTGCTGACGAATGCGGATGTAATAAATGGTTTTGATGCCCTTGCGCCAAGCGTTTATCTGCGCACGGTTTACGTCTCTTGTGGTAGCGGTGTCTTTGAAGAACAAAGTCAGCGACAAGCCCTGATCTACGTGCTGGGTTGCAACAGCGTAGGTGTCAATGATCTTGTCTGGACCAACCTCGTAGGCATCGTCGTAGTAGTCCCAGGTGTCTTCCGATAGGAATGGCGCTGGGTAGTAAACGCGGCCCAATTTACCTTCTTTGCGAATCTCAATACGAGATGCAATCGGGTGGATTGAGCTTGTTGAGTTGTTGATGTAGGAAATTGATCCGGTTGGTGGCACGGCCTGGAGGTTCTGGTTGTAAATACCGTGAGCCATGACCGAGGTCTTTAGCTTCTTCCAGTCGGCCTGAGTAGGAATCTTTGCTCCCGATTTTGCAAAGAGCTCCTTTACCTTCTCTGTTTTAGGCTCCCACTCCTGGGTTACGTACTTCTCGAAGTACTCCCCGCTTGCGTATGTGGAGTTTTCGAAGTTAGCAAATGAGGCGCCTCGTTCGATTGCGATTTTGTTTGAGGCCTGGATTGCGTTGAACACCACGGTGTAGAAGTAAATGTTCGTGAAATCAAGGGCTTCTTCGCTGCCGTAGTGGATGTGCTCGCGGGCCAGGTAGCCGTGGAGGTTCATCTGTCCCAGACCAATCGCATGACTCTTGTGGTTACCGTCAGAGATTGAGCGAACGCTCACGATGTCAGACTGGTCGCTCACAGAGGTCAAGGCGCGGATAGAAGTTTCGATGGTCTTTGCAAAATCCGGACCATCCATTGCCATTGCGATGTTCAGTGAACCCAAGTTGCAGGAGATGTCCTTACCAATCTGGTCATATGACAGATCAGCGTTGTAGGTGGTTGGTGTGTTCACCTGAAGGATCTCAGAGCAGAGGTTGGACATGTTGATGCGACCTTGGATTGGGTT
>CAYMAU010000020.1:0-19699 GCA_964388525.1 uncultured Aquiluna sp. | reverse complement strand
AGACGTGCTTGTTGAGACACACACGGCCGAAGAAATTCACATTGCCAACGCCGCGGGGAGCCGTTTGGTTGGCATAAACACAAGGGACTTACAAACCTTCAAAACCGACCTGCGGCTATTTGAGACCATGTCGCATCTTCTGTCTGATGACACAATAAAGGTTGCTGAATCGTCCGTTAAGAAGCCTCAGGACGTAGCCAGATACTGGAATGCCGGTGCCAACGTGGTGCTAGTTGGACAAGCACTCGTGACCGGCGATCCGAGCCTTCTAATTCCGGAATTTATTAGCGCAACTTAGGATTATCAAAATAATGAAACTCTCAGAACAAGTAGGGCCCTATTACGGCGAGTACGGTGGCAGGTTTGTG
Source organism: uncultured Aquiluna sp. (assembly GCA_964388525.1). Lineage (GTDB taxonomy): Bacteria > Actinomycetota > Actinomycetes > Actinomycetales > Microbacteriaceae > Aquiluna. The sequence continues at coordinate 19,331 of CAYMAU010000020.1, read as the reverse complement.
CCGGAGCCACTAATTGCAGCTCTCGATCAACTCGAGGCCACCTACGAAGCAATGCGAATTGATCCTGGGTTTATAGCTGAGCTAGCCGAACTACACAAAACTTACACAGGACGCCCATCTATCATCACCGAGGCAAAGCGCTTCGCGGCTAATTATGGTGACATTAGGATCTTCCTAAAAAGAGAAGACTTGAACCACACTGGTAGCCACAAGATCAATAACGTGATGGGCCAGGCGCTCTTGGCAAAAAAGATGGGCAAAAAGCGCATCATTGCAGAAACTGGAGCTGGTCAGCACGGTGTAGCAAGTGCAACGGCGGCGGCATTCTTTGGTCTGGACTGCGTCGTTTACATGGGTGAGGTTGATACCGAGAGACAGGCCCTAAATGTCGCGAGAATGAAACTCCTGGGTGCCGAAGTAATTCCTGTTACCTCAGGGTCCAGAACGCTCAAGGACGCCATCAACGAGGCGCTTCGAGATTGGGTTGCCAACGTTGACAACACTCACTACCTTCTCGGGACAGTTGCGGGACCTCACCCGTTTCCGACAATGGTTCGAGACTTCCACAGCGTCATCGGTTACGAGGCTCGTGAGCAAATGCTTGAGCTAACCGGAAGACTTCCAGATGCAGTGGCAGCTTGTGTCGGTGGAGGCTCTAATGCGATTGGGATTTTTCACGCCTTTTTGGATGACGACGATGTTGCGCTCTGGGGATTTGAGGCCGCGGGTGAAGGCGTTGACACCCTTCGACATGCCGCCACTCTTTCTAGGGGGACACCTGGCGTTCTACATGGTGCCAAGAGCTACATGCTTCAAGACGCCGATGGTCAAACAATGGAATCTCACTCGATCTCAGCTGGGCTTGATTACCCCGGAGTTGGTCCAGAACACTCCTGGCTCAAGGACCTGGGCCGGGCTAGTTACCACGGTGTCACCGACGCTGAGGCGATGAACGCTATGAAACTTCTCTCCCAAACAGAGGGCATAATTCCGGCAATCGAAACGGCGCACGGTTTGGCAGGCATCGAGCATCTAGCCAAAATCTTGCCCGCGGGCGCCCACATTCTTGTGAATTTGAGCGGACGCGGAGACAAGGATATGGAGACGGCGGCAAAGTACTTCGGTCTGATGGGCGATAAATGAGTTCAGTAAACGACACACTCCTGGCTAATAGGGAATCAGGTAAGGGTTCACTAGTTGGTTACTATCCAGCAGGCTACCCAACTGTCAAGGACTCAGTCGATGCACTAGTTGCAATGGCGGAGAATGGCTGCGACATCCTTGAAATTGGCGTTCCCTACAGCGACCCTGTAATGGACGGCCTGGTAATTCAGGTCGCGACCGAAGAAGCCCGAGCTGCAGGCTTCGTGCTCCGAGATCTTTTCGAAGTAATACGACAAGTGCGAGCGCGAGTTGCCACTCCGCTATTAGTCATGAGCTACTGGAACCCGGTGTTGAGATTCGGCGTTGAAGAGTTCGCAGACGAGATGCTTGCTTCTGGGGCTCAGGGAATGATTACGCCAGATCTTGTGCCAGACGAAGCAGCGCAGTGGCTAGAGATCAGCCAAGCCAAGGGGCTAGACCGGGTGTTTTTGGTGGCTCCGTCGAGTTCTAATGAAAGAGTCGCCGCGAACGCTGACGCCTCTAAGGGTTTTGTTTATTCGGTCTCAACAATGGGAATCACAGGGGAGAGAGCTACGCTCGATGCCCTAGCTAGAGACTTGGTAGGCCGAGTGAAGAGTCTAAGTAAAACCCCGACTTGTGTGGGGGTAGGAATTTCCACAGCCGAGCAGGTTCGTGAAGTAAATGGTTACGCCGACGGTGCGATTGTCGGGACTGCCTTTGTGAAGGCTTACCGTGAGGATGGTCTCACGGGCCTAGTCGCGAAAACCAAAGAGCTAGCTGCGGGCCTAGGATGATTCGATGGAGTTAATCGCAGGTATCCCGTCACCCGAAATCAGCTTTATTGATTTGGGGCCATTTCGAATTCATTTCTACGCGCTATTTATTCTTAGCGGCATAGTGATTGCCACCATTCTGACTGACGCCAGACTCAAGGCCAGAGGAACACCCGCAGGATTGTTTCTGGACATAGCTCTATGGGCTGTTCCTTTTGGAATACTTGGAGGTAGGTTCTTCCACGTCCTTACACACCCCAACGACTACTTCTACGAGGGTGCCGACCTTCTTGACATATTCAAGATTTGGGAGGGTGGTCTTGCTATTTATGGAGCACTGATCCTCGGAGCAGTCGGACTATTTATCGGCTCAAGACAGGCTGGGATTAGATTCTTATCAGTGGCAGACGCGGTCGCTCCCGGAATACTTCTGGCCCAAGGCATCGGCAGGCTTGGAAACTATTTCAATCAAGAATTATTTGGTCTACCGACCACTCTGCCTTGGGGGCTTGAAATTCCTAGTTCCAACCCGGCTTACCCGCTCGGGTTGCCGGATGGGCTAACTTTTCACCCCACCTTTGCTTACGAAATGATTTGGAATCTCACAGGCGTCGTGGCGCTGATTTGGCTCGGAAAAAAGTTGCAACTTGAATGGGGCAAGGTTTTTGCACTATATCTGATTGTTTATTCAACGGGACGAGTTTGGATAGAAGCTATCAGAATTGACCCAAGTGAGATTATTCTTGGTCTACGAATAAATATCTGGTCGGCGCTGACCGGTATTGCAATCGGAGTAGTTATCTACTTGGTTCAGAATCGCCGTCACCCCGGCAAGGAACCTTCGGTGTGGCTCGACGGCAGAGAACCTGTCGATCAGCCATCCGATACCAGCAAGGACGCTGCTAAATAATCCAATAGCTCATAAATAGGACATAAGGGTCGGGCCAACGAAGCTCCGAAAAGAATTCGATTGGAGTAACCATGGTTAACAACGGACCTTTCCACAAGTTTGCCACCACGCCCGAGAACCAAGGGCTCTACGACTCCGCCCACGAGCGGGACGCCTGTGGTTTGGCCATGGTGGCGACACTTAGAGGTTATGCCGGTCACGACGTTGTGGACATGGCGCTGTCTTCCCTCAGAAACCTAGAGCACCGTGGAGCTGTTGGCTCCGACGCCGGCACAGGCGACGGCGCCGGGATATTGACGCAAATGCCAGACGGCTTTTTCCGCGCGGTCGTTGATTTCCAGTTGCCAGCGAGGGGAACTTTCGGTGTCGGTCTCGTTTTCTTAGATAGGGCGACGGCAACTGAGGACAAAGCTAGGTTTGAAGCAATCTGTCTCGAAGAGTCCCTGACTGTCTTGGGCTGGCGCACCCCGCCAACCGACAGCTCAGTTCTTGGGGACCTTGCAAAAAAGGCGATGCCACTAATCGAACAGGTTTTTGTTTCATCAACTGACCTGATCACAGGCATGGACTTAGAGCGAAGGTTATTCCGGGCCAGAAACAGAAGTGAGCGTGAAATAGGCCTCTACCTTTGTTCGCTTTCGTCAAAAACAATCGTCTACAAGGGCATGGTTACTACTTTGCAGCTCGAGCCTTTTTATCCAGACCTAAGTGACGAGCGATACGAATCCCTGCTAGCACTTGTACACAGCAGATTTTCGACGAACACTTTCCCTTCGTGGCCGTTGGCCCACCCGTTCCGCTACATTGCCCACAACGGAGAGATAAACACCGTCAAAGGTAATGCCAACTGGATGGCGGCAAGAGAATCACAGCTTTCCTCGGAGCTACTTGGTGACATTGATCAACTCAAGCCAATTGTCTCAAAGGGCGCATCGGACTCAGCAACGTTTGATGAGGTTTTGGAGCTGTTGGTCCTATCGGGACGTTCGCTACCCCATGCAATGATGATGATGATTCCGGGGGCCTGGGAGAAACAACTAGATCTCGACCCACAACTTAGAGATTTTTACGAATACCACTCGATGATTATGGAGCCGTGGGATGGACCGGCGGCAGTAGTGTTCACAGATGGTGATCTGGTCGGCGCAACCCTTGATCGAAATGGACTTAGACCCGGTAGATTCGTAGTCACAGAGGATGGTTTTATAATTCTTGCCTCGGAAATCGGCGTCGCTGATATCTCGCCAGACAAAATTGTTCGAAAAGGCAGACTGCAGCCAGGAAAGATGTTCCTGATTGACACTGTGGCCGGGCAAATAGTTGAGGACGAACAAATCAAATCCGAAGTTGCCTCTCTAGAGCCGTGGGGGGAGTGGCTGGAAGCAAGCCGGATTAACTTGCGCGATCTTCCCGATCGCGAGCACGTTCGCTATTCGAGCAAGTCCGTTAAGCGCAGGCAACGTGCTTTTGGATACACCGAAGAGGATCTGAAAATATTCATAGCGCCGATGGCAAGAATCGGACAAGAGCCAATCGGAGCCATGGGCACTGACACCCCGATCGCTGCCATTTCAGAACGACCAAAGCTTCTGTTTGACTATTTCACACAGCAGTTCGCGCAGGTGACAAACCCGCCGCTAGACGCTATTCGTGAAGAAGTCGTGACATCAATGACCACAAGCATTGGCCCGGTAAGAAACCTTTTGGAAGCCAACGCCGAGCACGCGAAGCAGATGGTCCTGGACTATCCAATCATCAGCAACGATGAGCTGGCGAAGATTAAGCACATCGACCGAGCCAACAACATTGGTAGGGCAGTGACCATCTCGTGCCTGTATCGCGTCGATGACGGTCCTGAGGCTCTCGAAGCCCGACTCGAGGCAATTTGTGCAGAGGTCGACCAGGCCTTAGTTGCTGGAGCAACTTTTATCGTGCTGTCCGATCGGGATTCAAATCGAGAGTTGGCTCCGATTCCTTCGCTGCTTTCCTGTTCGGCTGTCCACCACCATTTGATTCGAAATGGAACCAGAATGATGGCGGGCCTCGTTGTTGAAGCCGGTGATGCAAGAGATGTTCACCACGTTGCAACCCTGATTGGCTTTGGTGCATCTGCAATTAACCCGTACTTGGCGCTCGAAACAGCTGAGGACCTGGTCTTCAATGGCACCATAACCGGTATAACTATGGAGCGAAGCAGCAAAAACATGATCAAGGCGCTGGGAAAAGGTGTCCTGAAGGTCATGTCGAAAATGGGTATTTCGACGGTGTCCTCCTACGGAGGAGCGCAGTGCTTCGAGGCCATTGGACTCTCACAGGAACTTGTGGACAAGTACTTCACGGGAACGATCACAAAGCTTGGTGGAGTGGCTCTGCCGATTTTGCATTCTGAAATTGCTCAGCGACACACAGCCGCATACCCGATTGAAAGTACCAATCAAGACAGTGCTCCTTTAGACGTGGGCGGCGAGATGAAATGGCGTCGTGACGGACCTCCACACTTGTTTAATCCTGAGACGATTTTTAAGCTTCAGCACTCGACCTCTCAAAAGAACTACGAGATTTTCAAGTCCTACACCAACGCAGTCGATGATCAGGCTGAGCGTCTAATGACGATTCGAGGCCTTTTTAGCCTCAACAAGGAGCTACGCACGCCAGTGCCAATCTCCGAGGTGGAGCCGGTGCACTCAATTGTGAAGCGATTCGCAACTGGGGCTATGAGCATGGGATCCATTAGTCCTGAAGCCCACGAGACCCTGGCAATTGCGATGAATCGCCTGGGCGCGAAAAGTAACACTGGGGAAGGAGGAGAGTCAGTCGAGCGATTGCTGGATCGAGAACGACGCAGCGCTGTAAAGCAGGTTGCCTCCGGACGCTTCGGTGTGACCTCGATGTATTTGACTCATGCCGATGACCTTCAAATCAAGATGGCACAGGGAGCAAAACCTGGCGAGGGAGGACAACTTCCCCCTAACAAGGTCTACCCGTGGATTGCGGAACTAAGACACTCGACCCCGGGTGTAGGGCTTATTTCTCCTCCTCCACATCACGACATTTACTCAATCGAGGATCTGAAGCAACTGATCTTTGATCTCAAGCGGGCCAACCGCGCCGCCAGAGTTCATGTCAAGTTGGTGTCTCAGTTCGGTGTTGGAACTGTCGCAGCCGGCGTAGCAAAGGCGAAGGCCGACGTAGTACTTATTTCTGGCCACGACGGTGGCACTGGCGCTAGCCCGCTTAATTCCCTAAAGCACGCTGGGACCCCCTGGGAGCTTGGCCTTGCGGAGACCCAGCAGACTCTGTTGCTCAATGGACTTCGGGACCGAGTGGTAGTGCAGGTCGACGGCTCAATGAAGACTGGACGAGACGTTATCATCGCTGCTCTTCTCGGAGCTGAGGAGTTTGGATTCGCTACCGCGCCGCTTGTCGTGGAGGGCTGCATTTTGATGCGCGTTTGCCACCTTGACACCTGTCCAGTGGGAGTCGCAACCCAGAATCCAGAACTTAGGAAGCGATTCCACGGTCAAGCTGATCACGTTGTGAACTTCTTTGAGTTTTTGGCTCAGGAGGTTCGCGAGTACCTCGCCGAACTTGGCTTCAGGACTCTGCAAGAGGCCATTGGTCAAGTAGCAGTGCTAGATGTGAACAGAGCGATTCGTCACTGGAAGGCTGACGGCTTGGATCTCTCACCGATCTTTGCGGCTAAGGACATAGTCACTAGTCAGACTCAATACTGCTCTAGTTCACAGGATCACGAGCTGGAGCAACACTTTGACTTCCCACTCATTGAGACAGCAAAGCTCGCTCTCAAAGACGGCAAGGCCGTTGAAATCAAGAGCCAGATAAACAACACAATGCAAGCAATCGGAACGATGCTTGGCAATGAGCTCACAAAGAAATGGGGTGAACAGGGGTTAGAACCTGGAACCCTGAAGCTCACTCTAACCGGCAGCGCCGGCCAGTCCTTGGGAGCATTCATGCCACGAGGCCTTCAAATTGATGTCGAAGGTGACTGTAATGACTATGTTGGCAAGGGCCTTTCTGGAGGAATCATAAGCGTCAGGCCCCCCGAGACGGCCGGGTTCCTGGCGTCTGAAAACGTGATCGCTGGAAACGTTATTGGCTATGGAGCTACTTCAGGCAAGATTTTCCTAAACGGAGTCGTCGGCGAAAGATTCATGGTTCGAAACTCTGGCGCCGTTGCGGTGGCCGAAGGCGTTGGAGACCACGCTCTTGAATACATGACCGGTGGACGGGTAGTTATTCTCGGAAAAACGGGAATCAACCTAGGTGCAGGAATGTCCGGAGGCATCGCATATGTTCACAGGCTGTCAGAGTCGAAAGTAAATCGTGAAGCACTTCAGCTGGGTGAAATTACCTTGAGCGTTCTTGATGAAGCAGGTAAGGACGAACTTCAGGCAATACTTGAGCAACACCTAGACCTGACTGGCTCTCCGCTAGCAAAGATTATCCTGGACGATTTTTCGACCTACGCGAAAGAGTTCGTGAGGGTTATGCCTAGGGACTACGCACGCATAGTTGAGATTCAACAAGATGCTCAGGCAACAGGCATAGACCTAGACGGCGAGGAAGTTTGGACGCAAATCTTGGAGGTAACTAATGGCTGATCCAAGGGGATTTCTAAAAGTCACTGATCGTGAGACAGCGAAACGCAGGCCAGTTCCAGTTCGAATAAAGGACTGGAAAGAGGTTTATGAGGAACGAAACTCCGGAGTAGTCAAGGAGCAGGCAGGGCGCTGCATGGACTGTGGGATACCCTTCTGTCACGCCGGCTGCCCACTTGGAAACCTTATTCCGGAGTGGAATGACCTAACTCACCTAGGCAAGAATAAAGAGGCCATAGATCGCCTCCACTCGACCAATAATTTTCCAGAGTTCACCGGCAGACTCTGCCCAGCACCATGCGAAAGTGCATGCGTGCTTGGCATCAACCAGCCGGCTGTAACAATCAAGGAGATCGAAGTTTCGATCATCGATGACGCTTTTGATGCAGGGTTTGTTACCCCAAACGTTCCAGATCGACTAACCGGCAAGACAATAGCGGTCGTGGGATCTGGTCCAGCAGGTTTGGCAGCTGCACAACAGTTGACTAGAGCTGGCCACACGGTGGCGGTGTTCGAAAGAGACGACCGCATCGGCGGTTTGCTCAGATACGGTATACCGGATTTTAAAATGGAAAAGCGCCACATCGACAAGCGCATTGCTCAAATGACAGCAGAAGGCACCAGATTTCGGACTGGAGTAAACATCGGAGTTGACATCACTTGGGAAGAGCTAAAGCTCAGCTATGACGCCGTATTAGTCGCAACTGGCGCAATTACTCCAAGAGCCTTGGATGTGCCAGGCTCGGACCTGGCTGGAGTCCACTTCGCAATGGAATATCTCACACAGTCAAACCGAGTTGTGGCTGGCGACACCGTTGAGGACCAGCTAAGTGCCGAGGGTAAGCACGTTGTAATTCTTGGCGGCGGCGATACTGGGGCAGACTGTCTTGGGACAGCAACTAGGCAGATGGCTGCTTCGGTCACAACAATTGCCATTGGCCAGAAGCCCGAAGAACAACGAACCACTGATCAGCCCTGGCCCATGGATCCAAGAGTCTTTGAAATTTCAAGTGCTCACGAGGAATTCGGTGACCGCAAATACCTGCACTCAACGGTCGAACTTGTTGGCAAGGAAGGTCAGGTGACCGGCATTAAGGTTGCGGATACCGAATTTGTGAATGGAAGGCGACTGCCTAAGCCTGGGACTGAAAGAGTAATGAAGGCCGATCTGGTTCTTCTCGCACTCGGCTTCACTGGCCCAGAATCAGAAACAATAACGGCCCAACTAAAGGCTGAGATAGATACTCAAACCAACATAGCTCGTGACGGTAAATACCGCAGCAAGGATGCTTTGTTTGTTGCAGGAGATGCGGGCAGAGGCCAAAGCCTGATAGTTTGGGCAATAGCCGAAGGAAGGGCAGCTGCCGCGGCGATTGATGAACACCTCGAAGGCGAGACTCAGCTGCCATTCCCCGTAAAGCCAACTGATAAGCCAATTTCGGTTTACAGCTAGGTCAAAAAGAAACTAGGACACTGAATCCAATGAGACGCGCAAAAATTGTTGCAACATTCGGGCCTGCAATAGGCGATTTAGAGATGACCAGAAAAGTCATAGCCGCTGGAGTTGACGTTGCCAGGATGAACCTTAGCCATGGTTCATACGAGGTTCACGAGCAGGTCTACAAGAATATTCGTCAAGCCAGTGAGGAAGCCGAGAAAGCTGTTGGAATTCTGGTTGACCTTCAAGGCCCAAAGATTCGACTTGGAAAGTTTGCAGAGGGCAGCGTTGATCTTGTCGTTGGCGCGACTTTCAAAATCACTACCGATGACGTCCCAGGCGACGTGGACATTTGTTCCACCACCCACAAGGGTCTTCCAAACGACGTATCAGTGGGGGACATGCTGCTTATTGACGATGGTCGGCTATCACTTCGAGCCACCGCAGTGGACGCCACAACGGTAACAACAGAGGTTGTCATCGGCGGTCCAGTTTCAAACAACAAGGGCATAAACCTCCCCGGCGTTGCAGTCGATGTTCCGGCACTGAGCAAGAAAGATGAAGAAGACCTTCGCTGGGCCCTAAAGCTCGGCGCGGACATGATTGCATTGAGCTTTGTAAGAAACGCCAAAGACATCCTTCGAGTCCACGAGATCATGCGCGAAGAGGGCAAATTTATACCGGTCATTGCCAAGATCGAAAAACCTCAGGCAGTTGCCAACCTTGAAGAAATCATTGACGCTTTTGACGGCGTCATGGTCGCACGGGGCGATCTAGGAGTGGAGCTACCCCTAGAGCAGGTCCCAATCGTCCAGAAGCGCGCCGTAGAGCTTGCCAGACGTTGGGCGAAGCCAGTCATCGTAGCTACTCAGATGCTAGAAAGCATGATTACTGCAAGCAGACCTACCCGAGCTGAAACTTCGGATGTTGCGAACGCAGTACTGGATGGTGCTGACGCGCTTATGCTCTCCGGCGAAACCTCCGTCGGCCAATTTCCTATTGAGACCATTGAGACCATGGCGAAAATAATTGAATCCACGGAAGAGAATGGACTTGAGCGAATTCCGGCTCTTGGAACACAGCCACACACCCACTCTGGCGCCGTAGTTAAGTCGGCTCTCCAAATTGCAGAACTATTGGGCTCGAAGTTTGTTTGCGTGTTTACAGAATCAGGCGACACGTTATTGAGAGTTGCAAGACTCCGATCACGAGTTCCGGTTCTTGCCTTCACCCCAAATGAAGAAATTCGACGTCGACTTTCTTTGATCTGGGGGGCGACCACATTCTTAGCTGGAAAGGCAACGCACACCGATCAAATGATCAAACAGGTGGATGAAATTGTTCTGGCCAGTGGGAAATGCCGCGTTGGCGACGAGGTAGTGGTGGTCGCAGGCTCCCCTCCGGGGATACCTGGCTCAACTAACTCGCTTCGCGTGCACCGCGTCGGCGATGCCGTCAATGAAACAGTGCCCGGGTATGCAAGCTAAATTTGGAAATCTTTACAACAAAAAAGAGCGGTGGGTATCCACCGCTCTTTTTTTTGTGCCGGAAGTGGGATTTGAACCCACACGCCCATAGGACAAAGCATTTTGAGTGCTTCGCGTCTGCCGTTCCGCCATTCCGGCTCTCGGTATCACTCTAGCGGATTTGATTATTCAAGTTGCCGCTAAACTTGTAATCATGCAAGAAGCACTTCGCGTTGTCGTCGCAGAGGACGAAGCCCTTATCAGGATGGATGTTGTCGCCACCCTACAAGAGGCCGGATACGAGGTTGTCGGTGAGGCGGCAGACGGCGAAGAGGCAGTGAGACTAGCCGTCGAATTGATGCCTGACCTAATAATTATGGACATCAAAATGCCCAAGCTCGATGGAATTTCCGCCGCTGAAAAGATTTCCGAGCACAAAATTCCAGTTGTTTTACTGACTGCCTTTTCTCAAGCGGACTTGGTAAAGCGAGCCGCGGACGCCGGGGCTATGGCATATGTGACCAAGCCTTTTAAGCCTTCTGACTTGCTACCCGCAATACAAATTGCTCTTTCTAGGGCTGAGGAGATCTTCGCCCTCGAAACAGAAATCGTTGACCTCAGCGAAAGATTAGAAACCAGAAAGCTAATGGACAGGGCCAAAGGATTGTTGCAGTCGAAAATGAAGCTAAGTGAACCAGAGGCTTTCCGTTGGATTCAAAAGGCATCCATGGATCGCAGGCTTTCGATGTCCCAAGTCGCCAAGGCGGTACTCGAGCAACTAGGCGATAAGTAATCTAGCTCTCGTTTGCTCTTAGGAAGTTAGTGATCCGAATTGTTGAGAGCAACGTACCGGCTTCGTCGGTAACTTTTATCTCGTGACTCGTAAGAGATTTACCCAACTTGATTGCAGTGCAGGTTCCTGTTACAACCCCTTCTCGAGTGGAGCTGTGATGGGTGGCGTTTATTTCAATTCCCACCGCATAACCCCAAGGGTGTGCGTGAACGTTTGCGGCGAAGCTACCGAGGCTTTCACCCAGCACCACGTGGGCACCACCGTGAAGCACTCCCAAGGGCTGGGTGTTACCCGAAACTGGCATGGTGGCGACAGCCCTTTCAGCACTTAGCTCCTTGAGTTCTATGCCCATGCGGTCAGCAAGGTCACCCAAGCCCCTTCGCTTCATTATTTCAAGGGCATGTGCTGATTTTGCGACATCGTCTTCGGTCACTGTGGTACCACCTTCTACAAAGTAGGCTAAACGCTATGAGCGCCAACGAAAAGCCTACTCTGCTCCTTATCGATGGGCACTCACTTGCATTCCGCGCTTTCTACGCGCTCAATGTGGAGAACTTTAAAAACGCTGAGGGACAGCACACAAACGCCGTTCACGGTTTTATCTCCATGATGTTGAACATCCTGGAGGGTGAAAAGCCAACACACATGTGCGTTGCATTCGACGTTTCTAGGCACAGCTTCAGAACCGAAGAACTACCCGAATACAAGGGCACCCGCGGAGAGACACCGGTTGAGTTCCTTGGCCAAACCGAACTGCTAGTGCAGGCGCTAACGGCTATGAACATCACGAGCGTCTCCCGTGAAAACTATGAAGCCGATGACCTGGTTGCATCACTTGCTAACCTCGGCGAGCAGGCAGGGATGCGCGTCCTGGTGGTTTCTGGGGACCGTGACACATTCCAGCTGATTCGTGAGGACACAACGGTTCTCTATCCAGTCAAGGGAGTCATGAACCTTGCCCGCATGGATGATGAAGCCGTTTTGGCCAAATACGGTATTCACGCAATTCAGTATCCGGAGCTCGCTGCTCTAGTGGGGGAGACTTCGGACAATCTAATCGGAGTTCCGGGAGTTGGCCCGAAAACCGCCGCTAAATGGATTCAACAGTTTGGATCTTTGGACGAAATTCTTAAACGATCCGAAGAGATTCCCGGGAAAGTCGGCGAGAGCCTGCGGGAGAACCAGCACCTCGCAGTCAGAAACCGCAGGCTGAATCACCTGCTCACGGATCTCACTTTCGACTTTACGATGGACGACCTAGTCTTGGGCCCCGTAGATGAAGATGCACTCAGAGAGATATTCGCCGTTCTATCATTCCGAACACTGCTAACGCGGGTGTTGAAGCTTCGTGGAGGCAATGGCACTCAACACATAGCTCAGGCAGCAAAGCTTGCCGTCGAGAGTGCTCCAGATAGCCAAGAAGCTTCAGAGGCATTGCCCGAAGCTGCTGCCAAAATCGTCGATAATCTTCCTTCCGCCCCGATAGATTCACGAGTCGCCTCAGTTGCAGAGATTCAGGAGCTCGTCAATGCGGGGGAAGCCTTTGTGCATGTTGAAATCAATGATGGCCGACTTGTTGGACTCGGAATAGCAACAGTTGGCAAGAGGCTGAACTGGAACGGCGAAGATCAAGATTCCGCTCTCGCGCTACTGGCGCATGGTGGCTTCGGCGGCTGGGATACCAAGGCTATGAGGAAAAAGCTTCACTCCATTGAGATCTGGCCAGAGGCAATTACAGATGACGCACTCTTGGTCAGCCACCTGGTCGACCCGATCAGCAAGGACCTGTATCCAGACTCAATCATCAGACAGTACGCCGGCATAGACGTCGTTCGGCAAGACCCAAATGAGTTGCTAAGCGAGTCGGATCCTTCACTGGACGCCTGGGTATACGCGGTTATCTGCGCAGTGCTGATTCCGCATCTAGAGGACACCGGGCAGCTCGGAATCTACCGAGATATAGAACTGCCCGCCAGCGAGGTTCTATCGAAGATGGAAATAACCGGAATCGCAATGGATTCCTCGGCGCTTCAGACCCAGTTCGATGAGCTGACCCTCGAGGTAGAACAAATCGCTAAACAGGCCTACGAAATCATTGGCCACGAAGTGAACCTAGCTAGCCCTAAGCAATTACAAGTAGTTCTCTTTGAAGAACTAGGCATGCAGGGGACAAAGGCACTGAAGACCGGCTACTCAACAAACGCCGAGGCTCTCAGCACCTTGTTCGAACAGACCGAGCACCCGTTTTTGGAGCGACTGCTTGCGCACCGAGACAGCACCAAGTTGCGCCAGATGACTGAGACTCTGCTAAAAGCCATAGAGGACGACGGACGAATTCATACAAATTACTCCCAGGTTGGGACCTCTACCGGCCGCCTCAGTAGCGAGAGTCCGAATCTACAAAACATACCGATCAAGACTGACCGTGGTCAGAGACTTCGAAGCGCCTTTGTTGCCGGGCCTGGATTTGAAACCTTGCTGACGGCCGACTACTCACAGATTGAAATGCGGATCATGGCTCACCTGTCTGAGGACGAGGGTCTTATCGAAGCGTTTCGAATTGGCGAAGACCTGCACAATTTTGTGGGAGCGCGTATGTATGGAGTGGAACCGGCTGAAGTCACCGGCGCAATGCGCTCCAAAGTAAAGGCCATGAGCTATGGCCTTGTCTACGGGCTGAGCGAGTTCGGCCTTGGCAGACAGCTAAGAATTCCTGGCAAAGAAGCCAAGCAGCTGATGTCTGATTATTTTGATCGCTTTGGAGGGGTCAAGCGCTATTTGGACACAGTTGTCCAACGCGCAAAGGCTCTTGGCCACACGACGACTGTTTATGGACGCCGCAGGCCTTTTCCCGATCTCAACTCAAAGATATTCCAAGTAAGGGAAAACGCGAGACGCGCAGCACTTAACGCCCCTATTCAAGGGACAGCCGCAGACATCATGAAGCTCGCAATGATCGTTGTGAGACAAAAAATGGATGCCCAAAAACTAACTTCCCAACTGCTGCTTCAGGTCCATGACGAACTCGTGTTTGCCGTCGCTCCTGGTGAACTCGAAACCCTTAGAGAGCTTGCGGTGAGCGCCATGCAGGAAGTCGTCACCCTCACCGTCCCGCTCGAGGTACATGTTGGCATTGGGGCCAATTGGGAGCTGGCGGGTCACTAGAAAAGGCGCTAGTATTGCTCCGGTGCCTCAGGGCACTTATCCTGTCCGTTCGTTGGGCCAAATAAACAGGTAATGAAATCATTATTTTTGGCGCAACCCGAGTAAACAAAGTGGAGTTACCACAAATATGGCATCCAAAGCAAGCGCAAAACCAGTACAGATAGCAGTAAACGACATCGGTTCAGAGGCAGATTTCCTAGCCGCAGTCGAAGCAACACTTAAATTCTTTAATGATGGAGATCTGATCTCCGGAACCGTAGTCAAGATTGACCGCGATGAAGTTCTCCTGGACGTTGGTTACAAAACCGAGGGTGTCATTCCCTCCAGAGAACTGTCAATCCGTCAAGACGCGGATCCAAACGACATTGTAAAAGTCGGCGACGCCATTGAGGCACTAGTTCTTCAGAAGGAAGACAAAGAAGGCCGTCTAATTCTTTCCAAGAAGCGCGCTCAGTACGAGCGAGCATGGGGCGACGTAGAGCGAATCAAGGAGGCTGATGGCGTTGTTACTGGAACCGTCATCGAAGTTGTGAAGGGCGGAGTCATTGTTGACATCGGTCTTCGAGGTTTCTTGCCGGCTTCGCTCATCGAATTGCGTCGTGTCCGGGATCTAGGCCCGTACCTTGGTACTGAGGTCGAGGCAAAGATTTTGGAACTAGATAAGAACCGCAACAACGTTGTGTTGTCAAGACGAGCTCTTCTTGAGCAGAGCCAAAGCGAGAACCGCAGCACCTTCCTGAACGACCTTGTAAAGGGTCAGGTTCGTACCGGAGTTGTCTCGTCAATCGTGAACTTCGGTGCATTCATCGACCTTGGTGGAGTGGACGGACTAGTTCACGTTTCCGAGTTGAGCTGGAAGCACATAGAGCACGCGAGTGAGGTAGTCGAAGTAGGTCAGGAAGTCACAGTTGAGGTTCTAGAAGTAGACCAAGAGCGCGAGCGCGTTTCATTGTCGCTAAAGGCGACTCAGGAAGACCCATGGCAGCTGTTCGCAAGAACTCATGCAATCGGTCAGTACATCCCGGGCAAGGTCACCAAGATTGTTCCATTCGGTGCCTTTGTTCGAGTTGCAGATGGCATCGAGGGTCTAGTACACATTTCAGAGCTTTCCTCAAAACACGTTGAGCACGCCGATCAGGTAGTGACCGTGAACCAAGAGGTCTTCGTCAAACTAATTGACATCGACCTAGAGCGTCGCAGAATCTCACTTTCACTAAAGCAGGCTCTTGAAGAAGTTGAGAACGCTGGCACGGACTTTAACCCAGTGCTTTATGGAATGAGCGCCGACTACGACGACAAGGGTCAGTACCGTTACCCAGAGGGCTTTGACCCCGCCACCAGCGAGTGGCGCGAAGGCTTCGAAGAAGCTCGTGGCAAGTGGGAGACAGAGTACGCCGAGGCTAATGCTCGTTGGGAGCTGCACAAGGTTCAGGCCAAGGCTGCTTTCGAGCACCTCGCTTCTATTCCTGACGCGGCACCTGCGCAGGAGGCTTCTGCGTCAAGCGGCGACTCTGCTGATCAAGGCACACTGGCAGACGACGAGTCGCTGGCTGCATTGAGAGACAAGCTAACTGGAGACAAGTAAAACTTAGTGTCTTAGATAAGCGGGAACACCAACGGTGTTCCCGCTTTTTCTTTATCCTTATATCCATGCTCATCGCTTTGACTGGTGGAATTGGCTCGGGAAAATCTACCGTAGCTAGTCGTTGGGTTGCACTCGGGGGAACAGAAATTGACGCTGACGTCTTGGCCAGACAAGTGGTTGAGCCGGGGACAGCGGGTCTAGCAGCAGTTGTGAGTGCCTTTGGTGCTGAGGTTCTAAATGCAGATGGTTCGCTCAATCGGGCCCAGCTGTCGAAAATTGCCTTTAGCTCTGAAGAAAATAGAACTGTATTGCAAGGAATCTTGCATCCGCTAATTCAGGCGCAAGCAAAAAAACTAATCTCCGAAGTCGAGGGAATAATTATCTACACGATTCCTCTGCTCCTGGAAACTAAATCACCGCTGACTTTTGACCGAATTGTGACCGTGAGTGCACCCGAAGACGTCCGCATTGAGCGCCTGGTTAATATTCGCGGAATGACCAAGGAAGATGCCCTTTCAAGGATAAAGACCCAAGCAACTGATGCCCAACGCGAAGCTTTAGCAGACACGGTTATTGACTCGGACTGCACGCTTGTTGATCTTCAAATAAGGGCGGACAACGTGTTCGCCTCCTTTAAGGTTT
Source organism: uncultured Aquiluna sp. (assembly GCA_964388525.1). GTDB lineage: Bacteria > Actinomycetota > Actinomycetes > Actinomycetales > Microbacteriaceae > Aquiluna. The sequence continues at coordinate 2,812 of CAYMAU010000020.1, read as the reverse complement.
AGACCGCGATGCAGGACATATCCAAGCCCTTCAAAGTCATCAGCGACTATTCGCCTGCCGGTGACCAGCCAACAGCGATTGCGGAGCTTACCAGCCGCCTAAACGCGGGTGAGAAGGACGTTGTTCTGTTGGGGGCTACTGGAACTGGAAAGTCAGCAACCACGGCTTGGCTGATCGAGAAGTTGCAGCGCCCAACGCTAGTGATAGCCCACAATAAAACGCTCGCCGCCCAACTGGCCAGCGAACTCAAGGAGATGTTCCCTGAGAATGCTGTTGAGTATTTCGTTAGCTATTACGACTACTACCAGCCCGAGGCGTATGTTCCCCAAACAGACACCTTCATCGAGAAAGACTCATCGATAAACGAAGAAGTTGAGCGCCTGCGTTACTCAGCGACTATGTCTTTGCTTTCCAGGCGAGATGTAATTGTGGTTGCGACAGTTTCATGCATCTACGGCCTCGGTGCACCAAAGGAGTACTTGGCGCAATCGTTACCTTTACAGGTGGGCCAACGCATTGATAGGGACGAACTAATCAGGGGGCTCGTAGCCATTCAATACCAGCGAAACGACATCGAGTTCACTCGAGGGAATTTCCGGGTCAAGGGTGACACCGTCGAAGTCATAGCGGTCTATGACGAAGAGGCAACACGCATTGAGTTTTTTGGCGACGAAATTGAAAAGATTTATCGAATTCACCCGCTGACCGGTGAGGTTCTGATGGAACGCCAAAGCGTTGCTATCTACCCGGCTTCCTACTACGTGGCGCCGGTAGAGCGAATGGGTAAGGCAATTGAGGACATTGAAAACGAACTTGAAGTTCGTTATAAAGAACTGGACTCTCAAGGCAAACTCCTTGAAGCGCAGCGAATCAAGATGCGAACAACATTTGACCTAGAAATGATTCGCGAACTCGGCTTTTGTTCCGGAATCGAGAACTACTCAAGACACATCGATCAGCGACTGCCAGGCGAAGCGCCGTCCTGCTTGCTGGATTACTTCCCAGAGGACTTCCTAACTGTGATCGACGAGTCGCACGCGACTGTGTCTCAGATTGGCGCAATGTACTTAGGTGACTCATCCAGGAAGAGGACACTGGTAGAGCATGGTTTTAGGCTGCCGTCGGCCCTTGATAATCGACCACTCAAATTCGAAGAGTTCCTGGAGCGCACGGGGCAGACTGTTTACCTATCCGCGACCCCGGCGAAATACGAGCTTGCCCTATCGGACGGTTTTGTAGAGCAGATCATTAGACCAACCGGCCTCGTCGATCCTCAAATTATTGTTAAGCCAGCCAAGGGCCAGATCGACGACCTACTGGATGAAATCAGGACTAGAACAGAGCGCAACGAAAGAGTGCTAGTCACAACGCTGACCAAGCGGCTTGCCGAGGAGGTCACTGAGTACTACACCGAGATGGGGGTGCGCGTCCGATACCTCCACTCCGATGTTGACACTCTTCGTCGCGTTGAGTTGCTAAGAGAGCTTCGTCAAGGGGTATTTGATGTGCTGGTGGGCATCAACCTTCTTCGAGAAGGGCTTGACTTGCCGGAGGTTTCGTTAGTTGCGATTTTGGACGCAGACAAGGAGGGTTTTCTGCGTTCAACCACATCGCTTATCCAGACAATCGGCCGTGCAGCCAGAAACGTTAACGGAGAAGTCCACATGTATGCCGATGTGATGACAGCCTCAATGACCAGAGCCATCGAAGAGACAAACCGTCGACGAGAAAAACAAGTCGCCTATAACAAAAAAATGGGAGTCGACCCGCAACCGTTACGCAAGAAAATCGCGGACATCACGGATGCTCTGCAGCGTGAAGAGGTAGACACAGAGCAGTTGATTAGGCAGATGAAAGAAGTTTCAAACAAGAAAACAGCAAGGCAAAAAACAAGGGGTCGACCCGCCATCGGAGCAGATGGTCAGAAGCAGATACTCGGGACAATCATTGAGCTGGATCTTCAGATGAAATCCGCCGCCAGTCAGCTCAAGTTTGAGCTGGCTGCGCGAATTCGAGATGAAATTTCGGAGTTGAAAAAGGAGCTACGAGCTTTTGAAGCAGCGGGTCACGCCTAAACTTCTACAATGACGATTCAGCAACCAAAAGGCCAAAAACTGTCCATAAAGGGCGCCAGAGTTCACAACCTGAAAAACCTTGACTTAGAGCTTCCCAGGGATTCAATGATCGTCTTTACCGGCCTAAGTGGCTCTGGTAAGTCATCGCTTGCATTTGACACAATTTTTGCCGAGGGACAGCGTCGCTATGTCGAGTCACTTAGCGCCTATGCGAGGCAATTCCTAGGGCAAGTTGACAGGCCTGATGTGGATTTCATTGAAGGCCTTAGCCCCGCTGTCTCAATTGACCAGAAGTCAACCAACCGAAACCCCCGCTCTACGGTTGGAACAATCACCGAAATACACGACTACCTGAGGTTGCTGTGGGCCAGGATAGGCGTTCCTCACTGTCCTGTTTGCCGAGAGGTCATTTCGAAACAAACTCCACAGGCAATCGTTGATCAGCTCGTGGCAATGACCGAGGGTACCAGGTTCCAGCTGCTGTCACCGATCGTTGTGCAAAAAAAGGGTGAGTTTCAAGACTTATTTGCATCTCTTCAGGCTCAAGGCTACGCCCGAGCAGTAGTTGACGGCGAACAGGTCATACTCGCGGAAGCCAAGCCTCTGAAGAAGAGCTTCAAGCATGACATTTCAGTTGTCGTGGACAGGCTCGTCGTGAAGCCTGATGCCCAGTCGAGAATTACCGACTCGGTTGAAACCGCACTGAAGCTATCATCGGGTCGAATAGTCGTCGACTT
>CAYMAU010000019.1:0-20006 GCA_964388525.1 uncultured Aquiluna sp. | reverse complement strand
TGATTGCCGGAATAGCGGAGAAAAATACCTGCACCATGGCAAAAAACCACTGGCCACTCATTGTCTGCCTGACCTGCAGCCCAATCTGAATCTTGTTTTCAGCAGCGTAGCGATCAACCTCGATCTGCTGTCTACCAAAACTCTTGGCCAGCAAGATTCCGCTAACCCCAAGCGATTCTTGGGTAATGGCGGTCATCTCACTCAAGGACTCTTGGGTCTTACCGGCAATCTTGGCCCGAACCTGGCCAACCCGACGCTGCGCAATGACCATAAGTGGCATCATCACCATGGCCACCAGGGTCAGTTGCCAGCTCAGTAGCAGCATGGCGATGAAGGCGGCGATTACCGTAACGGTGTTGCCCAACACGCTAGAGACAGTGTTGCTCAGCACGTTTGCGACGCCACCAACGTCATTTTGCAATCGCGACTGAATGGTTCCAGTTTTAGTCATGGTGAAAAATGCCAATTCCATCGACTGCAGGTGCGAGAAAAGCCGCTCTCGAAGCTGACCCATAACCTCGTTACCGACTCTGGCTGTTAGGTAGGTTTGCCAAACACCTATGGCTGCAGCGGCAATAAAGATGACAATCATCAGGCTCACAAGTTGAATAAGCACCGTCATATTTGGCGGCCCAATCGGCGGAAAGAGACCTTCGTTAAACGTGCGCTCAATCAATAGCGGCGGTATTACCGAGAGGCCGGCACCAACTAACACCAAAACGACCGTGGCGATTAGTGCGCCACGGTGGTTAGTAAATAACTCTGCAATGCGACCAAGTAAATTTTCAACCTTGGGGGCTGCGGCGTTTTCCGCTTTACGTTTTTCGGTGTCGACCATAAAGCCCCCAGGGCCACCACGCATTTTCATTTCTTAAGACTACTTCGGTACCGCGACGAAAATTGCGCAAAGATCTAAAGGTCTAGATACCAAACCAGAGGCCCTAGGTGTGCAATTTATTTTGGGTCGTTACTCTGCCATCATGTGTAATCATGCGGCTCAACGCCCTATACGCTTCAAGAAGATAAGAAATGGCGTGAAACTTGACCGTAAACATAATTCTTGATGTTGACACCGGCGTCGATGACGCCTTTGCCATTCTCTACGCGACCCGCAATCCAGAGATCAAGGTCCTCGGCATCACATGCGTTGATGGCAATACCGGACTCGAGCAGGTCTGCAAAAACACGCTTCAGGTGTTGGATATGGCCGGGGCTTCCAGCATCCCAGTTGCCGCCGGGGCCAATGAGCCACTCATGGGCACAGCCGGCGAACTTGGCGACGCGAGTCATGTCCACGGCGGAGACGGGCTTGCCGGGCTTTCTAACTCTGAGACCTCGAGAACTTTAGATAACCGACACGCAATAGAACTGATTAGAGACCTAATCGAGAACTCCAAAGACCCAGTAACACTGGTGCCAATTGGACCACTGACCAACATTGCACTTTTTATCTCTACTTTTCCGGAAACCGCAAAAAAGCTAGAACGAATCGTGCTTATGGGTGGTTCTGCCTCAGGGGGTAACGTGACTGCTGCCGCGGAATTTAACGTTTGGCATGACCCGGAAGCCGCTCACATTGTGTTTAATAGCGGGCTTCCTTTGACGATGTATGGCCTTGATGTTTTCTATGACCTCAAGGTTGATGAGACACATCTAAAAACACTGCGAGAAACGGGTTCTACCGCGGCAAATTTTGCCGCGGACTTGATTGAGTTCCGGTTGGGATCTTTGGGTTCTGAAATGTGCCTGGGTGACTACGGCGCCGTTGCAACACTGCTGCACCCGGATCTAACAGAAAGCACGGTCATGAACGTGGTTGTCGATAGCTCTCAGGGTCCTGGTCGAGGACAAACAATATGTGATGCTCGCCTAGAGGCACCGGAGCTTTATGACTTTAGAGCGGGCAAGGAGTGCACGGTGATTTTGAAGGTGGATTCAGATGCGATGGTCAAGCTGTGGATGGAGCAGATGAAGTAGGTGCCGTAGGACCTCAAGAAGCCTCCCGCTATCTCTTAAACGCTTCCGCCTTTATCGCAACCGACTCTGACACTTTGGCTAAGAATATGGCCAGCACCAGTGCAACAACTATCCCGGAGCTAATGGCTAGCTCTATCACCGCTCGGTCAAATTCTTCTCTAGTCTTTCCTGAACCTAAGGTCATGTAGGCACCGACTGTAAGGATGTGCCTCACTGCCGCAATAATGCCAATAATCAGGAAGTTCTGAAGCTGGAAAACACCGTCGGTGTAACGGGCAATGACCGTGCGCAAAATCTCCAAAATAATAATTATGAACAGAATGTCATTGATGGACTGGATCATGCCGGTGGGGAAGAAGGGAGTGGTTGTGAAGACTCTAATAACAGAGTAGATGAGTGCCGCCACAGCAATGCCGAAAAGGAAGACACCGAGGACTATGTGGAAGACCTCCTCCATGATTTCAACAAGTCGTGAAGGAACGAGGCTTTTTTTCGCTATGTCAATTTCCTTTTCCATAAATTTTAAAATCCTACAAGGCCCACTTTTCTTCCCGTTTCGATAAATTCTTTTTCAGACGCTGAGCGCAAGCTGCTGAGCCATGTATGGCGTGGCCCGCTGATGGCGGCTGGCGGCACTTGACCAAGAGAATCACAAGGGGTAAAATTCACCTTGTTACAAAGTGCATGGTTGACGGTGTTGGGTCAACGCTCCAGGGTTCGATACCCTCCAAGCGCACTGAGGCCCGCGATGCTTTTCACGACATCGTGGGTTTCTTCATTTAATGAAACTCTTGGCAAACCTGGAACCTACCTACGATCGCTGACAATCAGTTCGGCAATCTCGATTGCGTTTTCAACGGTGGACTTGCTAGGGCTTAGCTTGCAATTGAGAAACGCACCGTCGTAGACAACCATCAACTTCGCTGCCATTGCTGCGTCACCGTCAACGGCAAGTTCAAAATAGGTAAGCACGCTATTTCTGTAAGCCGTAACTTCTTGTTTGACCGAGTCGGAATCAGGAAGCTCTACGAGAGCATTTGAAAAAGGGCATCCGTAAAAGTCACCATTGGCAAGCGTCATTTTTAAAAGACGAAATGGCACGTCGTAGCTGGGTGTCTCTGTTGTGGTGCTTTTGGTAAGGGCCAGACCAAATTGCTCGCGGATCCCTCTTAGGTAGGTAGCAACAATTTCTTCCTTGCTTGCAAAGTGGTTATACATCGAAGCTTTGGCAACACCGGCGTCTGCAATGATCCGGTCTATGCCGGTGTTGTTTATACCCCGACTGTAAAAGAGCGCTGCCGCAGTGTCTAAGATTCGTTGTCTTGCCGAAGGCCGCTTAGTAATGTCCATGGCTTGACAATACCAGACAGGTCTGTATAGTAAGAATATAGACAGACTTGTCTATTTATAAATGAATCAGCATTCACCGAAAGGAACGGAAAATAAGATGGTCACTGTATACAGTCAGCCTGGTTGCCACTCCTGTGAGCACACCAAGGCTTACCTTGAGGCAAACAACGTCAGCTTCACCGATAAAAACATTCAGCAGGACCCAGAAGCACTAAAGGAATTCGATGCTCTTGGTTACCAGGGAACCCCAGTTGTGGTTGCCGGTGACAAGCACTGGGCGGGACACGACGTGGCCAAACTCGCCGAACTCGTTGCCTGATTACTAGTTGGCTAATTACCAGTCGGCTCATGCCTGGAGTAGCCAGCACGCAGCCCAGACTCCCTTTCTGGGAGCACAAGAAACAAGTAGCGGCATCCCGTAATGTTCGTGGAGGCGTCAATGGCCCCAAGGTCGCCTCCACGGCTCACGCGATAAAGAATCATCTACACCAAGCCCGCGGCACGCTTTTTCAGGAAATTTGCAACCTCATAGTTCTCATGTCTTGCAAAAGGCAGCACGCCCGACATGATTTGCTGTGGTAGGTCGCTCAGCACCGTCAGTTGCTGGTCGATTACTTTCTGAGCTGCTCGCTCTGGGACCAGTAGTTTCTCCGCAGTCTCTAAAAGCAACGCCCTAGACCACTCGGTCTGTTTGTCACCAATACCTAAGGCCATGGTTCTATCTTCGTAAAATCTCGTGCAGAGCAGGTCATAGGCCGGGGAGATAAACCACTCGCCGGTTTCAGCCTCGAGAACAGAAAAGTTTTTAGCGTGAGCATCGCCGTTGCCGATGAGCCAGTTGAATACCAACTGACGAAATAGATTGAGCCCAGCTACCTGCTTGGCAGGGCAAAGAGAGACGAGCTTTGATGCCACCTCGACAAACCCCAGGTTGTATTTCTCCGCAGGATATTGATTCAGCACCTGGCAGCCGTCCTCAGCTGCCAACTTTATCTTCGAGGTTCCTTTGGCCTTCCGGTCAAAGCGTCTTAGCCGCAATGCATGATCTCCCAGTGAGTCGGTCATCATTTCAAAGCCGCTGGTTTTGATGCCGCAGGCATTTGCAGACTTTAGAAAATAGTGTTCGTTCTCAACTGCGAATGGCACTTCCTTGGGGTTTAGCTTCAAGATGTAGTCAATGTTTGAAAGCCGCACTGGTGCGTTCAACATTTTGCTCGAAACCTTGTCCTGCACGCCAGGAATACCACTGGCCCGAGAGCCAAAATGTCGCTCTCGAATTTCCTGGAAGCTGAACTGGGTGCCCTTCACGGGCAGTGCAAGGCTTTCACGAGGCTGATCTGGGCTAACCCCCTCGGGGAGGATCTGAACATCACCGATTAGGTCAGCACCAATGTCTAACAGCAGGCTCAGTTCATCGTTCAGTGAGGTCTTTATCCGGTCCCGGATCGCCGTGAGCCTGGGCCCCTCAGGCAGAAGTCCCGCAAAAAATGCTGGAGTCGCTCCGTTGGCAAGGGTTATCGGCTCTGCACTAACCGGGAGAGTGGTTGCTATCTGAGGTAGTCTCAAATGCGCATACTCGGTTACATATTCAAACCGGACACCCGAGCTGGTTCTACCAAGAGTTGCAGCCAGCCTCCCTTTTTTATAGACCAAGCCCAAAGTGTTAGCCATTTGGCGCCACCACCAAATTGAACTTCAAGCCCAGTACCCCCAAGATCAGGAGCACCCGCTTCAGGCTCATTGAGTTCTTGCCATTTTCCAATTCGAAAATGGCCCTTACCGAAACATCACTCAGGTCAGAAAGCTGAGCCTGAGTGATGCCAAGCGCCTTTCGGCGCTCGCGAATAGCCTCGGATAGCGTCTTTTCCGCAGTCTCACTCATGGGCACTAACTCCTAAATCGGCTATATTTTGCCTATAAGAGCTAAAAGTAGTTCAAACAAGTAGCCCAGTCAAGTAAATCGGACACATCTTGCTGAATTACTTGCATCTGACCCCCATTCAGCAGTCGGCAGAAAGGTAATTTTGAAGATTCTAATCATCAGCTATAAAGCTTTTGGCCATTCAATAAAAGTCGCCTCCACCAGGGTTGGCTACCGCAGGTGCTGACCCCTAGCTGAACTGCAGCCTCCTGAGAAGAGATGGGACGACTGCTAGGTAGACGGCTGCGTACTTTCTTCGCACTGGCAGCAACAAAGCAACTTGATCAATCTACTGGCCATGCGGCTCGAACTTACTACCTGAAAACAGAACGGATGCGACGCTAGTGAACACTGCAACAGCCTCTTCGAAAGATGGCGGCTTTGAAGCTAGCGCTGCAAGCTGGCGATTGAATGCGGTTTTGACTTTTGGAGAGGCCTTCAATTCGTGAGTGCTAACTGGAGCTTTTGAAACTCAGTGACCGGTTCGCAAAAGCCTTTGGAGCGCTGTGAAAGTTCGATTATGGAGAAATCAAATATTGTCTGCATTAGATCTTGGTTCTTACCAAATTCCCTAATCCTCCAGATGTCATAAATGTGTCGAACGAGTTTTGGTTGGTTTTCGATATTCTCCACTCTCGACAAAAGGGCAATAATTTTTTGCGCCACTGTCTCCTCGAGTGCGACGATTTCTAGGGTTCGAGTGGGCTCTGGTGTTCCAGCAAGAGTATGGGCAAGAGACCTGATTGGCATTGGTGAGGTGGGGGCCAAGTAATCCTGGGCAAAGAATTCCAATGTGACTGAACTTTCAAACGCCAAGCCGGATTCAAATCTAGACCGGTAAGGAATCATAAAGCGGCTAAATCCGCCGTCGTACTTTGCCTCGATCTTGATCCCCACAAAACCGCTTGCCTCTAAAGCGGTTTTGAAGTCGGCTCGTATTTGGCTCATTTTTGATCGACGTCTGCTACGCGAAAGCCCTACGGGTGTTGTCATTTTCAGGTCAACATCCTCGGATAGGCGATCCATTAATCCACGAGCCTTAACCAGGCTAGTTCCGCCTCCAAACGAAAGTCCAATTGGGTCGGTGTGCAGGGTTGAAACTAACTCAAGAACCTTTGAGATAACCAAGTCCTTTTCGAGTATTTCTTCTCGAAAAGGGGAAAGGTTTTGACTGACGACGTCTGCAACTAGATCGAAGTGCTCATTAGAAATTCGATACATATTCTATTTTGATTTGACCCACTGACATTTTGCGGGACACTCGTTTATCCGTCTTTACAATGAGCCTCATGGGAATCTGGTCTGTCTGGCTGGCTTCCCATTCCAAGATCAATGGGTGCACTTCGTATTCGACTCCCAGTTTTGAAAGGGCTTCTCTAGACAGGGTCCAGAGGCTGGCCCTGGGAACAATGCTACCTGAGGCTGTCTTTCTGGTTTTGGCATAAACACCCCTTCCGAGTCGATAAAGCGATCCCGCATTGACCATTTGAGAAAGGGCTAAGTCAACTCTGGCGCTAGAGCCAAAGTGCAACATATCTTTGCGCAGGACGACATTAGAGGACTGCCTGGCGACAGAACGCTTGATCTGCTGCACAATCGAATTCATGACTACAATTATCTCTCGTAATGAAAATTGGCACAATGCCCAGGGGCCAGTAAATACCAACAAACTCAGCACATTTTCCTATTGTTTTGATTCTAGAGCCTGGCCAAAAAACTGCCGCCAAAGCGCCAAAGCGCCAAAGCGCCAATTGGCACCGTCTTGAATGAATAAACCCAGCCCCAGACGAACCCAGGGCCGGGCTAATTCATTTGACTTGCTGTTCTAAAAGCTATTGCTACTTCACTTCTTCTAGAAGGCCAGTGGCAACATCAAAGATGAAACCCGTGACAGCATCGGTGTGAGGGATGAAAGGCGAAGCCTTTATCCTCGAGATGCTCTGTGAGACATCGACTGCGATGTCACTAAAAGACTCCGCTGCCCACTCAGGCTTCAAGCCAGTTTCCTTGCGGATACCTTCTTTGAACTCATCGTCTGTGAAGGTGAGCATGCCACAGTCGGTGTGGTGACCGCGAATGAGCTGTCCGTGGATGGTTTGCTGAACCTCGGGTTTAGGAAAGCTAGCTGCCGGCGATAATGGATTCCAGAATGTCCATTGCCTGATTCAAAAGTGCATCACTAATGCTCAAAGGCGGCAAAAACCTGATGACATTTCCGTCCATCCCGCAGGTGAGCAAAATAATGCCTCGAGCCCTTGCTTCTAAGGCAATTTTGGCAGTGAGTGCCCCAGCAGGTGCCGAAGTGGCTGGATCTATAAGCTCGACCCCGATCATGGCGCCGCGACCTCTGATTTCACCAAGTCTTGGGTCGGTTAGCTGTATCTTGAGCAACCTAGATTTTAGAAGCTGTTCAATTTCCTTGGCACGCTGAAGAAAGTTGTTTGTCTCAATTTCTTGAACAACTGCGATTGCGGCGGCGCAGGACAGCGGGTTGCCACCATAGGTGCCACCAAGGCCTCCTGGTTCAATTGCGGCCATAATCTCTGACTTGCCGGTGATGCCGGCCAAGGGTAGGCCTCCGGCCATTCCCTTAGCTGTCACGATTATATCTGGCTCAAGGCCCTCGTCCTCACTAGCAAAGTACTGACCGGTCCTAGCGAAACCGGTCTGAACCTCATCGGCGATGAACACCACATTATTTTTGTTGCACCAGGCTTGAAGGGCAGGCAGAAAGCCCTTTGCCGGTGCAATAAAGCCGCCCTCACCGTAGATGGGCTCAATAATCAAGGCTGCCAGGTGCGTAGGGCCAACCTGACGCTCCATGTCTCTAATCGCTTTGGCCGCCGCCTCCTCGCCGAGAAGTTGATCGCGAAACGGGTTCGAGGCACTAAAGCGATATATGTCAGGCGCAAAGGGGCCAAAGCCGCCCTTATAGGGCGCACTCTTTGCAGTTAGCGCCAGGGTTAGGTTTGTCCGACCGTGATAGCCATAGTCAAACGCGGCAATGGCTGTGCGCCCGGTATGCACGCGTGCAACTTTGATTGCGTTCTCAACTGCTTCTGCCCCCGAATTAAAAAGAGCCGAAGTCTTGGCGTGGCTGCCTGGCGTCAGTCGGTTCAGGTTTTCGCAGACTTGGATGTAGCCCTCGTAGGGAGTGATCATGAAGCAGGTATGCGACAGATTCAGGACCTGATTGCTAACCAACTCCGCCACCTTCTTGTTTGCCCCACCCACAGTGGTGACAGCAATCCCGGATCCGAGGTCAATAAACCTGTTGCCGTCGGCATCAACCACGATCCCACCACCCTGGCTAGCAGCATAAATAGGCATCACGCTTCCAACCCCAGGGGCAACGGCTAAGGAGCGTCTTGCCTGCAGCGCGGCTGACACTGGACCAGGGAGAGTTTCTGAAACATCGAGGGTTTGCGGTATTGATTTAGTAGTAGTCATGGGTCCTACTTCTCGAAGGTTTTTATGCCACCAAGCAGTGTCATGTTGATTCTAATTTGGGATATTTCAACAGTTTGAACCGAAGCAGGATCTGTTTCTAGAACCACTAAATCTGCAAGTTTTCCCGGCTCCAAGCTGCCCTTTTTGGCCCAGCTACCTGTTACGTGGGCAGAACCTACCGTGTAGCAACGAAGGGCAGTTAGTACGTCCACTCTTTCCGACGGAGAGAAGGCCTCACCGTTGTCATCCGTTCGTTCAACAAAGCTTTGTATAACACTCATTGGAGCACCGTTGGCAACTGGTCGATCAGAGCTTCCAGCAACCTCGATACCGGCATCCAAATAGCTCTTTATCCGGTTAGAAATCTGACTTCTGGAGCCAATCGCCTCTCGCATTTGGGCGCCAAGTTTCGGGAGGAACCCCGGTTGGGAAACTACCCTCACTCCAAGAGCGACCGACCTTGCCAATTGCTCATCTGAGACAATGCCACCGTGTTCGATTCGGTGAGGCATTGGAGGGGCACCATGCATGGCTATCGCCTGCTCAAAGCTATCGAGCGCAAGCTCAACCGCTCGGTCTCCTATTGCGTGAGCCGCCACTGCCCAGCCGCTGCCAGCCGCTGAAAGGATTTTCTCCGTTAGCAGCTGTTCAGGCGCTTGGAAGTAGCCGTAGTTGTCGGCCTTACCGGTTTCGAAGGGCTTTGTGACTGCACTGGTTAGTGCCAACATTGAGCCATCAATGAAGATTTTCATTGGGCCAATGCTGAGGTGGTCGCCACCGAAGCCAGAGCGTATTCCAAGGTCCAGACCGAAACTATTCGAGTCAACTTTGTTTCCACTTATTGAATGAAGAGAGTCACTAACCGGCATCAGCTGCGCTCTGGCATGCAAGCTAGATTCCGCTAGAGCCGATTGGTAGGCAGCCATTTCTATGTCGCTGTGGCCAATCCAACCGCCACCAATGCCTGCCTCAGTGAAGCTCGTAATGCCCTCTGCGGCGTAGTTCTGAGTGGCCCGATCCAGAGCCTGAACTATTTCTGACTGAGATCTCGGCAGAAAAAGAGCTTGGATGTCTTCCTGGGCCTTTTCTTCTAGAAGCCCAGTGAACTTGCCGTTGTCATCGAAGACAATCGCCCCACCTAAACCGCTTGATTGACCAACCAGCCCAGCCTTTTCAAGAGCCACGTCGTTCACAATGCAAGAGTGCCCCGAGGTGTGACGAATAAACAGCGGCTTATTGCCACAAATTTGATTCAGTTTATCTATATCTGGGTAGCCACCTAGTCGACTTTGATTGAACCCGCTGGCAAGAACCCAGTCATCCTCGCCCAGAGAAGCTGCTGCCGCTGAAAGCGCCCCGTAGAGATCGTCGAGGTTGGAAAGTTGGTTGCAATCAATCTCACCCAGGCTTAGTCCATACCAAACTGTGTGGCAGTGGGCATCATTAAAGCCAGGGAAAATTGTTTTGTCGCCAAGGTCGATTACCTCTTTGGCGTCAAAGGGAAGGTCGTTGCCGGTGGCAATAATCATTCCGTTTAAGACACCAATGCTCAGCGGCCTCGGTTGCCTGCTAACCATGTCATAAACGTTGTTTGAGCGAATGATTAGATCTAGCTCACTCATGAATCATCCAGAGCAACTGCAATAAGGCTGGTGGCAACCAAAACTGTTCTAGCATCTTGATCCTGCAGCTCATATTCGGTGGTGATTATGAACATGTCATTTTTTGGCTTAATTTCTTTTATTGTCGCAAAAGCCACTAACTTGGCCCCGGCAAGAACTGGCTTTAGAAAGCGGACTCGGTCTAAGCCGTAGTTGATAATTGGACCCTTGCTGGAAAATTCAATCAGTTGATAGGCGAACTGGCTGAGTAGTGATAGAACCAGATATCCATGAGCAATGGTGTCCTCAAAGCCGGCAGCCTGCGCTACCGTTTTGTCAACGTGGATACCTTGGAAGTCATCGGTCGCGTTTGCAAAATCGACTATTTTGGCAGCCGTGATTTCAAAAGGCCCACTTGGACCCAGCCTCTTATCTACCAACCCATCGGCAGTCTCGAGATTTACGATGTTCGTGGCCCTAGACATGGGGACCTCCGGCCACATAGAGAACCTGACCGGCGACAAAGCCCGACCTTTCATCAACAAAGAAACTAACCGCGTTGGCGATGTCTTCTGGTAATCCTGTTCTCTTCACGGCGGCAATATCTGCTGCAGATTTTCTAAGGTCCTCAAAATCGATGCCCATTCGCTCAGCCGTAGCCTTTGTCATATCGGTTTCTATGAAACCAGGAGCGACAGCATTGGCTGTTATCCCAAATTTCCCAAGTTCCAGCGCGAGGGTCTTGGTGAAGCCTTGAATGCCGGCTTTTGCGGCGGAGTAGTTCGCCTGCCCGCGGTTGCCGGTGGCAGAAGTGCTGGAAAGGTTAACTATCCGACCCCAGCCTGCCGAGACCATGTCTTGTTGCAAAGCTCGTGACAGCAAGAAAGCTCCGCGAAGATGAACTGACATAACTAAATCCCAGTCCGAAACGCTCATGTTCCTAAGGCTGTTGTCCCGAAGCACGCCGGCATTATTGACCAGAACCGAGACCTGACCAAGACTGCTTTTTATCTCAACGCAACATTGCAAGACCGATTCCTCATCAGCGACGTCGACTTGAAACCCCTGGGCTGTAAAGCCTTGGTCAGCAAGCGTTTTAGCTGCAGAATGGGCGGCGTCAACATCAACATCAAGAATCGCAATGCTGAAGCCATCGGCTGCGAGTCGGCTGGCGACACCAAAACCAATTCCCCTGGCTGCGCCGGTGACAACTGCCAATTTTTGCATCAGTTTGTCCTTTCTAGGGCAATAGCCATTCCCTGACCGCCCGCCACACACATCGCCTCTATGCCAATTGAATGGTCGTGGCTGCTCAACGAATTAATCAAAGTCCCGGCAATTCTGGCACCGGTCATTCCATAGGGGTGGCCGATGGCAATGCTGCCACCAACCAGGTTCACTGTTTCTGGGTCGAGTTTCAGGGTTCGTATGTTTGCCAATACCTGCACCGCGAAGGCTTCATTTATTTCGTACTGATCCACCTGACCCTGAAGACCCAAACGGGCTTCGAGATCGGCTATCGCATCCACTGGCCCCTGTCCCATGATTTCCGGAGATAAAGCGCTGGTGGCAACGCCAAGAACCTTTGCTAGGGGCTGAAGCTGATGCCTTTTTAGAAACTCTCCGCTGACGATCATCACCGCCGCCGCTCCGTCATTTAGCGGGCAAGCATTTCCGGCCGTTACGGATCCACCCTCTCGAAATATTGGCTGCAAATCCGCAAGTCCCTCCATCGTGCTTCCACCACGAACGCTCTGGTCGGTTGCAAAGACATCCCCATTTGCCAGTCGATAAGGTGCAATCTCACGCTGAAAGAAGCCGTTTGCCACTGAGGCCGCCGCAAGTTTTTGGCTGCGAAGGGCAAATGCGTCTTGGTCTTCGCGGGTAATCCCCAGTGTGCTAGCGAGGTTCTCAGCGGTCTGTCCCATCGGAGCATAAACATCTGGCAGTTGACCCAATATCCTGGGGTCTTGCCAGGGTTTTAGGTTGGCTGCATTTGCCAAAGTATTCAATTGCGCGGCGTCAAAGTGGGGGCTCTTTGAGCCGGGGAGGTTATCAACATCGGTTTGCAAAAAACTAGAGATCGATTCGACTCCAGCTGCGATGTAACAGTGTCCTTCACCAGCGGCAATTGAGTTGGCAGCTGATCTAATAGCCTGAGCGGAGCTGGCGCAGAACCTGGAAACCACGTGAGCCGGGACTGAATCTAATCCGATCATGACATTGACCACTCGAGCCAGGTTGCTGCCCTGTTGCCCGCCGGGCACCCCAATGCCCAAAATTGTTTCGGCTATTTCGCTTGCTTCAATCTGTGGCACTTTGGCAAGCAGCGAGCGAATAGCGTGAGCGGCCAGGTCCTCTGGTCGCTCATCCTTGAGGGCGCCTTTAAAAGCTCTACCAATTGGAGTGCGGGAGGTGGCAATTATGTAAGCATCCATCAGAAGCCGCCTTGGTTTATGGAACTAAGTCTTGGTGCCCCAAATCCTTTCAACCAGCTCCAAAACTGGTTGGTTCGAGGTGACGGGGTTCTTGTTGTCGGCGCCCAGAAGAGAGAGCGATAAAAGAACGTGGATCTCCGCAACCTCGACCGGGCCGAACTTACCAGCCGGCGAATACCATCTTGCAACACCGGAGAGCATTTCCAAGAGACCAAGTCTGGCAGCTGACTCATCCGGGACGCTGAAAAGCTTTTGGCTAACGCCATTTTTGATGACTGAGCCATAGAACTTTTCGTAACGGTCTCGCTGTTCAATGATCGAATTCCTTGTCTCACCTTCGAGAACGCCAAATTGATCATCGACCACCGCAGAAGCCATTGGTGAAAGCGCATGGGTGATGACGTGCATGCGGACCAGTTGTTCGAGGGCAGCTCTTGGATCTGGGTACTGTTCAGTGATTGCCTTAGCGGCTGCGAGTAGCTTTGCCAACGCGTTCTGCATGAGCTGAAAAAGGAGGTTTTCTTTGCTACCGGTGTAGTGGTAGAGGTTAGCCGTTGATACTCCAGCTTTGCCGGCAATGTCTCTGATTCCAGTGCCGTGAAACCCCCTGGTTGCAAAAAGCTCCAAGGCGGCGGCCATGATCCTGCCGTGAGTGGCGTTGATTTGCAAGCTTTGGTTGATGTTGCCCTCATTTGATTCCAAGTGAGTGCTCCTTGAGTCTCGATAATCAATTGCCTCAGTAGGAGTTTACGCATCAACTCTCTCCAAGACTTCTCCGGTGGTTTTGTCCCAAACTTTTATTAGGAATTGTTCCTGTTTCAGTTCCTTCTTCGAAACTCTTTCGCTGACAGTCAGTGGCATCTGGTCAGTTAACTTGAAATACCTGGGCACCTTGAAGCTGGCTACCCTAGCCTCGCAGTATTCGACCAGCTCCTGGAAAAATAACGGGTGGTCCTTCACGGGTTGCGTGGGCTCAATAACCGCTAATACCTCTTCACCACGCAGGTCATCGCTAACCGATATTGCTCCTGATATCTTCACCTTCGGGTGAGAGTTCAGAAGCGTTTCTAGTTCGGCGGCTGAGATATTCTCACCACTTCTTCTAATCATGTCTTTGGTTCGCCCGCGGTGATATAAGAGCCCGTCTTCGTCAAAGCTTGCAAGGTCTCCAGAATCGAACCACTTGCCGTCAAAGGCGGCCATGGTTGATTCCGGGTCATTGAAGTAACCCCGCATCATGCCAGGGCCAGCAATCATCAACCGGCCAACTTCTCCGGGCCCAAGGGTATTTCCCTCACTATCAACGATCTTCACCTCACGGTGGTTTCTAGGTCTTCCGATGGACCCATTGCCGGCTAACTGCGGAGTAATCTCCTCGGGGACAAAAATATCAGCGCCAGTCTCAGTCATTCCAAACGCCTCATACCAACTGACACCAAAACGCTCTTCCAGTTCGGCGTGGATAGTGGTTGGTATGGCCGAGGCTTCAACTGCCCGGACCCGATGTTTTTTGTCTGCGGCATCGGCCGGCATTTTTAATAGCAGGTTCGGCATCATGCCCAAACAATAGAAGTAGGTAACCCCATAGTGCCTAACCCTTTCAAAGAAACTACTCGGGTGGAAGCCATCCAAAACAACCAGTTTTGCCCCGGAGTAAAGGCTTGTGATCAGGTTCCACTGGGGGTCAATGTAGTAAAAAGGCTGAGCAGTCAGCATCGTGTCGGAACTAGAAATGTTTGGAAACTCCTCGGTCAGAGTGTGGGCAATCTGAATCCAATACTCCTGCCCTAATACGCAACCCTTTGGAGCCCCCGTGGTGCCGCTGGTAAATTGGATATTCGCTATCGAGTCTCCGGTGCCGACCGGCTGGATCTCTGCCGCATTAGCGGCATCTTCTAGCAGCCCCTCGGCCTCAATTATTCTCAGGGGCCAACTCAGTTCTTTGGCAAATTCTTTGAACAAACCCACGTATTTTTTGGCAACTATGGCGGTCTTCACCCCGGCGGTGCTGATTAGGTGTGTGGCATCGATAACCCCGTACCTTGGGTTCATCGGAACCATGGGTGCCCCGAGCCAGCTAAGCGCTAGCCAGCTGATTGGAAACTCCATGGTGTTGTCACACATCAGTGCGACCGGCTGACCGTCAGTGGTACCTTGGGCTAAAAGCACCGATGCCGTCTTTGCGACCAGCGGAGCAATTTGGTGAAAAGTAATCGACTGATTGCTCTGTTCAAAAAACCAGGCCTGCTTGTCCCCGAAGGCCGCGGCCCCAATGACCAACTCCGGAAGGCTTGCTACTTTTGGTGTTGCAAAAGCGGGGTTTAGCCCGGTCAGGATGTTCAGACCAGTTCCCATGTCTAAGCCTCCCTTTTGCCGAACCTGGTGATGGCTTCGCTGGTTTCTCCGGTCATTGAGGTTTCATTGGCCGCAACAACTTCTCTAGTCATCGCTTGATCTATTGCTTGGCGGTGCCCAGCTTCAAGGTAACGTTTAGCAAGCATCAGGGCAGTTCTTGGCTTTTCCAAAACAGAACGGGCAAGCGCATCAGCCTCGTCTATTAGGTCCGACTGGTGGGCAGTGAAGTTGATAAGTCCCATGTCTTGAGCCTCAAGAGCGGTGAACTTCTCACCCAGCAGAATTAGCTCCTTAGCCTTTGGCAAACCAACTGCCTGCGGTAGCAGGTATGAGATTCCTCCGGTGACCGACAGGCCAACCGACACCTCTGGGAAACCAAGCAGGGCTTGCTGCTCTGCAATCACAAAGTCGCAGCTGAGCGCTATCTCTAAGCCGGCTCCAAGCACAAACCCGTGGACCGCTGCAATTGAGACCAAACGCTCATCCCGAAGCATGTTGGTGATTTCCTGGAGATTTTCAAGGTGGCTATCAAATTCTGGTGATCCTGCCGTGAGTTCTGGTTCTTTCAGGTCGTGGCCGGCGCAAAAGGCTCGTCCCTCTCCGGAAATAACTACCACTGCAACACCGGCCGCCAAAACCTCCGCAAGAGCACTTCTTAGCTCTGAAACCAGCACTGGGGACGCGGCATTCAGTCGATCGGGTCGGTTCAGCAGCACCTTTGCTAAACCCTCGGTGATTTGTACGGAAATAAAATCTAGGGACTTGGTGTCGGTCATTTGTTTTCGTCTTCTTCCATGTCCTTGAGTTCAGCCTGTAGCTGGGTCAGGAAGCTCATCCCCCTGGTACTGGTCGGGTGATCTAGGACCTCTTCCGGGGTGCCTTGCTCGGCAATGACGCCGTCTGATAGCAGGACAACTCGATCGGCGACTTGCCTGGCAAAACGCATCTCGTGGGTAACAACAACCATCGTCATTCCCTCATCTGCCAGCTTCCGCATAACCTGGAGAACTTCACCTACGAGCTCTGGATCAAGTGCGCTGGTTGGTTCATCAAACAGCATTAGCTTCGGGTCCATTGCCAGAGCCCGGGCAATGGCAACCCGCTGCTGCTGACCTCCGGACAGCGACGATGGGTAAGCGTTTATCTTGTCGGCAAGGCCAACACTTTCAAGCAAAGCAATGCCTTTTTCTTTGGCTTCCTTGGCAGTTTTCTTCGAAACCATCTGTGGCGCAAGCGTGATGTTTTCCAGGGCGGTTAGATGAGGGAAAAGGTTGAATTGCTGGAAGACCATGCCAACCTGCTCTCGAATGTGGTTTAGAGACTTCTCTTTATATTCCAGCTGCTCACCATCGATCTCAACGCTTCCAGCGGTCAATCGCTCCAAACCATTGATGCAGCGCAACAGTGTCGACTTACCGGCACCCGATGGTCCAATCAACACCGCAACCTCGCCTTTGCCGACATCGAAGTCAATTTTGTTCAGCACTACGTTGTCGCCGAATCTTTTTTCGGCGGCGCGGATTCTTACTCGGCTCTCGGTCATTTGGTTAACCACGCTTTTCGTAGTGGCGCTCAACACGGTGAGCGAAAATTGTCATGACACCAACTACAACTAGGTAGTAAAGGCTCACGATTGTGTAATAGGTCAATGGTTCGAAAGTGGCAGCAGCTATTCGCTGTGAGGTCAAGAACAGTTCTTCGACAGTGATGAAGGCAGCAACCGAGCTGTCCTTCAGCGCAATGATTGATTGGTTTACTAGGGCCGGAATTACAACCCTTAGAGCCTGCGGGCCGACAACCTTGCGCAGCGTTGCGAGCTTGTTCATGCCAAGTGACCTGGCTGCCTCGGTCTGGCCCTTGGGTACCGAAGAAAGACCAGATCTAAAAATTTCGGCCATGTAAGCCGAAGAGTGGATACTCAAACCAATCGTTGCCGCCGTGAAGGCGTCGACGCGAATAATGCTAACAATGCCAAAGTAGATAACAAAAAGCAGCGCAATCAGCGGAATACCGCGAACAATTGCGAGGTATGTGCTTGCGATCCAGTTCAGCACCCGATACTTACTCACCTTCAGAGCCAAAACAATCAGCCCCAAAAACACTGAGAAGAACAAGGTGAGCCCGGTAAGAGTAAGGGTATTTAGCAGTCCCTGAGTGAAGATAGGGATGCTTGAAACAAATGCATCTATGAAATCGTTCAAGTCGCCTCTTTGCGTCGTGGTGTCACTGGGGCTCCAGTAGTTCGGCAGCCGTTTTGCCTAATTCTAAAAACCTTTCGTAGTGTGTCAAACTGCCGGCCCAAGAAGGGCCGGCAGTTTGAACAAGGTAACTACTTGCTGATGTCGATTCCGAAGTACTCGTTCGAAACGGCAGCGTAGCTTCCATCACCCAAGATGGTGGCTAATGCTTCGCTGATAGCAGCGTATAGATCAGGGTTTGTCTTGCTAACTGCAATAGCTGCAGTGTCAGCGGCAAGTGCTTCGCCAACTGACTTCACTGAAAGGCCGGACTCGTTGGCGGCATAGTAGCCACCAAGGCGAACGGTGATTGCAGCATCGATACGACCGTTGGAGACATCCTCTAGAGCGTTGATGTCAGCCTGGTAGGTCTTTACGTCCGCAACGCCTTCTAGTGAGTAGGCAAGGTCTTCGAACCAAGTGCCAAGTGCAACGCCAATAACTGCGCCCTCTAGGTCATCTGGGCCCGTGATTGTTGAATCCCCGGAAACAAACAACACCGCAGAGTTTGCGTAGTAGTTTTCGGTGAAGTCAACCTGCTCGCGACGGTCGTCGGTAGCAGTCATCGAGCCGATGATGGTGTCATAGCGATCTGCCTGTAGGCCAGCAATCAAAGTGTTGAATGCACCAGTCTGTGGGTTAGCCTCTAGGCCAAGCTCAGCAGCAATTGCATTACAAACTTCAATGTCAAAACCAACAAGGCTGTTGTCGGTGTTGAAGTAGCTAAACGGTGGGTACTCTCCGCTGGAAGCACAAGTTAGCTTGCCTTCTTCAACGGTGGTGAAAGCTGGTGCAGCCACTTCCACTGTTTCTTCTTCAGCAGCAGCAGTAGTTTCTGCGACCTCTTCAGTCTCGCTTGCAGCGCAACCGGCCAATACCAGGCTAAGTGCTGCTGCGGCGCCTGCAATAGCAATCCAAGGCTTCTTCGCCTTGGCCTCTTCACTTCGTAGCATTTGTTACTCCTCTAATTCGCTCGGCCCGACTAGGGCGGTGTAGTCTACCAATCTAGACCCAACTAATCAATCGATCGATCGACTCGTTGGTTAGACTCTAATAAGAGAAGATAGTTCAATCAAGTTGTTTTGCATTTGTTATCGAATAGTGACATTGAGGAAGTGCTATGAGAATCGATCTTCAGCTCCGTTGGTCCGACCAGGATCAGTTCGGTCACATCAACAACGCCGTCTATGCAACCCTGTTTGAAGAGGCAAGAGCCAGGTTGTTTCTCGAGGATAAAACCGGCGCAGACCTTCTAAACCTTGGCATCGTGGTGATTCAGCAGGACATCAGCTATCTGGCACCGCTCTATTTCACGCCGGCACCGGTGGAGTGCGAAATAAGCGTTACCAAGATAGGCAACACCTCTTTCACGTTTCACTACCAACTGTTTGACCGGCCAACTAAGGAACCAAAATCCGCACTGGTCGCAACCGGCACTTCGGTCATGGTTGCAGTGGACCTAGACACCAAGAAGCCCAAACGGCTCTCCGAACCTCAAATCGTTTGGTTGCGCTCTCATCAAGAATTGGCTGGCTGGGGTCCCTAAGGGACTGTTTATCGACGGTCACTTCACCAATTCGGCAAACGGGAACACAATCGTCGTGACAGACCCGTCAACAAAACAAGAACTTGCCCAGGTTTCTGACGCAACGGTCGAAGACGGTTTGCAAGCACTTGATGCAGCAAGCCAGGCGCAATCGAGCTTTGCCGCAACACCTCCCAGAGCAAGGGCCGAACTTCTTAGAAAAACCTTTGAACTAATAGCTGCCCGCTCAGAACAGTTTGCAATGCTGATCTCGATGGAGATGGGAAAGCCAATCGCTGAGGCAAGGGCTGAGGTGACCTACGGCAACGAGTTTTTCCGTTGGTTTAGCGAGGAGGCGGTTCGTATCCAGGGCCGCTTTGGCAAGAACCCAGAGGGAATCGGTCAAATCAGCACGACTAAACGCCCAATTGGGCCAGTCTTCGCGATCACCCCTTGGAACTTTCCGCTGGCCATGGCTACCAGGAAGATAGCGCCGCCGGCTGCACGGTGGTGATAAAGCCCTCGGAAATAACCCCACTGGCGACCCTGTTATTGGCCAAAACCATGCAGGAAGCTGGATGCCCTCCGGGGGTTCTAAACGTGATCACAACCAGCGACTCCAAGGCTGTCAGCGCTCCGATCGTCGCCGACCACAAGCTTCGGAAAATAACCTTCACTGGCTCCACCCTGGTCGGCAAGATCTTGTTGGCCCAGTCGGCTCAAAATGTTTTGAAGGCCTCGATGGAGCTTGGCGGCAATGCCCCATTTCCGGTGCCTGAAGCAGCTGAAAAACTTCAGACTACGGAGCTTTTTACCAATGACAAGAAACGTAAGCTTGTCTCGATTCAGGTTGAGCCGATTTGTCTCATGGGTCCTAGGTGGTTCAAAGCAGGAAATCAGTTTTGAACGAAAACCATTCCTACTTCACTTCTTCTAGAAGGCCAGTGGCAACATCAAAGATAAAACCTCTGACAGCATCGGTGTGAGGGATGAAAGGCGAAGCCTTTATCCTCAAGATGCTTTGTCTGACATCGCTTGCGATGTCACTAAAAGACTCTGCCGCCCACTCGGGCTTCAATCCAGTTTCCTTGCGGATGCCTTCTTTGAACTCATCGTCTGTGAAGGTGAGCATGCCGCAGTCGGTGTGGTGAA
>CAYMAU010000018.1:0-21289 GCA_964388525.1 uncultured Aquiluna sp. | reverse complement strand
GAAACCCAAGGTCCCGGTCCACCGAATGGTCTTCAACGAAATCACAAAAGATGCCATCACTGCTGCCGCAAACAACACCAGGGAGCTGAACACCAACCTTGTTCAGGCTCAGGAAACCAGGCGGGTAGTTGATCGCTTGGTTGGCTATGAAATTTCTCCGGTGCTTTGGCGCAAGATAAATCGTGGACTGTCCGCCGGAAGAGTCCAGTCGCCTGCAATGCGAATGATTGTTCAGCGCGAGCGCGAGCGAATGGCCTTTGTTTCTGCTAGCTATTCCTCCATCACTGCAAATCTAGAGGCCGAATCAATTGGCTTTGAGGCGAAACTCGCAATCCTGGATGGCCAAAAGCTTGCCGGAACCAAGAGCTTTGACTCCAAGGGTGTTCTAGTTCAAGAGGCTTTGGTGCTCACGCCCGAGGAGGCTGCAGGTTATGCGGCCAAACTCAAAGGTCAGACTCTTAGGGTTTCAGCCGTCGAAGCAAAGCCTTCGACCAGAAAGCCATACGCGCCTTTCACCACTTCTACGTTGCAACAAGAAGCCTCTAAAAAACTAGGCATGAGTGCCAAGCAGGCTATGGACACAGCCCAGATGCTTTATCAAGACGGTCACATTACCTATATGCGAACGGATTCACCTTCGCTGTCCGGCCAGGCAAGCTCGGCAGCCATTGCTGTTGCAAAAGAGCTCTTTGGCGCAGAATCGGTTGCTTCGGCGCCACGTATGTATGGGGCTAAGTCGAAAAATGCTCAGGAGGCCCATGAGGCCATTCGTCCTTCGGGGGAGAAATTCGTTCACCCGGATGACCTCAAGAAGGTTTTGCAGGGAAAATCACAACTTTTGTACGAGCTAATTTGGAGAAGGACAGTTGCTTCTCAAATGGCGGATGCCAAGCTTTCAACCACGACAGCCAAGCTGCAAACTGAGGTTGACTCCAAGGTCGCTGAATTCTCAGCATCAGGAACCGTGGTGCTGTTCAAGGGCTTTATGGCCGTTTATCAAGAAGCTCAAGAAAAAGGCAAAGAACCAGAGAGCGCGAAGCTTCCGGCCCTTGAGGTCGGGACAACGATCAAAATTGATGAAATCGCGTCTAAGGACCATTCGACGTCACCACCAGCCAGGTACACCGAAGCTTCATTGGTCAAGGCTTTGGAAGAGCAGGGTATTGGCCGGCCCTCAACTTACGCTGCCATTATTTCCACCATTATTTCCAAGGGTTATGTAGTAAAGCGCGGTAGCGCACTAGTTCCTGAGTGGATCGCGTTTACCGTGACCAGGTTCTTGGAAGATAACTTTGGGGACTTAGTTGACTACGCCTTCACGGCGAAGATGGAATCAGATCTCGACCGAATAGCGCTCGGCGAACTTGATCGCTCTGGTTGGCTAAAGAATTTCTACTTCGGTGAAACCGGATTGCAGTCAACCGTTGAGGGTCTTGGCGAAAGCGACCCGAGATCGATAAACACATTCGAGATTTCCGAAGACATCAATCTTCGAACCGGAAAGTTCGGTCCTTACCTTGAAGTAATGGAGAACGAAGAGCGCAGAATTGTAAACATCCCTGCGGACCTTAGCCCGGATGAACTTACTCAGGCTAAAGCGGTTGAACTTGTAAATGCTCCCCCGGCAAGCGACCGAGTCCTAGGTAAAGAGCCGGAATCAGGCTTCGACATCATAGTGAAAGATGGCCGATATGGTCCTTACCTAACCTTAGTTGACGAGGGTAATCCAAAGCCAAGGACCGCTTCTTTGTTCAAGACCATGGCTGTGGACACTGTCACTTACGAAGACGCCCTGAAGCTTATGTCGTTGCCAAGAGTTATCGGCATCGATCCTGAAACTGAAACCGAAGTCACTGCTCAAAACGGGAAGTTCGGTCCATACCTAAAGCGTGGAACAGACTCTCGCTCCCTTGATACCGAGGAGCAGATTTTCTCACTTGATCTAGTCGCAGCGTTGGAGATTTACAAGCAGCCAAAGTATGGCGGGCGCCGCACAGCAGCTACTCCGCTAAGGGAGTTCGGGGAAGACCCAGCCTCCAAGCTGAACGTTGTGGCCAAGACTGGACAGTTTGGAACATACGTTTCTGACGGAATTGTGAACGCAACCGTGCCAACCGACGAGCCCTTAGACGAGCTGGCTAACGACCGCGCCTTCGAGCTTTTGGCCATCAGGCGTGAAAAGCTAGGGGTAGAGCCAGGCGAAACACCAAAGACCCAGAAAAAGACGACCAGAAAAAAGCGGTAGCCGTGTTTATAACTTTTGAAGGAATCGACGGAGTTGGCAAGTCCACTCAGTTGGATCTACTCGAGACCTGGCTAAAAGCCAGGGGACATGAAGTGCTGCGCACGATGGAGCCAGGCGGCACCGAACTAGGTCAAGAAATAAGGCACTTACTTCTCCACCGCAAGGGAGACGTCGCTCCAAGGGCAGAGGCACTTTTATATGCCGCAGACCGAGCCCATCACGTTGCCACGAAGATTAGGCCGGCTCTCGAGCTTGGCACGATAGTGCTTGGGGACCGCTATTATGATTCTTCGATTGCCTATCAGGGTGCCGCACGAGAGCTCTCCGTAAAGGAAGTCCAGGACATTTCGCTCTGGGCAGTTGCCGGCCTAGAGCCAGACCTTACATTTTTACTGGACATGCCTGCCGAGCAGGCTCTTTCAAGGCGTGATGACACTGGAACTGCTCCAGATCGCTTAGAAAGTGAACAGGTTGAGTTTTTTGCAAGGGCAAGGGAGCAATATCTGAAGCTTGCGACCCAACCTCGTTTTGAAGTTATTGACGCGACCATGGCCATTCCCGAAATACATTCAGCGGTGATTGCCCGTATTGAAAAAGCTGGGCTCGACAAATGACCTCCGGGCTCTTCGATCAGCTTTTAGGTCAACCAGAAGCAATCGAGCAACTTCAGCGCACGGTTGCCGGAAAACTAAAAGGCGTTCACCACGCGTGGCTATTTACCGGCCCAGCTGGTTCTGGCCGGTCTTTGTTGGCTAAGGCCTTCGCCGCTGCGCTTCAGTGTGAAAATGATGGCTGTGGGCGCTGCCAGCAATGTTCTCTAACAATTGCCGGAGCTCACCCGGATGTATTGACCCTTGCCACCGAGCGGGTATTGATCAGCATCGATGAGGTTCGTGAGCTGGTGCAAAAATCAGGGATGAATAGCACCATTGGTGATTATCGAATCGTGATTATCGAAGACAGCGATCGAATGACCGAGCGCACCTCAAACGTTTTACTAAAAGCACTTGAAGAGCCCCAAGACAAAACAATTTGGATCCTCTGCGCACCAAGTGTGGCAGACCTTTTGCCAACAATCCGTTCCAGAACCATGAACGTGCTGCTTCGACTCCCAAGTATCGAGGAGGTTGCTGAGCTACTGGTGCAGCGGGACAAGGTTGATAGAGATCTTGCAATTAGATCCGCACGCCAAGCCCAGAGCCACGTTGGCATGGCAAGAAGGCTGGCGGTATCCCAGGACGCTAGATCTAGAAGGGCTGAAACCCTGAGAGAGATTGCGGGAATCACAAACCTTAGCCGGGCCATGCTTGCTGCAGAAAAACTACTGGGCGTCGCCAAACGCGATGCTGAGGCGCTGGCTCAAGAGCGCGATAAGTCCGAAAAGGATCACTTGATGCTCGCCTACGGACTTGGGATTGACGAGAAGATTCCTCCGAACTTGAGGCCGCAGTTCAAGGGCCTAGAAGAACACCAGAAGCGTAGGAACACCAGAGCTCTTAGAGACGGCATCGATCGAATTTTCACCGACGCCGAGTCCTTTTTTAGAGACGTGCTTGCCCTTCAACTTGGTGCGAATGTCGAAATGACTAATCCTGAGCTCACCGAAGACCTTCAGCTGAGGCAGCTGGGGACAAACGCGGCCGCAAGCATCGCTATTTTAGACGCGATCACCGAATCTAGAAAGCGGTTGGCTTCAAACGTGAGGGACTTGCTGGTCCTCGAATCGCTTTGCACGCTGATGATCCTGAGACGCGACCTTGCGGCTTAGAGCAGCTGTCATCGCGGGCGTTTTATTGCTTGCCGGCTGCACTCCCTCTCCAGCTCCGAATCCGGTCGCTGAAATCGAAAGTGGAGTCGTGTCCCTATATGAACAGGTAATCATTTGGGAAGACTGCGAGGACGGCTTTGAATGCGCGGTTGTTGCTGCACCGCTTGACTGGCGCACGCCGGATGGCTTGTTAATCGCAGTCGCCCTTATGCGCAAAGCCGGGACCTCTTCGTTAGAACCCCTACTTGTGAACCCGGGTGGACCGGGGTCCAGCTCGATCGAATGGTTACTGGCTTCTTATGAGAGCCTCGGGAGTGATTACCTGCGATCAAATTTTCAAGTCATAGCCTTCGATCCAAGGGGGGTTGGGAAGACCTCACCGGTCGAGTGCAGCAACCTGGGTCTCAAAGATCAGCTTCTCTATGGAAACTCTCCCTACCGATTTGGAACCGAAGAGGACATTCAGTATTCGGCTGACTTGTCGTATCGCTTTGCACAGAGCTGCCAAGGGGAAATGAGCACCGGTTATTACAACACTCAGCAGACCGCCAAGGATATGGAGCTACTGAGAATTCTTCTTGGTGGCGAGAAGCTAAATTATCTTGGCTATAGCTACGGCACTGAGCTGGGAGCCACCTTTGCCGTTTTGTTCCCAGATCAAGTTGGCCTGTTTGTGTTGGATGGTGCAGTTGACCCAACCATTGATCCTGACCTGGCTTTACTCGGGCAAATAAAAGGCTTTGATAAGGCGCTAAGCGCCTATCTGGTCGACTGCTTCACCAGAGTCAGCTGCCCACTCCCGAAAGACATGGCTGAGGCCAAGGACACTATTGCAGGGCTCTTGAGCTCGCTAGAAAATAGTTCGATGCCAACTGATTTTGATAGGGACCTGTCACTTTCGGCAGCTATTGCAGGAATGATTGTGACTCTTTATTCGAAAGACAGCTGGGAGTATCTGTCGATTGCGCTTGAAGAGGGTCTTGCAGGCGACGGCACGACCTTGTTGCTACTGGCAGATTTTTATAACGACCGCGATGCCGAAGGCGGTTATCTAACCAACTTGGTTGAGGCAAACTATGCCATTGCTTGTGCCGATGAAATTACTTACCCATTGCCAACCGCTGATCTGACAAAAGAAATAGCGGCTGCAAGCAAGGTATTCGGAAAGTACTTTGCCTACGGCGAGAGTTCTTGCGATGGTTGGGCAGCCGGTGTTGGAAACCAAAAGCTCGATTACAGGGTTGAATTACCAAGTCCAGTGATTATCGTAGGAACGACCGGTGACCCGGCTACCCCCTACGAGCAGGCCGTTACCTTGAGTTCGCTCATGCAGGGCTCCTACTTGCTTACATTCGAAGGTGAGGGTCACACCGCTTATGGCTCCAGCGATTGCGTCGGCAGTGTTGTAGATGACTACCTTGCCGGTAAAACGATTTCAGAAGATTCTCTTTACTGCAGGTAGAGCGTCGAAAGCCCCCAGCCGTCTATCTGGCCTTCCAGCTGGTTTTTTACAGGTAAAGAGCTGCCATCAGTACTGCAAAAATCACGATAAAGATTGCAGGGGTCACGAACTTCACAACCTCTAGCCATCGGCGAAAGCTGATTATCCGTGATCGAAGAGCCGACTGACCTGGTAGCGCAGCTAAGTCATCAATGACGGCCTGGGCCTGGGACGCAGCTGAGTACTCGGCTAAAGCGCCGAGTATCCCTGAGGCCAGTAAAATTAGGGCAAATCCATGAACCAAAAACATTTCGTATCCGGATATGGTGGGCGTAGCAAAGGCGGCAAAGGCCAGCAGAGCCGTCGGCGCGAGCTGAGCCAAAATAATGTGGAGTCGGTTTTTTTGGAACTCGCGGATTAGTTCGGCTTCTGTCATGGTTAGTTCCTTTGATCGTATCTATAAGGTTAGGCAACACATTGAAAAATAATGCCCTGCAGGAGAGCCTGTCGCGCAGATTCCGGAAACTCCTGTCTGGTGCACCCGACGGGATTCCGCCGTGGCTAGAAGTTGTCGCCAAGGGCAATGAGCCAGGTTTTTATTTGCCTACCGATGCACCCTGGGTAGTACACGGAAATTTTTCAACATTGGTTGGCGGCGTGAGAGCGCTACTTATGCAGGCTCTTCACCCGGGTTCCCTTACCGGGGTGTCAGAGCACTCTCGCTATGAGCAAGACCCACTAGGCAGACTCTCGGGAACAATTAGGTGGCTAACGGTTACGACCTTTGGTTCGATCGAAGCAATCAATGGTGAGGCCGGCAGGGTAAACCGCATGCACAAGACGGTCAGCGGCGAGTATCAGACTTCCTCTGGCGAAACCAAGGGTTACAAGGCAGCAGACAAGGATCTCTTGCTTTGGGTTCATGTGGCTTTCATGGATTCATTTTTGAGGGCACACCAGAACTATTCAAAGACCCCAATCCCGGGTGGTGCAGATTCCTACGTTGCACTGTGGTCAAAATCGGTTCAACCACTTGGCTTGAAAACAGCTCCAATGAGTGAAGCCGAGCTTTTGGAGACCCTCGAAGGCTTCAAGTCGAAGCTCACCGTGACCGATGACACTAAAGCAGTTATCAGCTGGATAAGAAAGGCACCGCTACCGCTTGTTGCAAAGCCGGTATACGCGCTGTTGTTTCAGTCGGCGCTCGCCTCGATGCCGAAGGAGTACCAGTTGATGATTGGTATTAAACCTTTGCCACTTTGGTTCTTGAGGCCCGTCACTACATCGTTATTGAGCTTTATGCGGTTCGCTATCGGGCCAGAGTCTCCAATAGAAGACGCAGCCCTTGCCAGGCTTAGGCGAGCGGGCGCAATTACAGACTAAACTTTTGAAACGATACGCCACCCTAGCTCAGTTGGTAGAGCAGCTCACTCGTAACGAGCAGGTCAGGAGTTCGATTCTCCTGGGTGGCTCTGACTAGATTCGCACATCTAAGCGGATCTGAGACACACGCCCCTCAACTGCTGAGGAGAAAATGTGCAGCTTAAGCAAAAACTCAAGCAAGCCGACACGGCCTGACTCACGGTGACTTATCAGGACGCAGTATTTACCTGTGCTGTTCATGGAAAAGTTGTGTTTTCAGGGTTATTCGTCTCCCTCATAACTAACTTTTCGCGGTGCCTCTAGCACCAAGCCGACTCAAGGTGCTGCTAACAACACAAAAACTACTTGTCGTCCCACTGTGGATTGTCGGCGTCGGGTTTGCTGCTATGTTCCGGTTGATGCTTTTTGGGTCTCACAACAAAAAGACTGAGCACAGTTGCGACCACCGCGCCCAATACCAATAGCACTAAAAGCGTTTCCAATAACATCGGCATCCTCCTTGTTTTAGACCTTACCAACTCAGGCAAAAACTCAAGCAATTTGGCCGACACAGCCTGACAGATTGGGGGCACATCAGGAAACGGTCTTTACCTATCCTCTTCGAAAAACACTGTGTTTTCAAGGGTCTGACTCTCTCGTAACGAGCGGGACAGGAGTTCGATTCTCCTGGGTGGCTCTGCAAGAGCCCAAACCCTAGGCAAAACTTACTCAAGTAATTGCCCCAATAGACTCGAGTTATGAATAGGCCCTTAGTCAAAATCACCGCAGCGGATTATCACACCGCTGGCGAGCCATTTCGGATCGTGAGTGTCGGGCTTCCTGTCATTTCAGGAGCAACAGTTCTAGACAAGCGAGCGGGGGCTTCCTCAAACCAGGAACTCGAACAAATTAGACAGCTACTTGTCAATGAACCCCGGGGTCATGCGGATATGTATGGCGGGTTTATCGTTGAGCCAAATGATGATGGTGCTGACTTCGGTGTGCTGTTTTGGCACGGCGATGGTTATTCAACTGCTTGTGGGCACGGCACCATTGCTCTGGGCGCCTGGGCCGTAGACACCGGGTTGGTTGCTGCAGAACCAAATGGTGAAACAGCAGTCACAATCGATGTCCCATCCGGCAGAGTGCAGGCCCTGGTCACCCAAGAAAACGGTATTACAACGAAGATTTCCTTTAGGAACGTGTTTTCCCATGCAATCGCCGAGACAGTGCCAGTAGCTCTGGATGACGGCAGGACTGTCTTGGTGGACATTGGTTACGGGGGTGCCAACTACGCAAGTATTGAGGCCAGCAAGTTAGGCCTATCGGTAGAGCCGAAGCATCTAGATGAGCTAATTCGCATCGGCAGGCAGATCAAATGGAAGTTAAATGAGACTCCAGAATCTAATTCGCAGGCCGATGAGCGCCTAAACGGCATCTACGGAACCATTATTTTTGATGACATCAATTCAACTGAGACCGAACTGCATCAACGAAATGTAACTATCTATGCCGACGGCCGGGTCGACAGGTCTCCTTGCGGTTCTGGAACTGCAGCAAGAATTGCCCAGCTGGCTCATTCCGGCAGGCTAACTAAATCAATGACTCTGATTCACGACTCAATCATCGGGACTAGGTTCTTAGGTCAAATTGAAGAGTCCCAAACCCACGGCCAAAGATCTGGGGTAATCCCGGTGATTACCGGAAACGCTTTTCATGTTGCCAATTCAGAGTTTTTGCTGTTCGAAAACGATGAATTGGACGAAGGGTTCTCACTTCGATGAGCGCTCTAAGCCCGGCAAAGTGGATAAGTGACCAAGAGTTATTTATAAAGTTTGGTTATCGCAAGTCAATTGAAGCAATAAGCCAATCCTTGACCGATGGGTTTGACCCTGCAACCGACAAATCCCGCTCATTTGTCGAATTTGCCTCTGGCCAAGGGCTTGTGATGCCTAGCGAGAATGCTGAGTTTGTAGGGCTGAAGTTCGTCACCGTCGCACCCAAGAACCCGGCTAAAAACATCCCAAGAATCCAAGGCATCTACACGCTCTTTGATGCCAAAACTCTCACTCCGCTGGCTCAGTGCGATGGCGCTGCTTTGACGCTGCTTCGGACTTCCTGCGTAACGGCGGCCATGGTGCAAAAGTTAGATTTGCCAGAGGGCCCAAAGCTGGTTGTCTTTGGCTCTGGGCCTCAAGCCCTCGCCCACATTCTCGCAATTTCAGCCGTGTCGACGCCAGATTCAATTCGAATCTTGGCCAGAAACACCGCAGGGGTTGAGAAGCTGATTGTTGACCTCAGGTCCCATGGTATTGAGGCGGCTGCAGGTTCAACTAAGGACCTTGCCGAGGCTGACCTAGTTATTACTGCAACCACTGCCCGAGAGCCCCTATTCGCTCTAGAGCAAGTTCAGAAGACCGTAATTGTTGCGGCTGTTGGTTCGCACGAACCAAACGCTAGAGAACTGCCCGGAAATCTCATGGGTATCGGAACGGTGTTCATCGAAGATCAATCAGCTGCGCTGAGAGAAGCAGGTGATGTCATCATGGCAATCAACGAAGGCTTCCTTGCCGTGAAAGATTTAGTGGAGGTAAAACAGCTGTTTACCTCTGACTACAAGATAGATAGCCAGACCTCAAGAATTTACAAGTCTTCCGGAATGCCTTGGCAGGATCTTGCGATCTTTGGCGCGGCTTATAAGGCTCTGATCTAAGTTCTTATTTCGCGCGCAATGCGCTCATGAGAGCCAAGCCGCCGGCGATTAGGACCATAGCCGGCGGGATGAAGTTTAGAGGCGAGTACCAGTCGGTGGCGCTGTTGGCAATTACGAAAACTACTCCAGCGACACCGAGAGCCAGCAAGAGCCATGCAATTACCCTGGTTGACTGAGGGTCTATCTTCTGAAGATCTTCCCTTGACTGTGCGGTTGTTCTGCCGCAGCTTGGGCAGTTGAAATCGGACTCGGAAATATCACTCTGGCAGTTTTTGCATTTCATGGCTTTAGGTTATTGCCTATCTAAAGGTTGGATTCACTAAATCAATAATCTGAGGACCTGCTACCAACACGATTGCCAGCACGAAGAGCGCTAGACCAATTCGTTTCCACATTTTTTCAAGCTGGCTGGAATCCCTGGGTTCTTTTGGGTTCTGTTTATCAGTCATGCCCCCAGCCTACTTCTTGCCATTAGCACGGGCGGGCTTTGACTTGCTGGCAGATACAATTGCAAAAAACGGGCAGTAGCAATTTAGCTGGAGTTTCACCTAGTGCAGCTGCCCATTTATCGATTGGAAGAACTTGAAGAACAATCTCGTCGCACTGGAGCCCAAGCAGTTTCCAGAATATGTAGAGGCGATCACCGATGCCGGCGGTCAGGTGACTTCAGTAGCTCCTTCCACAAAAGCCCTTGTCTGGACCGATTACTCCTCTCCTGAGGCTTTGCAGGAGGTGCTTAATGCCAACCCGCAGCTTGAGTGGGTGCAGCTGCCATTCGCTGGGGTTGATGCTTTTGGTGAGATTTTGAAGAGTCCAATTATTTTTACAAGTGCCAAGCGTTCTTACTCTGAACCGGTAGCTGAGCATGCCCTCGCTCTTTGCTTGGCTTTGGCAAGAATCATTCCGGAGCGAGTAAGGACCAAGAGTTGGGGCAGGCAGTTTGCCGACTCTCTCTACGATCAGGGTGTTTTGATTATTGGCGGCGGCGGCATTGCCGAGGAGCTTGCGTCTCTGCTCACTCCTTTTCGCTCAAGGGTCAGCGTTGTTAGAAACAGACCCAACGAGCCTTTTCTTGAGGGTTTCGCGGGCCGGGTTGTTTCATTTGACGACTTTGACAAGGAGCTAGCCAAAGCAAAGTTTGTGATTCTGGCCTGCGCATTGACAGAGACCACGAGGTTCTTGTTTGATGCTCGAGCCTTTGGGCTAATGCGCACCGATTCTTATCTAGTGAATATCGCAAGAGGAGAAGTTGTGAACCAAGAGGACTTGGTTCGCGCCTTGAAATCAGGCAGCATTGCGGCAGCAGCAACCGATGTTACTTACCCAGAGCCTTTGCCAGCAGATCATGAAATGTGGCAGCTGGATAATTTACTCATCACTCCCCACACCGCAGACACTAAGGAAATAGTTACGAGGTTATTTTCAGATCGTCTTCGGGTGAACGTGGCAGCCTGGCTTGCAGGCACGCCGTTAGTGGGCGTTGTCGACGCTGAGCTGGGCTATTAGGTCAGTATTTAGCGTTAGCCCCAAAGCGTTGGGCTAAACACTTCTACTTTTCCACCGGGAAGGTAGTTCAGGCCGTTTGGAATGTCTTGAGCGATCAAAAGCGGTCCATCGATATCTACAAACTCAGAATGCTGACCGATGACATAGGCCGGGGCCATCGACAGCGAGGTGCCGGTCATATTTCCAACCATTATTGACTTACCGTCTTTTTGGGCAACCTCAACGATCTGCAAGGCCTCGGTCAGGCCACCGCATTTATCCAGCTTTATGTTTATCACCTGGAAGTTCTTTGAGTTGGCATCGTATTCACTGAGGTCTAGAACGCTCTCGTCCCCACCCAAAGGTATTGGAGAAACAAAGCCGTCAAGTTCAGAGTCGTGGCCTCGAGCCAGCGGTTGCTCGATCATTTTTATGCCTAAATCACTAAGGGCTGGAATGAACTTCGTTAGCTGTTCAAATTGCCAGCCTTGATTCACATCGACAACCAGGTTTGCATCCGGTCTTGCTGCCCTTATCGCGGTTAGTTTTTCGACCGGCTCGTGATCATCGAGCTTAATTTTTAAGTTTGAAAAATCACTTAGGTCTTTTGCCCTTATGGCCATCTGCTCTTGTGTGCCGATGCCTATCGTCGCAACGGTATTCAGCTGTTTAGGTTTGAGCCCAACCAGCTCCCAGATGCTGGCATCTCTAATCTTGCATTCCAAATCCCACATTGCAGAGTCAAGCGCGTTGCGGGCGCCATTGGGCGGCATGATTTCGTTAATGTCTTGACGTGTAGCACCTTGCTCGACCCGCGGTTTTATTTCTTCGAGGTCTCGAAGCATCTTGGCTTGGTCATCGCCCAAGTAATAAGCACCAACGCCTTCGCCCCTGCCAGTAAAGGCGTCTTTTTCAAGAGTCACCCAAACCGCATTTAGTTCCAGAAAGGTATAGCCGGTGATAACAAAGGGGGAGTGCAAGGCGAAATCCTTGCGCTCAATCGTCATCTTCATTTTTGACCCAAAAGGTTATCGATTACATCGTCGAGTCCACTGACCAGTGGGTCCATGGCGGGCAGGTCATAGAGTGCGCTCAAGTTAGCAAGGTAGGTGGCACGCTCATGATCCGGCAGCGTGCTGGTGTTAACGCTTATTCCAACGCATCTAATTTCGGGGTTAACACTTTTTGCAATTTCAATGGTCCGATTGATGACCGCCTGAATGCTCGGCAGTTCAAACTCTGGCCAGCCCTTGATATGGGTGCGAAGTGCTTCGGTGCAGACCACAAAGGCATCTGGTTGAGAGCCCACCAGTAGTCCTGTGCTCACTGATGAGTAGCCCGGGTGAAACAAGCTTCCCTGACCCTCGATTATGTCCCAGTGATCTGGGTGATTGTTAGGAGAAATCATTTCTGCCGCGCCCGAAAGAAAATCGGCAACAACGGCATCAACAGGGATACCGCTTCCGGCAATCATGATGCCGGTTTGGCCTGAGGCACGGAAGTCGGCATCCACGCCTCGTTCTTGCAGTCTGTTGGCGATTGCTAAAGCGGTGTATTTTTTGCCCAGTGCACAATCGGTTCCCACTGTCAAAAGTCTTTTTCCAGTTCGTTTTTTACCGGTTCCAACCGGGATGTCCTTCGGGGGCACCCGAATATCGACCAGCTTCACTCCAGACTCGTTAGCTACCGAAACCAGCGCTGAAATGTCATTTAACTTTGTGTGAACTCCTGCGACGATGTCCATTCCCGCCTTTATGGCGGC
Organism: uncultured Aquiluna sp.; assembly: GCA_964388525.1. Taxonomy (GTDB): domain Bacteria; phylum Actinomycetota; class Actinomycetes; order Actinomycetales; family Microbacteriaceae; genus Aquiluna. Next base: position 8,513 of record CAYMAU010000018.1, on the reverse strand, counting down.
AACTAGGGTCGGCATCCAAGCCTCTGGAATTGCACCGCCCACAGCCGATGTTCCAATAACCAGTGATTTAGCTCCGGCTTCGGCGGCACTTGCCACGCTGTGCTTGGCAAGGCCTAACTCAATCGTGCCGCCCGGAAGGCTCAGTTGGCCCATGCAGTTTTCTGGCCGCCACTTTGCAAGCCCTGCAGCGGTTTTGGCATAGATTGGCTCGGTTTCGCTGCCAATGAATAACAGGTAGGGGGTGCGCAGTGTGATTGTTGTCAATTGATCCTCGCCAGAATAGATATCCACATAATTCTTCACTCTAACTAGGTTTGTGGCTTGAGGTTTCGCTTCTTAGTCTTGCGTCAGCTGGCACTCCGGCGTGCCGCCCGGTAGGCGATGCCGGTTGGCCGCAACCAAGAAGTAAATGGGCTTTGCGATGTTTCTTATAACCGGGAGCTTTAGGAACCAGCCAGCCAGAGCCCAAATAGTTTTCGATTCGATTAGTGCTTGGGCAATAGCTGCCGCCGCAACGTATCTCGTTGTCCCAGAAACAAAGTAGACCGCCTTTGAGGTGAGCTCAGAGGTGAGTCCAAGCGATTCCAGATCTAATTTTTGGTACGGCTCAATCGGAATCTTGTGTCGGGTCATCTTGCGAAGCAGCCTGGCACTGGAGCTGCAGAAAGAGCAGTCTCCGTCAAAGATAAGAACTTGTTTGCTTGCACCCATGGATTAAGCCTAATGCGGTGTAATGTTTTGGGGTTGTATTGGTTTTACTACAGGAGGCGTAGGCTAAAAGCGTGAACCAATTAGGTCGCAAGCGATCCATGCACCCAACACAGATCGTAGTTATTGCGTTCGGTGCGGCGGCAATTGCTGGCACCCTGTTGCTTTTGCTCCCGATGTCAACATCGGCCGGCAATAACACGACTCTAGTCACCGCATTTTTCACTGCCGTTTCGGCTGTCTGTATCACCGGTTTGACCGTTGTAGACACCGCAACTCATTGGTCCGGTTTTGGGCAGTTCGTGATTTTGATTTTGATTCAACTTGGCGGTCTTGGAATCGTCGCCTTTGCGACTTTGCTTGGTTTGCTAATTTCCGGGCGAATCAGCCTGAGAGATCGAATTAATACTTTGTCTGAGGCCAAGATTGTTGGCGCAGACAACGTTTCTAAGTTGCTCGGCCGAATTCTGTTGGTTTATTTTGGTTTTGAGCTAGTCCTGGCTACTTACCTAAGCATTCGATTGCACTTCAGCTACGGCGAGGAAGTTCTTCGCTCAATTTGGCACGGTACTTTTCACGCAATCTCAGCTTTCAATAACGGCGGTTTTTCGCTTTACACCGACAGCATGATGGGCTTTAGTCAGGACATGTTCTTCATCGCCCCGGTGATGTTGGCTGTGATTGTTGGAGGACTTGGGTTCCCGGTTCTAATTGAGCTTCACGAGAGACTGTGGCGCTTGCGATTGCAGCCGGGCGGAAAGGCAAAGCGCTTTAGCCTCCACACCAGGCTTACTCTCTGGATGACCATTTGCTTGATCGGCTTAGGGGCAATATTCATCGGACTACTTGAGTGGAATAACCCTGGAACCCTCGGCGGGCTCAACACCTGGGACAAGCTGGTCAACACTTTCTTCTCGGCTGTTATGCCGCGCTCCGGGGGCTTCAACTCGATAGACATTACCCTGATGGATCCTGCCACTTGGCTGGGCATAGATCTACTGATGGTTATCGGTGGTGGTTCAGCATCTACCGCCGGAGGCCTCAAGGTGACCACGATCGCCGTTTTGATCTTTATTGTTTACACCGAAATTCGTGGTGAGACTGCGGTGAACGTTGGAAACCGCAGGCTTCCCCGCTCGATTCAGCGTCAAGCTCTCACTTTGGTGGCACTGAGCACGACAGCAATTTTGGGCACGACCTTACTCTTTGCCGCGACGACGGATTTCTCACTCGACGAGATACTTTTCGATGTGGTGTCAGCTGCCGCGACGGTAGGGCTTTCAACCGGCATCACCGCTGAATTGCCGGCTTTTCACCAATTTTGGCTCGCATTTTTGATGTTTATTGGTCGGTTGGGACCCGTTGTTGTTGCGTCCGCACTTGCTCTTCGAATCACAAAGAGGCACTATGAGTTACCAAAGGAAAGGCCCCTAATTGGCTAAAGAGAAAGCAAAGCGACGAATTCTGCACACAAACGTCATCGTTATTGGCCTTGGTCGATTCGGGTCTTCGTTGGCACGAGAGCTAGTTCGAACCGGACACGAGGTTCTCGGTGTTGATACTGACGAGAAGCTGGTTCAACAAATGGCGCAAGAACTTACTCACACCGTCAAGGCTGACTGCACCGACGAGGCCGTATTGTCTGAACTTGGCATTCAGGAGTTTGATGCTGCCGTCGTGGCAATCGGAGCAGATATCGAGGCCAGCATTTTGACCACCTCGCTGCTGTTGCAACTGGGTGTTCCAAACGTCTGGGCAAAAGCCAACTCAAAATCTCACGGTCGCATCTTGGAGCAACTGGGTGCTCACCACGTCGTCTTCCCAGAGTTTGAGATGGGTAAGCGAGTTGCACACATGGTTTCTGGAGAGTCCCTTGACTATGTTCCAATCGACAACGATTTTGTGATGATAAAAGCCATAGTCCCGGAGTCATTTCACAACAAAAACCTGGCGGAGCTGAAAATTAGAACCAACTACGAAGTGACAGTGGTTGCGGTTACAAAGGGCGATGGGAAATATTCTCCAGCATTCCCCGAAACAGTTCTGGAGTTAGGCGATCAAATAGTTGTCGCCGGCCAAGTAGAGCCTCTCAACAAGTTCTGCCGAGTTATTTAGGTACAGCTTGAATTTGTCAAAGGCCCTAAAGGGCTCACTATTTTGGCTTTCGTTGTTGCTGGCCATGCTGGCGAGTAACTTTTTTTACCAGACTACTTACCCACTAATTTTCACCGGGACAGCACTAGCGCTTGGGCTTTCCGGGCTCACGATCTGGAGTGGCTCTAGAATCTCCGGCAGCGTCGTGCCGGTAAAACTGATGGTAGTTGCAGGCGTCGCTGCGTTTATGTATGCGCAGGCTCTCGATGTTGCATACTCATTGGCGTTTGCACCAATGGGCAATCGTTTTGATATGCCCATTGAAGTACTAGTTTTCGGTCTTCTGTTCTGGGTCTTTGCGGTTATCGCCAGAACTTTTGTTTTTAGACCTCAGCAACAGAAATAATCCGACTGCCACTAGTGGTAGTGAGGCCCAGAGCAACCAATACAGATACTCAGGAGTCTGAGACTCAACCGCCAGAGATTCTGGATCGTATGGGTTGGCGCACTCGGTAAATAGATAGTCCGGGTCCGCGATGTAGCCGGAATTATTTTCAACCACGAAGCTAAAGCTTCCGGAAATTGGATGCCCGTCCCCGGAGACTACTCGCCAGCCGACTTGGTAAGTTCCAGGAGTATCAATGTCGGCTCGGGCAATCGCGGTGCGTGCGTCAACTACCGCGCAGCCGTTATTTACTGGATTCTGATTCGAATCAAGAATTACTATTTCGGAGCCTGCTGAGTTATCTAGGGATATGAGGTCATCGCTGAAGGACAGGCTTACTTCAGCGATGCCAGCTTCGAGAACCTGTCCGGACTTGGGCTCTTGATCTACAAGCTGTTCGTGGGAGGTTGCCGGAAGTGCTGTCAATGCAACTGAGGCGACTAATGCCAATATGGAGGCTGCGAACAATCTAAACTTCATGGGTAAAGCTTAGGCGGGTGAGATGAAGCAAGCACTAATTGGGATTGGCTCTGGTCTGCTCGCAGGCTCCTTGGCCCTCGTTCTAATGTTTTTGGGTCCGCTTAGCCAGTCCAGTCAGGAATCTGAGCCGATAGCCAGCGAAACCACTCTGCCCGAGGCGACGGTTTCCGCCAGTCCAGTTGAAAGCGAACCGGAACCCACTGTTCCTGAAATTATCCAGTGCTCGGTATCGGCACTAGAGGACGCCGATGAAATCTTATTGCTGCAGGCTCAGGTGATTGATACTTCAACCGGTGAGATCTTATTTGACCGCGGAAGCGGCTCGGCCGCTAGGCCCGCATCGGTTATGAAGCTTTTCACAGCGGCTGCAGCCCTCGAAACTCTCGGTCCGGACTATCAAGTTACGACCAGGGTCTATCAGGATAACTTGGAGCCTGGAAAAATATACCTCGTTGGAGCTGGCGACCCGACACTTTCTAGGACTGGGATCAATCAAAATTCGGTCTATACAAAAGCTCCAAAACTTTCCGATCTTGCTTCGCAAATATTGAAAGTTTTGGGCCAGGAGCCAATAACGCAAATAGTGCTTGACACTTCGTTGTATGGGGGAGCCAAGGGTGAATACCAAAGTGTTTGGGATTCTCGCGGCATCACCAACGGCTACATGTCTCCGGTTTCTGCTCTTCAGGTGGACGGTGACAGAGATAGCCCTGCCGCTAGGGAGTCTCAGCGCTCAATGGACCCGGTCACTAGGGCCGGCACTTGGTTTCAAGAGGCCCTTGGCCTAGCGGCGACGGATGCGGTCATTACCAAGGGCCTGGCGCCGCCGGATTCAGTGCAAATTGCGGCAGTCAAATCCAGGCCAATCAGCGAGTGGATTGACTACATGCTAATTGTGAGCGACAACACCTTGGCAGAAGCACTTGCAAGATTGGTTTCTCTTGATGTCGGGCTAGACGGAACTTTTGATTCCTTGACTGAAACCTACAATCGGGCACTCAGGGGCACCGAGCTGAATCTTCAAGGCTTAATAATTGAGGATGGATCAGGCTTGTCCAAGTACAACCAAGCTTCTCCCGATCAAGTAAATAGCCTTCTGAAGCTCATCGATGCCGGCTACGGAGACTTCGAGGTCATTCTTGAAGGGATGCCAGTATCTGGGACACCCGGATCATTGAGCTACCGATTTGAAGATGCGGTCGGATCAATCACTGCAAAAACCGGTTGGATTAGAACCGGTTATACGCTTGCCGGCTTCCTGGACACGCCGGATCAGTCGAGGCTTATCTTCACCGTGTACAACTTGGGCGACGTGACAGCTAGCAACCGTGAGGCCATGGATGATTTAGTAATGGGCTTTTATGATTGTGGCTCAACGCTGGTAAATAGATAGCCGGGAAGAATAAGAATGGGCAACAAGGAAGCAAGATGACTACAGCATTATTGGTAATCGACGTTCAAGTTGATTTTTGCGAGGGCGGTGTATTGGCCTGCGCCGGAGGGGCAATAACGGCCAAGCGCATTACCGAACACCTAGAAAGCAATAAAGACGCTTATGACTATGTAATTGCGTCAAGGGATTGGCACAAAGCCAACGATGCGAACGATGGCCATTTTGCCGCAAAAGACGAATCTCCTGATTTCAAAACCAGCTGGCCGGAACACTGTGTTGAAGAGGAAATGGGAAGCCAGTACCACGCGAACCTAGACACCAGTCTTATCGACATTCACATAAAAAAAGGCCAAGGAGCAAACGGTTACTCGATCTTCGAAGGTGTCGATGATTCCGGCATCAGCTTTTCTGATCTAGTCAATGAGCTGCAGATTACCCAGGTCGATGTTGTGGGGATAGCTACCGACTACTGCGTGTTTGCGTCCTCGATGGATGCAAAGAAATTTGGGCTGGCAGTAAGGGTCATTACCGGCCTCACCGCTGGGGTCTCTCAAGACTCCACTGAAAATGCGATCGATGACATGGTCGATAAGGGAATCGAAGTAACTCCCGTCTACGAAGCAAATTAGCTTTCTCTGGTTGCTCCGGCGCTCGCGGAGACCGTAAATACTTTTGGTGGGCCAAATCCGGCTTGAGCAAATGCAGCCGTGACAGCCGATTCTAGGCTGGGTAGTAGGTCTTGACTGATGAGTGCAATCGCAGCACCTCCAAAGCCGCCCCCGGTCATTCTGGAGGCGATTGCGCCAGTTTTTACGGCAGTTTCGACCGCCAGGTCTAGTTCCGGGATAGAAATCTCAAAATCATCGCGCATTGAGACGTGGCTGGCTTCGAAAATTGGGCCGATCTTTTCAATTTGGCCGGCTCTAAGGGCCGCAACGGTTGCTAGCACTCGGTCGTTCTCGGTGACGATGTGGCGAACTCGGCGAAAGGTGAGATCGTCGAGCTTTGACTTTGCAACTTCAAGGTCAGCCTGTCCAAGTTCGCGGAGGGAACTAACACCCAAAATGAGCGCACCTTTCTCGCAGGAATCTCTTCTAGACCGGTAGCCACCGTCGGAGTGACGATGTGAGACCTGTGTGTCGATTACTGCCACAACTAAGTTCTGAGCCTCAAGCCCCAGCTTAACTATTTGTGTTTCAAGACTTAGGCAGTCAATCAAAACCGCAGCATCGGTCGAGGCCAGCATCGATGCTGTCTGATCCATGATTCCGGTCGGCGCACCCACCACTTCGTTTTCGGCTCGCTGACCGATAAGGGCAAGCTCCTGCTTGTTGCGGCCCAAGTCCCAAAGGTCGTTTAGGGCAATGGCTACGGAGCACTCCACTGCGGCAGAAGACGAAAGACCGGCCCCAATAGGAACATTTGAATCCAAGTACAGATCAAAGCCAGCATCAAGACCCGCGCGCATTACCCACGCCACTCCAAGAGGATATAGAGCCCAGTCGAGATCTTGCGGCTCGGCGTCTCTGAGTTCAAATTCGACGATGCCCTCGGTAAAGGAAGTTCCGATTCGGATCAGGGAGTCATCCCGCTTGGACATGGCCGCATAGGTTCTCTTGTTGATTCCAAAGGGAAGAACAAACCCATTGTTGTAATCGGTGTGTTCGCCGATTAGGTTGGCACGTCCCGGTGCTGACCAGACTCCCGTTGGTAAGTAACCAAAGTGTTTTTCGAAGCCCGTTGTTGTTTGCTTCGTCAGGTTCACTTGATTACCTTCTTGAGCCTTGCAGCAGTTTCTTCTGGAGCAACGTCTCCGACAAAGGCGCCCATGGCGCTCTCCGATCCTGCCAAATACTTCAGCTTGTCGGCATCGCGAAGCGGAGAGGTTATTTGAAGCATCAACCTAATTTGGTCCCGGTTTTCAATCATCGGAGCCTGGTGCCAAGCCGAAATATATGGGATTGGCCTGCCATAAAGGGCATCAAGACCCAAAAGTATTTGCTTATAGGCGCCCGCTAGCTCGCTTACCTCAGCGGCTGTCAGCTCAGTGAAATCTGCAACCTGGCGTTTTGGCAGCAGGTGGATTTCGATTGGCCACCTTGCAGCAAACGGCACAAACGCAACAAAGTTCTTGGTTTCTAGAATGTTTCTGGTCGAGGATTTTTCAAATTCCACGAGTTCGCTGAAGAAGTCACCGCCGTGATTACGGACACTCGCTATTAGCTTTTCAGTCCTTGGAGTCACAAACGGATACGAGTAGATCTGTCCGTGTGGGTGGTGCAGGGTGACACCTATATCCTGCCCGCGGTTTTCAAAGGGGAAGACCTGAACTACGCCTGGTAGTTGCTGAAGGTGAGCGGTGCGAGACTGCCAGGCCTTTATGACAGTCTCGATGCGCGCAACCGGCATGGAGCCCAAGTTGCCCGTGTGATCGGGGCTGAAAACAACTACCTCACAGCGGCCAAAGGAGGTAGTTGAGAAACCAAATGGGGCAGTCTGATTGGGCTCTGAGATCGCACCGAGATTCGGACCGAAGGCCGGGCCCTTGTTCTCAAAAACCGCGACATCGAAGTTGTCTGGAACTTCGCTTGGGTTATTTTCGGAAGTTGGACAGAGCGGACAAGCGTGAGCAGGTGGCAGAAATGCGCGCTGTTGTCTATGGGATGCGACAGTGATCCATTCACCAGACAAAGCGTCGTAACGCAATTCAGCAGTTTCTGGTCTTTGATCCGACTCTCGCTGATCTTGCATACGGCCTACTGGGAGCTTTGATTCGGCGTCATCAAAATAAAAGATGTCGCGGCCATCAAAAAGCTTGGCTTCAATACTGGGCTTGTTCACTCAAGTACCTCTTACTCACTGTCTGTAACATAAACGGGTGCGCAAAAACGACCCTGGTGAGCAACTGAGTATTTCCCGTCTAGACGGGAAGGCTCTCAGTATTGCAGAATTTAGCGCGCTTGGAGGTCAAATTAGTCATCTTGTATTGGGTGGTGTTGAGGTAATTCCTAAATTTTCTGGGGAAAATGCTCGCGATCAGGTGTTTGGGTTCACATTAGCTCCTTGGCCCAACCGTCTTGAAGACGGTCAATACCAGATGGACGGCATCGAGTATCAAATTCCGAAACTTGATTCGCAAAACAACGCCAACCACGGGTTATTGCTCGACGAAAAAATGGAAATTCTCTCTCACGATTCGAATTCTCTAAAGCTCTCCTACAGCTTTGGTAAAGACGCTTACTATCCATTTGCGATTGATTTAGAAATTGAATTTATCCTCGAGGAAAATGCTCTGGTCACGCGTGCAACCGCAACGAACAACTCTTTGACTGCAGCCCCATTTGCCATCGGCTTTCATCCATATTTCCTAATGAGAGACGAGTTCACTGTTTC
>CAYMAU010000017.1:0-21308 GCA_964388525.1 uncultured Aquiluna sp. | reverse complement strand
AAAAGGTAACTTACACGCCAACTGTGGACTCGATTTTGGCCTATGCTCAGGCGCTTGGTGTGAAGGTGAAATTCAGCATCGCTGCAGGCTGATCTTTGTACCTAAGGTCAGCCCCAAAATCGATCGGCAACTCTCGATAACCTGCCTTACCCGAACAGCTCCGCCATGACACCAGACCAACCTTGACGAATATCGTCAAGCTTGAGATCTGCAATGTCTTTGATTTCAACTAGCCCTGATGTTGCATCAGTAACACCGATGCGTAGACAAGGAACACCTCTTGCTTCGCAAAGAGCTTGGAACTTCACATCGTCTTCTCTGCCAACGGTTACTAGCACTCCGGCTTCAGGCCCTGAGGGCCCCATGTAAATGTTGAGTCCGACGTCCAGTCCAGTGGGCGCGTGTTTATGTCAGACCAGAAAAAGATGTAGCTAGAGGAAATTTGCGGAGGAAGAAAGACTTGATGTTCCCTAGGCCCAAGCGTTTATGTAACAAGCTTTCAGGGATGGCGAGCTACAGATTGCAGGATCGGCTTTGAGTCTGATGCTCCCGCAGAAGAGCATGTTCTCGGCATCGAACGAACATGGGTGAGCAGGAGCTGCAAGTGGCGACTGGAGTCTAGAGCTTCTTTGAACGGGTTGCCGCACTCGGTTAAGCTCCGAACTGTTGGGCAAGAGGCGAGCCCAGACCTAAGTCACAGTGATGAAATCCTGAGAGAAATACTTGTTCAATTGCTGACGTTCGAAGACCACTCTTAAGGGGGACTTGTTTCCAAGACCAACTTTTCAGAACTTGGTACGTCGTTCAGGTAGCATCTGGACATGCGATCTAGAAGCCAAACCAAAGAGCCGAGTGAGGAAAAAGCTTGGTCGGAGAGCGGTGCCGTTGTTGTAGGAGCAAACTGGTATCGATTCAGACCTGGGGAATATTTACTAAACCCGCATGTTATGAGCGTCTCATTTGTTTGGGTAGTTCGCGGAGGAGGGACGATTAGGTCTGGCAATAAATCTTTTAGAGTCGGCCCCAATCAAATTATTCGACTCCCCTGGCACCATCAGGTTGTATATCAGGCCGATGCGCAGAACCCATTTAGAATCGGCACCTTGCATATAGTTCCGAATCACGCAGAAAAAATCCCAGTTGTTCCTCGAGTAGCACACCTCGCCGAAGACCCCCTGCTGAATGATAAGTCGAGAACAGGTGACCCCAATGAGTTTGTGCCTTCGATGGCAAGCTACCTATCAGGGCCAGCAAGACGCATAGCTGACTTGGGACGTTTTGCAGTTGAACGATTTACTGATGCCCCTTACGACGAAGAATCAGCCAGGGCCCTGGCAAGAGTCGTCTTAGCCGAGAACCGACTCTGGGGCGAGTGGAAGCCCAACCCAACTCTGCCTGTAGCACTTGAAGAGATGATGGCATACGCACGCAGTAACATAACGTCCACTCTTTCCGTGGCCGAGGTTGCTCGCGCTGGTGATTGCAGCGCAACTACCGCCCAGCGGTTATTTAATGTGCACACCGGTGTTTCAATACGGCTTTGGATCAGGCAGTTGCGATTGCAGGAGGCGGTGCACCTACTTCGCTCAAGCGGTCTGAGAGTTAATGAAATTGGGGAGCTGGTTGGGTTTGAGGACCCGCTCTACTTCTCGAGGGTCTTTAGGGAAGAGTACGGCATGGCACCAAGCCGCTTTACCCTCGGGGAACTACGACCTTAGTTTGCGTCGGCATCGATTGGGCCCTGGTGTAATCTCCATAATCTGACTCTTTAGTACATTCCATAAGTTGTCAGCTCTACCTACCATTAGAGTCACTTTTAGGCCTAGCGGAAAACGATTGGAAAAAATGTCAGTTGTGAATAGAAAGTTTGGCAGAACAGACTGGCAGATCAGCGAAATAGCTTTTGGAGCGTGGCAGCTGGGTGGTCAGTGGGGGCCGGTAGATGATGCGGAATCCTTGGCCTCACTTTTGCAGGCTTACCAATCAGGAGTCAACTTTGTTGACACCGCGCAGATGTACGGGCTAGGTCACAGTGAGAAAATTGTCGGAAAGTCTTTGCGCGAGTGGTCACAGGGCGGTGTGCGTGTGGCTACAAAAGCGCAACCTGTGCAGTGGCCATCGGTTACTAATGAAGATCCAAATTACTCAGAACTTTACCCAAAAAAGTATTTGATTGGTCAGGTTGAAGGTTCGCTGAAGAGGCTGGGAGTGGATCGCATAGACCTATTTCAACTGCACTGCTGGGCACCTGACGGCATGAAGAATCTCGAGTGGTTTGAGGCTTTGTCAGCGCTGCGCGACGCTGGAAAAATCGAAAAAATAGGCGTATCGATTCGCGACTATCGTCCAGCCGACGGCGTTGAGCTTGCGAAGAGTGGCCTCGTGGATTCAATTCAAGTTATATACAATATCTTCGAGCAACAGCCAGATCAGGAACTTTTTTCAGCAGCAGCGCAGAGTGGCACAGCTATAGTTGCCCGCGTTGCACTCGACTCAGGCTCGTTGAGTGGTGTGTGGACACCCGAAACATATTCCGGTTGGGCCGACGGCTCGGTGCTGAAAGGTATGTTTCGCGATGAGAGGTTCCAGGAAACCCTGCAGCGAATTGAGGAAGTCAAAACCATCACGGCTTCTTACTACGAAAAGCTAGCTGAAGCTGCTGTTCGATTTGTTCTGGACAGACCAGAAGTGTCAACCACAATTCTGGGCATGAGCAACTCGCGACGCCTTCAAGAGAACTTGTCATACTCAGACGGAGTCGGTCTAGCGCCCGGACTTCGCGAAAAACTGCGCGGTCAAGAGTGGAGGCGGAACTACTACGTATGAAAGAATTAACTGAGGTTCGTGCCGAATTACTTTCGCATTTGCAAATTGAGGACCGTCTTGCCGGGTCTTCAGTTGTATATCTGCCACTTGGTGCCCTGGAATTTCACGGCCCGCACCTTCCGGTCGGGCTAGATGGCCTGACCTCCCACGGCGTATGCGTAGCCGCAGCTCAATCAAGTGGAGGCGTAGTCCTGCCAACGATGTATCAAGGCACCGGTGGAGAGCATTCCAAATACCCTTGGACTCTAATGATGCCTACCGGACAGGCAATTGCCGACAATTTAGTAGCAATGCTTCGAAGACTTGATGATCTTGGAGTTAAAACCGCGGTGGTGCTCAGTGGCCATTTCGCCGATGAACAGCGCGCCATGCTCAGAGAAATTTCGTCAGATTGGCTTCAAAGCCAAAGCACCTCAATGCGGGTTATCACTAGAACCATGGGCGACTGCGATACTTCACCGGTTGCCCCTGACCACGCTGGAGTTTTTGAGTCGCTTCTTCTGGCCGCGATTCATCCAGATTTGGTCCATGTGGGCAAGCTTCCTGCGCTAGTACAGAACCCAAGTATTGATCCTGAGGGAAATAATTTTGGTTCGCATCGGCACCATCCTGACCACCCCCTTTGGGGAGTTTTTGGTCCGGACCCACGGGGGTTAGATATTAGACAGGCACCTGAACTGTTCGCAGCCCTGGTCAAATGGGTCAGCAGTCTCGCCAAAACAGCATAACTAGCTCATTGCAGAACCGTTGTTCAGTCCATGTTTCGCACTAATTTCCCATACCACTGGGCAGTCCCCAGTATTAGCATTACAGCAATAGTCAAAGGAGATTATGATGAAAATTACAGTTCGAAAGGACGCCTGTGTTGGCGCAGGCCAGTGTTCCTTGGTTGCCGGTTCACTATTTGATCAAGATGACGATGGTATTGTTGTGTTGATAAACAGTGAGCCTGCTGCAGCCGAGGAGCCAGCCGCAAAAAAGGCTGCGTCACTCTGCCCGTCACGAGCAATTAGCGTCAGCGAATAGCCAGAGATTCAGAATAATCATGACCAGTCGCCATAGAGTCGTAATTGTTGGGGCCTCGATTGCGGGGATTACCTCCGCCGAGACACTTCGGTTCGAGGGATTCGATGGCAAGATACTAATTTTAGGTGACGAGCCGCACCTTCCATACATCAGGCCCCCCTTGTCCAAGCAAATACTTTTGGATGCCTGGGAGCCTGAGCGAACCATAATCAAAACGCAACAGGAACTAGATCACCTCGGCATCGAGTTTCGGGGCTCAAGTCCCGCGCTCGCGCTGAACCTTAAAGAGCGAGCCGTAATCACTGCGGATGGACCCGAAAATTACGATGACTTAATAATTGCGACAGGTGCTCGAGCCCGCCGATTGGGCGGTGACATTGGCATCAGAACCCTCCGCACAGTCGATGACGCGCTGTCTCTTCGAAAAGATTTTAGTAAGGCAAAACACGCGGTGGTGATCGGCGCCGGAGTCCTGGGGTCTGAAATTGCCAGTGCTGGCCGAGCGCTAGGTGCGGATGTCACTCTAATTGGCAACACTGGAAAAGTCAGTTTTGGCTCTATCGGCAACGCATTGTCATCGCAGATTCAAGATCTACACCAAGAACACCAAGTGGCGTTGCAACTTAAGGTTAACATCACTGATATCAACAAAGAGAATGACATAACTCATTTAATTTTAGACAATGGTCAAACTGTAAGCGGTGACATCGTGGTGGCGGCAATCGGTGCTATTGCCTGCGTGGATTGGCTGCAAGATTCTGGCTTAGAGATCGCCGACGGAGTTGTGTGTGACGAAAAAGGGCAGGCTGCTGACGGAGTATATGCGATCGGCGATGTGGCTGCTTGGCGTCACCTTACAACCGGAAAAGCCACGAGAGTTGAACATCAGACTAATGCCATAGAGCAGGCCATGTCCGTGGCGGCAACAATCGTTGATGGTCGAGAGTCGACAGCTCCCGTGCCGTTTTTCTGGTCAGACATTCACGGAGTAAGCATCAAGGCCTATGGGTGGTTCGATGGCCAACCGCTTAACGAGCTTGAATCCACATCTGATAAGGGCACTTTGTTTGCCTCGCAAAAAGACGGTCGAACCAACGGTGTTATTTCCTGGGACCTGGCCGCATCCGCATTTAGAAATGCACGATCGTTACTAGACGAGTCAATTACATATCGCAATAGCAAATCGCCAATAAAGGAGCAACGATGACTGAAAATAAAGCAACCTGCCCTTACAATCCAGCGTCACTTCCTGGTGATGGTACTCCTCACAAGCCTTCACCGACCTTCGCAAAATGGCGGTCCGAAGGACCGGCGGTCCCCCTCCAGTACCAAGACGGCCATGATGGGCTAGTTTCTACTAGCTACGATTTTGCACGTTCGATTCTCGAGGACCCAAGGTTTAGCATGCGTCCAGAAAGAATGCCGGTGGGCCCCACTGGACACATGGTCGACGACGACCTAGTAAATGCTGACCTCCCTCCGGAGTTGCCTGGGCCCCTTGATGAAGACGGCCAGATCTCTGAGCAGTCAAACTTGTTGATCATGGATGGTGACGAACACTCGAGGCTTCGCCGATTAGTGACTCCGCGCTTTTCTCTAAGGCAAGCTCGTGGAAGACGTGAATGGATTTCCGGAATGGTGGCAGAACAGTTGCAAGAATTTAAGTCCAAGGCTCAACCAGCTGATGCGTGGATTGATTACGCTCGTCCGATCGCAGCAAAGACCCATTGTCATGTCATTGGAATTCCCGACTCTGAGTATGACAACTTTGTTCGGGTGTTTGTTGACAGTTCAACCGCTCAACAGAAATATGATTTTATTCGCAACGTCCTTGCCATACGCACTGGTGATCCCGGCGAAGATGTGATTTCAGACCTTCTGGCCTCAAATGAAATTTCTCGGCATGAAACTGAAGGGATATTGCGGCTTCTTCTTGGAGCGGGCCGAGACTCGGTAGCGTATCTAATTGCTACAACAACTGTTGCCCTTCTCACTAACCCTGATCAGCTCGATTTGTTGCGAGCCGAACCGGAAAGAATTGATGCGGCCATTGAGGAGTTTATGAGATTTGGCGCCATGTTTGTTACCGTTTTTCCTCGTACCGCACTCGAAGATGTAGAACTCGAAGGAGTACTAATAAAAGCAGGTCAGTCAGTTTCTGTTTCAACGGTCGCAGCTAATCGCGACCCAGTGCGCTGGGACAACCCGGATGATTTTGACATCACACGAGATGCTTTTGGGCACCTTGGCTTTAGTCACGGTATCCATGGGTGTATTGGTCAGCAGCTTGCTCGAGTTGAAATTGGCGAGGGAATTCGTCAACTAATTCAAGGTCTTCCGGGGCTAAACCTCGTTCACGCTGAACAGCTGACCCCAATGCCTTTTGCTCATCCTGTTGCCATTTACGAAGCCGGATCAGTAATGGTCGAGTGGAATTAGCTCAATTGATTCAGGGGAAGATGAGTCCCGAACTACAAGTTTGGTTGGAGGCACGACTTGGCTACCTAGGTAAACCTCACATCGTCACAAAGAAGAACATCGCTGAATTCAAGATTATTCACTATCTCTGAAATAGGCAGTTAGCATCCAGTAATAACTGTGGAGGGTGGCAATACCCACCACAGTACTTCTGGAAATATCAGTTATTAACAAGGAGAAAAAATTGCAGAGAGTGGGATTTAGGCTTCAACTTCGTAAAGATCGCTTAGATGAGTACGTTGAGCATCACAAAAATGTCTGGCCTGACATGCAGGAGGCCCTCTCCGAAGCTGGATGGTGCAATTACACACTTTTCTTAGACCGAAATGATGCAACGCTCTTCGGCTATTTCGAGACTTCGGATTATCAGGCGGCTTTGGATGGCATGGCCGAGAGTGGAGTGAATGATCGATGGCAAGCGATGATGGGGGATTTTTTTGTCACCCATGATGGGCGCCGTCCAGATGAGAGCTTCCTTCGGCTAGAAGACATCTTTTACCTGCCGTAGAGCGGGCAAAGCACTAATAAATTATAAACTAATGAGTCAAAAACCAGTGAAAGTTTAATCTAATGCCAAGCGAGCTCAGCGAAAAGGAGTTATTCGCCCAACTCGGCGACCAGAAAATCGAACCATCTTCGGAGGCTTTCGGAAACCCCAGAGCTAGATTCCGAGTCTTCGGCTCAACTGGGGAACCGCGTAGTCCGTTTGAAAAAATTAAAGACGCTGCACAAGGTTCGTAAGCGCCCATGAATCACATCTACTGTTGCCCTGCATTAGCACTGTGACAAGGTGGACTGGTGCGCTGGACTGCGCAAGCCTTCGAAGGGTCTTGGTGTGGAGCTCGGAGCCATTGACTCAAATACATTTCCGGATGAGGAATTCAAGCTAGTTAGCCTGGCTGGCCGGGATTTTAAGGCTCGACAGGCTTCAATTGGTCATCACCTTGATTGCACTGATGTAATGAACGAAACGGAGTGGCGACATTTGAAAATTTGGTTCACTGATGGCTCAAACTATTCCGGCCAAGATGGCCCGCGTTATCATCAAGACAACCTTGCAGATTCTCTTGAACACATCTATTCTCGCATTGGCGAGGGCCAGCGTTTAGTTCCTGAATACAAAGTCCTTGAACCGGCTTTTTTATCAGACCCGTGTTCCTGACTGGGGAGCCTCCCCCACACAGCTGAGCACGCTGGTCACGAGGGCGGTTGTTTTTCTAGATACCAAACACCACGCTCCTGGAACTAACATCGAATGTATCGTGACGCAGTTGTTGCATCTTGGAAAACCCATGGAGCAGCCGTCTAATCTTCGGCGAGCTCAAAAGAGTTATTGTTTCAGGGCCTCACTCTGTTGCACCAGTAGAGATGCCAGTAAAAATCGCGGGGCACTTGGCGGAAACGTGGTAGATGCCTGTTGGCAATCCGGCAAACCTGGCGGCCATAACTGTCAATTCTTTGGCGGCGTGCTAGGCGGATAATTTGGTGATTCTTGAACAGCTAACAGGCAGATCTGGGCCGACAGTACATGCAATCGGCAGTGGGTCACAAAATAAACCACCTAATCAGTTGACCTTGAATCGTGCGGGAGGGCCAGTTGAAGCGACTGCCATTGGAAGCATCTTATAAAAGCAAGATCGTTTGGATCCTGTCTGGTGACCTGAAGCAGCTGAGAAAAGTAGTTCAAGACTTTGAGTTCGAGCTTCAAATATTTACCCCAAACAGGACCCATGTAAATTCATCGGTAGTTCATGATTTGATTAGCGCCCCTAAATTGCCAAATGCCTAACCCTTAATGGCACCAGCGGTCATGCCGGCAATAATCTTTTTGTTGAAGAAGATAAATAGAACCAACATCGGAATGGTGATTAGCAATATGTTCATGAAGAGCAAGTTGAATTTTGTTACAAATTGGCTTTGAAAATTAAACAGGGTCAACTGGACAGTCACATTTTCTGCACCAGGGAGGAAATAAAGAGGATTCTGGAAGTCATTAAACACAGCAAGTGACACAAGAATTACAGCTGTGATGGTCACACCTCTAAGGAGGGGGAATATGATTTGGAAAAATAACCTAAGAGGACCCGCACCGTCGATGATTGCCGCTTCGTCCAGGTCTCTCGGAATGGTCGCTATGAAACCCCGGAACAGCAGTATGACGAGACTAATATTAAAGGCCACTTCGATGAGTACGAGACCATGGAGTGTCTTAAACAACCCGAGCTGCTGCATCACAAATACAGTGGGTACGACGGCGGGGGGAACGATTAGGCCTGCCAGCACAAAACCATTGAGGACCCTTGTAAATCTGCTCGGTCTTCGCTGAATCACGTAGGCGATGAGCGAGCCTAGGACCACAACTACAACCACCGAACTGACTGTCAGGACAGTGGAGTTCCAGAAAGCGCGCATGAGCGTAAAGTCTCTGAATGTAAGGACCTCAACTAGGTTTTCCCAGAAGGCGAACTCTTCGGGCCAACTAAAGGACAGACTTGCGGCTTCCCGGCTGGTCTTTGAGGCTTGAGACGAAATAAACAATAGCGGAACAATAAAAATCAGGAAAGTAGCAATAACGCCTATCAGCCCCGACGCCTGCTTTCTAAGTCTTTGATTTTTCACCTTTACACCTCAACGATTCTTCTGTTTAGCCATGCGGAAAGGGGATATATTATTATTGCTACCATTACGAAAAGAACTACGTTTCCTGCCGTTGAGAGTCCGTAGAAGCCAGCCTGATAATTCTTGTAAATTACCGAAGCTAGCACGTCAGTCGCGAAGCCGGGGCCACCTCCCGTTGTCGCCCAAATTAAGTCAAAAGTTCTTAGCCCTCCAATCAGAGACAGAATAATGACAGTGCTTGTGGCTGGAGTCAAAAGGGGCAGTGTGATCCTTCTGAACACCTGCCAGGCACTTGCGCCATCCACCAGTGCGGCTTCTCTGAATTCGTTTGGGATTGCAGCGATGCCCGCGATATAAATGACGGTGGCTATCCCCACTCCTTTCCAGATCTCGATCCCAGCAAGTGAAAATAAGGCGTAGGACGGCTCTGTAAGCCAATACGGTCCTTCGACGCCAAAAATCGAAAGAGTTACGTTCAGAAGTCCCTTTTCTGGGGCCATTAGGGCCTTGAAGGTTATGCCGACGCCTATTGTTGACACTAACGCGGGGAAGAAGATGACCGCCCTGAGGTAGCTTTTGGCGAATATTGCCCCTGACAGCCAAATCGCGAGGGCCATCCCTATTATGACCTTGGATGCGGAAGTCACGAACGCAAAAATAAATGTATTTGTGAGACTCAGGCTCAGAGAAGGTTCTGAGAAAAACCGAATGTAGTTATCCATACCGATAAATTCCACGTCGAAAAGGGTCCAACGGGTGAGGCTGTAGTAGAACGAAGAGAAAGTTGGGTAAGCAAACAAAACTATGTAGATAATTGCCCCGGGGACAATAAACCAAAGTGGGTATTGCTTAACTGCAGCCTTTGCAAGCAGCACCCGAGTTTTGGTTTTTCTTTGAGACGCTATAAACAAATTCACAACCTCCCAGTTGTTAAGGAACCACTCAGGCCCCGATTGTTGAGGTGGGGCCTGAGTGGTTGCACGGTATCTATCCGATCCTTATTTACCAGCCCGGTAAAGCAAGTTGTTCCGCTTGCTTCTTAACATCTTCGTCGTAAGCCTCGGCCCCTTCTTCGGCCGAGTACTGACCGGTGCCCACAGAGACTGTTATCTGCGAAAGGTTCGGACCTTTAACAGGACTCAAGAACTCAAGAGCAGGGGTCGTGTCGCCTGCACGATCAAAGTAAGGGAACATGTCCACATAAGGCTGATACAGTTCATCTGCACTTGGAGCATCGACCGTTAGGAAAGGACCAGTCTGGCCTATGGTGTCGATGTATATCTGGACTCCCTCCTTGCTGACAATGAAATCTACAAACTTCTTTGCGGCCTCAAGTTTCGCGCCCTCGCTTGTTTTCGGAATGTAAATTGCGTTGGGCACCCAAACCGTGAGTCCGTTAGTTGCTGCGTCGTCTCCAGGCTGAGCGAAGAACCCGATGTCATTGATTTTTTCGGGAGCTATCTCAAGGATAGAAGACACTGCGAACGTCAGCATCGGGTAGTGCGCACCTTCGCCGTTAACCAACTGCGTCAAACCGTCATTCAAGATAGCGGAGGCGTAGTCGCTGTTAAAATAATCCTTGTCGTGCAGTTCTTGAAGGTGTTCATACCCCCTGAAAGCTGAAGGCGTATTTGAGATCTTTGCGATGTTGTTGGTGTACTCCTCTACAAATTGAGGGTCCGACTGTTCCACGTTGTGGTGGTCAGCCAGAACTAAGAGCTGAGCGGTCCAGTTTTCACCGTAGGTCTGAATAACTGGGTCGATGCCCGCAGCCTTGATTTTTTCATTGTTGGCCATGAATTCAGACCAAGTAAGAGGAATCGATAATCCCAGGTCCGCATAGATAATTCGATTGTACAAAATGCCCCCACCCATCGCAGTTCCCATCGGCGCACCATACTTACCGTTAGGGGTACTGACTGCTGGCCAGAAGCTTTCAATAATGTTAGAAGTCCATGCTTCGTTCGATAGGTCGACCAAAGTATCGTCTGGATTTAGGGCCTGCATAAGCGAACCGGAATTGTAGAAGAAAACATCATTCATCTCCCCGGTGGCAAGCTTGGTTTTAATGACATTGTCGCCATCGACACCGCCGGGACGGGTTTCTAAGATGACCTCAATATTTGGGTTGGCGGATTCGAAGGCAGCCACAGAGGCCTCAGCGACTGACAGAATGCTGTCAGTGCCGAAAAGAACGGAGATGGAAACTTGTTCGACGGCTGTTTCTTGTCCGGAGGACTCCTCGGTAGAGGCTTCAGTGCCTGCGCATCCAGCGAGGACAAGGGCGGATGCCGCCAGGGCTGCGACCCCAGTAGTTCTCAGTTTATTTCGTCTAAACAACTTACATCTCCTTCTAATTGATTATTGCTATGAGTCAGCACTCCTATTGAATCGTTTCAATAAGTATTCATCAGAGTACGTAAGTCAAGCATTTGAGTCAAATGGAAAACGATAACGATGCTATAACGCAAGCATTTCCCTTTTTAGGCCAGATGGCATCTACTGACGTTGGTCGAAACTGTCTCTGAATAGGGTTGATTCTTGAAACGTTTCAATGTATCATTTCTGAAAAATAGAAACACATAAGGAGAAACATGAGTTCGAGCACCGCTGCCCCGACCCAACCTGTAGTAAATGTTGTTTCACTTAATTCTCAGCATCCAGATCATTTAATCGGTCTTCCATGTGACTCACCTTTGCTCTCCTGGAAATTAGCTTCCCTTCAGAACGGTCTTCATCAGATCTGTGCTGAATTGGAGGCAGCTAGCGATCCCAGTTTCAATCAAATCCTTGCCACTACGAGCCTTCAGGGTGATGCCCAGCTTGAGGTGAAAGCCCCCGGAGGGGATCTTGATTCTAGAGAGGTTCGCTGGTACCGCGTAAGGGTGGAAACCGCAAGTGGATGGTCCGGCTATTCCGAGTCACTTAGGTATGAGGCCGGTCTAGTTAGTGGGGTGGAGCTTCTCGGGGAGGCGATTGGTGACGACAGTGTTCATTCAGATCCAGCGACCCTACTTCGTAAGGAGTTCACTGTCTCTAAAAACCTTGCGATGGCGCGGCTGTTTATCACTGGCCACGGTGTTTACGAATCTACAATTAACGGTTCTGAAGTCGCGGGTGAGTTTCTCAATCCCGGATGGACCCCTTACGATCAACGACTGACTTTGGCAACCTTTGATGTGTCTAATCTGATGCGCGAAGGGGTTAACGCCATAGGCGTAACGCTAGGAGACGGCTGGTACAGAGGCAAACTTGGTTTTGAGAATGAATTCGACCACTTCGGCACTAAAACATCATTGTTGATGCAGCTGGAGCTAACTTACGCCGACGGTAATGTGGAAAGAGTTGTATCTGACGGCTCTTTCAAGGTCTCTCAGGGGGAATTGCGATTTGGGGACATTTACGATGGGTCCTCGATTGACTACAATTTTGCTCAGCCGGGTTGGGATAGCCCGGGATTTGATGAATCTAATTGGTCTGGTGCGACAATTCGCAAATTAGATAAATCAAAGATTCAGCCTAGAATTGCCGGTCCCATCGTGAAGATACATGAGTTCCCGATGACACTGACTGAGCAATCCGACAGGGTTTTACTGGATTCAGGACAGAATATCTCCGGATGGGTCCGACTTGTAGTTGATGGCAAAAAAGGTCAGAAAATAACAGTCAGACACTCAGAGGTGCTCGAAGCTGGGAACAATCTCCACACGGCGGCGCTAAGAACCGCAAAGGCTGTTGACACCTATGTGCTGCATCGTGATGGACGGCACACTCTTGAACCCCGATTTACTTTCCATGGCTTTCAATTCGCAGATGTTGTGACTGAGGCCGCAATCGTATCTGGAGTGGGCATTGCGATTAGTTCTGACACAGTTCGACGTGCAACTTTCAGCTCCTCTGATGTTCGACTCAACCGCCTTCACGAGAATGTGGTCTGGTCGCAACGCGATAATTTTGTCGGAGTCCCAACAGACTGCCCACAGCGCGATGAGAGATTGGGATGGACAGGTGATGCGCAGGCTTTTGCCAGCACTGCCAACACCTTGGTGGATGCTCAAAGCTTTTGGAGGAGCTGGCTTATTGACCTAGACCTCGAACAGGACGAAAACGGTGACGTGGCAGCTGTTGTGCCTAATATCTTGAAGGATCCTCCATCTTCGGACTGGATAATGATGGGGCGAGCCGGTTGGGCAGATGCTGCGACCATAGTTCCATATTCAATTTATGAAAGTTATGGCAGCCAGCAAATTTTACGCCAGCAGCTGCAGTCTATGAGGCGGTGGACGTGGGCACTCGACGGTCGCAGGGGCGAGAATAAGTTTCTTCCAACACAGTTTCAGTTTGGGGATTGGTGTGATCCAGATGCGCCAGGAGACCAGCCTTGGCTCTCCAAGGTTTCAGCCGACTTTGTAGCCAACTGTTTCTTTGCTCACACTGCTGAGTTGACCTCAAAAGTTGAATCACTGGTTGGAAGTGAAGATGGTGCCGAGGTCTTCGCACAAATGGCGAAGCGGCTCAAGTCTGACATTTGGGAGCAGATGGGGGAGGAGGCGCTCTCCACAAGTGCAGGTTGTTCAATTACTCTGGAGTTTGCAATTTGCCCGGAGTCCGAGAGGGCTCATGTGGCAAAAGTGCTTTCAGAGATGGTTCGCAAGGACCGTGGAAAGATCACCACTGGATTTCTGGGAACTCCGTTGATTCTTCACGCTCTCAGCAAAAACGGGCACCCTGAAGAGGCCTACTTGATGCTGATGCGGCGCGAAATTTTGTCCTGGCTTTATCAAGTCGACTCAGGCGCCACCACCATTTGGGAGCGTTGGGATGCCATCAGGGCAGACGGCTCAATCAATTCGGGCGAGATGGCAACGGAAAATGCATCTGGAGAGTCACCATCAATGATCTCTTTCAACCACTATGCCTATGGTGCGGTGGTTGACTGGATGTATCGAAATGTAGCCGGACTTGCACCTACTGATATTGATCCTGGGTACCGCACGACAATCGTCGCACCGAAACCAGCTGAAGGAATTAGCTTTGCTTCTGCCGAGGTGGAAACACCTTTTGGTCGATTGGCCATTAGCTGGCGCATCAACAAAACTGGCGATTTGGCAGTCAACTTGGAGGTGCCATTTGGAGCTACAGCAAAACTAGAACTTCCAGTTACAAACTCTTCACAAATTCACCTAAATGGCAAGAAGCTGTCCAACGGAGAATCGATTTCCTATGGTGTTTACACGATTCTGGTTTCTAACCCACGAATTGTCGAATACACGTAGAGAGCCTGTTAACGAAGCGCCGAAGTTTAAGGAACGAGTGAAACTGGGGCGCACGTTTCTTGATCCGTGAGACCTGCCTCGGCTCGTGTGGCTCAATCTTTTCATTTTGAACTATAGAAAGCATGGACTGAACAATGGTCAAAATATTGATGACATGAGTACCCTCATCAGAAGGGCTCAGATCCTTCATCGACGAGATCTTTTGAACACGCACACTTTAGGTCACGCCCTGAAGGACACCAGCTTCGTTGAGCTGTCATGGGGCGTGGAAGATTGCGAGTGCGCCCTTCGGACCTGCTTCTATTGATTTCCATCGAACGATAAAAGCATACGGAGAGTTAGCCGTCTGCCCGAAGGCTTTAGAGCACAACAGAATTGAAAACATTCCTTTGGGCAGGGATTGAATGAGGGCAGGACTCCAGATCTCTAGCTATTTGTGCCTGTCGATCCGAGTGACGAAACAGCGGGCGACGGAGGGTCAGGCAACGCGTGTCATTTAGATTGAAAATCGGAGCAAATTTCCCTAATGCTGAATAGCGATTCGCAACAGAATTTGGGTGGGGATGTGAGTCGAGTTGCCGAAGACCCGTTGCAACAGCTATTCAATGAACGCGGATCAAAATGACGGCGCACTGTTTGGAGTCTTCGGGGCCCCTAACTGCGGCTTCGCGCAACGTCAGAAGGGCTAAATTAGGAGGACAGAAGAGGGCATCGAGTAGTGGTGTCCTTACTCGGGGAACTCGACAAAATCTGGTAAGACGAGGGGCAACGCCCCTAGCGGAGATTTCTTGTTGGCCTGAGATTTTGATGTATTCTTAAGCACAACTTATTTGTTGTGATCCGGCATGGAGAGATTGTTGAAGCCCCTGGGTCCCCACCTCCAATTCTCTGTCCTGGTCCACGAAACAAAAAAATGCTAGAAATATAATGGTATTTGTAAGCAAAACATCTTTTGTCGATTTACGTCAGCAGAAAGGCTCTAGTTTTTTTATTTTGGCAAGCGTACTTTTCTTCGAATACCCGGAATCATAAGGGATCTTGATTTTTCCAAAGGGTCAAGTGCTTGCACGGAAGTGTGTCGAGAGAGCTGCTGAGCGGGCAAACGTGGAACACTTGTATCTGCGGAGACTGGGGTCAAACAACCTCGGTTCTTCCGATTGTGCTCTCGCGTATTACCAGTTCCGGTTGAAATACTACTTGTCGATGGTGATGCGTCTTTGGGTTTTCCACTTCGTCTAGAAGCAACTGAATCGCCATTTCCCCCATCA
Source organism: uncultured Aquiluna sp. (assembly GCA_964388525.1). Taxonomy (GTDB): domain Bacteria; phylum Actinomycetota; class Actinomycetes; order Actinomycetales; family Microbacteriaceae; genus Aquiluna. The sequence continues at coordinate 5,815 of CAYMAU010000017.1, read as the reverse complement.
GTTCCGGGGGCTGGCGTATGGAGGTGAGAGGCAATGTTGCTATCTGCGCAAAACTGTCATCGAAACCAACTATTGCGATTTCTTCCGGTGTTATGGAAGAATTTCGCGAGGAGAAGGCTTGCATGATCCCGGCCGCCAGTAGGTCGTTCGCTGCGAAAATGGCATCTGGCCTAGCATCGGGAACTAGCTTGAGTATCTCAAACCCCACTTCTCTTCCCGAAGCGAATTCCATGGACTTTGCTTCCCATCGGTCGAGTGACACTCCAGGACTTTCGTCTACGGACTGTTTTGCTCCTAGGTATCGGTCTGCTACCTGAGTTATCTTGATGGAACCACCCACAAATGCAATTCGAGTCTTTCCTAATTCTATGAGGTGGGCAACCGCTAGCCTGCCCCCAAAGACGTCATCCACTGAAACAGAGCAGGAAAGGTTGTCGTACGACTTTGCATCAACAATCACGCTAAGAATGTTCATTGCTCGGAGTCGCCCCACCGCCTTGACCATGTTTCCAGTCGGGCTGAGTAAAACGCCGGAAAGCCTTTGCTCTTGGAACATTTTGAGATAACTTTTCTCCCGGGCTTCACTGCTTCCACTGCTTCCAACTATGACCTGATATCCGCGTTTGACGGCTGTGTTTTCTGCCCCTCGAATCAGAGCGGAGAAGAAAGGGTTAGCAAAATCAAGCACAAGTAGACCAACTACTTTGGATTTACCAGCCTTCAGCTGTCTGGCAGCATCGTTCCTAACGTAGCCGAGTTGACCAATTGCTACACGTACCTTTTCGAGTGTTGATGCTCGAACACGATTGGGGTGGTTTAGGACATTTGAGACAGTCCCAAGGGACACTCCCGCCAGTTTTGCAACATCTTGGATACTGTGCTGCTCATGCTTTTCGGCGCCATGCATTTAGTCTCCTTTTTTCATTTCTAAGTCTAGGGTTTAAGGAAAGCGCTCTTCAAGATTGAGATCGATAAGGGCAATGTAGTTTGCGTAAGTGTGAAAAAAACGCTAACTTTCTCTTATAAATTGAAACGATTCAACTTTGGGAGAACTCATGGCGCACAGACTATCTAAAGGGCATCTCGAGATATTATCTAGGCTGGAAATTGAAGTGCCCTCTTGGGCCTACGGGAACTCCGGGACTAGGTTCAAGGTGTTTCCTCACTCTGGAGCGCCGAGGGGTCCGATCGAGAAAATCGAGGACGCCGCTGAGGTTAACCGTCTTACTGGCTTGGCGAACAGCGTCGCTTTACACATTCCTTGGGATGAGGTTGACGACTACGCCGGACTGCTTGCTCGTGCCGAGGGCCTTGGCGTAAAGATTGGGACTATAAACTCGAACACTTTTCAGGATGTCGACTACAAGCTCGGCTCTTTGACCAATCCGGATTCCAAGATCCGCCAAAAAGCTATTGATCACAACATTAGATGCATCGATATTATGTCCAAGACAGGATCAAAAGATTTAAAAATATGGCTAGCCGATGGAACAAATTACCCTGGCCAGGATGACATGAGACGAAGGCAGGACCTTCTTTCTGAGTCGCTTTCAAAGATTTACGAGCAAATCTCGAAGAATCAGAGACTTGTTTTGGAATACAAGTTCTTCGAGCCAGCTTTCTACCACACTGATGTTCCCGACTGGGGGAGCGCCCTTGCACAGGTGGTGGCTCTCGGGGATCGTGCCATGGTCTGTCTCGACACCGGCCACCATGCTCTTGGAACCAACGTGGAGTTCATTGCGATGCAGCTTCTAAGGCTAAATAGGCTTGGATCGTTTGATTTCAACTCCCGTTTTTACGCCGATGATGATTTGATCGTTGGAGCCGCCGACCCTTTTCAGCTCTTTAGGATTTTGTACGAGGTAGCTAGGGGAGGTGGGCTTGAGAAGGCATCCTCGGTCGCATTTATGCTGGATCAGTGCCACAACGTAGAGGCCATCATTCCCGGTCAAATTAGATCCGTGCTTACCGTTCAAGAAATGACTGCGAGGGCTCTACTGGTTGACTCTCAGGCGCTCGCTGCTGCGCAAGGATCGGGCGACGTGATGCTCGCGAATGACATATTTATGGATGCTTACCAAACGGATGTTCGGCAGGAGCTGGCTGAATGGAGAGAGAGCCGCGGTCTTCCAAGGGATGCCATGGGTACTTATTTATCTTCAGGCTATGCGGAGAAAATAGTCGAATCAAGACAAAACGGAGTTCAGTCTGGATGGGATGCGTAAACAACTATGAGCATTTCTGAACAGTTATTGGCTAGATCGAATCGACTGGGGTCAAACCCAAAAAACACCAATTACGCTGGAGGTAATACGAGCGCCAAAGGCTTTGCTAAGGACCCAGTGACTGGCGAGCTAATCGAGCTTATGTGGGTCAAAGGTTCTGGCGGTGACCTCGGAACGCTTAATGAATCTGGCTTGTCTGTGCTTCGCATGGACCGGTTAAGGAGCTTGGAGTACGCTTATGTAGGAGTAGAACAGGAAGACCAAATGGTCGGGCTGTTCGATTATTGTCTTCAAGGAACAGCCGGGGCGGCTCCGTCAATTGACACCGCAATGCACGCCATGGTGGAGGCCCAGCATATCGACCACCTTCATCCAGACAGCGTCATTTCGATTGCTACGGCTCGAGATTCACAACGAATAACAAAAGAAATCTATGGCAACAAGGTCATTTGGGTTCCTTGGCGTCGCCCTGGCTTTCAATTGGGGCTGGATATACGAAATCTGAAGCAACAAAATCCTGACGCTATTGGTTGCATACTCGGCGGGCACGGACTCACCTCTTGGGGGGAAACCAGTCAAGAGTGCGAGGAAAATTCGCTCTGGATAATAAAAAGGGCAGAACGCTACATTGTTCAAAGCGGCAGAAAGAATCCCCTTGACATAAATCCTAAAGAACTTAGATCGTCCAGAGCAGTCACTCGAAGAGGGAGGGCTGGGCAGCTGGCACCACTTCTACGAGGTATTGCGTCTACAGATAGGCCTGCAATTGGGCACTTCAGTGACAGCAAGGAGGTTCTTTCGTTTATGGAATCCCCTAGTTTGAATCGATTAGCGGCTCTCGGCACAAGTTGTCCGGATCATTTTCTAAGAACCAAAGTATGGCCGATGGTTTTAGACCTTGACGACAGTTCACCAATAGACAATGTCATTGACCAAATTAAGTCTGTTCATCAGCGGTATCGGGAAGACTACGAGCGGTACTACCAGTCATACGCCACCAAAGATTCGCCTCCGATGCGAGGGTCTGATCCGGCAATAATTTTAGTTCCTGGAGTTGGGATGTTCTCCTTCGGGTCCGATAAAAAAGCAGCAAGATTAGCTGGGGAGTTTTACCTAAGCGCTATAAATGTAATTCGAGGCGCTGAATCAATTTCAGCGTACGAGCCAATTTCCGACCAAGAGAAGTTCCGCATCGAATACTGGTCCCTAGAAGAGGCGAAATTGAAACGGATGCCGAAGTCACGAGCTATGACTGGACGGGTGGCTTTAGTGACCGGCGGTGCAAGCGGTATCGGAAAGGCCATCGTCGCGAGATTGGTTGATGAGGGTGCTTGCGTCGTTATTGCTGACCTCAACTTGGAGGAGGCAAGTCTGTTGGCTCAGAGTTCTGGGGGCTCAGATGTGGCGATTGCAGTCAAGATGGACGTTACCAAGGAAAAGGATGTATCTGCAGCATTTCAAAATGCCTGCTTAGCCTATGGAGGTGTTGATCTGGTGGTAAATAACGCGGGTCTCTCACTTTCTAAACCGTTGTTAGAAACGACCGAACAAGACTGGGACTTGCAACACGACGTTATGGCTAAGGGGTCTTTTCTGGTTTCCAGAGAGGCTGCAAAGATTATGGCTCCTCAGGCCATGGGTGGGGACATTATTTACATTTCATCCAAGAACTCTGTTTTCGCCGGTCCGAATAATATTGCCTACGCTGCAACTAAGGCTGACCAGTCGCATCAAGTTCGCCTGCTCGCGGCAGAGTTGGGGGAGCACGGAATTCGTGTAAATGGAATAAATCCGGACGGAGTGGTGCGCGGTTCCGGAATATTTGCAGGTGGTTGGGGTGCCTCAAGGGCAGCGGTGTATGGAATACCTGAAAAGGACCTAGGAAATTTCTATGCGCAGCGCACGATCTTAAAAAGAGAGGTGCTGCCAGAAAATATTGCGAACGCAGTACTGGCGCTAACTGCTGGAGAGTTAAATCTCACCACAGGCCTTCACATTCCAGTTGATGGCGGCATAGCGGCTGCGTTCCTAAGGTAAAAGTCAGTGACCCAGCAAAAATCCTTTGTCGCAGTTGACTTAGGTGCGTCTAGTGGGAGGGTGATTATTGGCAGGATTTCAGAGGAAAGGATTGAGTACGAAGAAATTCACAGGTTTGGCAATGACCCAATAAGCAGAGATGGCAGAATCTACTGGGACATCGAATCCTTGAAGGCTAATGTCTTTGAGGGCCTATCGAAACTTGCCGGCGAAAATATACTCAGTGTTGGGGTCGATGCATGGGCCGTTGACTACGGACTTATCGACCAAGATGGAAATCTAATTGGCGAGCCTCGTCACTATCGCGACGAGTGTAATGTCCGCGGAGTATCAATAGTCGAGACCAAAATAAGCGCGCGGGAACTATATAGAAAATCGGGATTGCAGTTTCTTCCATTTAACACGCTCTATCAACTTTCAGTCGATCAAACCGAGCAGCCGTCCCTGTTGGATAAAAGCTATAAGGCTTTACTAATTCCTGACCTATTTAATTTTTGGCTTAGCGGTGTGCAGCTGACTGAACGCACGAATGCCTCAACCACCGGCCTGTTGGACCCAGTCCGAAATTCTTGGAACATCGAATTGATACAAAAACTTAATTTGCAGATAAGACTGCTTGCTGATGTTGTAGCAGATGGAACATACCTTGGACGAATCACTCCAGAAGTTCAGGAAAAAACAGGGTTAGACTCTTCGACGCAAGTTGTGACTGTTGGTTCGCATGACACGGCATCTGCATTTGTTGCCGTTCCGAGCACCAAGCCAAATTCGCTTTTTATCTCAAGTGGAACCTGGAGCCTTTTAGGCGTAGAGCTGGAGCAGCCAATACTTACGGAGGCAGCACGCGTAGCAAACTTTACAAATGAAGGTGGAGTAGACGGAAGAATACGTTTTCTAAAAAATGTCACAGGGCTTTGGCTGCTTCAAGAATGTTCCAGAAAATGGCGTCAGTCTGGGAACACATACGAGCTACGAGAACTCATAGACGGTGCTTCAAGAATCGCCAAGACCTCCGTAATCGATGTCAACAACCAGGAATTTTTGGCACCTGGCGACATGCCTCAGAGAATTAAGGAAGCATGCAGAGCGAGCAGCCAAAGCATTCCACAAACTGAACCGGAAATAGCTCGAGTGATTTTCGACTCTCTTGTCGCAAAATATGTTGATGTGATCAGTGAGCTGGAATCTCTTACCGGAAACGAGATAGAGCGCATTCACATCGTTGGCGGGGGCTCGCAAAATGAACTTCTAAATCAACTTATTTCAAATAAAACTGGGCTCGAGGTTTTTGCTGGTCCAGTCGAGGCAACTGCAATCGGAAATTTGGTAGTTCAAGCCCGTGCGGCAGGAGTAATCAAGGGAACGCTTGAAGACGTTCGCGCACTAATTGCAAAGAGTTTCGAGATAAAGAAATTTAGCCCGATCACCACAGGAGAAACATAATGGGAAAAATCAAACGCCGCATACCAAACCCAATGGATCTGGCACAGCTGATGAAGTTTAAGTCTCCAACTTGGAACGCGACGGAGCGTAGGTTAAAAGAGGCGCAC
>CAYMAU010000016.1:23467-27426 GCA_964388525.1 uncultured Aquiluna sp. | reverse complement strand
CAAAGGAAACAACCAGCAAGGCCATTGCTCCGAAAATGACTATCAAGTCGGACCAATTCAAGTTTGATGACTAACGCTAAGTGCTCTCGGGCAGGTTGCACTCTAGAAGCAACCTGGTTGATTAGCTGGCGAAATCCCAAAGTCCACTCCCCTGACAGAGTGAAGTCTTGGGCCGCCTGCGATGAGCATCGGTCATATCTGGTTGACTATCTATCAGCGAGAGATTTTTACCTGAAGGATGAAAAGTTTGACCCAAAGCACTCTTAGACGCTGGGGCCCATGGTTGGCCTTAGTTGTGCTTTTCTCAATAGCGACTTCACTTTTGAGCTGGTGGCAATTTTCCAGGCGGGAAGAAAGAGTTCAGAAAATAAACACCGTGATCGAAAATTACGACAAATCCGCCGTTCCATTCGCTGACTTGGACTGGGAATTCTTCGCAAATGGAGAACCAATCAATGAATGGCGCCCCGTAACGGTTTCAGGCACGTATCTGACTGACGAGGCTGTTCTTGTGCGGAACCGTCCTCTAAATGGACAGGGCGGCTTCCTACAGCTAGTTCCAATGCTTTTGGATGACGGTCAGATTTTGATTATCGATCGTGGCTGGCTCTCGACTGGAGTTCGGGTAACCGAGGCGTCCTCTAATCCCCTGCCGGATTCAGCTGTTCACACACTCACCGTTCGTCTTAGGGCCGCTGAGCCTGACTTAAATCGAGCCCCTGTTCCAGGGCAGCTTGCATCGGTAAACCCCGCCCAGCTGTTCGATGAGCTGAGAGAGTATGGGTCCGTGGTATCCGATCGATACGGTCGGTTAGCCACGGAGTCCCCCTCCTATGAAAATGCCCCGTTTCCGATGCCGATGCCATCTTTGAATGAGGGAAACCATCTTTCCTATGCTTTTCAATGGATAATTTTCGGAATCATGGCGTTTATCGCCTTTGGGTGGGCCTACAGAAACGAACGACGCATTGCTCGTGAAGCTGCTGGCGAGATAGCTCCAAGAAGGCCAAAAGAAAATCAAGCACTGGAAGACGCTGAGTTTGAAGACGCCAACCAATAGAATGACCGGAACAAGCTAGAAAGGCTTATTAGATGAGCATTGCACAGGCAACCATTGTTGACCGTTTTGTCCCAAGGACAATAGCAAATAACATTTCTCTCGTTTTCGGTGGTGCACTAATTACCGCACTTGCGGCGCAGGTTCAGATTCCAATGTGGCCAGTGCCACTGACTCTTCAAACCTTCGCGGTTCTCCTGGTTGGAGCAACGCTCGGTGCAGGACGCGGTGCCGCGTCACTGTCTGTATACCTAGCCATGGGCGCCGCCGGATTGCCCGTATTTGCCTCCGCCAAGACGCTGACGGGCGCCTTGCCAACTGTGGGTTACATAGTCGGCTTTGTGGCTGCTGCAGCCCTAGTTGGCTACTTGGCTTCTAAGGGTTTTTCCAAGACCCCTCTGAGAGTGGCATTCAGCTTTGCCGCCGGATCAGCGATAATTTACGGCTTTGGAGTCGCAGGCTTGATGATTACCTTGGGCCTCAACATGTCGCAGGCCATTGCCGCAGGAGTTATTCCGTTTCTGATAGGAGACGTCGCCAAAGCAATCGCAGCTGCAGCAATGCTGCCACTGGCTTGGAAACTTGTGAATAAGTAACAAATGATTTGAAAAAAATAGGACCCAAATGGGTCCTATTTTTTTTATCAATTTTGTTAGATAGAGAAGCCGATAGCTCGCATCATTTCTTTTCCATCATCCGTAATTTGCTCCGGACCCCACGGTGGCATCCAGACCCAATTGATTCTGAATGCGTCAACCACTCCATCCAATGAGGCCGCAGTCTGCTCTTCAATAACATCCTGAAGTGGGCAGCCAGCTGAGGTGAGTGTCATGTTGATTAGAAGTGCGCCATCATCGGACTCTTGTAGTCCGTAGACCAGTCCGAGGTCAATAATGTTCACGCCAATTTCTGGGTCAATGATGTCTTTCATTGCCTCTATCACCCGATCGTAGTGAGCGGGCTCTAATTCCTTCGGATCGCTCATGCTTCGGTCTTCAAGTAGCGATCGTAGCCCTCTGCTTCTAGGCGTTCGGCTAGCTCTGGGCCACCCTGTTCGGCAACTTTTCCAGCCACAAATACGTGAACGAAATCTGGCTCGATGTATCGCAAGATTCGCGTGTAGTGGGTGATTAGAAGAACTCCGAGACCAGTTTCATCTTTGGCCCGGTTGACGCCTTCGGATACTACTTTCAATGCGTCCACGTCCAGGCCAGAATCGGTTTCGTCGAGGATCGCAATTTTTGGCTTCAAAAGCTCTAGCTGAAGAATTTCATGGCGCTTCTTTTCACCACCTGAGAACCCTTCGTTGACATTTCTTTCCGTGAAGTCTGAATCCATGCGGAGATTTTTCATCGCGTGCTTTAGATCGCCGATCCACTCGCGAAGCTTTGGGGCTTCTCCATCGAGTGAGGTTTTGGCGGTTCTTAGGAAGTTCGATACCGAAACACCCGGCACTTCAACTGGGTATTGCATTGCAAGGAATAAACCTGCCTTTGCTCGCTCGTCTACGGCCATCTCAAGAACGTTTTGGCCATCTAGAAGAATCTCTCCCTCCGTGATTTCGTACTTTGGATGCCCGGCGATTGAGTAGGCGAGTGTCGACTTGCCGGAGCCGTTTGGTCCCATGATCGCGTGAGTTTCACCGGACTTGACAACAAGGTCTACTCCTCGAAGGATCTGCTTTTTGCCCTGGTCTGTATCAACTGATACATGTAGGTTTTTGATTTCTAGGGTTGCCATTATTTGATCTCCTTTACGCTTCGTACTCGATAAAAACTTCGTTATTTTCCACTAGTACCTCGTAGGTACTTACTGCCTCATACGCCGGAAGACTTAGTGGGACTCCGGTATTCAGGTCGAACTTAGCTCCGTGAGCCCAGCACTCCAAAGTTTCGTCCTCAACAAAGCCTTCGCTAAGTGAAATCTCACCATGAGAGCACTTATCGTCGATTGCTCTGAAGTTGCCGTCATTGAGCCTTACAAGCGCGATTGGATGTCCCTCAATGGTCACTCGGAGCGCATTGCCTGGCTTGATGTCCTCAGCGGCACAAACTCTTGTGGCCAATTTAGACTCCTGCCTTCTCGAGTCCTTGTTCGATCGAAGCAATCAGACGGTCTTCAACCTGAGAAATTCCAACCTTCTGAACGACCTCATTCAAGAATCCTCGAACTACAAGGCGCTTCGCCTCGGTGTCGCCAATTCCTCTGGCCATTAGGTAGAAAAGCTGCTCGTCATCGAATCGCCCGGAAGCACTAGCGTGTCCAGCTCCTTCAATTTTCCCAGTTTCAATCTCTAGATTTGGAACTGAGTCTGCTCGTGCTCCGTCGGTAAGCAACAGGTTTCGGTTGAGTTCATAGCTATTAGTTCCAATAGCGGTCTCTCTAATAAGGACGTCTCCGACCCAGACCGTGTGAGCGCCTGCACCTTGGAGGGCGCCCTTGTAGGCAACATTTGAAACGCAGTTTTCTGCAATGTGGTCCACATACGGTCGGTGCTCAAAGTAGTTCTTTGAATCGGCCAGGAAAACACCATACATTTGGATTTCCGCACCGGGCGAATCTAGGGCAACAGAGGGCGTGACTCTAACCAGGTCTCCCCCAAGTGACACCACGACGTGCTTCAATGTCGAGTCTCGTCCGAGTCTGGTGAATTGATTCGAAACATGGGATGAACCGTTATCCCAATCTTGGATGGAGACAAAGTCAAGCTTTGCTCCAGGATCCAGCAAGATTTCTACGTTCTCCGCAAGAAAACCTTGACCAATGTGGTCCAGAACGATTGTCGCTTTGGCATTCGCGCCTACCTTCACAAAAATGTGCAGGGCCTTAGCTGCAAGTTCTTCTAGTTTCAAGGTTAGAAAAACCGGTTCAGCTATTTCCTGGTCGGCAGGAACCTCAACCA
>CAYMAU010000016.1:0-23367 GCA_964388525.1 uncultured Aquiluna sp. | reverse complement strand
TGCTCGTGAGCCTCTATTCCGTGCTGCGCCATCTAGCCAACAGCCCCTTCCATCTGCATCTCAATAAGCTTGTTGAGCTCTAGGGCGTACTCCATTGGCAGTTCCTTGGCAATCGGCTCGATAAAGCCTCGGACAATCATCGCCATCGCCTCATCTTCGGCCATTCCTCGAGACTGCAAGTAGAACAGCTGCTCTGCGCTGATGGCTGAGACCGTCGCCTCGTGACCCATCGAAACATCGTCCTCGCGGATGTCGTTTGAAGGATAAGTGTCTGATCTGGAAATCGTGTCGACCAGTAGCGCGTCGCAGCGAACCGTGTTCGCCGAGTGATGAGCCCCTGGGTTTACCCGGATTTCACCGCGATAAGAAGTTCTTCCTCCACCTCGAGCAATTGACTTGGAGACAATGGAGCTGGTCGTGTATGGAGCAAGGTGAATCATCTTGGCTCCGGCGTCCTGGTGCTGACCTTCTCCGGCAAAAGCAACCGACAGAGTCTCGCCACGAGCGCGCTCACCAGCGAGTATGACGCTCGGGTACTTCATGGTGACCTTTGACCCAATGTTTCCATCGATCCACTCCATGGTGGCACCTTCGTGAGCGATGGCTCGCTTGGTTACTAGGTTATAAACGTTGTTAGACCAGTTCTGAATTGTCGTGTACCGAACGCGAGCGTTCTTCTTTACGATGATTTCGACTACTGCCGAGTGCAGCGAGTCAGACTGGTAAATCGGTGCGGTGCAGCCCTCGATGTAGTGAACGTAGGAGTCCTCATCAGCGATGATTAGCGTTCTTTCGAACTGACCCATGTTTTCGGTGTTTATTCTGAAGTAGGCCTGAAGAGGGATGTCTACTTTTACACCCTTGGGGATGTAGACGAATGATCCTCCGGACCAAACAGCTGTGTTGAGGGCAGCAAACTTATTATCGCCGGCTGGGATTACAGTCCCGAAATACTCTTCGAAGATCTCGGGGTGCTCTCTGAGGGCAGTGTCGGTGTCTAGGAACAAGACACCCTGCTTCTCGAGGTCTTCGCGAATCGAGTGGTAAACGACCTCTGACTCATACTGGGCGGCAACGCCGGAAACGAGGCGCTGGCGTTCCGCATCTGGAATCCCAAGCTTGTCGTAAGTGTTGCGAATGTCCTCTGGAAGGTCTTCCCAGGTTTGAGCCTGACGCTCAGTCGAGCGAACAAAATACTTGATGTTGTCGAAGTCAATCCCTGACAGGTCAGCTCCGAAAGTAGGCATTGGCTTTTTCAGGAAAAGCTCGTAACCCTTGAGCCTGCGCTGCAGCATCCAGTCGGATTCGTCTTTTTTGCCCGAGATGTCGCGTACGACCTCGTCCGAGATACCGCGCTTGGCGTCGTCTCCAGCTTTTGACTTGTCGGACCAACCAAACTCGTAGGTCCCTAGGTCGTCCAGTTCTGGGCGATCAATAATTTTCTCTGCCATTGTGGCCTCCTTCTACTTAATCAGTACAACTGATTTTGATGAAACGTATTCCAACAAAGCCAATCATGAGAAACTTGACATGTGATGTTGGAATAAGCCTACGCAGTTCTATAAAAATAAAACAGTAAGGCATACCTAAGTTAAGGCGTTTATGAAGACCCTCAAGGGCCTGTGGTTCGATGGCATTGTTTCGCCGCTTCGTTTGCGGCTCTTTGTTTGGTTGTCACTTGTTACTCAAATTTTGATCGTGGTTACCGGGGGCGCTGTTCGGCTCACAGGAAGCGGTCTAGGTTGCCCGACTTGGCCGAAATGTACAGAAGACTCGTTGGTAAGCACCCCGGAGATGGGCTTTCACGGTGTCATTGAATTTGGGAATCGGTTGCTAACAATCGTTCTGCTTATCATCGCGCTTTTGACCTTCATCGTCGTTGTGCGCATTAGTGAATCCACCCGCCGCTTAGGACTTTTGTCAATTGGTTTTTTCAGTGGAGCAGTCTTGCTGGTTGTGGGCTTGGCCCTCAACACCATGTTCGGACTCGTTTTGGTTACTTTGGTGACATTTGCGTTGGCCTTGGGCATGATGCTCTTGTTTGGGGTCGTCATCATTAGAACTGCTCGCTTGACAAACCGGTTTGGCTTGGTTGTGCCAGCTTTTGGATTAGGGGTCGGCATAATCGTGCAGGCCGTAATCGGAGGGATCACGGTTCTGACTGGTTTGAACTCGTGGATTGTGGGTCTTCATTTTGTAATCTCAACGGGTCTGATCGCATTGGCCTCACTCTTGGTTTGGCGGGCATTACCTAAACCGGTGAATTCCGTGGCACGTTGGAATGCGAATCTCGCATGGCCGACGGTAGTAGTTGGATTTATTGCGATCTGTATGGGCGTGATTGTCACCGGTGCCGGTCCGCATGCCGGCGATGCCCTCACGCCACGAAACGGCCTTGATCTTGAGGTCTGGCAGCACTACCACTCCTATCCCGGCTACACGCTGCTGGCCCTAATAACTATGCAGCTGATTGCTCAAGTTGTGAAATCCAGGTCCCTACTGAAACAACTTGAGTCTCGAATTCTGCTGCTGCTGTTCGTCGCCACTGTTTTGCAGGCCGTTGTTGGAGTGATTCAGGCGCGAATGGGAGTTCCACCGCTGTTGGTTGGTATCCACATGCTTGGTTCCGGGGTACTTACCGCCCTGATCACTTTTCAGGTGTTGAGCGCAAGAAAAATAAACAGATGAAGACCATCTTCTGGTTTCGAAGGGATCGCAGGCTTCAGGATAATCAAGCCCTCAGCTTTGCGGCAAGTACATCTCAGAAGCTACTTCCGGTCTTTGTTCTTCCAACCTCCAGTGCTGGAATGTCTCAGTTGCGTGCAAGTTCGGTCGTGGCCTCGATTCTAGCTTTGGACAAGAGCCTCCCCAGAGGACTTGAGCTTCTCCGCGGCGAAGCAAGCGTCGAGCTTGGAAAAATTTGTCAGGAGTTCTCTGGCAAGCGTGTTGTGGCCACGAGGGCATTTGATACCAATGGCGTTACCGAGCAGGAGGCAGTTCGCGAGGCGCTTGCGGCAATAGGTGCAGAGCTTGTCTTACTCGGAAGTTATTACGCAGTTGAGCCCGGAACAGTAGTAAAAGATGATCAAACAGCCGTACGAGTGTATACGCCCTTTTATAAAAGATGGCTTCAAGTATCGGTGCCCGAGCCCTTTGTGCTCGATGTCGAAAACGCCTCATGGGCGCCGGCTAGCAAAAACATTTCCCTAGCATCAAAAGTGAATGCAGGTGAGGCGTTAGCTCTTGAAACATGGGACAAGTTTCAAGCGTCTCGGATTTTTGATTACTCGGAGCACCGAAATCGACCAGACATAAATGGGACCTCCAAGCTTTCACATGCTCTGGCCCACGGCGAGGTTCATCCGCGCACACTACTTGCCGGCCTTGGTGATTCAGAGGGTGAAGTGGTTTTTCGCAAGGAGATAGCTTGGCGGGAGTTTTACGCAGATGTAATGCACCACCACCCGCATACCTACGATGAATACTACGATCCTCGCTTTGCCGCCCTTGCCTACGATGACCCCGAAGAGTTTCCCGAAAAACTAGCCGCCTGGAAAGCTGGCGCTACGGGATATCCAATCGTCGATGCGGCGATGCGACAGCTTGTTCAGTCTGGCTGGATGCACAATCGAGCACGCATGATTGTTGCAAGTTTTTTGGTGAAAGACCTTCACTTCGAGTGGCAAATAGGTGCCAAGTTTTTCGAGGAGCACCTGACTGATTTTGACCCCGCCTCAAATTCTCACGGCTGGCAATGGACGGCCGGTTGCGGCACTGATGCAAGCCCTTTTTACCGAGTGTTTAATCCAATTCTGCAGGGCCCAAAATTTGACCCGGATGGCGAATATGTCAGGAAGTGGTTGCCAGAGCTTGCTCATTTACCCGCTGCAACTGCTCATGAACCTTGGAATGACATCGCCGGTTACCAGTTTGGTTACGCTCCCCCAATTTTGGATCACTCTCAAGAGCGAGATGAAGCGCTGCGTCGCCTTGAAGAAATAAAGCGCTGAAAGTCTCTAAATATAAATCAGAGGGTCAATGGCGATTGCCAAAAATAAAATCGTCAGGTGGGTAATTGAAGCGTGGAACAAGCGCATTGGGTTTTGAGGTATTTGAACCTTGGCTTCCTTGTAGAGCCGGTGCGATTCCCAGGTGAACCAGATTCCGGCCAACACCGCTGCAACGGTGTATAACGTGCCCATGTTCGCAACCGGAATCAGCAGCAGTGTAGAAGCAAAATATGCGTAGGCGTAAAGAATGATCTGCCTACCTACATGTTCGTTTTTTGCCACTACCGGAAGCATTGGAACTCCGGCAGCCTTGTACTCGTCTAAGTAGCGCATTGATAACGGCCAATAGTGCGGTGGTGTCCAGAGGAAAATAATCAAGAACAGTACTCCGGCAGCTAGTGAAAGCTCATTGGTTACGGCGGCCCAACCAATTAGCGCTGGCATTGCCCCGGCTGCACCTCCCCAAACAATATTTTGCGGCGTGCGTCTCTTGAGCCCAAGCGTGTAGACGAAGACGTAGAACAAAATTGCAATTAGCGAAAGAACGGCTGCAAGCACGTTTATCAGTAGCGCAAACCAAATGACCGACAAGCTTCCAATTGACCACGCAAAAATCAGAGCCTCTTTGTCAGTGAGCTCCCCGGTCACTAGCGGTCGATTTTTCGTGCGCCCCATGATTTGGTCAATGTCGCGGTCTATGTAGCAATTGAATGCGTTGGCACTTCCAGCGCTGAGAGCACCGCCAAATACAGTGGCGAGAATTAGCCAAACTGACGGGAAGCCTCTAGCGGCCAGAATCATGGCCGGCACGGTCGCAATGAGTAGAAGCTCGATAACGCGTGGTTTAGTCAGCAGAAAATACGCGCGGATTTTGCGCGAAAGCCGCGCTCCAGATGATTTTTCTACCGTAGACATTTGTCCAAGTCTAATCCAGTCGGGGCGGTCCTGCAGCCCACTCGGTATAGACTCATGGCTAAATGTCAGGCATCGACGCCGGCACAAATCCCTAAGTGGTAAAACACGTAATTTGTTAGGAATGATTCTTTGTTGGAATGGAATGAAATTGACGATTTGGCAGTCAAGACAGCCAAAGTTCTTGCCGCGGATGCAGTAGAGAAGGTTGGCAACGGCCATCCCGGAACCGCAATAAGCCTTGCGCCAGCTGCGTATCTATTGTTTCAAAAGGTCATGAGGCATGACCCTCAAGATGACCGCTGGGTTGGCAGAGACCGATTTATCCTTTCGGTGGGTCACTCCTCACTAACTTTGTACAACCAGTTATTTCTAGGTGGTTTTGGCCTCGAACTCAAAGACATCCAATCATTGCGTACCTGGGGATCTTTGACCCCTGGTCACCCCGAATATGCTCACACCAAGGGTGTTGAAATCACAACCGGCCCCTTGGGTCAAGGCCTTGCGTCTGCAACTGGATTCGCCATGTCAACAAGGTTTGAGCGGGAATTATTTGACCCTGCCACAACCGACGGAACCTCGCCGTTTGACCATTTCGTCTATGTAATCGCTGGAGACGGTGACATGCAAGAAGGCGTGAGCGCCGAAGCGGCTTCCCTTGCTGGTCATCACGGACTCGGCAATCTGATTGTGATTTATGACGCGAACCAGATTTCTATTGAAGACGACACCGACATCAGCTTTTCTGAAGATGTCGCAAAGCGCTACCAGGCTTATGGCTGGCAGACCATCGAGGTCAATTGGCGAAAAGAAACCGGATATGTCGAGGACGTAGAAGCTCTTTACGAAGCAGTCCTTGCAGCCAGGGCAAACAAAGATCAGCCAACGCTAATCACACTAAGAACCATCATCGGTTGGCCGAGTCCCACGAAACAAGACACCGGCAAGATTCACGGATCAAAGCTTGGTGCTGAAGAACTTGCTGGCCTAAAGCAGGCGCTGGGTTTCGACCCTGAAGAGCACTTCGCCGTGGCTGAGGAAGTTCTTTCTCACACTAGGCAATTGGCTAAGCGTGGCAAGGAAGAGCGCGCGGCTTGGCAAGCTACGTTTAGCAACTGGCAGCAGGCCAATCCTGATTCGGCAAAGTTGTTCGAGCGTCTTGCATCCGGAGAGCTGCCGGCAGACCTAGCATCGTCAATTCCAGAATTCTCATCGGGCGACGAGATCGCAACTCGAGCAGCATCCGGCAAGGTTATAAACGCAATTGCTGCCAAGATGCCCGAACTATGGGGCGGATCAGCCGATCTTGCAGAGTCCAATAACACCACCATTGAAGGCGGCGGATCGTTTGTCCCTGCCAAGTGGCAAACCAAGGCATGGACTCCTAAACCTGCCGGCAGAATTCTCCACTTCGGCATTCGCGAACACGCGATGGGTGCAATCCTGAATGGCATCAGCCTCTCCGGTCACTCGAGAGTGTTTGGCGGGACGTTCCTGGTCTTCTCTGATTACATGAGGCCTTCGGTCCGCTTGGCCGCATTGATGGGAATAGCTCCAATCTATGTATGGACACACGATTCGGTTGCGCTCGGTGAGGACGGTCCAACCCACCAGCCAATCGAGCACTTGAATGCACTGAGGCTGATTCCGAATCTAGACATCGTGCGCCCAGCCGATGCCAACGAGACTTCTCAGGCCTGGCTTCAGGTTCTAAAAAACAAAAATAGCCCCGCCGGAATTGTGCTCACGAGGCAGGGCCTACCGGTCCTTGATCGCGGCGAAGGCTTCGGCCAGGCCGATCAGGTCAGGAAGGGTGCTTATGTGTACGCGGGCCCAAGCGACAAGCCTGATTTGATCTTGATCGCAACTGGAAGCGAAGTGCAATTTGCGGTTGAAGCAAGGCTGATTCTAGAAGCAGAGGGTGTTTCAGTTCGCGTCGTGTCGGCTCCTTGCCTTGAGTGGTTTGATGCTCAGTCCAAGGACTACCAAGAGTCAGTGCTTCCAAAGGAAGTGACGGCCAGGGTGTCGATTGAGGCTGGAGTTACCGATGGATGGCGCAAGTATGTTGGGGACAGTGGTCAGTCCATTGGCATTGACCATTTCGGAGCATCGGCCGATTACAAGACTCTGTATACAGAGTTTGGGATTACCACCAACAAGGTGGTTGAGGGAGCAAAGAAAGTACTTGGAGATAACTAATGAATGAGAATCTAAAATCACTTACTGAAGCCGGCGTTTCAATTTGGCTAGACGATCTTTCCAGAGAGCGAATCGAATCTGGAAACCTCAGGCACCTTATTGATAATTTTTCAGTGCGAGGCGTTACCACGAACCCGACCATTTTTGCCGCTGCACTAAAGGGATCCTCCTATCAGGATGCAATTGCTGCCGAGAAAAACGCCGGCAGCAGTCCTGCCCGAGCAATTGCAAACATCACCTCGGACGATGTTGCGGCAGCCTGCGATTTGTTCCTGCCCATCTACATCGCATCCCAAGGTGTTGACGGTCGAGTGTCAATTGAGGTCGAACCAGGGCTGGCAAATGATACCGAGCGCACGATTGCTCAGGCGCTATCGCTGTATGAACTAGTGGGTCGCGAAAACGTCATGATAAAGATCCCGGCAACCCTTAATGGCTTGGCAGCTATCACTGCCGTCACGGCGGCAGGGATTTCCGTGAATGTGACCTTGATTTTCTCGCTAGAGCGCTACGACAGGGTCATCGATGCCTACATGGAAGGCCTAACGAAGGCCAAGCAGGCAGGCAAGGACTTGAGCAAGATTCATTCAGTTGCTTCGTTTTTTGTTTCTCGCGTTGACACTGAAGTGGATTCAAGGCTCGAGGCGCTTGGCAAGCCAGAGCTGAAGAGCAAGGCCGCTCTTGCAAATGCTCAACTGGCATACGAACTGTTCCAGAACCGTTTCGCACACCCTGAGTGGCAGGCGCTTGAAGCAGCAGGAGCAAATCTGCAGCGACCGCTAATGGCTTCCACGGGAGTAAAGGACCCAGCTCTACCGGACACTCTCTACGTCACCGAACTGGTTTCTGAGAACATCGTCAACACCATGCCGGAAAAAACCATGATGGCAACCGCCGACCATGGGGTGATTCCAGCCGAATCAGTAATCGCTTCGTTTGAAAACGCAAGGGCTGTGCTGGCTCAAATTGCTGCCGCCGGAGTTGATCTTGCAGATGTCACGACTCAACTAGAGCAAGAGGGCGTTGACAAATTCATAGTCTCTTGGGATGAATTGGTTGAAACTGTCGAACAAGCGCTAGCTGGAAGCTAGATCATGCAGCTTCGGATACACGAAAGCCTCAAACCGGACTTAGAAGCCGAAGTTGCAAAAGTCGTAGATGCTCAAATTGCCTCAAGGCTTGGCGCCAAAGATGATTCGATCTGGGGACCAGACGCGAAGGCCGAGGCTGCAAAGCGACTGGGCTGGATAGATTCTCCGAAAACTTCGGTTGACTTGATCCCTGATATTCTGAAGCTCAGAGATCATTTTCGAGACCTCGGTGTCGATCGAATTGTGCTTTGTGGAATGGGCGGCTCATCGCTTGCGCCAGAGGTAATTGCCAAAAATACTGGGCACGAAATAGTGATTCTTGACTCAACGGCGCCTGATCAAGTGCTGTCTGCCTTGAGGGAACTTGAGCGAACGGCAGTGGTTGTCTCCTCGAAATCTGGAGCGACCGTTGAGACTGACAGTCAAAAAAGGGCTTTCGAGGCCGGTTATGTGGCGGCCGGCATCGACCCCGCAAAGAGAATTGTTGTGGTGACCGATCCAGGTTCACCGCTCGATACCGCATCAAGAGCCGACGGCTACAGGGTGTTCAATGCAGATCCGGATGTCGGGGGCAGATATTCGGCGCTAACCGCATTCGGATTAGTACCGGCTGGCTTAGCCGGTGCTGACATCGCCTCATTGTTAGCCAGTGCTTCCATGGTTAGCTTCGGGCTCAGCGAAGACTCCGCAGATAACCCAGCTATTTGGCTAGGTGTCGCCTTGGCAGCAACCCCAGGAATCGGTCAGGTTCGCGATAAATTTCTAATCGAAACTGATGGACTTCCGGGCTTCGGTGACTGGGTTGAACAGCTTGTTGCTGAAAGCACTGGCAAACAAGAGCGCGGCATTCTTCCGGTTGTCGTCACGGGCAGCGCACCAGAAATTCGAGACGTACCGAGCGACACTATTTTTATTAGGTTTTCAGATTCGATGCCGGGTGTCGAAAACATGACATTCAGCGGCAGCCTGGGTGCGTTATTTCTGCTCTGGGAGTACGCCACGGCAATTGCCGGGCATCTAATGCAAATAAACCCGTTCGACCAGCCCGATGTTGAGTCAGCCAAGATTGCTGCCCGAGCACTTCTTGACTCCCCCGATCTTGAAGTGGCCGCGGGCCACATCGATCGTGGAATTACTGTTTACAGTTACGGGCTAAATGTGGTTGGCAGCACCGTGGAGGCCGCAATCGAGGAATTACTAAGCCAAGCAACTGACCAAAGCTATATCGCGGTTCAGGTTTACCTGAGCAGACCTGAGTATCCTCAGTTTGAGAAATTACGAGACATCATCGCGAAGCGAACTGGCAGACCGGTGACTTTTGGTTGGGGACCCAGGTTTCTGCACTCGACTGGCCAATATCACAAGGGCGGCCCCAAGCAGGGGCTTTTTGTTCAAATTACCGGTGAGCACGGCATCGATCTTGAGATAAAAGATCGCCCGTTCAGCTTTGGAGAACTCATCCGCGCACAAGCCGCCGGGGATGCCAAAGTTTTGTCTGACAAGGGGCTTCCGGTCGTTTCCTTACACATGACAGAGCCACTTCGAGATCTAGCGTTTCTGGAAAAGGTAATAGCTTCGTGACCAATAATCCACTCAGAGATACCCGCGATCGTCGAATGCAAAAGATTGCCGGACCAAGCGGCCTAATAATGTTCGGTGTGACTGGGGACCTTGCGGGAAAGAAGCTTCTGCCCGCGATTTACGATCTTGCTAATCGCGGCCTTTTGCCGCCAGCGTTTTCTTTAGTTGGATTCGCAAGAAGAGACTGGAGTCAGGCGGACTTTAAGACCGTGGTTCACGATTCTGTAAAGGCTCATGCCAGAACTCCTTGGTCGGAAGAGGTATGGCGTCAGTTAGCTAAGGGCATTCGATTTGTATCCGGACGACACGATGATCCAGAGGCCTTTCTTCATCTGAAACAGACGGTCGATGAGTTAGATAAAGAACGTGGAACAGCAGGAAATCACACTTTTTACCTATCCATACCGCCCCGAGACTTCCCGCTTGTTATCCAGCAGCTATCGGCGTCAGGTCTTGCGGAAGCAGTCGATGGGCAATTTAGACGAGTTGTTATCGAAAAGCCGTTCGGGTCAAACCTTGAAACTGCTATTGAGCTAAACGACATCGTCGAGAGCGTTTTCTCACCGGACTCGGTTTTCAGGATTGATCACTACTTGGGTAAAGAGACAGTTCAGAATATATTGGCTCTTCGCTTTGCAAACCAGCTGTTTGAGCCAATCTGGAACAGTAACTATATTGACCATGTTCAGATTTCAATGGCGGAGGATATTGGCATTGGGAGCCGTTCCGGTTCCTACGCTGAAGTTGGTGCGGCAAGGGACGTGATTCAGAACCATCTCCTTCAGCTTCTTGCGCTGACCGCTATGGAGCAGCCTTTGAGCTTCGACGCGGCTGACTTACGGGCAGAGAAGGAAAAAGTACTAGCTTCCATTGCACTGCCGCAGGACCTGTCCAAGCACACTGCTAGGGGTCAATATGCGGGTGGCTGGCAGGGCGGAGAGTTCGTAAAGGCATATCTAGACGAGGACGGCATGGATTCCGAGAACAACTCGGAGACGTTTGCCGCCATGAGGCTGAACATCGACAATCGACGCTGGCAGTCTGTCCCTTTTTACCTTCGAGCTGGCAAACGTCTCGGGCGGCGAGTAACCGAAATTGCGGTGGTTTTCAAAAGAGCGCCTCAACAATTATTTGGAGAGAGCCAGACTGCACTTTTGGGCGAAAACGCATTGGTAATCAGGGTTCAGCCCAACGAAGGAGTCACTATTCGCTTTGGCTCTAAGGTTCCAGGCCCTAGCATGCAGGTCCGGGACGTAACGATGGACTTCGGATATGGTCATGCATTTACCGAGGACTCCCCTGAGGCCTACGAACGACTCATCCTAGATGTGCTTTTGGGCGAACCACCGCTATTCCCGCGCCAACGAGAAGTTGAGCTGTCTTGGAAGATTCTGGACCCTATTGTTGCGCACTGGAAGGCTAACGGCAGGCCCGATTCGTACGCTCCTGGGTCCTGGGGGCCGGAATCGGCTCACGACATGCTTGCCGAAGATGGCCGAAGTTGGAGAAGGCCATGATCGTCAACTTGGAAAGTACGACTACCTCAAAGATTGAAAAAACTCTTCAGGAACTCCGCGAAGATGGTGGAGTCGTAGCGCTGGGTCGTGTACTCACGCTCATAATCGAAACGAATTCCGAGCACCTAGAGCGCGCAATCGAGGCAGCAAACGGGGCATCTAGATTGCACCCGAGCAGGATCATCGTGTTGGTCAGCAACTTGGAGCAAGGCGATAAGGCTTCCAGACTGGATGCCGAGATAAGAATTGGCGGCGACGCTGGGGCGTCTGAAGTCGTCGTCATCAGGGCTTTTGGAGACGCAAATTCCAATACCGAGTCCATGGTGACGGGGCTACTGCTACCCGATGCTCCGGTAGTTGCATGGTGGCCTTCAGACTGCAAAGCAAATCCTTCGAAGAACCCGATTGGCGAAATCGCAACCAGAAGAATCACGGACGCCGCGGCTCAAAAGGATGAGTTGGGGTTTCTGAAGGAACTTGCGACGAATTATTCGCCGGGGGACAGTGACATGTCCTGGACAAGAATTACGCTATGGCGCTCTCAACTTGCGGCATTGTTCGATAATGAAAAGAACCGCACAGTAACTGAAATCCGAGTTCTAGGTTCCAAAAATTCTCCGAGCGTAAGGTTACTGGCTGGCTGGTTGTCGATGCAGCTTGGCGTTGATACGAAGATAATTCACGAGCTCTCTGGCATCGCCATAGAGGGCATCGCGGGAGTTGAGATTTCTTTTGACCAAGGAGAGCTGGCGATCATTCGAACTGGAGATGTTGCGAGTATCGGCCAAACCGGTTCGCCGGACAGCTCTGCCTTGCTACCCAAGCGCTCTGATCAGGATTGCCTAATGGAAGACATGCGGTTTTTGGGCGAAGATGAAGTTTATGGAGCTGTACTGCGAAATGAGCTTACGAGGTGAGTGAACCAAGCATCGTGGTTGCCCAGACGGCTGATGAGATCGTAAGCCGGGTTGCCGGCGACTTTTTAGCTTTGGTAACTGAAGTTTTAGAATCGAAGCCTGTGGTGAATATTGTGTTGACGGGCGGCGGTCTCGGCATCGCATTGATTGGCGAACTTGCGAAGCTAAATCTTGATCTTACAAAGTTGAGATTTATGTTTAGTGATGAGCGCTTTGTAGCTTTGGGTCACGAAGATCGAAACGAATTTCAAGGGATTTCTGTCTTCCCTGAGTTGGCAAATAAATCTCTGCTTCGATACCCCGCGGCCAACTTTGATCTATTGACCGGCCAGTCTCTTATGAATAAGGCCATGACTATTTCTTACGGGAGCCCCGAGGAGACCTCGGGGGTTTTTGATCTCGTGATTTTAGGCCTCGGGCCAGATGGACATGTGGCGTCCTTGTTTCCGGGACACCAGAGCAATGGAGAATGGATTACGGCAGAGAGCGCCTCACCCAAGCCGCCGTCTGATCGATTGAGCCTTAGTTATGCAGCACTAAATCGAGCTAATCAAGTTTGGTTTCTAGCCTCGGGTGCTCAAAAGGCTTCGGTAGTCAGTTCGGCTTTGAATGACGAAGATTGTGAGCTGCCGTTAGCCAAGGTCAAAGGTTTGCAGTCAACCAGCTGGTACTTGGATAGAGAGCTTAGCGACGAGCTTTAGCGGCATCTGCTGCACGCTGTCTGCGGTTTCGAATTGAATCCAAGGCTTCGGCCAAAATCTGCTCAGCCTCGTCGTCTGTTCTTCGCTCTTTTACGTAGGCGAGATGAGTCTTGTACGGCTCGATCTTGGCAACCTGAGGTGGGTTTTCCTTGTCCATGCCAGCGGGTAGACCGCAGTGAGGGCAGTCAATTTCTTGAGGCAAGTCTTCTTCGCTGACGCTGGCTGCAAAAAGCGGGTTGATCTCGTGGCCGTTCGAACAGAAAAAGCTAAGAGCGATTTTCTCTACTTGATGTCCGCGATCTTGCTCGCCCATTGGGCCAGCTCCGACGCGTGCTCCGCGAATTGAGGGTGAGCTCGACATTATGCCCATCCAAATCTTGTGAAGAGACCCAATATGATGATGACCGTTACCCAGACCAAACCAAGAACAACGGTGATTCGGTTGAGGTTACGCTCGGCCACGCCGGATGAGTTCATAGAGCTTGTCACTCCGCCGCCGAACATCTCCGCAACTCCTCCACCTCGACCCTTGTGAAGCAAAATCATCAAGATTAGAAGCACGCTGGTTATTGCAAGCAATACCAAGAGTGCTGTTTGTAGGGCAGCCATCTATTTCCTCATTCTCTTTTCAAACCTTGTAAATTATAGGACTATGTGCTTTTTGAAGCGCGATATTCCAGAAAACTCTTCTGCATCCAGGGACGCACCGCCTACTAGCACACCATCAACCTGCTCAGATTGCAAGAAACCTGCGACATTATTTGCCTTGACTGACCCCCCGTAGAGGATTCTCGAGTTCGCTGCATTGTCTCCGAAGTTAGCCTGAAGCGCTTGTCTGATCGCTGTCGCGACATCACTGGCCTCTTGAGCGGTTGCAACTTTGCCAGTTCCTATTGCCCAAACTGGTTCGTAGGCGATGACAAATTTGCCCAGTTCCTTGTGACCGCTGAGTGCATTGATGGTTTGAATTATCGGGACGGCTGACTGCCCTTGGCTCTCAAGTTCCTCAAGGGTCTCCCCCACGCAAATAATGGGAACAAGATTATTCGCCCAGGCAGCGGCAACTTTCTGCTGGACTACTGAGTCATTTTCTGCGTGATAGGTGCGACGTTCCGAGTGCCCAACGAGTACGTATTCGACGTTCAGCTTAGATAGCATTTGCCCTGATATTTCGCCGGTGTAGGCGCCGGAGGCATGCTGGGATATGTCTTGAGCGCCCAGCTTTATTTCGAATTTCTCGGCATCAATAAGGGTTTGAGTACTCCTCAGGTCAGTAAATGGTGGGAAAACTGCAACTTCCACCTCACCAAAGTCATGATCAGCGTCATTCAGAGTCCATGAGAGCTTTTGCACCAAGGCAATTGCCTGAAGGTGATCCAGGTTCATTTTCCAATTGCCGGCAATCAGCGGTATTCGGTTAGTCATTTAGGACCTCCAGTCCTGGTAGTGACTTACCTTCAAGATACTCAAGGCTGGCACCACCACCGGTTGAAATGTGAGCAAAGCTGGCCTCGTCAAATCCAAGTGCCCTGACCGCGGCGGCAGAGTCCCCGCCTCCGACCACCGACAGTCCGTTCACATTGGTAAGTGCTTCTGCCACAGCTTTCGTGCCATGGGCGAAGTTTGGAAATTCGAATACTCCCATTGGACCGTTCCAGAAGACTGTTTTGGAGCTTGAAACGGCTTCGGCGAAGATTTTGGCGCTGTCCGGACCAATGTCTAGCCCCAAAACGTCTGCGCCAAGTTCAGAGTCTTCGATCGCATCGGCCTGCACGGTTTTATGACTGGCATCCGCTGAAAAACTGGCTGCAATTTCTATATCTGTTGGCAGGATAATTTGGACGCCTAGGTCGGCAGCCCGCTTGAGAAGAGCTCCGGTGGTTTCCACTTGATCTTCTTCAAGCAAACTTTTGCCGACGTTATGGCCCATGGCCTTGAGTACGGTGAAGACCATACCTCCGCCGATAGCCACTCTGTCTACTTTTGGCAGCAGATGACCGATAACAGCAAGTTTGTCCGAGACCTTAGAGCCGCCGAGGACGACCGTGTAGGGGCGGGACGGAGTTGTTGTTAGTTGGTTCAGTACTTTTAGCTCTGCCTCAATTAGTAATCCTGCGTAGCTAGGTATGAGTTCTGCGAGCTCATAAACGCTGGCTTGCTTTCGGTGAACAACGCCAAAACCGTCAGAAATCATGATGTCGGCCATCGCGGCTAGCTCTCTGGCAAACTCAGCGCGCTGCTGTGGGTCGCTGGAGGTCTCCGCAGCGTTGAAACGCAGGTTCTCAAGCAGTGCTATCTCGCCGTCTCTTAGGGACGAGGTCAGCGCTTTCGCTTGGCCTCCCGTGCTTGCCGGAGAAAACGTTACATCCTGACCCAATAGCTCCTGAAGTCGCTTTGCAACTGGGGCAAGTGAAAGCTCGGTCTCCTGAGCCTTTGGACGACCTAGGTGCGATGCCACTATGACCCTCGCACCAGCGGCAGTGAGCCGATTTATGGTTGCCAGGGACGCTCTAATTCGGCCGTCATCAGTGATTTCTGAATTGGACAGTGGCACATTGAGGTCGCAGCGCAGTATCACGGCCTTGGCTCGAAGATCTCCGGCGTGGTCGAGAGTTCTAAGCATTAGAGCTTGGACGCAACCAGGGCAGTCAGCTCAACCAGACGGTTTGAGTAACCCCACTCGTTGTCATACCAGCTTGATAGCTTCACGGTGTTGTCGATAACTCGCACCAAACCGCTGTCGTAGATCGAGCTGTGAGGGTCACCAACGATGTCGCTGGAAACAATTGGATCCTCGGTATACATCAGGATTCCCTTAAGTTCACCCTCTGCCGCCTTCTTGTAAGCGGCGTTGATGTCTTCGACGGTGACCGTCTTTTCAGAAACTAGAGTCAGGTCAGTAATCGAACCGGTCGGGATCGGCACACGAAGAGCAAAGCCGTCCAGCTTGCCCTTTAGCTCTGGGATAACGATTCCTATGGCCTTCGCTGCACCGGTAGAAGAAGGAACAATGTTGATTGCCGCTGCCCGGGCGCGTCTCAGATCCTGGTGGGGGCCGTCCTGCAGGTTTTGATCTGCAGTGTAGGCGTGAATTGTGGTCATCAGACCGTTTTTGATTCCAAAGTTATCCATGAATACCTTGGCCAGCGGCGCAAGGCAGTTCGTGGTGCAAGAGGCATTGGAAATCACGTGGTGGTTGTCAGGCTCGTAAAGATGCTCGTTGACACCGATTACGAAGGTTGCATCTTCCCCGGTTGCAGGAGCCGAGATTATTACCTTCTTGGCACCGGCCTGAATGTGCTTACGAGCGTCGTCGGCATTTGTGAAAAAGCCAGTCGACTCGATAACAACCTCCACACCGAGTTCTGCCCAATCAATTTTGGCTGGATCGCGCTCGGCCAGAACTTTTATCGACTTACCGTTCACAACGATGCTGTCTCCATCAACAGAGACTGCTGCGTCAAGTCTTCCTCCGACTGAGTCGTACTTCAGAAGGTGTGCAAGCGATTTAGGATCGGATAGATCGTTTACAGCGACTATTTCAAGATCCGAATTTTGCGCGAGTGCTGCGCGCAGATAGTTTCGGCCAATTCGTCCAAAACCATTAATACCAATACGAGTCACGGGGCTACTCCAAAACTTGTCAGCGAATAAATTAATTTAGCCCGAGCACCTTTGGGCGGACTTTGTCAGCCTAGCAGCAGCGAGGAACTGTTCGCTTTAACGGAGGAGAAGCGAGTCGCCACATCGTTCCAGTTGACGATGTTCCAGAACGCCTTTATGTAGTCAGCCTTCACGTTGACATAGTCCAAATAGAACGCGTGTTCCCACATATCAAGCATTAATAGCGGGATGCTGCCCATCGGAAGGTTACCCTGCTGATCATAGAGCTGACCAATAATAAGTCGGTTGCTCATGCTGTCCCAAGCAAGGTATGCCCAGCCGGAACCCTGGATGCCCATGGCGGCTGCGGTGAAGTGTTTTGTGAACGCCTCGTACGAACCGAAGTACTCGGCAATGGCTGCCAGTAGCTCACCGGAGGCTTCTCCACCTTCAGCCGATAGGTTTTTCCAGAAGATGCTGTGGTTTACGTGGCCACCTAGGTTGAAGGCAAGATCCTTTTGAAGCTTTGGAAGGGTTGCAAAGTTGTCGTTTGCTCGCGCCTCTGCCATTGCATCCAGCGCCGCGTTAGCACCTGTGACGTAGGCCTGGTGGTGCTTGGAGTGGTGTAACTCCATGATTCTGGCTGAGATATGAGGCTCAAGAGCCGAGTAGTCATAATTGAGATCCGGAAGTGTGTAGGTCATGATTTATCACTTTCTCTTATTGGATTCGTAGTTTTAATCGTAGCTTCATTCCTAAATCAGATCAGCAATTACCGATTCTGTATCTGGAATACCGAGCTCCTGAGCTCGCTTATCGGCGGTAGCCAGCAATCTGCGAATTCGTCCCGCAACAGCATCTTTAGTCATTGGAGGAACTGCAAGATGCCCCAATTCATCCAAAGAGGCATCTTTATGCTGCAATCGAAGCTCTCCTGCGTATTTTAGATGTGCGGGAGCCTGATCGCCAAGTATCTCTAGAGCACGCTGAACCCGGGCTCCAGCGGCAATTGCTGCTTGCGCACTTCTCCTGAGGTTCGCATCGTCAAAGTTTGCTAAGCGGTTAGCCACACCCCTGATTTCGCGTCTACTTCGAAGCTCATCCCATTTTTCGACTTGCTCCGTGCATCCCATCTGCCTGAGTAACTCAGAAATTCCTTCACCATCTCTAACAACGACCCGATAGACATTTCTGACTTCTCTTGCTTTTGCACTTACGCCCAATCTTCTGGCGACTCCAACCAGAGCCATCGCTGACTCGTTGCCTGGGGCGGTGACTTCCAGAGAGGTTGATCGACCGGGGTCGGTTAATATTCCTTGAGCCATGAAGGCCCCTCGCCAGACAGCTCTTGCCTCATCTAATGTCGAGCTAATTAGGGTGGCTGGAAGACCACGAACCGGCCTGCCGCGGTTGTCAATAAGACCGGTCTGCCTGGCTAAAAGCTCCCCATCTTTCAGGACTCTGATTTGGTAGCCGCTTGTTTTTCTTAGGCCTCCTGCTTGGACAACGGTTAGTTCAGATTGAATGCCATAAAGCTCTGCAATCGCTCGGGCAAGCCTGCGAGCTAGAGCGGCAGAGTCAAGCTCCACTTCGATTGCTATTCGTCCAGAAATAAGCTGCAGTCCGCCACAAAAACGAAGAACTGTCGCGAGCTCTGCGGCGCGCTCCAACCCTGTTCGAACCGGCACTCTTGCAAGTTCTTCCTTTATTTGTTGAGTAAGTCCCATAATCACTCCCTACCTAAGTCGCGATGAGAAACGACGACTCGTATTTCTGCGTCCTCCGCGAGGCGCGCTGCTATTTCGTTAGTGAGCGCAACCGACCTATGCTTACCGCCTGTGCAGCCGATAGCAATCGTTGCAAACCTTTTATTTTCTCTTCGATAGCCAGCTAGCACGACCTTCAAGGTTGCTAGGTAGCTATCTTCAAAGTCTTTGACACCAGGTTGGCTAAGCACATAGTGAGCCACTTCGCTGTCATTTCCGGTTTTGGCCCTCAGGGATTCTTGCCAGTGAGGGTTTGCGATAAACCTTGCATCTGCGACCATGTCCGCGTCAGCCGGCAAACCATATTTGAAACCGAAGCTCATCAGGTTTACTTTGAAACCCTTCGATTGCCCCGCAAATGCCTCAGCGACGCGGTTTGTCAGCTCGTGGACGTTAGAATCTGACGTGTCAAAAACAATGTCGGCAGTTTCCCGCAGACTCAAAAGCTGAGTCCTTTCGGCAACGATGCCATCCAGCACGGTGCCCTCGCCTTGAAGCGGGTGAGGCCTTCTAACTGACTCAAATCTTTTTACCAGCGTCGCATCATTCGCCTCCAAGAACAGCACCCTCACACTAATGTCGTGAGATTTTAGCTTCTGAATATTTTGCTCGAGAGCCCGAAAGAACTGCCCGCCCCGCACGTCCATCACAACCGCGACCTTGCTTAGCGACTCGGTGCTTTCGGAGAACAAATCACTGATGGGAAAAAGCAACTGGGGGGGAAGATTGTCAATCACATGCCAGCCCTGATCCTCCAAAGCGTTAGCGGTAGTTGAACGTCCAGCACCAGACATGCCTGTTACAACAAGCAGTTCTGGTTTATTTGAAGCCTCCATCCAACCCTCCATAGCATCGAGAATAAGGTTACCGCTTCGGCGTGTCGCGAAAAGACATTTTTATTAATCTGCCAAGTGTTCTATAACAATATTCGCCAATCTCTGGCTAAATCCGGGGAGCTGAGTAATTTCAGCCTCGCTTGCCAGTTTCAGCCTCTTTACAGATCCAAACTTTCGAAGGAGCAATCTGGCCTTCTGCTCCCCCAAACCGGGGATGTCAACCAACACCGAAGAGATCGACTTACTTCTAGCAGCGCGTTGCGCTGTTAGTGCGAAGCGATGCGCCTCGTCGCGAATTCGCTGGAGCAGAAATAACTCCTCCGATGTTCTCGGAAGAATAAGAGGGTAATCCAGCCCAGAGACGAATACTTCCTCGAGCCGTTTTGCCAACGACGCGACTGTGAGGCCCTGGATTTTAGAATCATTAAGTGCTCGCTCAGCGGCATGAAGTTGGGGTAGCCCCCCATCAATAATTAGGAGCCCGGGCCTGTAGCTGAATCTTTCGTTGGGCTCTTCGGTCTTTAAGTATTTGAGCCTGCGCATAAGGACCCGATATACCGACTCAGTGTCGTCGGCAGTTTCTAGGTTAAATTTTCGATACTGGTCTTTTCTTGAAAGGCCATCCTCAAACACCACCATTGAGCCCACAGTGTTTGTCCCGGACAAATGGGAAATGTCGTAGCACTCAATCCTTAGCGGAGCATTTTCCATCGCAAGAGCCTTCTGCAATCCGGCGAGTGCTCCGGCCCTGGCGCTGAAATCTGAAACACGCTTTAGCTTGTAGTTCTGAAGCGCATGAGCTGCATTCTGGCTCGCCGTAGCAAGCAGTGCAGACTTGTCGCCACGCTTCGGAGCTGAGATGCTGCAAGCCTTGCCACGAATTTCGGACAGCCAAAGCTCCAGGGCATCTTTGTCTGTAGGAAGCTCAGTCACCATGATCTGTTTGGGAACCTCAGGAGGCTCGGCTTTCCCCCCCGCTGAATAGAGTTCTTGTAGCAAATACTCCAGTAGTTCGGCGTTGGTTCTATCTAGCTCAAGGTCTACGACCAGTGACCGATTTCCGCGGATCCGCCCTCCTCTAACCATAAAGATCGACACGGCTGCTGATAGCTCATCGCGACTTAGACCAATGAGGTCGGCATCAACCTGATCGTCAAGAACTACCGTCGACTTTTCCAGCACTCGTTGTAGTGCTCCGATATCGTCTCTACATCGAGCAGCTAATTCGTAATTCTCCTGCTGACTCGCATCTTGCATTTTGAGGGTCAGGTTGGACACATGCGAGTCGTTTCCTGACCCTATAAAGTCACCCAGTTCTTTTGCTAATGCCTTGTGTTCAGGCTGCGAGATACGATCCACGCAAGGGGCCGAGCACTTGCCAAGTTCAGCCAGAAGGCAAGGCCTGCAAGAGCGTTTAGCTCTTTGAAAAATCCCAGCGGAGCAGCTGCGGACCGGATAGACCTTTAGTAGTGAATCCAGAGTGTCCGTGATTGCCCAGCTTTGTGTATATGGCCCGAAGTACTTGACGCCCCTGAGGTCTCGATTCCTTGTGATGAAGGCCCTAGGAACCGTCTCTCCCATTGAAATCGCGAGGTATGGGTAAGACTTGTCGTCCCGAAAGCGAACGTTGAAGGGTGGTTGAAACTCCTTGATCCAAGTGAACTCAAGTTGCAGTGCTTCATACTCGGTTGCGACTATTGTCCATTTGACATCGCTAGCTCTGAGGAGCATTCGTCTGGTTCTTTCGTGAAGGCTGTCCAGCGGACCAAAGTAATTTGAGAGCCTGGCCCTGAGGTTTTTGGCCTTTCCGACATATAAAACACGTTCATCCGAGTCCAAGAATCTGTAGACCCCAGGCAACTTGGGGATTTCTGATGTTTTGGGTCGGAAGCTCAGTTCATTCGCCATGATTACAAGATCTCGGCCAAGAACCTACCGGTGTGGCTGGCCGGGTTTTTCGCAACCTGTTCTGGGGTGCCCTCTGCCACGATCATGCCGCCACCGGAACCGCCCTCTGGCCCCATGTCAATGATCCAGTCTGCAGATCTAATTACATCAAGATTGTGCTCGATGACGATTGCAGTGTTTCCCTTGTCGACCAAGTTATTTAGAACCATCAGCAGTTTGCTTACATCTTCAAAGTGCAACCCAGTAGTGGGCTCATCCAGAACGTAAATTGTCCTGCCTGTTGAACGCTTCTGAAGTTCAGTCGCCAGCTTTACCCGCTGCGCTTCGCCTCCGGACAAAGTGGTCGCGCTCTGTCCGAGGCGAACATAACCTAAACCAACATCAACAAGTGTCGTTAGGTATCTAGCTATCGAATTGATTGGCGCGAAGAATTCGGCAGCATCACTGATTGGCATGTTTAGAACATCACCGATCGAGTTGCCCTTATAGAGAACTTGCAGGGTCTCCCTGTTGTAACGAGCCCCCTTGCAGTCCTCGCAGGTCACATAAACATCGGGCAGGAAATTCATCTCAATCTTGATTGTGCCGTCTCCGGAGCAGTTATCGCACCTTCCACCCTTCACGTTGAAAGAGAACCGTCCCTGAAGATAGCCTCTGACCTTAGCCTCCTGGGTGTCAGCAAATAGCTTCCTTATGTTGTCAAACACGCCGGTGTAAGTTGCAGGATTTGATCTTGGGGTGCGTCCAATCGGGGCTTGGTCAACGTGGACGACCTTGTCCAAAAGCTCCACGCCTTCGATTCGCGTGTGCTTGCCGGCAACTGATTTTGCTCGATTAAGTTGCTGAGCTAGCACCTCGTAGAGAACGTCATTTACCAAGGAGGACTTACCAGATCCACTGACACCGGTGACAGCAGTCATAACCCCAAGTGGGAAATTGACGGTCACATTCTGCAGATTGTTTTCTCGAGCGCCTACCACCTTCAGCTTGCCTTCGGTTTTGGGCTTTCGCCTCTTTTTCGGGGTAGCAATTGATCTTCTGCCGGACAAGTAATCGCCGGTTATCGAATTTGTATTTTTGAGAAGATTTTGGTAGCTACCTGAGTGAACTACTTCACCGCCGTTTTCCCCGGCACCGGGGCCGATGTCGACTAGCCAGTTGGCTGCTTTGATTGTGTCCTCGTCGTGCTCCACGACGATCAACGTGTTTCCCAAGTCTCTAAGTTTTTCCAGAGTCTCAATCAAGCGCAGATTGTCGCGTTGATGAAGGCCGATTGATGGCTCGTCCAAAACGTAAAGAACTCCGGTCAAGCCGGCACCGATTTGGGTTGCCAGTCTTATTCGCTGAGCTTCTCCCCCAGATAGCGAACCAGCGGCGCGCTCCAAGGATAAATAATCCAGCCCGACTGCCAACAGGAAGTCAAGTCTCGCTCTGATCTCCCTGAGCACTTGAGCAGCAATGATTGCTTCTCGCTCGGTCAGTTTTAACGAGTCAAAAAAATCGTGCGAATCGCCGAGCGAAATTTGAGCAACGTCGTGAATTGATTTCCCGTGGACTTTTACGGCCAAAACTTCGGGGCGCAATCTGGCTCCGTCGCAGCTTGGGCATGGTACTTCCCGAAGATAATCGGCCCACTTGCTCCTAGCCCAATCACTATCGGACTCTAGGTATTTACGCTCGATGTAGGGAAGAACACCTTCAAAGCCGGAGGTGTAGCGCATTTCTCGTCCGTAGCGCGAGCGCCACTTCACTTCAACTTCAAAGTCGTTGCCCTGAAGAATTGCTTGTTGCGTGGCCGCAGGTAGTTTCTTCCAAGGTGTTTTTAGGTCGAACTCCAGATCGTCAGCCAGCCCTTGCAGCAACCGGACGAAGTAAGAGTAGAGGCCCTTGCCTTGGGTTGACCAAGGCAGAATTACTCCGTCCTTAATGCTTGCTGCTGGATCTCCAATAACTAATTCGGCATCCACTGCCATTTTGGTGCCCAGTCCCGTGCAGGCCGGACATGCTCCGAATGGCGCATTAAACGAAAAAGTTCTGGGTTCAATCTCTGTGAGCACAAGGTCATGCTCGTTTGGGCAGCTCAGGTGCTCCGAGAACACGCGTTGGGTCTTATCGTCAATGAAGTCGACGACTATTCGGCCCGATGATAGCTTCAGAGCGGTTTCAACCGAGTCGGTAATTCTCGACTGGGCGTCTGGTTTAACGACGAGCCTATCCACGACCACTGAAATGTCGTGTTTGAAGCTTTTCTTCAGTGGTTTGGCCTCGGCAAGTATTACCTGTTCACCGTCTACAACTGCTCGGGCATAGCCTTGAGCCTGTAGGG
>CAYMAU010000015.1:17195-28031 GCA_964388525.1 uncultured Aquiluna sp. | reverse complement strand
AAACGAACGCCCTTCTTTTTTAGCTCTATTAGAGTGCTGGTTCTGATTTTCATAGTGCGGTAAACCTCGTTGTGATGGGAACCCTGCGTCCAGAACCGAATGCGATCGTCGTCGTTTTTGTTCCGATTGCACCTTGAGAACGCTTCCATTCTGATGCTCTTACCATACCTTCGATTTTCTCAGCTAGCTGGCGCGCATGACCGCTGGCAACAACTTGTTCAATCGTGGCTGATTGCTCGATGAGCAGAGCCAAAATCTGATCAAGTGTTTGATAGTCAGGCAATGAGTCGGTGTCAATTTGGTCGGGCCGCAGTTCCGCACTCGGTTCTTTGGTTATTGAATTTTCGGGAATCAGTTCGCCGTTGCCGCGGGAATTTAGCCATGATGAAATTTTCCAAACATCGGTCTTGAAAAGGTCCTTGATGGGCGCGTATCCTCCCGCGCTGTCGCCATACATTGTTGAGTATCCAACCGCGATCTCTGATTTGTTGCCGGTCGACAGAAGAAGAGCGTTGTCCGTGTTGGAAACCCCCAT
This sequence comes from uncultured Aquiluna sp., assembly GCA_964388525.1. Taxonomy (GTDB): domain Bacteria; phylum Actinomycetota; class Actinomycetes; order Actinomycetales; family Microbacteriaceae; genus Aquiluna. The sequence goes on along the minus strand of CAYMAU010000015.1, from coordinate 27,496 downwards.
TAGTAATACTGCGCGGATTCTTGCCTGAAGGTTCTCTCCGGCCAAGTCGCTGAACTGAAGAGATGATTCAAAGGCTCGATGGACCCGGTCGATAGGTATCTTTCGAAGTTCGATCGAGAGGTTAGCCGCTAATTTTTCAGCATCTGTTATCGAATGTGTCGATGAGAAACGAGAGGGCAAAGCAACGCCGATAACATTCTTTGCACCTACGGCTTCTACCGCGATCGCGGCGGAAAGCGCGGAATCAATACCACCACTTAGACCTAGAACTAATTTTGTTTGGTTTGTCTTTCTGCAGTAGTCGCGTAACCCGGTAACTAGGACTTTCCAAAGTGTCGAGATTTCACCGCTAATTAGAGTTTCTAGGTCATCCGCCCGTTCGTAAAAGCAGCCTTCCTCAAAGTCAGCCCGCTGCACCTCGGCCCCGCTTGCGTCAACTAGAAAGCTTCCGCCGTCAAATACCAGTTCGTCTTGTCCGCCGGACAAATTGGCGTAGGCCACCGCGAAACCATCTTGAAACCGGCTTACAGCTGTTCGCCTTTCCAGTACTTTTCCGCGAGTGTAGGGGGAGCCGTTCGGAACGATTAGTAGTTCAACACCTGCCTTTTTTAGGGCTGCAGGCCTGGTTGAGGTTTGGTCCCAAATGTCCTCGCAAATGGCTATTGCGCAGGTGGTTCCGTTCACATCAAAAATGAGTTCTTGGTTACCTGGAACGAAGTTTCGCCAGTCATCGAACACGTCATAGTTAGGGAGGACTTGCTTGTGATAGGTACCTATCAGCGTGCCTGCGTGAATAACGCTTGCTGAATTGTGAGCTATTGCTTTGGAAGACTGAATATGCGTTGCCTTGGAGGTGGCCAGCGTGGCATGGCCCACTACAAAGTAAAGGCTTGAAAACTTAGCTGTGCTAGAGGCTTCGACCAGCTTCAGCAGTGCAGTTTCGGAGCGATGAATTACGTCCTCGCGATAGCTCAAGTCTCCAAGTGGATAGCCTGATATCGCTAGCTCTCCTGATACCAGCACGTCGACTTTGCCTGCCGCAACTTCGGCACACTTCATGAGTTGTTCGAGGTTATGCGCAACGTCACCCACCACGGGGTTCGTCTGGGCAAAAGCCACTTTTATTGACGTCACAACCGATAGCCTATTACCAGTGTAAGGAGGAAATATGGACAAGCAGCAAGAGTTTGTGTTGAGAACCATTGAAGAGCGCGGTGTGAAGTTCATCCGGCTATGGTTTACCGACGTCGCCGGGTCTTTGAAATCGGTGGCTGTAGCTCCCGCTGAGATAGAAGGCGCCTTCGCAGAGGGAATAGGTTTTGACGGTTCTTCGATTGAAGGACTCGCAAGAAACTCTGAAGCGGACATGCTAGCAATACCAGATCCTGCGACTTTCCAGATTCTTCCTTGGAGAGGAACGGTTGATCCTGCGGCACGTATGTTCTGCGACATCGCGACCCCAGATGGACAACCGGCAGCAGCTGATCCTCGAAATGTTCTGCGCAGGGCGCTGGCCAAGGCGGCATCCATGGGCTTTAGTTTTTATGTTCACCCGGAGATTGAGTTTTACCTATTGAAGTCCAGCAGCGTAGACGCGTCTGGCGAACCTGTTCCAGTTGATAACGCCGGTTATTTCGATAACGTGCCTGGCGGAACTGCGCACGACTTTAGAAGAAGAGCGGTAACGATGCTTGAGCAGCTTGGCATTTCTGTTGAGTTCTCTCACCACGAGGGCGGCCCAGGTCAAAACGAAATTGACTTGAGATACGCTGACGCACTCACGATGGCCGACAACATAATGACTTTCCGAACTGTGATCAAAGAGGTGGCGATCGAGCAGGGCGTCTATGCGACTTTCATGCCTAAGCCTTTTACCAACCATCCCGGCTCTGGAATGCACACTCACTTCTCGCTATTTGAGGGAGACAAGAACGCGTTCTTTGATCCCGCTGCGAAGTACCACTTATCAAACACCGCTAGGCAGTTCATGGCCGGAATTTTGCGTCACGCTCCAGAGATAACTCTGGTTACAAATCAGTATGTCAATAGCTACAAAAGGCTATGGGGCGGTGGAGAGGCACCTAACTACGTTAGCTGGGGTCACAACAACAGAAGTGCTCTAGTTCGTGTGCCGCTTCATAAGCCGGAGAAGGCCCAAAGTACGAGAATTGAATACCGAGCAATGGATTCCGCGGCGAACCCTTATCTCGCCTACTCCCTGCTTTTGGCCGCTGGCCTGAAGGGCATTGAGAGCGAATACCAACTAGAGGACGAGACCGAGCAGGATGTTTGGACTCTCTCCCACCAAGAGCGCAGGGCAATGGGCATCGAGGCTCTTCCTCAGTCACTCGACCATGCAATAAAAAAGCTAGAGGACTCCGAGCTAGCTGCTGAAGTCCTGGGAGAGTCGGTGTTCAACTTCGTTCTTGCAAATAAGCGCAACGAATGGGCTGACTATCGTTCCCAGGTGACCCCGTATGAGATTGATCAAAACCTTAAAACCCTCTAAATGGTTATCGGTAGATTCAATTCGCTAAGTGACATAGTTCGACTGGGGTTCGAGTCGCTAAGCGTTGCCAAAGATAACTTGGTCCAGCTAGAGAAGGTTATTGGTTCGAGCTTTCAGGGTTGCGTATCCGCATTTGAAACTTCCGCTTCACCGGACAGGGCTTTGGCTCATCTTTTGGAGCTTGCAAATAATCACCCGAAGCTGACATTAGAGGCGCTTTCTGGTTCCTCAGGCGCTAAGCGATTGATCGCAATCCTGGGAGCATCCGACGGTTTGGCAGAATTTTTGAGTCGCCACCCCTCTGAACTGTCACTGTTTAGTCGGGCCCAGTTGTTGCCATCGAGCATTATCGTAACTGCCGATTCCAGACTTGATCTTCGGGTGTCGTACCGCAAACAGCTTCTGGCGATCGCTGATTGGGATCTGGGGCAGCTAGAGCCTAGTGAGGGCGTTATTGCTGTGACGCATGCGTTGAGCAGGCTAGCCGATGCAGCCTTGGAGGCCGGGTTAGTCGTCGCGAGGTCCGAGCTCATCGCCGACGGAAGGATTTCTCAGGAGAAATCAGACAACTGCCGATTAGCAGTTATCGCCATGGGCAAGACTGGTGCCGACGAATTGAACTATGTCAGCGACGTTGATGTCATTTATGTTGCTGATGGGCCAGAGGAGTATGCGATCGCGACTGCTACTCAATTAGCCCAGCGATTGGGTTTGGTTATCAACGAGGCCTCTGCTGAGCCCGGGCTCTGGGAAGTAGACCCCAACCTTAGACCCGAGGGTAAGAATGGAGCGCTTGTCAGGTCCGTTGGTGCTCATGCGGCACACTATGCAAAATGGGCTGAGCCCTGGGAGTTCCAAGCATTGCTGAAGGCGAGGTTTGCAGCGGGTGATCGGGAGCTTGGCAATCAATATCTTGGAGAGGTAAAACCCCAAATATGGGGAAATAGAGAGCGTTCAAATCTGGTCCAGCATGCCAGGCAAATGCGCAAACGCGTCATTGACCAAATTCCAATGGAGGAAAAAGAGCTCAACATCAAGTTGGGCCGCGGTGGACTGCGCGATGTCGAATTTACCGTTCAGCTCCTTCAGCTCGTCCACGGCGTTGCTGATGAAACCATTCGAGAAGCAGGCACATTTCCAGCCATCCAAGCATTGGCTGATGCTGGACTTTTGGGTCGAGACGACGCTCTGGCGCTGCAAAAGCAGTACAGGTTGCTTCGGGTTATCGAGCACAGGCTGCAGCTTACGAAGCTTCGTAGGACTCATCTGGTTCCAACTGATCCCTCGGACCTCAGAAGAATTGCTCGTGGGGTCAATCCACGGATGAGTGCCGAGGACCTGCGAGAGATGTGGCTTAATAGTCGCCAAGAGGTAGCGAGTCTCCACGACACTATTTTCTTCCGACCTTTGTTGGCTGCCACCGCCGCACTCTCACCTGGAGAGATTTCACTGACAGCCAGCGAAACGGAGAACAGGCTCATCTCTCTTGGATTTACAGACCCCAAGGGCGCGATGAGACATCTTCACGCACTAAGTCAAGGCATGTCACGTGGGGCAACGATCCAGCGCTCTCTTCTCCCTGTTTTGTTGCGCTGGATGGCCGAAGGGATGAATCCTGATGGGGCGTTACTCAGCTTTAGAAGACTTAGCGAATTGCTGGGGGACAAGCACTGGTTCCTAAAGATGCTCCGAGACTCTTCGGGGGCAGCTGAGCGATTAATGCAAGCGCTGTCGAACTCTGTCTACATTTCCAGGCTGCTCGAGTACACGCCAGAGTCAACGGCGTGGTTTGCAGATGAATCTAAGCTTCAGCCCACTGACAGGGATTCGTTAGAGGCCGAAGCGAAATCATTCTTGGCCAGAAACCTGGGGTTCGAGAAAGCGGCCGAAGGCCTAAAGTTCATTCGGCGCAGGGAAGTGCTGAGAATTGCAATTGGCGCCACTTTGGGAAATCTACAAATTCCTCAGATTGCAAGAGCTCTGAGTGAAGTTACTGAGATATATCTAGGCGCAATGCTTCTGGTTGCTTTGCGAAAGTCCAGCATAGACATGGATGTAAGTATCGTGGCGATGGGACGACTTGGCGGGCAGGAGTTGGGTTTCGGTTCAGATGCCGACGTGATGCTTGTCTATAAGAACGATGACCCAAAAGCTCAGGGCATGGCCGAGACTCTCACCGGGGACTTTATAGCCTTGGTTAAAGATTCAATCTTGGTGTTTGAGCTTGATCTCGATCTACGCCCTGAAGGAAAAAACGGGCCGCGCATAAAGTCTTTCAGCGCCTACGAGGGTTACTACGAGAAGTGGGCCGAAACTTGGGAGTTTCAAGCCCTACTCCGGGCGCGACCCATGTCTGGATCTCAGGGCCTTAGGGATTCATTCACGAATCTCATTGATAGATATCGCTATCCCAAAGAGCTATCAAATAGACAGCTTGTATCGATTCGCTTAGTAAAGGCGCGGGTCGAAAACGAGAGGCTTCCTAAGGGTATCGACGCGAACAGGCATTTGAAGCTTGGCCCCGGCGCAATAAGCGACGTCGAGTGGCTTGTTCAGTTGTTGCAGCTTAGATATGCCGGTAACAATCCGGAGCTTAGAAGTCTCAGCACACTTGACACTCTGGCTTCTCTGGTCAAGCTTGGCTATGTGAATGCCGCTGATTCGCGTGTGCTAGAAGAGGCTTGGATCATGGCTAGCAGAGTGCGCAGTGCTCAGGTCCTTGCCCTAGATAAGTCGTCAGACGAGCTACCGATTGACCGCTACAAGCTCGAGGCGATAGCAAGAGTTCTGGAGTTTCAACCCGGCTCAGCTACCGAGCTCGAAGAGCGTTACCTTGCAGTCACGAGGCGCTCAAGAGCGGTATTTCAAAAGCTGTTTTTGGAATAGAAAGAGCCGGGTAGAAAACCCACCCGGCTCTTGTCTAGTTGGCCTAAGTCTTACACGCCGTAGTAAAGCTCGAACTCGTAAGGGTGAGGTCGCTGCGCCATCGGCTTGATCTCTTTTTCACGCTTGTAGTCGATCCAGTTTTCAATCAGATCCTTGGTGAAGACGTTGCCTTCCATTAGGTACTCGTGATCTTCTTCGAGCGCCTTCAGTACCGACTCCAAGTCCCCAGGAACCTGAGGAATCATCTTGGCTTCCTCTGGTGGAAGCTCGTAGAGGTCCTTGTCAACAGGCTCATGGGGTTCGATACGGTTCTTGATTCCATCAAGGCCAGCCATAAGCTGAGCGGCAAATGCCAGGTATGGGTTTCCAGAGCTATCCGGAGCCCTAAATTCAATGCGCTTTGCCTTGGGGTTCGAACCAGTCATTGGGATTCGAATTGCTGCAGATCGGTTTCCAGCGGAGTACACAAGGTTTACTGGAGCCTCAAAGCCCGGTACCAAGCGATGGTAAGAGTTGATAGAAGGGTTAGTGAAAGCAAGAAGGCTTGGAGCGTGCTTCAAGATACCACCGATGTACCAGCGCGCTAGATCCGAAAGAGAGCCGTAGCCAGCCTCGTCATAGAACAGTGGCTTGCCATCTTTCCAAAGCGACTGGTGAACGTGCATTCCAGATCCGTTGTCGTTGAACAATGGCTTGGGCATGAAGGTCGCGGTCTTGCCGTACTGGTGCGCAACGTTTTTCACGATGTACTTGAACTTTAGAAGGTCGTCCGCGGACTTGACCAGCGTGTCAAAGCGGTAGTTGATCTCACACTGTCCGGCAGTTCCAACCTCGTGGTGGCTGCGCTCAACGCTAAGTCCTGCATCCTCTAGCTCCAACACGATCGCATCACGGATGTCAGCCAAGTGGTCAACGGGGGAGACTGGGAAGTAACCACCCTTATAAGGAGTCTTGTTTCCTAGGTTTCCGCCCTCTTCTTTCCTAGCGGAGTTCCAGGCGCCTTCGATCGAGTCAACGATGTGGAAGGCAGTGTTTGACTTCACTTCGTAGCGAACGTCGTCAAAGATAAAAAACTCTGCTTCAGGAGCAAAAAATGCCGTGTCAGCAATTCCAGTCGACTGCAGGTACCGCTCCGCCTTGTGGGCTACCTGACGAGAGTCACGGTGATAAAGCTCACCATTCCTTGGGTTATAAATGTCGAAGTTCATTATCAGAGTCTTCTCAACTCGGAATGGGTCTTCCCACGCTGTTGTGACATCAGGGATCAGCTGCATGTCACTCTCGTGAATGGACGCGAAGCCACGAATTGATGAGGCATCAAACAGCTGTCCAATTGCAAAAAACTCTTCATCAATTTGTGAAACTGGCAGGTTGAAGTGCTGTTGCACTCCGGGCATATCAGTAAACCGAACGTCCACAAACTTGATGTTGTGTTCCTTGATGTACTGCAGTGCCTCTGAGGCTGTTTTGAACATTGAGGTACCTCTCTTGGGTGATTACGGGTATTTCTACTTACTCAGGCTTAAAGCTAGCGAATCAATGTTTCAGAAATGTTAAACTTTGCGCTTTGGAGCTCTAACTCGATTGGGATCAATTCCCTTTGGAATCGGAACCGAGGCGTGTGCACCCAAAGCGTCAAGCCTGTTTGAAACGGCAGTTACTTCGCCACGGCTTAGAGATTTTGGAAGTTTATAGACGTGCTTTAGCAATCGATAGATTCGCACGCCGGAGTCGTCCACGGTTACTTTAATCTTGTGAACCGCTGCGCCAGGGGCCGATCTTAGAACTTTCCTTGCTTCATCATCAAGCATTTGTTGAACTCGGGCCGACGTACCTTCGGAGATAAGAACTACACCAGGCCGACCAATCATGCGATAGATCGCTTCTCTTGTCTTGGCGTTTACTGCCACCGGCATCGAGGAGGTTCTCCAACCACGTTTAATCTGTGAGTCCAAGACAGCACCTACGGCACCTGCTTGACCTTCGATTTGCATGTAGGCGTTCTTCTCGGCCTTCTTACTCATAACAATCATGGAAAACAGCACGCCGGTTATCAGTCCAGAAAGACCCCAGAGGACCAATGTGAAAATGTTTCCGTCTCCTGTTACAAAGCCAACCGCTAGGCCGACGGCAATGGATACAAGCAGTACTAGCGCCGCAAGCCATGCTGAGGATGGGTCAGATTTGGCCGTTGTCTTATAAACGCGCCACAGCTGTCTGAAGCGTCCTGGAGGTTTCTTGTCTTTAGCCACGGGGAATAGTTTACTCAGGCAACCGCGCTTGCTTGCGCAAACTCGACCTTGTCGGCTAGATGCTTCAGTTCTTCGGGGATCTCACGGCCCTTTGCCATCATTGACTTGGCCCAAAGTCTGCCCGCACGATAGCTGGAGCGGACCAACGGGCCGGCCAGTACTCCTAGGTAACCAATTTCTTCAGCGGCCTGAGAAAGTTCAACGAATTCCTGAGGCTTTACCCATCGCTCAACGGGGTGATGCCTTGGAGATGGCCTTAGGTACTGGGTGATTGTGATGATGTCTGTTCCGGCATCGTGCAGGTCTTGAAGAGCCTGAAGCACCTCTGGTATTTCCTCGCCCATTCCCAGGATCAAGTTGGACTTGGTCACCATTCCAGCGGCCCGGCCCTGGCTCAGAACGTCTAAGGAACGGTCATAGGTGAATGCAGGTCGAATTCTTTTGAAAATTCTTGGCACTGTCTCGACGTTATGAGCGAAGACCTGTGGGTTGGTGTCGAATACTTTTTGCAGCAGCTCCGGCCTGCCCGAGAAGTCCGGAATGAGTATTTCAACACCGGTTCCCGGCGACTGCTTCATAATCTGCCTTATTGTCTCGGCGTAAAGCCAAGCTCCCTCATCGGGAAGGTCATCACGGGCGACCCCGGTGACGGTCGCATAACGGAGATTCATTTGCTTCACCGAGGAACCAACTCGGCGTGGCTCATCCGCATCGAAAGCAGCTGGTTTTCCGGTGTCTATTTGGCAGAAATCACATCTTCTGGTGCACTGGCTTCCGCCAATGAGGAATGTCGCTTCTCGATCTTCCCAGCATTCAAAAATGTTCGGGCAGCCGGCTTCCTGACACACGGTGTGGAGCTCTTTTTCTTTAACAAGACTTTGCAGTTTTTGATACTCGGGGCCCATTTTGGCGGTGGTTCTGATCCACTCTGGTTTTCGCTCGATGGGAACCTCGCTGTTACGAACTTCAAGTCGGAGCAACTTTCGCTCTGGTTTAGCTTCTGACATTCGGTATTTCTCCCATCTGCTGCTCTACAAGCGTAGCTGCTTGAGCTGGTGAGATATCAATTCCAGCCAGTTTCGACAAAGTTGTCGCTTTGGCATCGTCAATGCCGCACGCAATTATGTGCTCAAAGGGCTCAAGCGAGTTGTTGCAGTTGAGTGCGAAGCCGTGCATAGTTACTTTTTCGCTTACTCGAATCCCGATTGAAGCAAGCTTTTGAAAACCCTCATCGGTATTTACCCAAACACCGGTTCGACCCTGGACTCGTTCTCCAGTGACACCAAACTTTGCTGCGACACCAATTAGAATCCCCTCTAACCATCGGACGTAGCCGACCACGTCGATTGGTTGAGGTAGGTGCATAATCGGGTAGCCAATCAGTTGCCCTGGCCCGTGCCAGGTTATTTTTCCGCCACGGTTAGTCTCGATAAATTCAGAGCCATCATCCGGTAGTTCGTGTTCTTCGGTTCGCTTGCCCGCCGTGTAGACGGCCTTGTGCTCAAGAAGAAGCACTGTGTTCGGCCTTAGATTGGCGGCTACCTCGGAGTGAGTTTTTAGCTGTATCTCGACCCCTGTGTGGTAATCCACAAAGTTGGGGTCTAATCCAACTCTTTCAAATTCAGGCATTACTAGCGTGTTCACCCGTCTTGATGTTAGATGCCAAGATTGGCTTCAAAGTTACCGGCTTCAAGTCTCGTCTTGACTTGCATTAGGTAGCGAGAAGCATCCGCTCCGTCAATAATTCTGTGGTCATAGCTCAGCGCCAAGTAGACCATGGAACGTATGCCGATTGCATCGTTGCCATCGGCGTCCTTGACCACTGCTGCGCGCTTCGTGACGATGCCGGTGCCCAAAATTGCTGACTGAGGCAGGAAGACAACCGGTGTATCAAATAGCGCTCCACGGCTACCAGTATTCGTGAGGGTGAAGGTTCCTCCGGAGAGTTCATCTGGAGTGAGCTTGTTGCTTCTTGTGCGCTCAGCCATGTCGGCGATTGCCTGCGCCATGGTCGAGATTGACATGTGTGCTGCGTCCTTTAGAACTGGAGTCAGCAACCCTCTTTCAGTGTCAACCGCAAACGAGATGTTGTCTGAGCCGTGATAAACAATGTTCGTGTCTTCCACGGAGGCGTTAATAACTGGATTGGCCGCTAGTGCCTCGGCAGCTGCCAGCGTAAAGAACGGCATAAATGAAAGCTTGGTTCCGGCCTTTTGGGTGAACTCTGCCTGGACACGCTGTCTCATTTCGGCGATCTTAGTAACGTCAACTTCAACGACCGATGTCAGCTGAGCACTCTGTTGCATTGAAGCAACCGCTCGTTCAGATAGTACTTTTCTGAGTCTTGACATTGGAACTGTGGTTCCACGAAGCGGTGATGCTTCATCAGCTGGGGCGTGAGCAGCAGCCGGGGCTGTCTTCGAGGTTGCTGCGGTTAGGTCTTCTTTTCTAATTCGACCGCCAACGCCGGATCCTCGAATAGTTCCTAGGTCTATCCCCATCTCCGAGGCAAGTTTTCGGACTATAGGTGTGACGTAGTTCGGATCGCTTGAAGTTTCTTGGTTTGAAGCTACTGGAGCTGTTGCGGCAGGGGCAACAGGTGCAGGAGCAACAGGCGCCGGCTGTTCTGGGGCTACTGGTGGAGTAGCAACAGG
>CAYMAU010000015.1:0-17095 GCA_964388525.1 uncultured Aquiluna sp. | reverse complement strand
AGCAACAGGCGCCGGCTGTTCTGGGGCTACTGGTGGAGTAGCAACAGGAGCCGGAGTAGCAACAGTAGCTACAGGAGCAGCCGGTGCGGTGGCTACCGGTGCCGGGGGAGCAATAGGAGCAACAGGAGCGGCTTCAGCCGGAGTGGTTTTGGCCTCTGGAGCAGCGGGGGCAGTTTCGGCCGGGGCAGCCGCGGTAGCCTCACCGACGATGGCAAGGACTGCACCGACATCAACGGTCTCATCTTCTTGGACCATGATTTGGGTGAGGATTCCGGCGAATGGGGACGGAATTTCGGTGTCTACCTTGTCTGTGGAAACTTCCACTAGCGGTTCATCGACGGCTACCGAGTCTCCGATGTTCTTCAGCCATCGTGTCACTGTTCCTTCGGTGACGGATTCTCCCAATGCCGGAAGTATTACTTCGCTCATCTTGGATACCTATCTCTACTGTTCTTAGTTATGCGTGGGCGTGAAGAGGTTTGCCGGCTAGGGCGAGGTGTGCCTCGCCGATGGCTTCATTCATTGTTGGGTGGGCGTGGATTAGGGGTGCAACGTCCTCTGGGTAAGCCTCCCAGTTAATTATTAGCTGCGCCTCACCAATTTGCTCGCCGGCTCTTGAGCCGATCATATGGAAGCCGATAACTGGACCGTCTACCTCGCGAATCAATTTGATGACTCCTGCAGTTCCCAGGATGTTGCTCTTGCCATTACCAGCAAGGTTGTATTCGTAAATCGAAATCTTGTCTGCGCCAAACTTTTCTTTTGCTTGCGCCTCGGTTAGTCCGACGGAAGCTATTTCAGGCTCGCAATATGTCACTCGAGGAATTCCCATTTCGTCAACTACCACGGGCTTAAGGCCTGCGATTTCCTCGGCCACAAATATTCCTTGCATGAAGCCTCGGTGAGCAAGCTGCAGTCCAGGTGTCATGTCACCGACTGCATAAACTTGGGGGAGGTTTGTCTGGAGCCTTTCGTTGGTTAGAACAAATCCACGGTCCATCGTTATGCCCTGCTCTTCAAATCCAAAGCCTGTGGCATTTGGTCCACGACCGACGGCCACTAGAAGAAGATCAGCGGCAACGCTATCGCCGTTGTCCAGTGTGACAACAACGCCATTGTCATCCTGGGTTACTTGGCTGAACTTATTTCCAAGTTTTAGCTCCATGCCGCGCTTTTTATAAGCGCGCTCTAGACCCTTGCTCATGGCGGGGTCCTCGTTGGGCACTAGTCGGTCAAAGCCTTCAATGATTGTTACTTCAGCTCCGAACGACCTCCAAATGGAGGCGAATTCGACACCAATCACGCCACCGCCGAGGATTGCAACCTTGTTCGGAACCCAGTCCATTTGCAGGGCTTGATCGCTTGTTATTACCCGACCTGTGATTTCTACGCCAAGGGTTTTTGTTACCGAACCTGTTGCAAGAAGCACATTGGTTCCCGTATAAACCTCGGTACCCACGGTGATCGACTTAGGTCCGGTTAGGTGACCTTCTCCTTGTACTGAGGTTATGTTTTTGGAGCCGACTAGCCCAGTCAAACCTTTGTAGAGTTTGTCAACGATGGAATCCCGGTACTTGTTTACCTGAACCATGTCGATGCTCTGGAAGGTGGCATTCACTCCGAAGTGGGCGGCTTCTTTTGTGGTGTCGGCTACCTCGGCTGAGTGCAACAACGCTTTGGTTGGAATGCAACCGCGGTGTAGGCAGGTGCCACCGAGTTTGTCTCGTTCGATGAGTGCCACTGTTAGCCCAAGTTGTGCTGCACGAAGGGCAGCCGCATAGCCACCGCTTCCGCTGCCAAGGATCACAAGGTCAAAATTATTCTCTGCCATAAAAAACTCCAAAAAACGCGGCTTGTGGGATCAACTCTACTACTTAGCTAGAACTCAAGTTCTTGGCCATTTGCACGAGTGTGCGAATAGCAACCCCGGAGGCACCCTTTGGGGTAGAGGCGAACGGACCTCCGTCATTATTTGCTGGACCGGCGATGTCCAAGTGCGCCCAAGATGCTTCTGGGTTTACAAACTCGCTCAGAAACCAGCCAGCGATAAGCATTCCACCGGCCCGGTTTCCAATCTTCACGTTTGTTAGATCTGCAATGTCGGAATCTAGCAGGGGCCTCAGTTCAGCTGGCAAAGGCATCTGCCACATCAGCTCGTCCGATTCGATAGCCGCCGCTTGAATCAGCTTGACCGCCTCGCCGTGACCCATCACGCCCGCATATCTATTTCCAAGGGCGATCGTGGCAGCGCCGGTCAGGGTGGCGACATCGACGATGTGATCGACGTTCATTTCGGACAGAATTGACAGACCGTCCGCCATCACTAGCCTGCCCTCAGCGTCGGTGTTTAGTACTTCAACAGTCTTGCCATTTCTCATGGTCAGTACGTCGCCAGGTCTAGTTGCTTGGCCGGACGGCATGTTTTCAGCAACGCAGAGTATGGCTGTTACGTTCAGGGCCAACTTTTGCTCTGCAATTGCAAGAACGGCGGCCATTACTGTTGCAGCGCCGGCCATGTCGTATTTCATCCCGACCATCGATTCTGCTGGCTTCAAAGAAAGCCCACCGGTATCAAAGGTGATTCCCTTACCAACCAGTCCAAGGTGCTGGCCGCCGCCGCGATACGTCATCTTTATAAGTCTCGGTGGTCTCTCCGAACCTTTTCCGACTCCCAAGATTCCACCGCAATTTTCCTTGGCTAACCTTGCTTCATCCCAGACTTCTATCTCAATCGGGAGTCCGGTGCTTGCGGCAAGGCAGATCTCTGCAAGCTTCTCGGGCCACAAGTCGTTGGCAGGTGTGTTGATTATCTGCCGTGCTTGAACGATTCTGCTAGCAAGGTTCAGGGACTGAGACAGGTCCGATCCAAGGTGCTGCTCATCTACAATGAGCTCGATCGCTAATAACTCCGATGTTGATTTTTTGTATTCTGAGGGAGTGTCCATTCCAAGCAGGCAACCCTCGGCTGCCAGCAGAATCTCTTCTGCTGTTGCCTTTGTCAAATCAATGCTCAGGTGAGAAACCCCTTTTGACGCCCTTACGGCAGCTGCACCGAAGTTCCTGTAATTGATGGCGTCTCCACAGCCGATTACCGACAAGACCACATCGTCCCCGGGCACTCGGGCAGAGTGGTCTAATTTCGCGGATGCTCCGTACTCGAGCAGTGCATCGGGGAGCGCAGAGACTGCCCAGTCGGATTGGGAATTTCCGCTTGTTTTCGGGACCGCTAGGTGTGTGAACTTACTGGTTCTAATTGCACTCAATGTGATGTTTTGCATATTCGTAAGTTTAGGTCGGTTAGGCTTAAAGGGTGAACCAGCTATACGAACAATTCAGTCATGCCGAGATTCCATCTGGACTACCGATGGTCGCACTGATCTCGGGGTTTAGCGATTCAGGGAGCACGATTTCTCAGCTGTCTGATCACTTTTTTTCGGAGCTGAATCACGAATTGGTTCTGAGTTTTGACAACGATGAATTTTTGGATTATCGATCACGGCGCCCAGCACTTTTTTTTGAGAAGGACCACATCGAGTCTTATGAACCGCCGTCGCTATCCGTGCACCTTGTGTTCGACGAAGCGCAGCAGCCGTTCTTGCTGTTGGAGGGTTATGAGCCGGATTTGAAATGGGAGGCATTTGCTGCGAGTCTCCTTGAAATCATTCAGCGCTTTCGGGTCTCAAATTTCACTTGGGTTCATTCCATCCCATTTCCGATTCCCCACACCAGACCTGTTGGGGTCACGGTCTCGGGCAATCGCAAGGACATGATTGAAAGGTTTTCCGAATGGAAACCCCAGACTCAGGTTCCGGGAAACGTGACGCACCTACTGGAATTTCGTTTGAGCGCACAGGGTGTAAACACGGCTGGGTTTGTGCTTTTGGTACCTCACTACTTGGCTGACAACGAGGTTCCTAATGCCGCGATTACGGGCCTAGAGCTAATCAGCGCGGCAACTGGGCTGGTGTTTCCATCGGATCAGCTACGTGACGATGCCGGAAAGTTTGAAACGAAGGTCAAGAGCCAAATAGAGGACAACCCTGAATTGAGTAAATTGGTGCAAACTCTTGAGGCCGGTTACGCGAGTGGGGGCTCTGGTCCTTCAAAAGCACCCATCAGCAAACCCTCAGGGGAGCCTCGAAGTGTTGACGAGCTCACCGAAGAGCTGGAAAATTATCTTTCAACGATGAGAAAAAATACTGACTCTAAGGAATAAAATCATGGACAATTTCCTTTAAATGTGAAAGACGGCAATAATTAGTGGCATACTAGCTGTTCGAAACCCTTTCAGGTCGCATGACTTGACAAGGGTTTAAAGTCTGCCCAAGAGCGAGGTCTATCATCGCAACAGTGTCAAAGGCGAAAGCCAAGGAAGCCTCATCAGAGAAAGCCGTCAAGGCTGATCCTAAGAAGGCAATCGTCAAGCCGGCAAGGGCCGCGCCAAAAACAGAGTCCGACGCACCCGTTAAGGCTGCTGAGAAGAAAACAACGACAAAGCCCAAGGCCAAAAAAGAGGCTTCGGTAGAAGACATCGTTTCGGAGGCAACTTCAGCGGTTGATTTGAGCCTGGATACCGACTTAGATCCCGTAACTGCAGCCATCGAGCTACCCAAGGGTGCTTTAGTCATCAACGATGACGAAGACGACATTCCAGTTCAAAACCTGGCAATCACTGGAGCAACTGCTGATCCTGTGAAGGATTATCTTAAGCAGATCGGCAAGGTTGCTCTTCTAAACGCTGAGTTGGAAGTTGAACTTGCGAAGCGTATTGAGGCCGGTTTGTTTGCGGAAGACAAACTTGCTACCGAATCCAAGCTCGCTCCGGCCGACCGCAGAGACTTGAACTGGGTTGTGAAGGACGGAAAGCGTTCAAAATCGCACCTTCTAGAGGCGAACCTTCGATTGGTGGTCTCTCTGGCTAAGCGTTACACCGGACGCGGCATGCAGTTCCTAGATTTGATTCAAGAGGGAAACCTCGGCTTGATTCGTGCGGTCGAGAAATTTGACTACACAAAGGGCTTTAAGTTCTCGACGTACGCCACTTGGTGGATTAGGCAGGCTATTACCCGTGCGATGGCAGATCAGGCGAGAACTATTCGCATCCCTGTTCATATGGTCGAGGTAATCAACAAACTCGCACGAGTTCAGCGCCAGCTACTTCAGGACCTCGGAAGAGAGCCGACCCCGGACGAGTTGGCAGCTGAATTGGATATGACCCCTGAAAAGGTCGTCGAGGTCCAGAAGTACGGCAGAGAGCCAATCTCACTCTCTACTCCTTTGGGAGAGGATGGCGACAGCGAATTCGGTGACCTGATTGAGGACACCGAGGCAGTTGTCCCAGCCGACGCCGTAGGCTTCACAATGCTTCAGCAAGAATTAGAGCGGGTATTAGATAGCCTTCACCCTCGTGAGGCTGGAGTCATTCGCTCCCGATTCGGCCTGGGTGATGGAGTTCAGATGACTCTTGACCAGATTGGCGAAAAATTCGGCGTGACTAGAGAGCGAATTAGGCAAATCGAGTCAAAGACCATGTCGAAGCTTCGACACCCTTCTAGATCACAACTTCTTCGCGACTACCTGGACGGCTAAATGCGAGCCATCCTGGCGGTTTCGATCGGGAAGCTCTTAAGGTTTCTCGTTCGTTTAGTCAGGCCAGGCGGAGGCTCAGCACTTCCGGGATTAGTGGCAAATAAATTAGACCCAAAACTTCTTTTCAATGCCCTTGCAGCTCTCGATCAGGGGCTAGTGGTCGTGTCCGGTTCGGCAGGAAAGTCATCAACAACTGGCTATCTAGTTAGCTTGCTGGAAGCTCACGGGCTTCGCGTCTTTACGAACAGCAGCACAGCAAACATTCGGCAGGGCCTTGTTGCAGCCGTCTTAAAACAGGGCAACTGGCGAGGCCGGATTGACTCTGACATAGCCGTGTTGGAATTTGACGAGGGGCACGGGGCGGTTCTTGCCGGAGAGCTTGAGGTGCGATTAGCCCTTCTAACTAATGTCTTTTCGGATCAACTAGATCGGTTCAATGACCCGGACGACGTAATTGCGATGCTGAAACAAATAGGGTCAGCCGCCAAGGTCGTTGTTATAAATGTTGACGACAAGAACCTGGCTCAACTGGAATTCAGTGCCCCCGTTATCGGGTTTGGGCTCTCTGCTGAGATGGCAAAGACTCGAAGGGCCAATTACGCGCTTAATTTTGGAACCCATCCGGCTATATCTGCTTTTGCTGAAGCCGGACAGGACTGCATCGTGGTTCATTCCTTTGATGAGACCAAGTACGTCACAACAAGCTTGCCAGAGCATCAAGCGCTGAATTTATCAGCCGCTGTCGCAGCGCTGCATCAATTAATCGAGCCTTCCGGCAGCATTATTAGTGCGGAGCTTAAGGAATTAAAACCAGTTTTTGCCCGAAACGAAGAGGTCGTAGTTTCTGGCGTGGATGTGACTATTAGATTAGTTCAGAATCCGATTAGCTTTCAGTTGAACATAGATGAGCTAGTGCCTGACCAAGTCCCACTTATGTTGATGGCCGGTCGTGACATTCACGATCCGAGTTGGCTCTGGACAGTTGATTTTTCGAAGATAAAGAAAGTGGATATTGTTGGTGGCTTTAACGCCAATGAGCTTGCTCTGCGCTTGGCTTTTGACGGCGTAGAAGTTGGGGTTGTGATTGAGGATGCTATCGCTGCCGCGGATAGTTTTCTTGCGTTACCAGGCACTGGCCACACTCTATTGTTTAGTGCAGATGCCATGCGTCGCGTCAGAAGGCACTGGGGGCTGGCCAAGTGACTAGTTATTTTAGTTTTCACAGCGAACATTTTGATAACAACGGGGATCAAGGAAACCTATCTGTTCTCAGGTATTTTCTAGCCAAGCAAGATGTGGCATTTGACGAGGCGGGTGAATTAGCATCGGCCGATTTCGTTCTGGTCGGCGACGCTAGTCGCGCGGCGATGCGCGAGTATGGGGACGAGCTTTTGGGCTTAGCATCTGTCTTGAAAGTCAGGCACGATACTGGGCTGCCAACGCTCCTGGTTGGTTCAAGCTATGAGTTTTTGGCTTCTCAAGTTACTTGGTTAGAAACACCTGGCCGCGGTTCCGTAGTCAGCGAATTCAGGTCGGTGGTTACCGATGAGGCCGGACCTGTTGTTGGCTATAGAAATAGTTCAATACTGGACCTAGATTTCGTGCGGAATGGCGACTTCATCGCTACCACTCTCTTCGGCCCAATTTTGGCGAAGAATCCAAACCTATTGGACCAGATGCTTGTTGCTTGCGGAGGATCTCCCGCCGATTGGAAGCCACAAATGAAAGATTGGGTAAAAAACATTAGAGAAAAAGGTTAAGCAGTTTAGACAAATGTATAAGGACTGTCGAGCCTGGGTGAAGAGAGCCCTGCTTGTGCAGGCGCGTTAGGCCTGGTTTAGGTCAGAACTTTGGTCGTGCCACTCCAGAGTGATTGGCTCTAGCTTTGCCTTGTTGGCGTTTCCGTGGTGTGCGCAAAACAGTAACTCTCCGCCTGCGAGTTGAACTCTCATGTATGCCTGCGCTCCGCAAACGTCACATCGGTCACTGACCAATAACTTTGTAGTCTCTGTCGTGTTCTCCATGGCTCCATTTAACCACGGTTGCGCCGAAGGCATGTGACATTTAGAGCCAGTTTCTCTTACGGCGAAGTGGCGCAGTGCCAGTCTGGTCATCCGGGGTTAGTGTTTCTGGGTGGATGATTATTCAGCTAGACACCTTTCGGTCCTTGAGGGGCTCGAAGCAGTTAGAAAAAGACCGGGCATGTATATCGGATCGACCGACGGTCGCGGCCTTATGCATTGTCTTTGGGAAATAATTGACAACTCGGTCGACGAAGCTCTCGCGGGACACGGTAAGTCCATAGGCCTAGTAATTCACGCGGACGGCTCTATCACGGTTATAGATGATGGCCGAGGAGTTCCGGTCGACATAGAGCCTAGAACTGGTCTGTCCGGCGTTGAAGTCGTCTTTACCAAGTTGCATGCCGGTGGCAAGTTCGGTGGCGGATCCTACGGTGCTTCTGGTGGATTGCACGGAGTCGGTGCATCTGTAGTAAATGCGTTGAGTTCTCGTCTAGATGTCGAGGTGGATCGCGCCGGTCAAACTTGGGCCATGTCTTTCCACAGGGGTGAGCCGGGAGTGTTTACTGGCGAGGGTCCAAATGCGGACTTCAGACCTTTTGTTGATAAGAGTGAACTTAGGGTCGTTGGCAAAGTTGCCAAGTCAAAAACCGGCACAAGGGTTCGATATTGGCCCGACTCACAAATTTTTGAGCCAGGTGCGGATTTTCAAATGCAGGACTTGGAAAGTCGGCTAAGACAGACTGCTTTTTTGGTTCCCGGGCTGGTCCTTAGTGTCCACGATGAGCCATCAGATGTTAGTCAGAAGTTTGTCTTTGAGGGCGGTATCACTGAGTACGTAGAGTATTTGGCGGCCGACGGGCCGGTGTTGGCAACTCGACGCATCCAGGAGACGACGAGTTTCCGGGAGACTGTTCCAGTTTTAGACGAGGCGTCAGGCTCAATGAAGAGCAAAGAGGTCGAGCGACAATGTGTTGTTGATGTCGCCCTGAGGTGGGGAAGTGGTTTTGATACCAGAGTCAATTCTTTTGTAAACATAATCTCAACTCCTAAAGGTGGCTCTCACTTGACTGGTTTCGAGCAAGCCCTCCTCAGATCTTTCAGGACAGCGATTGAGGCTAATGCTCGGCGACTGAAGGCGACATCTCTAAAGATTGAGCGCGATGATGTCATGGCGGGCCTCACTGCTGTTGTGTCCGTCAGTTTTCCAGAGCCACAGTTCGAGGGTCAGACAAAAGAAACACTCGGCACGCCAGCGATAAGGGCGATAGTTGCCAACTCGGTTGCGAAATGGGCTGATGAGCTTCTCGCTGGCAAGATCCGTGGCACAAAAGCCGAGGTCGATGCGCTTCTGGACAAAGTCGTTAGCGAGGCCAAGACTCGCATTAGTGCCAGGAGCCTGAAGGACACACAGCGCAGAAAAAATGCTCTTGAGTCATCTTCGCTACCTAGCAAGCTTGTCGATTGCCGCGGCAGTGCCACGGTTGGTTCTGAGTTGTTCATTGTTGAGGGCGACAGCGCCTTGGGAACGGCTAAACTTGCCCGCGATTCGGCGTTTCAGGCGCTACTTCCTATTCGGGGCAAAATTCTAAACGTCCAGAAAGCGTCTTTATCTGACATGCTTTCCAATGCCGAGTGTGCTGCAATCATTCAGGTTCTTGGAGCAGGTTCGGGTCGAACTTTTGATTTGGAGCAGGTTCGGTACGAGAAAATCATTCTCATGAGCGATGCGGACGTTGATGGTGCCCACATCAGAACACTGCTGCTCACGCTATTTTTCCGCTACATGAGACCACTTGTTGAGGCCGGAAGGGTATACGCAGCCGTTCCTCCACTCCACCGTGTGGAGACTGCGGGTCGAAACAAAGAGGTGATTTACACTTACTCACAGCAAGAGCTCACCGACCTTCTCAAAAGCCTTGAGAAGGCCGGTAAGTCATATAAGCAGCCTATTCAGCGTTATAAGGGCCTAGGCGAGATGGATGCAGATCAGCTGGCTGAGACTACGATGCAACCCTCGAACCGGATGCTACGACGCATCACGGCCTTTGACGCGGCCGCCGGAGAGCGAACCTTCGAGTTGCTGATGGGCAACGAAGTGGCTCCTAGGCGTGACTTTATTGTTGACTCAGCCGATGATTTTGACAGAGAAAAAATAGACGCTTAGAAGGCTGCCGCCAGATAGTCATCAACGGCTATTCCACTGCCATCACGGCGCTGTTCAATTTCAACCGCTGCGAGGGCTGAACCATCAAGATTTAGAAGTATGGGGCTCGCAGAGCAAAAGCCTGCGAAATATAGCTGGTCTTGATTTTTCAAGAAGCGGTGACATCTAACACCTTGAGTTGCCCGGCCTTTCCGAGGGTAATTGGCAACTGGTGTTATTTTTATCGAGCCCGGATCAGTGGAGCCAAGTGCCAAGGATGAGTTAGCGGCTGTGACCAAGTGAGTATCAGAATCGACAACGCCAAAACTGATGACCCTTGAATTACTGGCGGTAATTCCAGACATGCCTCCAGCGCTCAGTCCTTGAGGTCTCACCGATGCTGCGGGGAAGATAAGAACATTGGCGTTGCTTGTCACGAAGCAGAGCTCTGAGCCATCTTCGGCGATGCTGAAGGCGACAATCTTGTCGCCTTCTTTTAGCCCAATAACCTCCACTTCTTCCTTGTCCGGAAAAGGGCCGGTGAGTCTCTTTACAACGCCGTTATTGGTTCCGATGGCGTAGGTGGCATCGCTTAGCCAGTCCGCCATGCCGACGACTGATTCGCCAGATAGCCCAAGAAATTTGTCAGCACTAGAAGCAGTCGTGGACACGCCAGCTGACATTGCTGGTAGGTCAGAAACATGAACTCTTAGTATTCGACCCCTAGATGTAACGAGGCCAACATCTTTCCTAAGAGAAGTGCTCATAAAACTGCCTGATCGCGATTGCGACTGTGATGAAGGTTCGCTGCGGAAAAGATTGCCCATTGCATCTAGATAAACCGTTGCGGGGGAGTCCTCAAGTTGAGCTACCTGGACCGGCTTTCGAGAGACTGTAACGCCCTCTGAGTCGATTAGTTGAGTTCGCCTAGCGTCTCCAAATTCTTCGGCGACCTCGTCGAGCTCCTTGGACACCAATCGCTTCACAAGCTCGTCACTACCAAGCAGTTGCTGAAGGTTTGCGATTTCCTTTCGAAGCGTGTCAGCCTCTGTTTCCAACTCAATCAGGCTAAATCTGGTGAGCCTTCGAAGCCTTAGTTCCAGAATGTAATCGGATTGCAGTTCCGACAGATCAAACACTTTTCTAAGACGATCGCGAGCGGCGTCGGCCGTGTCTGAGGTCCTGATGACCTCAATTATTTCGTCAATGTTGAGTACTGCAATCGCCAGACCGTCAAGAAGGTGGAGCCTTCCCATTCTGCGATCTAATCGATTTTTACTTCGTCGAGTGGTGACGCTAATGCGGTGCTTGAGGTAAACCTCAAGAAGTGCCTTCAGTGGCATTTGCTGCGGTCGGCCTTCGACCAGCGCGACATTGTTTATGCCGAAGCTTTCCTCGATTGGCGTCAAGCGGTAAAGGGCATCTATGACGGACGCTGGATCGAATCCGGTTTTGAGTTCGATGATTAGACGCAGACCGTTTTCGCGATCGGTTAGGTCGACAACGTTGTGGATTCCCTCAAGCTTCTTGGAGGTAACGGCGTCGCGTATTTTTTCGATGACTCTTTCGGGGCCAACCAGGTAGGGCAGCTCAGTGACGACAAGGCCTGTGCGCCGCGGACCCACCATTTCAACCGAGATCTTTGCTCGGGTGCGAAATGTACCTCTACCAGTTTGATAGGCCTCCCTAAGGCCTTCGCCGACTAGGGCAACGGCACCAGCTGGCAAATCTGGCCCGGGCAGTACTTCCATAATCTGGTCAAGAGACGCCTCTGGGTTCTTGATCAACAAGTGCAGTGCTGCAACGACCTCTCGCAGATTGTGAGGCGGCATGTTGGTTGCCATACCTACGGCGATGCCGCTGGCACCGTTGACAAGGAGGTTTGGGAAGGCGGCAGGTAATACTGAAGGCTCAGTCAACTGGGCATCGTAGTTTGGTGTGAAGTCGACTACGTCCTCATCGAGGCTCTGATTAAGCGCCTCTGCAGCCTTGGCGAGGCGGGCTTCGGTGTATCTTGCGGCAGCCGGGCCGTCGTCAAGGCTTCCAAAGTTTCCGTGACCGTCTATTAGAGGCAGGCGCAATGAGAAATTCTGCGACATTCTCACGAGAGCGTCGTAGATTGCTTGGTCGCCGTGTGGGTGCAACTTGCCCATGACTTCACCGGTGACTCGCGCCGACTTCACGTGACCGCGGTCGGACTTCAGGCCCATCTCGCCCATTTGGTAGATGATTCTTCGCTGAACAGGCTTTAGTCCATCCCTAGCATCCGGAAGAGCTCTTGAATAAATAACAGAGTAGGAGTACTCCAGGAAACTCTCTTGCATTTCTGCAGAGACATCAATGTCTACAATTCGTTCTGATGTATCGGTCATGAGTCCTAGCTGTGCGAAACTTGTGGGGTGCCTTTGACTTTACCCGCTGTCCCCAAAGCTTTAGGGAACATTCGCAACGTGTTCACATCTGGGCTTCTCTCGTTGCAGGGGCTTGCCAACCCCTTGGGTTTGAGTCAGAAGCAAAAGGTCATCGTCATACTGATCGATGGCCTTGGGGCCGAACAGATAATGCAGCGCAGTGGCCACGCACCTTGGCTCAACAGCCTGCTTAACAAAAAAAGCATCTCTGTTTGCGGTTTCCCTGCCACCACAAGTGCAAACATTGCTTCTTTTGCCACCGGTGATTCCCCAGGGCAACATGGCCTAGTAGGGCACCGGGTTTGGGATAGAAGTCACGATGAGCAAATAAACCTTCTGGTCGGGTGGAACGAGCGTACGGATCCCCAAGTTTGGCAACCACGCGAAACTGTTTCTGAGCGAGCATTGTCGCTTGGATTGCAGTGCAATGTTGTCGCCGCATCCGAATACCGCGACTCCGGTTACACCGAGGCCACAATGCGAGGCGCTAATTTCATCGGCGCTAACACTTGGCAGGAGAAGTTTGAGGCGGCCAGGGTGATTGCTAATTCCAAGCAACAGTCTCTTACTTATTTGTACATTCCCGAACTTGATAAATATGGCCATCAAAGTGGGTGGTCTGGTTCTGGTTGGGCTGCCATGCTGGAAGAACTCGACGTAATGCTCAGGTCCTTCTGCGACCAAATCCCGAAGGACACCGGTGTTGTCATCACAGCAGATCACGGAATGATAGAGACTTCCAAGCCTAGGCAGCTAGTGCTCGATAATTGCTACGATAAAAGTGGATCGGTCCAGTTTGTTGGGGGAGACACGAGAGTAAATTATGTCTATCTTGGTGATTCAGGCGCTATCGACCAAGTTGTTGCTGACCTAGAGCCATTTAGTTACGCGTTCGACGCCGTGAAAACTGAGGAAGCCATAGCGGCTAATTGGTTTGGTGAAGTTCTCCAGCCGGCTAAGGATCGATTACCCGAGCTAATGCTTCTCGCAAAATCGGACTTCACGTTGTATCACTCGAAGTACTTCAAGGCCAGGAGCTTTGACATGATTGCGCATCACGGATCGCTGTCACCGGCTGAAATCAGAGTGCCGCTAATCCGAATCGGGTTCTGAGTTCGTAGTCCCAAGAACAATTTCATCCCAGCTCGGTAGCGAAGCTCTTCCCTTCGCGGTGGCTGGCTTCAAATCGGCCTGCTTCCTTCTGGTCCTCAGCTCTTCGACGAGGCTGTGAACAGATGCGGTCCGCTCAGAATCGGCCGGCTTCTCAGTAATTTCTTGAGAAGGAGGATCACTTATGTTTAAGCTCTCGGATAAAACTGTCTCGTGGAAAACCGGTGAAGTGACATCTCTGCGTGATTGCTGTCTTGAGGCCTTTTGAGCCTCAGCATTCGTGGGCTCGATGCTTCTGGAGCGAGGGTCAAACTTCCAGGTCATCAGTGATTGGCCGCTAGCGTGAACGTTCCAAACTCCCTCGGTTTTAGCAACGCTGAAGTTTGCTGAGGATTCGGTGCGCGTAACTAAGTCTTGAAACCGCAGCATGCTAACGCCGTCACTAACCTCAGTGTTTAGAGCTGCCTCTAAGACGTATCGAAGCTCGTCCAGTATCGGGGCCGCAAATGGTCTAATGGCGTCAACATCTTGGTTAACCTGAGCCGCAACCTCGTCGATGGTGTGTCCTGCCCGAATTAGATCTTGAACTAGTTTGGGGCTGAAGTCTGCTCCGGATACTCGCGGATTGTTTTTGAGGGCGTCTCTCATCGAATCGTCGATGGGGACCTGGAAGCGTTCTCCTTGGTCCGACTCGAGAATGATTGCGTCACCGTCTCTGGCAACAAATCTTAGGTTCATGAATGCCTCCTAGCTAAGAAGTGTTGCACTCTGGGTCGGTTGTTTGCTTATTTGCCTCGGTGAGTTTGGGAAAGGATTAGGTATTGCGGCGAGCCTAGTTTGCATATTATTGATTCCTAGGGCATAGTTCACGCCGAGACGCACAGAGAGGTTGGACAGCATGGCAACGGATTACGACGCAACTCGAAAGACGGATGACGACACCGAGTCCCTTGATGCACTCAAGGAAAGAGGCCCTTCTGTGGGTTCTGGCGGCGATGATGATGTCGACAACGCCGACGGGTTTACTATGCCGGATGTCATTAACGAGGAGCTTGAAGTTGTTGTTTTGCCGCTTCAGGATAACGAATTTACTTGTACTACCTGTTTTCTAGTCAAGCCGCACCACCAGAGAGCTTCTAAGCCTCGTTCAGCTGCCGTTTGCATTGATTGCGCTGGCTAGCTCAGCTGGGTTTCTAGTGCTTATGAGTAGGTAGGCCGTGGGGTCGTTTGGATCTGTCACGGCAACTTTCACCATGTATTTGATGTCCCCTCGAATGACAAATTGTGCAGCGGGACTAAGCCCGGGTCCTCGCTCTGTCTTCATCTGATCCCCTTCTAAGCCAAGTGCCTCACCTAACGCACTTAGCGGGACATTTATACGCCCAACGCGAATGTTTTCCGACACTTGGATAGTGGGGGCGGAGAAAATCGAGAGAAGCACGAGCCCAACGGGCACCAGGACCGCCAGAACTATCGCTCCAGTCTGAGAGACGGGTAGGACAGACAACAAGACCAGCGGAGCAGAAAGGCCCATGGCAACTAAAAATCCGACTGAGGGGTAAAGGCGTTCGAAATAAGAATTTGCAAGCACAGGAATACATTACGCTCTAGGCATGGATTTGGAAGTGCTAATAATTGCCCAGGATGGCTTTGAACCGATTTATGCAAAGCCAGGGGATGCCGGCTGCGATCTACGTTCGACTCATCAACTCGTGATTGGTGCCGGTGAGCGGATGCTCGTTCCTACCGGAGTGAAGCTCGCGATGCCCGATGGTTATGTAGGCCTTGTTCACCCAAGGAGCGGGTTGGCGGCAAAGTACGGAATTACTGTGTTGAACGCGCCTGGAACAGTCGACGCTGGTTATCGCGGAGAGATTATGGTCACATTGCTAAACACCTCCGCGGAGAATTTTCCGATTCAAATCGGTGATCGCATTGCACAGTTGTTGTTCCAAAAAGTCGAACGAGCGCGTTTTGTCGCGGTCGGTGAATTGCCTGAATCAAGTCGCGGTGAAAGCGGCTTTGGTTCCAGCGGAAGGTCATAATGTCAAAGTCGAGCCCTGTGGATAGAGATACAGCTGGTCCATTCGATATTTCTGAAATCGGTGTGTTAACTCCATATCTAGATTTTGGCTCGATCAGGTTAGCTCCCCGACAGGACATGCAAATCCGGGCTGACATAGACGATTCGAGTAAAAAGGTAGTAGCTCTGACCGTTGAAATTGAGGGGCACCGGCTGCAACTTCAGGCGTTTGCCTCAACAAAGTCTGACGGGCTTTGGGAGGCGACCATGTCTGCCCTAATTCAGGGTATTTCTTCACAAGGGGGATCGGTTGCGCCTGTGGAAGGAATTATGGGGCAAGAGCTTCGGGGCAGCGTGCAGGCAAAGAGCGGGGATCAAACTATCTCTCGTCCCACCAGGTTCATCGGCGTAGATGGTCCGAGATGGTTTCTTCGCGGTGTTATCTCAGCTTCTACAGTCAATGAAGATGTTTACGCTCGTCTGGTTTCGATTTTCCGGTCGGCTGCGGTGAGTCGGGGAGATATCGCAATGCCTCCGGGCGAGCTCTTGCCGCTGAGATTGCCAGTGAGCGATAAAGATGAGTGATCCGGATGAGGTTGCCAGGCGTCTGGGGATAGAAAAGGGCGAAAATGGTTTTGATCTGAATCGCCAATCATTGCTTGCAGGAATCGGAGGTCCACTCGGGATTGCCGAGGCGATACTGCCAGCCACGCTGTTTTCGATTGTTTTTGCCATAACCGGTGAGGCGGTCGCCGCCGTGGGAGTAGCCGCCGTGAGTTCGGCTTTGTTTATTGCCATTCGCCTTGGACAGCGAAAGTCTTTAGTTCAGGCAGTTGTGGGTGCTGCAGCAATAGCATTCGCCGCGTTTTTAGCACTTCGTGATGGGGGACAGGCGGCCGACTACTTCGTGCCGGGCTTCTTTACTAACGGGGCATACGCCTTCGCATTTTTGGTCTCGGTACTGATTCGTAGACCCATCATGGGTTACGGGGCCCAGTTGCTATTCGGCTTGGCAAACTGGCGCAGCAACAAGGCGGTTTTTTCTAGGCTCAGAACGGTGACTTTAGTTTGGGTTGGGTTTTTCGTGGCTCGGCTTGCTGTTCAGCTGCCGTTGTATTTCTCTGGTCAGGTTGAGCTCTTGGCCGCATCGCGGGTCGTTATGGGTGCCCCGGCATATGCCGGACTCTTGGCTCTTACCTGGATTCTGCTGAGGCGCATTGCTAACCCAATTGAGGGTAGATTAGAGGGGTAATCTTCTAGGAGTTGTTCTAATGTCCCATTTTTCAAGCGCTAGCAATCTAACCGTCGGCAACAAGACTTATAAGTATTTCAGCATGGCTGAACTACAAGTCCAAAAGCTTCCTTACAGCCTCAAGATTCTCCTTGAGAACATGCTCCGCACTAAGGATGGTGCGAACGTAACTCAGGCCCACGTTGACGCTCTAGTGTCATGGGATCCCCGCAAGGAACCGGACACTGAAATTCAATTTAGCCCTGCCAGAGTGATCATGCAGGATTTCACAGGGGTTCCCTGCATTGTGGACTTAGCAACCATGCGCGAGGCAGTTCAGGAACTTGGTGGCGATCCGCAAAGCATCAACCCATTGACTCCAGCCGAAATGGTAATCGATCACAGTGTCGTGGCGGATGTATCCGGATCTCCAGATGCTGCAGAGCGAAATGTCGAATTTGAATACCAGCGAAACAGCGAGCGTTACCAGTTCTTGCGCTGGGGTCAGACGGCGTTCGATAACTTTAAGGTAGTTCCGCCGGGAACAGGCATTGTTCACCAGGT
>CAYMAU010000014.1:0-28399 GCA_964388525.1 uncultured Aquiluna sp. | reverse complement strand
GGCAAGGCTCGTCGTGATGTCTTACCACTCACTGGAAGACGGCATAACAAAGCGCGCACTGCAGGAGGCTGCAGTTTCCTCGACACCAATTGGGATGCCAATGCAGCTCCCCGGCACCTCACCAGCTCTCAAGGTAATTACTCGAGGCGTAGAGCGAGCCACGGAATTAGAGCTATCGCAAAACCCAAGAGCTGCCTCCGCAAGACTAAGGGCCGCCGAAAAACTGGAGGTCTTCTAGTGAGCGTTTACATGGTTTCGGAAAAAGATGCCAAAAAACTTAAGCCAAGTTTGATGGCCGGGCTTGTCTTCGTTTTGGGCATTGTCGCGGTCCTGATTGGTCAAATATCGCTAAACATGGTTCTTACCCAAGACGCTTACCAACTGCGGTCTCTCACGCTTGAAAAGCGCAACTTGGCTACTGACGTCCAGATCATTCAAGAGGAAGTTTCATCGCTATCCTCGCCTCAGAATCTTGCTGACGCCGCAAATATGCTGGGCATGGTTGCGAACCCAGCTTCGGTGATGATTGATATCTACAACGACAAAATATTTGGCGAACCGGCACCGGCTCGGGCAGATGGCTCGGCTGTCGCAAGCGCCAATTTGGTGGCTAACTCGGCACTGGGAACTGTTTCGGAGTTCTCAATGGCGACTGTCGCGACTGGAGATCTAGTGGTGAGTGTTGAAACCGCTAACTTAGCTAGTTCTGGCCCAGTTTTGCAGTCGGGGCTAATACCGGCATCACCGACCAGATAGGGCCGACATGGGAACGCACGCAAAGTTGAGCCGCCGCCTAGGCGCCTTTGCTGTGCTCCTGTTCCTGATGGTTGCGGTACTCGGGTTTCGCCTAGTCGATTTTCAAGTAGTAAGGGCGGCGGAGATTCAAGAACAATCTCTCCAGACCAGGAAAATTACGCAAACTATTTCCTCGCTACGCGGCGACATCCTTGATTCTTCTGGTCAGGTGCTAGCTAAAACCGTGTTCCGATACGACGTGAATGTGGCCCCGAAGCGCGTTGGTCCGGTATTTCAGACCATAGATGGAGTCAGAACCGAGCGTTCGGTCGATGAAATCGCAATGGACCTGTCGCAACTGCTCGGGGTCGACTACGGGGAGCTCGTCCTAAAGCTAGACGGTGATTCTGAGTATGCAAATCTTGCTAAAACTGTGAATGCTGAGATCTACAACGCAATTCGAGACATGAACGTCCCTTGGGTCTTTTTTGACCAATTCGAAGACCGCCTGTACCCAATGGGCGCGGTAGCTGGAAATATTCTTGGGTTTGTCGGCAGCGATGGTGCGCCGCTGGCCGGTCTCGAGCGTCAATATAACACCTGCCTTGCTGGCATCGACGGCCAGGAGACCTTCGAGCGAAGTGCCGAAGGAGTCCCCATACCTTCTTCGAACCGGACTGCTCAGCCAACCGAAAACGGCGGAGCGCTTAATTTAACGATTGATGCGAATCTGCAATTCTTTGCCCAGCAAGTTCTGGCCGACACGGTAAATAAACTTTCGGCAGAGTGGGCATCCGCCATCGTGCTGGATGTTGAGACGGGGAAAATACTTGCGGCCGCTGAAGCACCAACTGTCGACCCCAATGACCCCGCTGCTGTAAAGAGCACCGACCGTGGATCAAGAATCTTTCAGGCGGCCTTTGAGCCTGGAAGCATCATGAAGGCACTAAGCGCCGCGATGGTTTTGGATACCGGAACCGCGGATGAATACGACACAGTGACCGCACCAGATCGAATGCAACTGGATTTCGATAATGAGTACATCAAGGACAGCTTCTCTCACGAGGACTTCACTCTTAGTCTGGCCGGTGTGCTTCGCTATTCATCGAATACCGGCATGACCAACTTTGCAAGTCAGATAGACAGAAAAGTTCGTTACGACTACTTGCAAAAATTCGGTTTCGGCGCTGTTAGCCCATTGATGTTCGAGGGTGAAAGCTCGGGGATTTTGCACCCGGTTTCGGAGTGGGATGAAATGACAAACTTGGTGACTACATTCGGCCAAGGAATTTCTGTTACCAGTTTGCAGATGGCATATGCCTATCAGGCGATTGCTAATGGGGGAGTTCGACTTGACCCGCTGCTGGTTGAAAGTTGCCTCAATGAAGATGGAGCCGTGGCTTACGCACCAACCCAACAAGCCACCAGGGTGGTTTCGACCGCGAGTGCGAATCTGGGTCTTGAGCTCATGGAAAAGGTAGTTGAGTTCGGTGGAGTAGGCAAGACAGCCGCCATACCTGGCTACCGGGTCGCCGGTAAGACGGGCACTGCACAACTAAAAGACGGCTCCGGTTACGGCGAAGAGTACGCAATCTCCTTCTACGGAATTGCTCCTGCGGAAGATCCCAAATTCGTTGTGGGCATAACCATCTACAAGCCTGAGGGTGTCTCAAACTCAGCTCAGGCGACCCCACCGTTCAAGGCGATCATGCAGCAGGCGCTCAAGCACTACCGAATTCCTCCATCCACTACAGAATCCAGAAGCGTTCCATCTAATAAATACGGTGAAGTAGATGAGAACGACTAGTGAAATAGCGGAGGCATTTGGTTTGGGGGTGCTCGTCGGCGATCAAGTCGATATCACTTCTGTTGCCATCAGCTCTCTTGATGTTGTGCCTGGGTCGCTGTTTATAGCCGTTCAAGGGGAAAAAGGGCACGGAATGGATTTTCTGCCCGCAGCAATAGCGGCGGGTGCCTTGGCGGTATTGAGCGACCGAGAGGCTCAAGCGAATATTCCGCTTCTAATACATCCGAATCCAAGGTCAATTGCGGGAGACGTATCGGCCTTCGTTATGGAGACAATGAATTTAGGTCTTCAGATTTTCGGAGTGACTGGAACCAATGGTAAAACCTCAACCGCATTTTATATTCACCAGCTGCTCCTTGAAATGGGAGTAAAAGCCGGGCTCTCGTCGTCTGCGTTTACCCAAATTGACGATCGGAGGGCCGAGAGCGCGTTGACCACGCCGGAGGCACCTCGCCTTCACTGCCTGCTTTCCGAGATGGCCGATTCGGGGGCAAAGGCTGCGGTAGTGGAGGTTTCGGCTCAGGCATTGGTTAGACACAGAGTTGATGGCCTAGTTTTCGACGTGGCAGGCTTCACTAACCTCACCAGAGACCACCTCGATGAGTTTGGCTCAATGGAGAATTATTTATCCGCCAAAGCCTCGCTGTTTACGCAAAAGTTCTCAAGGCGTTCGGTGATAAACGTAGAGGATCGCTTCGGTGAGCAAATGCTCGAACTTGCTCGCGCTCAATCACCAGACAGTTCAGTGGGTATCGGTCACGATCAGGATTACAGCTTTGAGCAAACCCCTACCGGCATCAAAATAACGGGAAAGCAAGTGCTGTTCTTGGCTCGCAACCTTGGTCCGCTTATGGCCAAGAACCTTGTGCTCGCTGCAATAATACTCCTAGAGGCAGGCTACAGCCCTAGAGCAGTTGCTGACGCGGCAATTGACATGGAAACACTCGTGCCGGGTCGCCTTGAATTAGTGAGCGAGACCGAACCTCACATCTATCTTGACTACGCCCACACACCTCAGGCGGTCGAATTGGCCGCAAAAGAATTAAGTGAGAAATATTCCAAGTTGTTAATTGTGCTTGGAGCATCTGGTGACAGAGACCCTGGAAAACGGATTCAAATGGGCAGAGCTGCCGCCAAATTTGCAAGCCACATCGTCGTAACTGACCAGCACCCAAGAAGCGAAGATCCTGCCGTAATCAGGGCGGCGCTTATTGCTGGCATTTTGGAAATGCGTCCCGAGAGCTTCATTTCCGAGATCGACGACCCAGCTTTAGCTGTGTCAACTGCCGTTGATCTGGTCGGTGTCGGCGGCGCAATACTGTGGTGCGGTCCGGGTCACTTAAAGTATCGCGAGGTCAAGGGGAAGAAGCTTCCTTTTGACGCTCACTTTGAGGCAAGAAAGGCACTGAACCTTGATTGAATTAACCCTTGCCGAAGTAGCGTTGGCGGTGAATGGCCAAATTTATCGCGGGGAGCCGTTGGCTGTTGTTTCCGGGGTTTCAAGTACGGATTCGCGGGAGATTTCATCGGGGGATATTTTCTTTGCCAAACTTGGAGCCAACGACAATGGTCATCGCTTCTTAGCCGAGGTTTCTTCAAAGGGCGCGGCCCTTGCAGTTGTTTCTGAGCCTTCAGATTCGATAAAAATTAATCAGATAGTTGTTGCAGACACCGTTGAGGCACTGAGTGCATTGGCGGCGGACGTGCTTGCCAGGGTCCGCTCCCGCTCCCCGTTGACTGTCATAGGTATCACTGGGTCTAATGGAAAGACTTCCACTAAGAATATGCTTGCTGAGATCTTGAAGCCGGTCGCACCAACTGTTGCGCCAAAAGGATCTTATAACAACAAGGTCGGCCTTCCAACTACGGTCTTGAGAATTGATTTTGACACTCGCTACTTAGTACTTGAATACGGGGCGGCCGGACCTGGCTCTATTTCTAAGCTTGCAGAATGGTCGAAGCCAGATCTCACGGTGATATTGAAGGTTGGCTTGGCCCATTCGGGCGTGTTCGGTGGAATAGAAGAGACCGCCAAAATCAAGGCGGAGTTGGTCCAACACACCTCGAAACATGTGGTTTTGAATTTTGATGATCCAATTGTCAGAGATTATCGGCCGGCAGCAGGTGTAAGTTTCTCCGGCTTTGGCTTTGATTCACTGGCCAACACTCGAATCACTGATACCGATATCTCAATCGAGGGTACCGTCGTAAAGCTTTCAATAGGCGATTCTGATTCGGAAGTACTTCGACTCAATATTTTGGGTGAGCACCAGGCCATGAATGCTGCGGCTGCCCTGGAGGTATCGGAATTTCTCGGGTTAGACCGTGTGCAGAGCTTTAAGGCCCTCGAGAAAATGGAACTTGCTGAGCGCTGGCGAATGCAGCTCACGAAGACGCTCGAGGGCGTATACCTGATAAACGACGCCTACAACGCGTCTCCGGACTCCATGAGGGCCGCTCTTCAAACCCTTGCGACCATCGGTCGGAGTGGGCATCGAACCATAGCGGTTCTGGGTTCAATGGCAGAGCTTGGTGAAATTTCCGACCAGGAGCACCGCAGTCTTGGCTTGTTGTTGGTTCGATACAACATCGACAAGCTGATCGTTGTCGGCCAGGATGCCAAAATTCTGCATCTATCAGCAACGGCCGAAGGAAGCTGGGATGGTGAATCTGAGTTCTACGGCTCCGTCGATGCTGCTTTGCCGGCGATTCGTGGAATGCTATTGCTAGGCGACGTGGTCTTGGTGAAATCCAGCAACGCGTCCGGACTTAGATTTTTGGGCGATGATTTGGCGGGTGTCACATGAGAGCATTACTAGCCGCCGGGGGTATCTCGCTATTCATTTCACTCTTTGCGACCCCAGCTTTCATCGCGTTGTTTAGGTCACTTAATTGGGGTCAATTCATTCGTGACGATGGTCCTGAGGCTCATCACACTAAACGTGGCACCCCAACAATGGGCGGCATAGTTATTTTGTTCGCGGCAGTGGCCGGATATTTCTCTGCAAAGCTAATAAACGGTGAGACACCCTCTGCTTCGGCTCTGTTGATTCTTTTTATGATGGTTGGTTTGGGCCTCATCGGCTTCATCGACGATTACCTAAAGGTAAAGAATCAGCGCAGCCTCGGACTTGGCGGCTGGGCGAAAATTGGTGGTCAGGGGATTATTGCAGTCGCTTTTGCCATACTGGCCCTCCAGTTTCCAGATGAAAAGGGCTTGACTCCCGCCTCAACCTCAATCTCACTCTTTCGTGACCTGCCGCTGGATTTGTTTTTTTGGGGCAGTTTCATCGGAATGGCGCTTTTCATCGGCTGGGTTTATTTGCTTGTCGCCTCTGCTTCGAACGGTGTGAACATTGCCGACGGATTGGACGGACTTGCTTCGGGTTCTTTAGTGATCTCGATGGGTGCATATGTTGTCATCGGTTTTTGGCAATTTAACCAAAGCTGCGCAACTGTGACTCAGAATCTTGCTTCTTGCTATCAGGTTCGTGACCCGCTAGATCTTGCGGTGGTAGCAACCGCCATTGTGGGCGCTTGCATCGGATTTCTTTGGTGGAATACCTCGCCAGCTCAGATTTTCATGGGGGACACCGGCTCGTTGGGACTTGGAGGAGGGCTAGCCGCTCTGGCAATTGTTTCTAGAACTGAGTTGCTGTTGGTTCTAATCGGCGGAATCTTCGTGCTAGTGACAGGTTCAGTAGTTATTCAGAGAGTGTTTTTCAAGATAACCAAGAAGCGAACCGGCGTGGGCAAGAGGGTCTTTCTAATGTCCCCTTTACATCATCATTTTGAGCTCAAGGGCTGGGCAGAAATCACCGTGGTGGTCAGGTTTTGGATAATTGGGGCCCTGTGCGTGGTTTCAGGAGTGGGCCTGTTTTACTTTGAATGGATCTACGGAATATGACACTCCCTGATTCCTGGCATGGTTCGTGGCCCAAGCTAAAGGCTGTAGTCGTTGGGCTTGGCAAGTCCGGGTTTTCGGCTGTGGACACGCTGGTTGAATTGGGCGTAAAGACTGCAGTTTTGGGCAAAGATGCGAAGCCGGAGCTCGTGGACTTAGTGGGTCTGATTGGGTCGGAGTTTTACGCTTCTGAGTCTCCGGAAGTTTTATCCGAACTTGGATTTCAGCCAGATTTTGCGGTTGTTTCACCCGGCTTTAGCCCCAGTCATCCGCTAGTACTGGAGCTCGAAAAAAAAGGAATTCTTGTGATTGGCGACGTCGAGTTAGCGTGGCGCCTCAGAGACAAACACGACGCGATCGCAAAGTGGATCGGCGTGACCGGTACCAATGGAAAAACAACCACCACTGAAATGGCTACGGCAATGCTGCTGGAGTCTGGCAAAAGAGCTATTGCCTGCGGCAACATAGGGGTCCCAATCCTTGATGCAATAAGGGATCCGGTTGGTTTTGACTACCTTGTTGTGGAGCTCTCTAGCTTCCAGCTTCATTACTTGGGACCGATTTCGCTCCATATTGCGGCCTTTTTGAACATTGCCGAAGACCACCTCGACTGGCACGGTGACTTTGAGAGCTACTTGGCTGCAAAGGCCAAGATTTATCAGAACACGATGGACGTCATTGTTTTCAACGAGCAGGACCCCAGGACTCTGCAGGCCGCTAAGGACGCCGAAGTTGCTCCCGGTTGTCGAGCAGTTAGCTTTGGCCTCGGGCTTCCGGCGATGTCCTCGGTCGGTTACGTTGAGGAATTTCTTGTCGACCGGGCATTTTTGAGCGACAGGGCAAATGCCGCTCTTGAACTGTGTGAAATTGCCGACATTGAGCAGATTTCAATTGCTTCCAGTCACCTCTTGGCGAATGCAGCAGCGGCAGCCTCGATTGCTCGGGCCTGCGGGGTGGAACCAGGTTTTATCAGGCAGGCTCTTAGGTCTTTTCAGCTCGCCCCTCATCGAGCTCAATTTTTAGGGCAAGTAAATCAAATTCGCTTCGTCAATGACTCCAAGGCGACCAATGCGCATGCCGCTGAGGCTTCGTTGGGAGCATCTGAATCGGTTGTTTGGATTCTCGGGGGCTTGCTAAAAGGGGTAAATCCAGAGCCCCTTATCGTTCGCTACGGGGCCAAACTTCGCGGTGCTGTTTTGATCGGCGCTGAAACCGAACTACTTGAAGGCCTTTTCCGCGAACATTTGCCGGCACTGCCGGTTGCGTTGGCCGCGAAAAATAATCCCATGGGCTCAGCTGTTCAGTTGGCGTTTGAAATTTCTAAACCCGGGGACACGGTCCTGCTAGCACCTATGGCCGCTTCCATGGACCAATTTCTGGACTATGCCGAGCGTGGGGACAAGTTTGTCGAAGCAGTCAGAAAGCTCGGTGTGAAATGACTGATCTCAGGCAAATCACTAGCCAGTCTTTTCGCGCGCAATCCAGGCAGTTTTACCTGCTTCTCGGCCTTACAATCCTGACTGTGCTATTTGGTTTGGCGATGGTTGCAAGCGCTTCGGCTGTGGACAGCTTCAAAGAAACCGCAAACGCCAGCAGCACTTTTCTAAGACAGGGCATGTTTGCAATCATCGGCATGGCTTCGATGTTTATAGTTTCGATCCTCCCGATTGGGCTGTTTCGCCGAACTGGCTTGGTTGCTCTTTATATAACACTCGGTTTGCAGCTGATTACCGTCTTTTTCGGAGTCGAGATAAATGGAAACCGAAACTGGCTAGATATCGGGTTCACCAGCATCCAGCCATCCGAGTTTTTGAAGTTAGGCCTGATTCTGGCATTCGCTAATCAGTTGGCGCAGTTGACCGATGACCCATTGAGAAATCGTCAAATATGGGGTCAGATCTTTACGTTTTCCGTCGGAGCCTTGGCGCTAGTTGCGGTGCTGGGTAAAGACTTGGGCACCGGTGTTGTAATGGCCGTGACTCTAATCGGACTTTTTCTGATTGCCGGCATGCCCTGGGCGTATTTTCTTGGAATAGCCCTCGCCGGAGTAGTAGCGGCTTTCGGCCTGGTAATGATGTCGCCCTCGCGACTTATTCGCTTCAGTGCTTGGCTCAATCCAGGGGCTGCGGACCCCATGGGGGTTATGTGGCAGTACGAAAAGGGCACTTGGGCCCTGGCTTCGGGCGGCATCTGGGGAACCGGGCTCGGTCGCTCCAAACTCAAGTGGAGCTGGATCCCGGAAGTTGAAAATGATTTTATCTTTGCCGTGATCGGTGAGGAGCTGGGCTTGATCGGTGCTTTATCTGTTGTACTTCTGTTCTTTGCTCTTGGGCTCACCATGTTCTCAATTGCCAAGCACCAGAACAATGCCTTTAGCCGCAACCTCGTGGTCGGGGTAATGCTCTGGGTGGTTTTACAGGCCTTTATTAACATTTCTGTTGTTCTTGGGTTATTGCCAGTCTTGGGAGTCCCACTGCCTCTTATTTCAGCGGGTGGCTCGTCCTTGATTGCCACCTTGGCTGGCATTGGTGTCGTTCTGGCTGTCGAGCGCGATCGAACAATGAAACTTGGTCGGAGTAACGTATGAGCAAGTTTTTATTGGCCGGCGGCGGAACCGGGGGGCACGTCAATCCAATGCTGGCGCTAGGGGAGCTCCTTCGGGGTCAGAAAAACGAGGTGATTGCGCTTGGCACAAAAGAGGGTCTTGAATCCAGGTTGGTCCCAAACCGCGGATTCGAGCTAGTTACCATTCCCAGGCTTCCGCTTCCTAGGAGGCTGTCCCTCAGCGGCTTGAGCTACCCATTCCGGCTAATGCTCGCAACCTTGCAGGTTGTCAAGGTTATTAGATCTCGCAAGAT
The DNA here is from genome assembly GCA_964388525.1 of uncultured Aquiluna sp. Lineage (GTDB taxonomy): Bacteria > Actinomycetota > Actinomycetes > Actinomycetales > Microbacteriaceae > Aquiluna. The sequence goes on along the minus strand of CAYMAU010000014.1, from coordinate 19,095 downwards.
TGACTGCGTTGTTGGTTTTGGGGGCTACGCCTCTGCGCCGGCTTATTTGGCGGCCTGGTTCACGAGGACAACGTTGGTAGTTCATGAGGCCAATGCTTTGGCGGGCTTCGCAAATAAATTGGGAGCGAGACTAACTAAGTTCGTAGCAGTCGCCTTTCCAAACAGCAATCTTGAGGGCGCTCGGGTCACTGGAATGCCAATTCGAGAGGAAATAGTGGCCTCTGTTTCGGCATACGATCAACAGCAGGCAAGAATTGAGCTCGGGCTGGATCCGATGTTGCCGACCCTCTTGGTGACCGGGGGCTCGTTGGGGGCAAAAAGCATTAATGACTCAATTGCAGAAAGCTTGGAGAAGCTAAATGCGGCCGGCATCCAAGTGCTTCACATAGTTGGCGACAGGGCAAATCTCGAGGACATGTCTCAGGCGGGTTACAGTCGCATGGCTTACTGCAAGGCTATGGACGTCGCTATTTCGGCGAGTGACTTCGCTGTCTCTAGGGCTGGGGCGTCAACGGTTTCGGAGTTTGCCGCCACTGGCCTACCAGCCCTCTACATTCCATATCCTGTGGGCAATGGCGAACAGCGGCTAAACGCAGCTTCCATTGTTGAGGCTGGCGGTGGTCTGATGATTCCCGATGCCGAATTCAATGCTGATTTTGTATCCAGCACTCTAATCCCACTTATTTCTCATAAGAAGGGCCTGATTTCAATGTCCAATGCTGCCAAATCCGAGGCAATAATCGATGGTACAGAGCGGCTTGCAGAATTTGTTCTCGAAGCGATGGATACTAGGGCTCGTGATTAAACCAGATTTTAGCCAGCCCATCCCTGATGATTTGGGAACCGTTCACTTCATAGGAATCGGTGGTTCCGGCATGTCTGGAATCGCTAGGTTGCTTGTTCAGATGGGCTTGCGGGTCACCGGTTCCGATGTAAGGACCAGCCCAAACATCGACGCCCTTGAGGGCCTCGGTGTTCTGATAGCGATTGGGCACGATGCCTCTAATTTGGGCGACGCCGACACGGTCGTGGTCACTTCCGCGCTCTGGGAAACAAACCCGGAGCTTTTGGCGGCGATTAGGGCGGGCTTGCCGGTTCTGCACCGCTCAGCGCTGCTAGCTCATCTTGCTTCTAAGTACTCATTAATTGCAGTCGCCGGTGCACACGGCAAGACAACATCGACTGGAATGGTAGTCACGGCACTTGGAAAACTCGGCGCTGACCCCAGTTTTGTCAACGGCGGTGTCATACGGGATTTTGGCGCATCAAGTGGCTTTGGCGGTGGAGCAGAGTTTGTTATTGAGGCTGACGAGTCCGACAGTAGTTTCTTGCACTACAAGACCGCAATCGCCCTGATTACAAATGTGGATCCCGATCACCTTGACCACTTCGGCTCTTTAGAGGCTTTTCAGAAGGAGTTTGTTCAATTTGCCGAGGGTGCGAGCGAATTTATTGTTATTTCTGCAGACGACATTGGTGCAGTGCAGGTTACAAAAATGATTCAAGACAAAAAAGTAATAAGTTTCGGTCTCTCTAGTCGCGCGGATCTCAGAATCAGCTCCCTAGATGCCTCTGGTCCGAAGGTTAGTTTTAGCCTTAACTACGAAGGTCAGAGTGCCGAAGCCGTGCTGAAGATTCCGGGCGAACATAATGCTCAAAACGCTGCCGGAGCTGTAGCCGTTCTGCTGGGACTCGGATTTGACCTAACCGAGTCGCTTGCGGCAGTGTCCAGCTTCGGGGGCACCGATCGCCGCTTCCAGCTGCACGGGGATCGGCGTGGGGTAAGCGTCTATGATGACTTCGCCCACCACCCAACCGAAGTGGCTGCTGCGCTTCGGGCTGCTAAGGCAAGTGTTGGTGGAGGTCGATTGATTACTGTCTTTCAACCTCATCTTTACAGTCGGACTCGAATTTTTTACAAGGAATTCGCCGAAGCACTGAAAATTAGTGATTTTTCTTTGGTCACTTCTATTTACGCCGCTAGGGAAGACCCGGAGCCTGGCGTGACTGCCGAGCTAATCACGAATGCAGCCACTGAAACGCCAGGAATAAGGCTGGTTAGCAACTGGGACGATGTTCCAGCAGCGGCAGCGGCGATTGCAATGCCTGGTGATTTTATTATCACCATGGGTTGCGGTGATATTTACAAAATGGTGCCTGCTCTCCTCGATGCCCTGGATAGCTAATTGAAGCATCCTGAGCGCGAGCTGCTGGGCCAAGAGCGAAGGCGAATCCGCGGCGTAAAATCCCCGGGCAAACGTAGCCGGTTAGGTGCGTTTGGGCTGTGGGGGAGAATCCTGACAGTTCTGGCCCCAGTTTCCTTAACTGCAGTTGTCCTTGCGAGTTTTTTTACCCCCATGCTCGCGGTTGAAAAAATTGAATTTGTTGGGAACGAACGAATAGAGTCTGTCGAGCTAGAGTCTGCGCTTTCTGGGCTCTATGACAGACCAATGACGACCATTAGTGACGATGAAATTGCAGAACTTCTCAGTGGATTTTCGCTAATCGAAACTTTTACTTCCCAGGCTCAACCTCCCCACACTCTCCGAGTTAACATAAGGGAACGACAGCCAATCTTGATACTCGTGAGATCTGGAAAGAATTACCTCTATGACGCGGCTGGCGTTCAAATAGCTGCCACCGAGGAAATCTCGAAGTACCCATTTCTGGTGTTTGACGGCAATCCGATAGAGAATGTAAGATACTCAACCGCGGTGAAATTACTTTTTTCACTGCCTTTAGAGACATACAGCCAGGTTTTCTCAGTCGAGGTTTCCGAAACCCTTACTTCCAAGCTTGTGTTGCGACAGGGTAATCTAACGGTTTTTTGGGGCTCTGCCGATGAGGGGCTTTTGAAGGCTAAAGTGATCGATTCACTTCTCGCCACCGGAGTAAAGGACGCGCTCAACATTGACGTTAGCTCGCCGAATTCCCCAGTGGTCCAATACCCGAATTAGCAGGCCGCATTTTCGTTTTCGACACGCCCGAGCGCTTGGCGCCATTCCAAGGGATAACGGCCTACTTTTTAGCGGCAAATTGAATACCCTGCCAAAAGCTAAGCCTCAGCCTTAGCTTGAGGGTTTTCGCGAGGAGGCAGAATTGTCAGAAATCCCGAATTACCAGGCCGTAATAAAAGTAGTTGGCGTCGGCGGCGGTGGGGTTAATGCTCTGAACCGGATGGTTCAGTCTGGTCTGCGTGGCGTGGAGTTCGTTGCTATCAACACTGACGCCCAAGCACTCCTCATGAGCGATGCAGATGTAAAACTAGATATTGGTCGAGACATAACTCGTGGCCTAGGTGCTGGAGCGGATCCAGAAGTAGGGCGTCGGGCGGCGGAAGAGCACGAAAGCGAAATTGAGGCAGCTCTCAAGGGCGCTGACATGGTATTCGTTACCGCTGGAGAAGGCGGGGGGACTGGAACCGGTGGCGCTCCTGTCGTGGCAAGAATTGCCAAGAGACTGGGTGCATTGACAGTCGGTGTGGTAACCCGGCCGTTTAATTTTGAGGGCAAAAGAAGAGCGGTACAGGCTGACGAGGGTATCAGCGCCCTTCGCGAAGAAGTTGACACCCTGATTGTGGTGCCAAACCAACGCCTGCTGGAAATGACGAACAAAAAGATTTCGGCCCTAGAAGCGTTCATGACCGCAGATGATGTTTTGCGTGCTGGAGTCCAGGGCATTAGCGACCTGATTGTTGTGCCGGGCCTCATAAATCTGGACTTCAGCGACGTGAAGTCGGTCATGCAGGGCGCTGGAAGTGCTCTCATGGGCATAGGAACTGCTAAGGGCGAAGATCGAGCTGTGAGAGCCGCTGAGATCGCGGTTTCTTCACCGCTTTTGGAAGCGACAATCGAAGGTGCTCACGGAGTCTTGCTTCTAATTCAGGGGGCTTCGGACTTGGGACTCCACGAAATTGATGACGCAGCCAGATTGGTGCAAGAAGCAGTTCACCCTGAGGCAAACATTATCTTTGGAGCGACCATCGAAGACACCCTGGGCGATGAAGTCAGAGTTACGGTCATAGCGGCAGGCTTTGACGGTGGCGAGCCTACATATCGCAAGTTTGAAGCAAGCGCTTTGGGAGTTGCAGCTCTAGCCGCAGCTTCCGAGGCCGCAACTGCCTCAGCGGACCAAGAAGAGCAAGACTTAGAAATTGTAGAAGTTACTGCTCCGAGCTTTGAGTTCAGTGAAGATTCGGAACAGGCCGTAGAGGTCAAGCAAAAGGTGTCTACACCTGGATACTTTGGAGACGACCTGGACCTGCCTGAATTCTTCCGTTGAGTCAACTAGCAACCCGATACAAGGAAGTTCAAAATCGTATTTCGGCGGCAGCTTCGGCTGCCGGCCGGCAAGGTTCGGATGTCGAGCTAATAGTCATCACAAAGACTCATCCGACCATTGTTGTTGCTGAACTCGCGGATCTGGGTCACCGCAGCTTTGGTGAGAACAGGGACCAAGAGGCGAAGCCGAAAGCCATGGAGCTTGATCTTCTCAGGCCGAATTCCAACTTTGATTGGCATTTCGTGGGTCAATTGCAATCAAATAAAGTCAAAAGTGCGATGAGTTATGCCAAAACTATTCACTCACTAGACAGGCCAAGCCTGCTCAAAGAAATAGCAAAACAACTTGCGGCCAGCGAAACTCAAATCAGTTGTTACATTGAGTTGAATTTGACCGAGAATCCAAACCGCGGTGGTCTTGATCCTTCAATGGTTAAGCAGTTTGCCGAATCGGCTCTTGCGGTTCCAGGGCTGAACTTGCTTGGGGTGATGGCAGTTGCCGGCCTAGATGTTGACCCAAGGGTTGATTTTGAAACTGTCGTTCGCATAAGCCATGAGCTTCAGGAAATTGCGCCGGAAGCTAAGGCTTTATCAATCGGGATGAGTGCCGATTACGAAGTGGCAATTGAACTTGGCGCGACACACGTTCGGATTGGTAGCGCAATTACCGGCCCACGCGGAAACAACTAATAGTCTTTAGCTAACTTTAGGAGTAGTAGATGGGCATTCTCAGTTCGACGATGAATTACTTTGGTTTCGGCAGCTCGGATAGCGCTAAGCCGGATACGGCAAAACCTAGGGCAAGCGCCCCTCGTCCGCGTCGGTCTTCGGACATGTCTGAAATCATCACGCTTGAGCCGCAAACTTATGCTGACGCCAAAGAGGTTGCTTCTCACTTCCGCACTGGAGTTCCTGTCATCGTGAACATTGGTGCTATGAGCGAAGCTGACGCGAAACAAATGCGGGACTTCATGCTGGGTCTAAAAGAGGGCTTAGAAGGTCACCTTCGACGAGTCACTCCGAAAGTTTTTCTGCTTAGCCCATCTCACGTAATCGTCTCTGACGCCAACTCCGACTCCTCGGATTCGGACAACATGGACATTTCGTAGAGGCATGTCAATAATCGGACTCACTCTTTATTGGGTGCTACAGCTGTTTTTTTACGCGATGATCATTCGCTTCATCGCTGAGCTTGTAATGAGCGTCAATAGAGGCTGGAGACCGAAAGGTCTCCTGCTACCGGTATTTGACCTTTGTTATTCAGTCACCGATCCGCCACTAAAGTTTGCAAGGCGCTTCATTCCTCCACTCAGACTCGGCCCGATTGCATTGGATTTAGCTTGGACCGTTCTGCTTATTGCGGTCTTAATTCTGCAGAGCTTTGCAAGAGGACTGTAACTGCCAATAACATAGGGGAAGCTGCCCGTGTTAAAAAATTTAGAAGAGGTTTAAAATGGCGCTGTTGCCCGAGGACATTCTCAGCAAGAGATTTCTAACTACTAAGTTCCGCGATGGCTATGACCAGGACGAAGTCGATGACTTCCTTGACGAAGTAGTTCTTGAATTTCGTCGTGTCATAACGGAAAACCAAGATCTCAAGGCTGGCGGCAACAAGCTTGGCGAATCCCTTGCTGCACCGGCTAAAGCCGTTTCTTTCCCTGAGGCAAGTAACCCGGCCTCAGATGGCTCCCTAGAGGGGACGGATTCCTCCAAGAGCATTATTGAACTTGCCCAAAAGCTTCACGAGGACCACGTTCGAGACGGTCAGGTAAAGCGCGATCAGCTGGTTCGAAAGGGTCAAGAGCAAGCCGCCAGATTAGTTAGGGATGCTGAGGCTGAATCTCGAGAGGCGTTTGGAAAGCTTGAGCTCGAGCGCAAGAAGGTTCTAGAGGCAATCGAAGAACTGAAACTGTTTGAGGCTGATTACCGGGAGCAACTTCGTCGCTACATCTTAGATCAATTGGATCAGCTAGTTCGCGAGGAGGCAACTTCGACAGTGGTGCCCGTCGAAGAAAGTGGCCCATCCGGCTCTTCAGTTGAATCGGAAGATTTGACTATGACTGAAACTGACGATTCCGAGGGTGAACAGAAGTAAGGGCGGAGCCAAGGAATTATTCATTTTCCTTGGGACCGCTTCTAGCATTGTCGCAATCGATCAAGCCACTAAATTTTGGGCCGAAGCGAACCTAACCAGCCAATCGGTTCAAGTAATTGGCGACCTACTCAGGTTTCGGCTCGCCTACAATGATGCGGCCGCGTTTTCATTGGGAGTCGGGGCAACTTGGGTGCTAACTCTTATCTCTACAGTCGCTGTGATAGCGATGCTTATCTATGGTCCGCGCATAAAGACAGGTTATTGGGCCCTTATAGGCGGCTTTGTTCTTGGGGGAGCGACGGGCAATTGGATAGACCGGGCCTTCAAGGCTCCAGAGTTTTTCAATGGCCACGTGGTGGATTTCATCCAAATTCCGTTGAATTTTGCGATTTTTAATTTGGCCGACACTTTTTTAGTCATCGGAGTGATTTTGGCGGTAATACAAACCGCGCGCGGAGATGAGATAGGCGGCGGACGTGCAGCCTAAATTGCTTCCTGTCCCACCGGACATGGAAGGATCCAGGGCTGATTCCGGGATAGCTAAAATGTTGGGCATTTCCCGTAGCCATGTCGCAGACTTGATTGCGGCGGGTGCTGTCAGTCAGAATGGCATTCTTGTTGCAAAGTCCGATCGGTTAGTGGCTGATGCAGTATTGGAAGTTACCCTCGAGGAAGTGTCCCGAGAAATCTCGGTCCAGCCAGAAGATGTTGAAGCGCTAAAGATTATTTTTCAGGACGAGCACATAGTTGTTATTGATAAGCCGTCCGGCGTTGTTTCGCACCCTTCTCAGGGTTTCGTCGGGCCTTCGGTGCCAGGCGTACTTATGGCCAGAGGTATCGTGTTGAGCACCTCGGGTGCTCAAGAGCGTCAAGGTATTGTTCAGCGGCTTGATGTGGGCACCAGCGGCCTTATGGTGCTGGCAAAATCCGAGACGTCATATTCGGTTCTAAAGCAGGCCTTTCGAGACCGAATTGTACAAAAGACTTATCACGCTCTAGTTCAGGGGCACCCTGAGCCATCCCGTGGGACCATTGACACGCCAATTGGGCGCAGTACCAAACATGACTACAAGTTCACTATTTCGACCGCAGGCAAGCCTGCAGTGACTCATTACGAGACCATTGAGGTTCTTCCGGCAGCAGCGCTGATGAAGGTGGGCCTGGAAACAGGTAGGACCCACCAAATTAGGGTTCACTTCTCTCATTTTCGGCACCCATTGGTCGGCGACCCCCTCTACGGTTCTGATCCGAAGTTGGCAGCTTCTCTTGAGCTAGATCGGCAGTGGCTGCACGCAAAACGTCTTGGCTTTGATCACCCGGCATCTGGGGAATTTGTGGAATTCGAAAGTGAATATCCACTTGATTTAGAAATCGCCCTCAATCGCCTCCGCGATGTCGACTTTCGCATCTAACATAGGGGTCTAAGAAAGGTGGCAAATGTCTGATAAGTCATTCGTCCACCTGCATAATCACTCCGAATATTCCATGCTCGATGGTGCAGCCAGGATAAAGCAGCTTGTTGCAAAGGCCGCTGAGCTTGAAATGCCAGCCATTGCTATCACCGACCACGGAAATAACCACGGCGCTTACGAATTTTGGAAGCAAGCTAAAGCCCACGACATAAAACCGGTTATTGGCATCGAGGCTTACCTTGCGCCTGGCAGCAGAAAAGACAAGACTCGCGTTCGCTGGGGCGACGGCGGAGGAGACGATGTCTCTGGAGGTGGTGCATACAGCCACCTGACCATGTGGGCCACAAACAATGACTCCATGCAGAACCTGTTTCGACTCTCCTCTGAGGCGTATCTTTCTGGTTACTATTTCAAGCCACGCATGGACCGCGAACTTCTGTCCAAATTCGGAAAAGGCCTTATCGCTACCACTGGCTGTCCCGGTGGTGAGGTCCAAACCAGACTCCGACTGGGTCAATATCAAGAGGCTCTGGATACTGCGGCCGAATTCCGGGACATTTTCGGCGAAGGTAACTATTTCGTGGAGGTCATGGACCATGGTCTTGAGATCGAAAAAAGAGTAAGGGACGACTTGCTTCGCCTTGCAAAGGACTTACAGCTGCCGCTGGTTGCAACAAATGATTTGCACTACACCGAGAAGGAAGATTCGGTTGCTCACGACGCTTTGTTGTGCGTGCAGGTTGGGTCGAATCTTGATGACCCAAATCGATTCAAGTTCCAATCCGAGGAGTACTACCTCAAATCCGCTAAGCAAATGAGAGACCTGTTCGCTGAGATTCCGGAGGCAGCCGACAACACGCTTCTGATTGCGGAGCGAAGTGAAATTGATTTTTCTAAGCGAGACCTCATGCCTAGATTCCCGGTTCCCGAGGGTCAAACTGAGGCCGGTTTGTTGGAAAAAGAGGTTTGGGAGGGCATGAACACTCGCTTCCCGAACGGCTACTCCGATGAGCACAAGCGTCAAGCTGCCTACGAGATAGACGTAATTAAATCCATGGGATTCCCCGGTTATTTCTTGGTGGTTTCTGACTTCATACGCTGGGCACGAGCCCAAGGAATACGAGTCGGCCCCGGCAGGGGCTCTGCAGCCGGCTCACTGGCCTCATACGCCCTCGGTATCACCGAGCTTGACCCGCTAAAACATGATTTGATTTTCGAGCGGTTTTTGAATCCAGAGCGCCTTTCTATGCCTGACATCGATGTCGATTTTGACGATCGCCGACGTTCTGAGGTCATCAAGTATGTGACTCAGAAATACGGCGATGATCGAGTGGCACAAATCGTCACTTTTGGAACCATCAAGGCCAAACAAGCCCTCAAGGACGCCTCTCGTGTTATGGCATTGCCATATGCAGTGGGGGAGCGACTTACAAAGGCCATGCCGCCGATGGTTTTGGGAAGAGACATTGCACTGAATGATCTGGTAGATCCGGATTCTGATCGCTATTCCGAAGCGGCAGAGTTCCGGGAAATTATTGAGACCGACCCCCAGAGCCAAGAAGTATTCAAGCTTGCCAAGGGCCTCGAGTCATTGAAGCGTCAGTGGGGTGTCCATGCAGCAGGAGTAATTATGTCCGCTGTGCCACTCATGGATGTAATACCAATTATGAAGCGCGAGGAGGATGGCGCCATAATCACTCAGTTTGACCAACCCCCATGTGAAGAGCTTGGTCTTTTGAAAATGGATTTTCTAGGACTAAGAAACCTGACGGTCATAGATGATTCGCTTCAGAACATCTTGCAAAACCGAGGCCAGACCGTGGTTTTGGAAAACCTAGATCTGAACTCCGATCAAAATACCTTTGACCTACTTTCTTCCGGCGACACTCTTGGGGTTTTTCAGTTGGACAGTGACAATATGCGGGCTCTGCTGAGGCTCTTGAAGCCCAGCGAGTTTGAACATATTTCCGCCGTGATTGCGCTGTATCGTCCGGGACCCATGGGAATGAACTCCCATACCAACTATGCGCAGCGAAAAAACGGACTGCAAGAAATCGACGGAGTGCACCCAGAGTTAGCTGGACCACTCAAAGAGATTCTTGGTCCAACCTTCGGTCTGATTGTTTACCAAGAGCAGGTAATGGCTGCTGCTCAGAAGGTCGCTGGATACACGCTTGGGCAAGCTGACCTCCTTCGAAGAGCAATGGGTAAGAAAAAGCCGGAGGAGCTGGCTAAGCAGTTCGAAATTTTCAGCCAAGGCATGGTGCTCAATAAGTTTTCTAAGGCGGCTATAGCCGCTCTTTGGGATACTCTCTTGCCCTTTGCCGACTACGCGTTCAACAAGGCGCACTCGGCTGGTTACGGAGTGCTTTCTTACTGGACCGCTTATCTAAAGGCGAACTTTCCCGCCGAGTATATGGCGGCATTGTTGACTTCGGTTGGAGATTCGAAAGACAAGCTAGCTATCTATCTCAACGAATGCCGCAGGATGGGCATCAAGGTCTTGGCTCCGGATGTGAATGAATCCATTGGGGTCTTTGCAGCTGTTGGAGACGACATCCGTTTTGGCCTTGAAGCTGTTAGAAACGTCGGGCACAACGTGGTTGAGTCGGTCATTAAGGCCCGCACTGAAGAAGCGTTTAGTGGTTTTGATGACTTCCTGACTCGTGTGGGTCAGCAGGCCGCGACAAAGCGAGTTGTCGAGTCTCTAATCAAAGCAGGTGCATTTGATTCCTTTGGTCACACCAGAAGAGCGCTAACGGCGGTGTTTGAAGAGGCAATTGAAACCGCCAGCGTAAAGCGTAAGCAAACCGCAAATGGGCAGGTGGATCTTTTCGGAGGCGTCCTTGATGACGATCCCTCCGTCGTTCAAGTTCCCGATCTTCCTGAGTGGACTAAACGAGATCTTCTTGCCAATGAGCGGGACATGCTTGGTCTTTATGTCTCAGACCATCCGCTTGCCGGACAAGAGTCGATGCTGATGCGTAACAGCGATATGGGCACTATTGCCCTCAAGCAAAGCGACATTCAAGACGGCGAGACTGTGACGCTTGCTGGTCTCATCACCCAGGTTCAGCACAAGGTGGCTCGCACGAGCGGAAATCAGTACGGTCAGATCACCCTCGAGGATTTTTCGGGTGAAATTTCCATAATGTTTATGGGCAAAACCTATCTTGAAAACCGAGAGCATTTGGTTGCCGACCAGACCGTTTCAGTCCGTGGAAGAGTGTCCCGCCGCGACGAGGAAATGATGATCCAGGCTTACTCCATTGACATCCTCGACGCCGGGCGAGAACAGGGCGGGGTGTTGAAATTGAAAATTAGCGACAACCTGGCTACCAAGGAACGCTTGCTAAAACTTGGAGCAATTCTTGATGCCAATCCGGGACCGTGCGAAGTGCAGGTCAAGTTGGTGGGCTCGACGGATCGCCACTTTATGTTGCCGCAGCGGGTATCGGTGGGGCACGAGCTCTTTGGTGAGCTAAAAGCTCTTCTTGGAACCGATTCAGTTAGTTAGAAATTGTCCTGCAGCCGGTCACCTATCGTGTGATAACCGCGTTGAAAGTAAACAAGGGGCTGTTCGCAGCTTCTTGTCACGTGAGCACTTTCTAGGGCCAAAATCACCACGGCGTTTGACTCCACTTCGATTTTATTGATAACTCTGGCCATCATGACGCTCGAAGCTCCGGTAAAAATAGGCACTGACTCGGGCCCTATTTCAAAATCGTCATCTAGAAACCGGTCTTCTTTGGTTCCGGCTAACTTCTGAGCCAGGCTCAGAAGTTGAGCATCTAGTGTGTGAACGGCCACTAGCTTTCCTGAAGAGACATGCTGGTAGCTCGATGCCCCTTGCGAAATATTCAGCGAAATTAGCGGAGGCGTCGACCCCAAAGAGGTAACCGAAGAGGCCGTGAAGCCAATTGGGTTTAGGTCACTGTCGGCTGCAGTAACTACAGCGATGCCGGTTGCGTGGTTGCGAAAGACTGCCTTGAGGCCGTCTGGCCCGGAAAGGTTAAAGTAATCATTGTCTATAGTCATGTCGGGATAAGGTTAATGCATCCAGATTTATTTAGTGGGGTTCTAACGTGCGGAAAATCGATATTTCAGGTCAGGTAACACCTGCCTTGGTAGCCGAATTACTCCCCAGGGCCTCGGTCAGCATTGATTCGGTATCTGAGACTGTTTCTCAAATCATTGCTGAAGTGAGACAGAATTCACTTGAGGCTTTAGATGCTCATGCTGAACGTTTCGATGGTCTGAAAAACGTTTCGTTTCGAGTCCCCAAGGAAGTATTGGCAGATGCTCTAAACCAGCTTGATAAGCCCCTTAGGGAAGCTATCGAGACGGCAATCACCAGAGTTCGTGCAGTTTCAACGGCCACGATGCCATCTTCAGTCAGGGTTGAATTGGATGAGGGTGCGATTGTAGAACAGCTATTCGTACCGGTTGACTCGGTAGGCCTCTACGTACCTGGCGGGAAAGCGGTTTATCCATCCAGCGTAGTTATGAATGTGGTTCCGGCTCAGGTCGCGCGTGTTCCCAGGATTGCAGTTAGCTCTCCAGCGCAGGAAAACGGCCTCCCTAGTCCTAGCGTCATGGCGACCTGCGCCTTATTGGGCATCGACGAGGTTTATGGCATCGGGGGGGCCAGCGCTATAGCCGCTTTTGCTTATGGTGTGCCTGAAATTGAGCTTGAGCCAGTTGCAATGGTTACTGGCCCAGGCAACATCTTTGTGGCCGCAGCTAAGCGTCAGCTGAGAGGTGTCATCGGAATTGACTCGGAGGCAGGGCCAACTGAAATCTTGATCGTTGCCGACGAAAGCGCGAACCCACGATTTCTAGCTGCCGACTTGATTTCACAGGCTGAGCACGACCAAAACGCTGCAGCAGTTCTGGTAACAGATTCGGCGAGCTTGATTGAGAAAGTACAGGTGGAGCTGGCGATTCAGGTCCCTCTTGCCAAAAATCGCGACCGAATCGAAGCGTCTTTGGGTGGCATTCAGTCTGCCCTAGTGCTAGTTGCTGACTTGAGCGCAGCCATGGCTGTAGCAAACGAATATGCAACCGAGCATCTCGAAATCCAAACCGCTAACTCTGAAGAGCTGGCAGGGCAGGTCCGTCACGCGGGAGCCGTGTTTGTGGGGGCTTACTCTCCGGTCAGCTTGGGCGATTATTTGGCCGGATCGAATCACGTCCTTCCAACTGGTCTGCAAGCCAAGTTCAGTTCCGGGCTGTCAGTGTTTACTTTTTTGAGGACGCAACAGCATGTTACTTATTCGGCCGGCGCATTGGCATCAGTGACCGACAGGCTTAGGGTGTTTGCTGAGGCTGAGAAGCTAAGCGCTCACGGTAGGGCTGGATCGATAAGGCTGGAGGAGTAACATTGCATTGTCCTTTTTGCAGAAATTCTGATTCTCGAGTAATTGACTCCAGAACCAGCGATGATGGCGTGTCAATACGTCGTCGTCGTCAGTGCCCAGAGTGTCAAAAGCGTTTCACCACGATAGAAACCGCCACGTTGATGATTACTAAGCGAAGTGGAGTGACCGAACCGTTTTCAAGGGACAAGATCGTTTCGGGAGTGAGAAAGGCCTGCCAGGGCAGGCCGGTAACCGACGCGGACTTAGCTTTGCTTGCGCAGCAGGTGGAAGAGGCACTAAGAGCCACGGGCGCGGCATCAATTGAGGCTCAAGACATTGGTCTTGCCATCCTCGAACCGCTCCGAAACCTAGATCATGTTGCATTTATGCGTTTCGCCAGTGTCTATCAGGCTTGGGATTCACTTGATGACTTCCAAGCTGCCATCGAGAGCCTGAGGGACTAACAAGTTGTTGTACAGATTTTTCTTCAAGGCTTTTTTTACCCGACTTGATCCAGAATTCGCACATGAGTTAGTGGTAACTGGGCTGAGGTTGCTGAGTGGTCTGGGCCTGATCAGAGCCGGCAAGGCTCGCCATGACATCAGCACATTGGGACTCCAGTTTGAGAACAGGCTCGGTATGGCTGCGGGTTTCGATAAAAACGGAATTCTTGTAAAGCCTTTGCACGCACTCGGTTTTGGCCACATCGAAATCGGCACCGTGACGCCATTGCCGCAGCCAGGAAACCCAAAGCCCCGGCTCTTCAGGCTGCCAAGGAATCAAAGCCTCATAAATCGAATGGGATTCAACAACGAGGGAGCCGAAGCGGTTGCGGCCCGCATATCTAAATTACGGAGAGACAATCAACGACTGCCCATTATTGGCATAAACATTGGTAAAAATAAGGCGACCAGTCAAGAGCTTGCGCACAGGGACTACGGAGTCGCGACAAAAACTCTTGCACCGGTTGCGGATTACCTGGTTGTAAATGTGTCCTCACCGAACACGGCTGGGCTTCGGGACTTGCAACAAGTCGCTGAACTTCGCCCGATCCTCCGCGCCGTCTTAGCTGAAGCCGGAAATGTTCCGGTTTTGCTAAAAATCGCACCGGACCTCATCGATGCTGACATCGAGGCTATAGCCTCACTGGTTATTGAGCTGAAGCTGGCCGGCATGGTCGCGACGAACACCACAATTTCTCGCGAGAATCTGATTGCAGAGAGTAACACGGCTGAGCCGGGAGGCCTGAGTGGTCCCGTCCTGGCCGAGCGATCAACCGAGGTTCTAAATCTGATTCGCAAGCTTCTCCCCACCACTATGACGGTAATTTCGGTGGGAGGAGTGCTAACCAAATCTGATTACTTAGCCCGAATCTCTCTGGGTGCTGATTTAGTGCAGGGTTATACCGGATTTGTATACGCTGGGCCGTTGTGGGCCAAGCGGCTTACTGCCCGGTAGGCCTCGGGTTTGGGCTCTTGGTTAGGCTCGGGTCAGTTACGACCGCGATACCCAAGATCTCGTCGACTCTTTTCATGGTTTCGGCTGGAATCTCCACCCCAACCGCCGCAACGTTGGACGCAATCTGCTCGGGCTTTGATGCTCCGACGATTGCGGCTGCAACGTTTTGGTTCTGCAAGACCCATGCAATTCCAAACTGGGCCATTGTCAGATTTAGTTCGTCAGCGAGCGGCTTTAGATTTTGGACTCTGGTCAACGTGTCTTCGGTCATGAACTTTTCCATGAAGCCGCCAATTTCGGAATCGGCAGCTCTTGAGTCTTTCGGCAACTCAGCATTAGGAAGGTACTTGCCAGTCAGCACCCCCTGAGCTAATGGAGACCAAACGATCTGCGAAAGGCCCAGCTCCTTGCTGGCTGGAACTACTTCACCCTCAATTACTCGCCACAGCATCGAGTACTGGGGCTGGTTCGAAATAAGTCGGTAACCCATCTGTGTCGCTAAAGCTTGACCTTCGCGAATTTGGTCAGCGGTCCATTCGGAGACGCCAACGTAGAGCACCTTGCCCATTTTGACCAGGTCGGCAAACGCCTGCATCGTTTCCTCAAGGGGGGTTTCGTAATCGAACCTGTGTGCCTGATAAAGATCTACGTAATCGGTATTTAGGCGATTTAGGGAACCGTTTATTGACTCCATGATGTGCTTTCGGCCCAGCCCTACATCGTTGGGCCCCTTTTCGGCAACTGGCCAGTAGACCTTGGTTAGAATTTCCAGGCCTTCGCGGCGCTGCCCCCTTAGTGCGGTGCCAAGAACTGTTTCCGCGGCCTGGTTTGCATAAACGTCCGCGGTGTCAAAAGTCGTAATTCCGCCCTCGAGAGCGGCGTGAACCGTCTCAATGGCTTGCTTATCTTGGACCTGGGAGGCGTGAGTCAGCCAGTTTCCGTAGATTATTTCTGAAACTTTTAGTCCGGAACTACCTAGGTGTCTGTGCTGCATTTTTTACTCCTTTTATCGGTGCCGGCGTCCTAAAGCTCTAATTTGGTAAATCTTGCGACCTGTGGTTTTGGTATCCGCAGTGTCCGCATCTGAATTGAACGCATTGCCCCGTACCAAGCCAAACCGCCATCTAGATTCTCAGCGCCGAGTTTGTTGCCAAGTTTTCTCTTCACAGCTCTACCCACAAAATAAGAATCCACAGCGACGACAGCAAACAGTCCCCACATTGCAAACAATGCCACGATTTGAATCGCGTATGAGTCGATGAACGTCAGTAGGACCACGACAAACAACATCGGTAGCACAAGTTCCCCCGCGGTGAAGCGAGCATCAACCACGTTCCGAGCAAGTTTGCGCTGAGGACCCTTATCTCTTGCTCCAAGATATCGCTCTTCACCCGCCATCATGCCTTCTCGCGCTTTCTGACGCTCAGCACGGTTTTTTTCTTTGTCCGCGCTCTTAGCTTGCTTGCTACGATCGCCAACCAGCGGGCGCTTACGAGCAAGCTCACGGTCTTTTCTCGACGGGGTAGGGCGACCTTTGCCAGCCTGGGTGTTGTCTTCTTGAGTCATTGAATCCTCTTGTCCGATATGCCTTAGATTACAGGCATGGCATTTTCTTCTGACCCAATGAACCCTAAATGGTTTGAACCCGCGAGTAAATTCGTGGATTCATCATTCCCAGCAGCTGTTGCCAAATTAGGTCAATTAGTCAAAATACCGGGCATTGCTTGGCCGAGTTTCGATCCGGTCAATCTTGAGATTTCGGCCGAGAAAGTTGCGGATGAATTCCGTGAACTTCAGTTTTTTGACTTGGTCGAAATTCGGAGAGCTGCAAAGCCATCCGGTGATCCAGGTGCTCCAGCCGTGGTTGCAAGAAAAGCTGGTCACCCGAGCGCGCCACATGTGCTTTTATATGCTCACCATGACGTGCAGCCACCGGGGGAGAGGTCCCTTTGGGACTCGGAGCCTTTCGAGGCAACCCTGAAGGGTGATCGACTCTTTGGAAGAGGCGCCTCGGATGATAAATCTGGAATCATCACTCACCTGACCTCGCTGAGGGCTTTTATTGAGCTTGCCGCTGAGATTCGAATTGGCATCACAGTATTTGTTGAAGGCGAGGAGGAAGCAGGGTCGGAATCCTTCCCAGAGTTTCTGAGGGAAAACCACGCTGACTTAGCCGCTGATCTGATAGTTGTTGCAGACAGTGGTAACTGGAGTGAGGACGTTCCCGCCCTGACAAGTTCACTTCGAGGCATGGTTTCGCAAACTTTCACCCTGAAGACTCTGGATCACGCGTTGCATTCGGGAATGTACGGGGGGCCATTGCCCGATGCAGCCACTGCGATGATTCGACTCCTTGCCTCGTTGACCGACGAAAAAGGGACCGTCGCAATTTCAGGTCTGGATTCGGTCTCCATAGATGGACCAGAGCTATCCGATAAAGAATTTGGTCATGTCGCAGGGCTCTTGCCCGGGGTCGAAAGACTTGGCACTAAATCTGTAACTCAGCAAATTTGGGGAGAACCGGCGGTAACAGTCATCGGTTTGGATCTTCCGGCAGTAGACGTGGCATCTAATACAGCGCAGCCGGTGATCCGTGCAAAGATTTCCCTTCGCTTAGCCCCGTCTCAAGACCCGCAGAGTGGGCTAGAAGCCCTCAGAGCTCATTTGCTTCGCCACAAGCACGTGGGGGCAGAGTTAGAGTTCGGACGGCATGAAACCGGCCCCGGATACCTTGCAAAAGACGGTTGGGCAGCCAAGTTAGCCCACGAGGCTTTTTCCGCTGCGTGGCCGAATCCCAGCGTAAACATGGGAATAGGCGGCTCCATACCTTTCATATCGCAATTTGCCCAAGCTTTTCCAGACGCCGAAATTTTGGTAACCGGTGTAGAGGAGCCAGATTCGAGGGCGCATTCACCGAACGAGTCACAACATTTGCCAACTCTGAAAAGAGCGATTCTGGCTCAAACTTTGATTCTGCTCAACGGGAATGACTTAGTTAGATAACTGTTAAACTATTTATCGGAGGTCCAAATGACACAGGTAGTGACTCACGGCGTAAAGCTCACAGATTTCGCAGTATCCAAGGTTCGTTCCTTGCTAGAGGCAGAAGGTCGAGACGACCTACGTCTTAGGGTTTCGGTTCAGCCGGGCGGTTGCTCGGGACTTATTTATCAGCTTTTCTTTGATGAGCAGCTCGAGGAAATTGACGCGATTGTGAGCTTTGACGGGGTTGAGGTGGTTGTGGACCCAATGAGCGTTCCATACCTTGACGGTGCGTCAATTGATTTTGAGGACACAATCCAAAAACAAGGATTCACGATTGACAACCCAAATGCTGACGGAAGCTGTGCATGCGGAGACTCGTTTAGTTAAAGCGTTGGTGTTCAGGCTGTTTCCTCGCCCTCATAGGTTAGGATTAAGGGGTTCAAACTAAGCATTGAAGGATCTAAATTGAGTAAAAACCGTTCTCGCTTCGCCTCCGTGGCAATGTTTTCGAGCCTTGCTTTGCTGCTGAGCGGTTGCAGTGCGGAGCTTCAAAGAGGGTTTTTGCCTGACGCTTCTGGAGTCACAAATCACACGGACCGAATAATTGGGCTGTGGACTACATCTTGGGTTGTGCTTCTGGCCGTTGGAGTGGTGTCTTGGGGTCTTATGGCCTGGGCTCTAATTGTCTACAGGCGTCGTAATGGCCAGACTGGCATTCCGTCTCAGCTTCGTTATAACCTTCCAATCGAAACTCTTTTTACCGTGATTCCACTGATTCTGGTGGTCGGTTTCTTCGCATTCACGGCCAGAGACATGACCGCCATCGAAGCAAAAGTAGAAAACCCGGATGTTCACATTGAAGTAATTGCCAAGCAATGGAGCTGGGACTTCAATTACGTTGATGACAATGTCTATGACAGCGGTATTCAGGCGCAGTTCACCGGCAAAGAAGAGAATATTTTTGAGACTCTTCCGACTCTTTACCTGCCTGTTGGGAAGTCCGTGCAGATAGAGCTGAATTCTAGAGACGTAATTCACTCCTTCTGGGTCATAGATTTTCTTTACAAAAAAGACATGTTCCCTGGGCACACGAACAACATGTATTTCACCCCACTAAAAGAGGGAACCTACGTAGGTAAGTGCGCAGAGCTCTGCGGCGAGTACCACTCGATGATGTTGTTCAACGTCAAAGTTGTGTCTCAGTCCGAGTATGACTCCAGAATGGGCGCTCTGGCCACTCAAGGAAACGTAGGACAGCTTTCAACAGAATATGACCGAAACCAAAATCTCCCTGGCGGAGATCCGACTATTAGAGGCTAGAGAACATGGCTACGATCACACCAACTAGGACAAACCCTTCTACCTTCAAGCCAAAGCGCAGCAAGGGCGAAGTCATTGTCGATTGGCTGACCACCACTGACCACAAGAAAATCGGCTATCTCTACCTAATTACATCATTCCTGTATTTCTTACTGGGTGGCGTCATGGCCCTGGTTATTCGAGCG
>CAYMAU010000013.1:18934-29860 GCA_964388525.1 uncultured Aquiluna sp. | reverse complement strand
TGGTCCGACTTGATAGTCATTTTCGGAGCAATGGCCTTGCTGGTTGTTTCCTTTGGTGCGCCCTGTTGGTTGGCAAGCACGACCGCAAAATAAGGAAGAAAGATGGCCAACCCGAAGAAAATCCACATAAATATTCCTTGGGTGAATACTCCGAGCACAATGCACACCATTCTTATTGACATAGCCACCGAATATTTGACCATGCGAGATCGACGCTCGTCCTCAGGACTGAGGTTTATTGAAGTGGCGCTCTGGCGCTTGCTCAACTGTTGCCGTTCTTTCAGGATTGGTAATTACTAGACTGTGTTATTCACAACGCTCAATGTTCAATGGTATTCCCGCTAGGAGAAACAAAATGCAAACTGTGAGGACTGTTTTGGTCACCGGCGGTAATCGCGGCATCGGATTCGCCATCGCAAACGAGTTTGTCGCAAGCGGATATCGGGTGGCAGTAACTGCAAGATCGGGTCAGGGACCAGAAGGTTCGATGACCGTGACGGCCGACGTTACCGATTCAGCATCGCTTGACATAGCAATCGCCGAAGTAGAGGCCGCACTCGGCCCAATTGAGGTTTTGGTGGCAAACGCAGGCATCACAAAAGACACTCTTTTGATGCGAATGAGTGATGAGGAATTCGAAAGCGTTGTTGACACGAACTTAAATGGTGTTTTTCGCGTGGTAAAGCGGGTGACTAAATCGATGCTTCGCCAGAAATTTGGGAGGGTGATTCTAATTGGAAGTGTTGTGGGGCTGCTGGGCAGCGCCGGTCAGGTCAACTACTCCGCCACAAAGAGTGCGCTAGTCGGAATTGCGCGCTCTATCACCCGCGAGATTGGCGCCAAGAACATCACCGCCAATGTCGTGGCTCCAGGGTTTATCGACACCGATATGACAGCCGCACTCAGTGAAGAACTTGCAGCCACGTATCGATCGCGAATTCCAGCTGGCCGATTCGCCTCGCCGGAGGAAGTTGCAAAAGTGGTCCGATGGATTGCTTCTGACGAGGCGTCTTACATTTCCGGAGCAGTCATCCCAGTTGACGGTGGCCTTGGAATGGGCCACTAAGTAGTACCGTTTGTTTAGAAAATCAAAGGAGCAGTTTTGGGAATATTAGAGGGCAAGAAAATACTGATCACTGGCGTGTTGACCGAAGCGTCGATTGCCTACTCGGCAGCCCGCTTGGCCCAAGAACAAGGTGCCGAGGTGATATTGAGCTCCTTCGGCAGAATGCTCCCAATCACCACTAAAATTGCGGGACGTCTTCCCAAGCCAGTCAAGGTCATCGAATTAGATGCCACAAACAAAGAGCATCTTGACGGCCTAGCCGAGAAAATCAAAGCTGACATCGGAATGATTGATGGCATAGTTCATGCCATCGCATTCGCCCCCCAAACTGCCCTGGGCGGAAACTTTTTAGAGACAGAGTGGTCTGATGTTTCGACTGCGGTCGAAGTTTCTGCCTACTCACTAAAGTCCATTACCACCGCATGCCTGCCCGTGCTCAATAACCCGAGCTCGGTTGTGGGCCTCACATTCGACGCCACTGTTTCATGGCCGGTCTACGACTGGATGGGAGTTGCTAAGGCGGCCTTTGAATCCACTTCCAGGTATCTAGCAAAATATCTAGGACCGAAAGGAATCAGAGTGAATCTAATTTCCGCCGGACCCCTTAGAACGACTGCGGCCAAAGGAATCCCAGGATTTGCAACTATGGAAGAAGTTTGGGCAGACCGTGCGCCTCTTGGTTGGGACCTTACTGACACCGAGGCTGCGGCCAAGGGATTAGTCGCTTTACTGAGCGACTGGTTCCCTGCCACAACCGGAGAGATGATTCACGTCGACGGTGGACTCCACTCCACCGGGGCCTAATAAAAGCTAGTTCGGTAGCAGCGCGATGACTTGCGACAGATCCCGCGCGTCGATGACGATGTCAGCGCTTTCTCGAACGATTGGCTGAGCACAAAAAGCTATTGACAGTCCCGCCTCTTTCATCATTTTCAGGTCGTTCGCCCCGTCGCCAATGGCGATGGTTTGAGCAATGTCAATTTCTAGTTTTTTGACAAGAGCTAAAAGTGTTTCTGCTTTCGCGCTGGAATCAACGAGTTCGCCGATTACTCTGCCCGAGAGTTTGCCGTCGACAACCTCGAGGGTGTTTGCCTTTGCAAAATCAAGGTTCAGGGTGATTTTCAGTGGTTCTAGTAACTGAATGAAGCCACCCGAGACCGCTGCAGCGTAGCCGCCGGCTGAATGGATAGCCTCAATAAGCTCCACAGCGCCCTTGGTTGGTGAAAGCTCGTCTGCGACTTTTGTAAGAATATCTTCATCTAGGCCCGCCAACAGGGCAACTCGTTCGATCAGTGAGGCGCTGAAATCTATTTCGCCTTTCATTGCGCGCTCGGTAATCAGGGCCACTTGCTGTCGAGTGCCGGAGTGCGTGGCTAAGAGCTCGATTGCTTCCTGATCGATCAGCGTTGAGTCAACGTCAAACACAACTAGAAAACTCATTTTCTCTCCCTGGCACAATTCAGCCCAGCTTTTCACTGACTATTACCAAATGCTAGCTTGCTCCCCAGCCAATGGAGTGGATTTGAGACTATGGTCTGGATCTAGCGCGACTCGCTTTGAAGACAAGGGGTCAGTGTGAGATTGGCAGCTAGGCTATTGGGCGTGTCCGAGGTAATTAATCTTCAAAATGTCAGCGTTGTACGCGCTGGTAAGTCCATCATTGACTCCCTCTCGTTCTCGGTGGGCCCGACAGAACGTTGGGTGGTACTCGGAGCCAATGGAGCTGGCAAGACCACTCTTCTAAAGCTTGCGGCGGCTCAAATACAGCCCTCCAGCGGATCTGCAACGCTTCTAGGCCAGCGACTAGGAGAAGTCAATGTTTTTGAACTCAGAACAAGAATTGGATTTGCATCAAGTGCCCTGGCGGCTCAAATACCGAATTCCGAAACGGTTCTCAATGCCGTTATGACCGCCAGCTATGGCATCAGCGGTAGATGGAACGAAGAGTACGACTCGATTGATGAACGAAGAGCTAGAAGAGTTTTGGGAGAGTGGAAGCTATCGGACTTCGAAGACAGGGCCTTTGGCACTCTGAGCGATGGTGAGCGCAAGCGGGTTCAGATTGCTCGGTCAGTCATGACTGACCCAGAGTTACTTCTTCTAGACGAGCCAGTCGCCAGCCTAGATCTTGCAGCCAGGGAGTTGACTTTGCAGCTTCTCTCCGGATATGCCAAGGCGACAGAGGCCCCTGCAATGGTGATGGTGACCCATCACCTAGAAGAAATTCCACCGGGCTTTACCCACGCGTTGCTGATGCAAGATGGCAAGGTCATGGCCCGAGGCGAAATTGGCATGACGCTAACTTCAGCCAGTATTTCCGAGGCTTTCAACCATCCATTGATCCTGAGCTATCAAAATCAAAGGTTTTCGGCAGTTTCGTCGTAGACGAGTTGGCAAATACTTGCTAAACTCTTGGGCTGTTGCTAAATGCAGCTCAGAATTCACTAAAAGGACATCATGCAGGCAGAAATTCACCCAAGCTACGAGCCGATCGTATTCCGCGACCTAGCATCTGGAGTTTCATTCCTGACTCGTGCAACCATCACTAGCGACAAGACAATCGAGTGGGAAGATGGCAAGACCTACCCGGTTCACGACGTTGAAATCAGCTCCGAGAGCCACCCGTTCTACACTGGAAAACAGCGCATCATGGATGCTGCCGGCCGCGTAGAGAGATTCAACGATCGCTACAAGAACTTCAGCTAAAGCCTTATTGGCCAACCCAACTCCGCCTGGAAATCCGGGCGGGATTGCTGCCTCATGAACTTTGCGAAACTTTCTGATTGCTCGTCACTCCATTTGGCTTGAGCGTCGTGCAGACTTTCGATTGGGATGTCCAGCTCTGCAAAGCGCTTGGCAATTTGCTGAGCTAGTTTCCCCGCGGCTATTGCGTCAGCAGTTGAATTATGGGCATCGGTGAGCTCAACCCCATAGTGCTCTGACATAAAAACTAGATTGCGCTTTCCCTTTCGGAACTTATCTACTTTGCGGTCAAGTACCAGCGGATCGATCACGGCTTGCGGCTCAAGAGGCTCTAACTGATACCGGATGGCTTCGTTGGCCAAAATAGTAAAGTCGTACGGGGCATTGAATGCCACCAACGGCATCGTCTCATTTAGTTTTTTTAGTTCCTGGCTGATTTCCACAATAGCGGACAGCGGGTCCATTCCATCTCGAACGGCCACTTCAGTGCTTACACCGTGAACATCAGAAGCGGCCTGAGGTATTTCAATGCCTGGGTTCACAAGCCACTCACGAAGGTTTTCTACTTCTCCAGTTGGGCCAAGAACAACTACGCACGCGGTAACGATGCGGGCAGTTTTTAGATCAAGCCCTGTGGTCTCAAGGTCGAAGGCCGCGACCCGTTTGGACCAGCCCGGGGCCTCGGGTTCAAAATCGAAATCTAGCAAATTATCTCCTGTCTAAAACGATAGTCGGCTTGCAACCAACCTAGACTGCATGGGTGACAGTGTTGACCAATCCTCCCGCCGAACTCTTTGCGTTGGCTGAAGCCCGCTCGACTAGGGATGATGTGTCCGATACCGCAGTCTGGACTTGTTCAGGAAAAGAGCAAAGGGTGCTCTTTATACATGGGTTTAGGGGCGACCATCATGGATTGCAGGCTGTTGCAGGCGCCCTCGTCGATCTAACGGTGGTGAGCCCAGATCTCCCAGGCTTTGGCAAAAGTGCTGAGCTTGAAAACCACAACCTTTCGTCATACTCTGACTGGCTGATTGATTTCTACAATTCAACAGGTCCCTACGATCTTGTGGTTGGACATAGCTTCGGAACGCTAATCGTCGCGAAAGCTATTTCAGATGGGCTTTCCACCAAGAAGGTCTGCCTGATAAACCCGATCACCACTCGGGGTAGCACATCGAAATCACTCGGCAATAGGTTCGCGGAAATCTACTACCGAATTGGTAAGAATAAAGTCTTGGGCTCTTGGCTAATGTCCTCCGGCTTGGTTACCAGAGCCATGTCGATTGGTCTTGCTAAAACCAAGAATCAACGCACTAGACGCTTCATTCATGAACAGCACGGTCGATATTTTTCTACTTACGCATCCACCAGAGTCGCCATAGAGGGCTTTCAGGCCGCTAACTCTGGATCAGTTTTCGATTATTCGGAAAAACTTACCGGTCCGATATTGTTGATAGCCGGCTCCCAGGACGCCGTGGCTCCAATATCAGAGCAAATACGCCTGAACGAGGGGTTGGCGAACTCTAAGCTGTTGGTGCTGGAAAAAGTTGGGCACCTGTCCCACTACGAAAGGCCTGTCGAAATCGCCACAGCCATAACGAATTTTCTGGAGACCCAATGAAGGAAATTTGGTTCGATGGCAGGTTTATAAACCCCACCCAGCCCGATGGGATAACCAGCTTTAGCCTAGGTTTGATCGGAGAGCTCAGCCGTCTTATGCCTGTGACGGTTCTGATTCACTTGGGAGCTCAACGGGATCTGCTGCCAGAAAATGTCTCATTTCTCAAAGTAAACGATCCAACATCTATTCAAGAGCTAACCCTGGCAAAGAGACTTAATTCAGAGGGCATCGGAGTCCTGGTTAGTCCCATGCAAACAACTTCTTCGCTGGGACGTAACTTTAAGCTCGTTCTGACTCTTCATGACCTTATCTATTACCGTCACCGCACGCCCCCAAGGGCATTCTCAGCGCCCGTGCGGCTGGGGTGGCTTCTATTTCACCTGTCGTACTTTCCACAGCGGTTCCTCCTTGACCGTGCCGATCTAGTTCTGACAGTGTCAGAGACCTCTAGGCAACAAATTTTGGAGGCCAGACTGACCAAAAGGCCTTTGGAGGTTGTCCATAACGCCTCGAATCTTGAAATATCAAAGCCAGCAACGCCCAGACATGACTCCGAATACTTGGTCTACATGGGGAGCTACAGCCGTTACAAAAACGTGGAGTTTTTGATTAAATCAATGGCACTGCTGCCCGACATGACATTGGTGCTACTTTCCAGGCTGGGCGATAAAAAGCGCTTGAGGCTCAACAAACTCGCCGACTCAGTTGGTGCCAAGGTTCAGTTTGAAGACGGCGTCACCGAAGCTGAGTATTTAGGCTGGCTGGGAAGGGCATTCTGCTTAGTGAGTGCCTCAAGGGACGAAGGTTTCGGCATCCCACTTGTGGAGGCAATGTCACAGGGGCTTCCGGTGATAGTCAGTGACATACCTATTTTTCAAGAGGTGGCAGGAAGCGCGGGTGTGTTTTTCAATAACTCCAAGTCGGAGGAATTCGTCGCTGCAGTAGTGAAACTCTCGAAAGAAAAAACCTGGTCCAGTCACTCAAGAAAAGCGATTGAGCAATCCGCCAAGTTTTCATGGAAGCGCAGCACCAAAGAATTATTAGTTAGCTTGCGTAAAATCGCCTAGCGGCTCCGGCGCCCAGGCGTCCAGCTCCCACCTCGTATCGTGCCGCAAAATGTGTAGCGAGGAGTTTTGTAACCTCTCGCCGGGTGGTGGCACAGACCCTTCGCTCACTTCATTTAGTAAATACCTAATCAGCGCTCCATGAGAGATGGCCAAAACTTTCGCTCCCGCGTAGTTTTCGAGCATTTGATCAAGAAGCTGCTTGGATCTGCGAATGATCGAATCATTTGACTCTGCCCCGGGAATTTCCTCTAGCTGGCCATATTTTTCGTGCCATTCGGAATAAAGCATTCCTTCACCGATACCGAAGGAACGCTCAATCAGCATCGGTTCAACCAGCAGCTCGGTGCCGGTCATTTCCGCCAAGATAATGTCAGCTGTTTCCTTGGCACGCCCAAGTGGCGAGGTGAGCACAATATCCCAATAAGAAAGATCAAGATTCTTGGTCGCAGTTCTTACTTGCTGCACGCCGTGACTATTGAGGGGTATCTCCGCTGTGCCCTGAAGCCTCAGTTCAATGTTCCAATCGGTTTGGCCGTGTCGAAAAAGGCCTAGTACTGTGCCACTCATAAAAATAGTGCTCTCAAGACATCGGCCGCCGATGCATTCAGTTTCACGTCTGCGATATTGTCCGCTTTGGTTTCGCCCAAGTTGATGATCACAATTTTCTGTCCCAGTTCTTTTGCTTGCTTCACGAGCCTGAGGCCAGAATTCACAGTGAGAGAGCTTCCTGCGACCAAAACCGCCTCTGCACGTTCAACTGCCGTTTTGGCTTCAGCGACCCTCAGTTGCGGAATCTGTTCTCCGAAGAACACTACGTCTGGCTTGTAGCGCCCGTTGCAGTTTTGACAGGTTGGGACCCTAAAGTCCTCCGGAACCTCAATTTCAGCGTCACCGTCTGGGGTGAATTCGATGTCGGCACTTCTGTTCATCGACGGGTTAGTGGCTTGAATCAAGCCATCCATATCCTGTCTAGATATTGATTCAGTGCAGTCAAGACAAACCACTCGGTCCAGACGACCGTGAAGCTCTATGACGTTCTTCGATCCGGCTTTTTGATGTAGTCCATCGACATTCTGTGTAATCAGCTGCTGAATTTGACCGGTCTGCTCTGCCTTGGCCAATGCCAAGTGAGAATCGTTGGGCTCTGCACTTGCAATTCGGTTCCATCCAACGTAGCTTCTGGCCCAATATCGAGCTTGATTTTCCCTCGAGGCTAAAAACTGGTCGAAAGTCAAAGGATGCTTTACCACTCGACCTTGGCCTCGGTAATCCGGAATACCGCTATCAGTAGAAACTCCGGCGCCGGTCATAGCTACGACATTTAGGCCGACAAGCATTTGTCGAGTTTGGGCTATCGCGTAATCAACCGCCGGGTCCAAGCTACCTATCACATGCCCAATTCTAAGTTGATTTTTTTAATTGTGTCCGGGAAGGGACTTGAACCCTCACCCTCGTAAGAGGACTAGCCCCTCAAGCTAGCGCGTCTACCATTTCGCCACCCGGACGGGTGAGTGCTCATTTTGCTTGAGCCAGATCCAAACTTATCATGAACACAGAATTCTAGAACAATTAGGTATTTGTCGCGACCGACACAAAGCGGTAGCTTATTACTATGCATCAAGAGCCGCAGGTCGCACTCCAGAAGCTCATAGGAGCTCTGGAAAGACATCTCGATGCCATCCTCACTCGGCGCGAGGGTGAAGACCCGGGAATTGAGCAGGCTTACATTCAAGTCGAAGATGCTTTTCTTGGCTACGAAGAGGCACTGTCGGCAAGTTTCGATGAGTTCCTGCCGATTGAACTAGCCGAAGAAGAATGAGCCCCCTAGAAGCCATAATTCTCGGTTTTGTTCAAGGCCTAACCGAGTTTCTCCCAATTTCATCAAGTGCCCATGTTCAAATTGCCCAAGAAGTATTCGGCTTCGGAGATTTGAACAAGCCGCAACTGACCGCATTTATTGCCACCATACAAATCGGAACCGAGCTTGCGGTTGTCAGCTATTTTGCCAAGTCAATAATTGAGATTCTTGGGTCTTGGTTCAAAAATGGGCTTCGTCCCTGGTCCAAGCAAGAGCCAAACTCCAGGCTTGGCTGGCTCGTGATTATTGGAACGGTTCCGATTGTGGTTCTCGGACTAATTTTTCAAGGTGCGATTGAGACGGAACTGCGCCAGCTTTGGATTATCGGAGTGATGTTGATTCTGTTTGGACTGCTATTGGGCTTTGCCGACCGAATTGGCTTCAAAACCAAGCAACTGGGGGACTTGAACCTTCGAAGTGGACTTGCCTTTGGTTTTGGACAGGCTTTGGCTCTGATTCCAGGGGTATCAAGATCGGGCGGGTCGATAACTATTGGTCTGATGCTTGGATTTACAAGAGAAGCTGCGGCGCGTTACAGCTTTTTGCTTGCAATACCGGCGGTGCTCGGTGCAGGAGCGTATCAGTTCTTGGGAAGCTATCAGGACTTACCAGATGACTTACTGGCAGCAACAATTGCCGCAACACTTGTAAGTTTCGTGGTGGGCTATGCGGTAATAGCCTGGCTGCTTCGATACCTAATTAAGGGCTCATACATACCGTTTGTCATTTGGCGAGTGGGCGTGGGGTCGGCTTTGCTAATCGCTCTTGGTTTAGGAGCGATTTAGGCCTTACCGGCCTCAGGTGAATCGGGCCTGGACTTCAGGTATTTCTCTAATTCTCTTGCCAGCGAATCGCCCGACGCCTGCTCACTGTCGAGAGCGTCCCTGCTAGTTTCAAGCTGCTCAATATAGGCTGCGAGCTCTTCATCATTCTCGGAAACTTCGTCAATTGATCGCTCCCACTCCGCGGCCTCCTCGAGGAGCGCAGAGCCCTCGAACTGGACACCAGTTAGAGCCTCCAGCTGGTTCAGAAAACCCAGAGACGCCTTCGGGTTTGAAGTGTTGTGAACGTAGTGGGGGACCGATGCCCACAGTGACATCACCGGGATGTTGTCGGCCTCAAATGCCTGAGCAAGGACTGCAAGAATACCGACCGGCCCCTCGTAGCTGGAAGACTCTAGGTTGTGCAACTCTTGAAATGCCTTGTTTTGTGAGCTTTTGAAAAACGGGACCGGTCTTGAATGAGGAACATCGGCCAGCATCGCTCCGAGCATTATCACGTGGTCAATCTCGCGGTCTTGAACCATTTCCATCACTTCGGCGGCAAATGTAATCCAACGCCTCGAAGGCTCAGTGCCTAGCAGCAAGAATATTTCTTGGAGCCTGGGCTGAGCTTTTGCTTTTTCCGAGCTTGCCTGCAGAAGCTCAGTCGTGGGCCAGTTGAGGAAACGTTGACCGTCATCGTCGTACTCGGCGATGGGCCTGGAAAACTGAAAATCGTAATAGTCTTCAGGATCTACTGCTTCTAGAATTTGACCTGAGATCTGCTCGGACAACGCCTTTAGCGCTCCAGTCGCAGCTTCGGTAGCGTCGTTCCAGCCCTCGAAGGCGACAATAAGAATGCGACCAGTCAGCAAGTGAACTCCTTTTATACCCACAAACTCTAATTGAAGCTGGAACTAGACTGGGACAAATGTCGAGTAATAACTTTCCGAAGGCTGTCTTGTGGGACATGGATGGCACCCTAATTGACTCCGAGCCCTACTGGATGCTGTCCGAGGCGCGCCTGGCTAAGCAATATGGCAGCACCTGGACCGAAAACGATGCACTGCAGCTAATCGGCAACGATTTATTCCACGCCTCAGACCTCTTGAGAAATAAATTTGGTATCGAAGACATGACCACCCGGGAGGTCATCGATCGACTGACCGAAGAAGTCATTGAGCAACTCAGGACAAAATTACCCTGGAGACCAGGCGCACTCGAACTGCTTGTTGAGCTAAAAAAGGCAGGCATTAAAACCGCTTTAGTAACTATGTCTATGCGAACCATGGCGCTCACGGTTGCCGATCAGATTGATTTTCAAGCCTTCGATGTGGTGGTGGCCGGCGACGATGTCACAAATGGGAAACCTCACCCGGAGCCATACCTGCGAGCAGCGGAGCTGCTGGGAGTTGCACCGGAGGATTGTCTTGCCTTCGAAGATTCTCCGACAGGCCTATCCTCTGCGGAGGCTGCGGGATGTCACGCGATCGGAGTAACCAACATCATCAATCTGCCAACGGGACCCAACCGGAGAATCATCTCCTCGCTGACCGAGGTGACCATGGAGAACCTAGCAACTTTGAGAATAAATAATGAGGACAAATGAACGAAATCTTTGAAGCTGGCGACAGAGTCCAGCTGACTGGCCCAAAGGGCATCATGAACACGATTCGGCTGACGGCCGGAACGCGGTTTGGGTCCCACAAGGGGGAGATCCAGCACGATGACATCATCGGCAAGCCTTCGGGCTCGGTGATTGAAAACCATAATGGCGATCAGTATTTGGCCCTCAAGCCTTTACTCAGTGACTACGTGCTTTCTATGCCGCGTGGTGCGGCAATTGTGTA
>CAYMAU010000013.1:0-18834 GCA_964388525.1 uncultured Aquiluna sp. | reverse complement strand
TGCAAGAGATGCTCTCCGAACACTGCGAAGCCGCGAGCGCCGATCGGGTCGTACTGGACATGCTTGCCCCGTGGGAGTGCATTGATGAAGTTGCAACAGCAATGAAGCCAGGTGGTCTAGTAATCATCTACGTGGCGACCGTTACTCAGCTGAGCCGTACTTTTGAAGAGATCAGAGCCCACGGTGGCTTTACCGCTCCACTGGCTTGGGAGTCAATGGTTAGACCTTGGCACCTGGACGGCTTGGCTGTAAGGCCGGAGCACAGAATGATTTCACACACTGGCTTCTTGCTATCGGCTAGGCGCCTTGCTCCAGACACAGTCCTCCCAAGCTTCAAGGCTAGAAGAGGCAATAAGACAGAGCACACCGATGAGGACATGGACATCTGGCTACCCCAGGCAATGGGCCAGCGACCGCTCAGTGAGAAAAAGCTTAGAAAAACGGTGCGCAAGGTCACGAACAACTTGAAACCAAGGCAGAATTAGGGTTACCCAGAAATGAGAACTAACTTGCGAAAAATAGCTGCGATTTCCATCCCCCTACTAATTCTTACTGGCTGTGCCAGTGAGCCAACCGGACCACTTAGCTACGCTGAGCTAAGCGTTGGGTTAGATACTCAATGCGAAAGCTTTCAAACCGGTGACGCAGCAGAACAAATAACAGTCCTGGGAGACCTCGGTACTCAGCCAGAGGTTACGTTTCCAGTTCCCCTTACGGGCACTGGCATTGAGACCGCAATCATAATCGAGGGTGATGGCGGCGAGGTTCTTGGTGGCCAGCAGGTGCTCCTGCATTTCGCCGGCTTCAATGCAGCTACTGGAGACACTCTTCAAGCTAGCGACTTCACCAGTCAGGATTATGCCCCGCAGGATCTTTACCCAGGCCTCGTGCCAGATTTTTGTAGTGCCCTTACCGGCGTGACCGTTGGCTCTCGCGTCGCTGTGCTATTGGATGCCGAGAATGCCCACGGCAGCGTTGGCATCCAGAGCCTTGGAATTGGCGCTTCAGACGGAGTTATTTTTGTTTTTGACATTGTTGAGGCCTACTTGCCAAGGGCCAATGGAGATGCTCAGCCCGCAAAAGCAGGGTTGCCTACAGTGGTTTCAGCCCCAGACGGACAACCTGGTGTCCAGATTCCCTCCACTGACGCGCCAGATGAGTACATGAGTGCTGTGCTAATTGAGGGCGGCGGAGAGCCGATCCAAATCGGCGACAACGTTGTGCTTCACTACACGGGCTGGACCTGGGATGGAGAGCAGTTCGACAGTTCGTGGGAAAGACAGTCTCCAGCTACATTTCCAATTACTGCTGACGGCCTTATAGAAGGCTTCGTTATGGCACTTGATCAAGTTACCGTTGGCTCTCGAGTTATCGCCGTGATTCCTCCGGAGCTTGGCTACGGAGACAGCGAACAGGGCAGTATCCCAGCCGGCTCAACCCTGATCTTCGTGATTGACGTCTTAGGAAAGTAGCTTTATGTCCGCAGGTGCGAGTAAGCAGAGCCCAGCCGAGAGGCTTTTTACTCTAACTTGCTGTCTAATGGCAGCCCCGGTAATTGGACTCAGCAAGAATGACATCTTTCGGTCAGTTGTCTCCTACGCCGAGCAGGGTTCGGATTTGGCAAAAGAAAAGATGTTTGATCGCGACAAAAGTGATCTGCGGGAAATGGGGGTTCAGCTGGAGGTGATCGACTCCAGTAGCTTTGGAGAAACTGACAGTGCTAGATACCGAATTGCAAAAGGTAGCTTTGATTGGCCTGCGGACTTTGAAATAAACAACGAGCACATGACCCTTCTTGAATTGGCAGCCAAGGCCTGGAACAACCAATTGCTTTCCAAGCAAGCGCAGTCCGGCCTTATTAGGCTGCGTTCACTGGGGATTGTGGAATCTTCAAGGCAGCTATCTGCCTTTACACCTCGGTTATTGGCACCACAGGAAAGTTTCGCTCCACTGGCCGACGCGATCGCAGAGGGCAAGCTGGTTAGGTTCAGCTACCGCAAAATCGATGGAACCACTTCGGTCCGTGAGGTAACGCCCTTGAAACTTAGGTTTATCGAGGGCCAGTGGGTCTTACTTGCCAAACAGTCAAAAGAAATAAAGAACTTTCTACTAAGAAGAATCGTTTCCAAGGTCAAATCTTCTGAACTCGCAGGAGAAACAGTCTCTTTGGTGCAGATTGATGAAGTCGAAGCAGCACTGGTTGAATTCGTGACCAAGAACATCGCCGTTCTGAAAATCGAGCAGGACAGCGAGGCTTGGTGGCATTTTGGAGCAAAAGACAGCGGGACCGTTGAAGTAAATTTCATGGATGAGGCCCTATTTGCCGAGGACCTAATGGAATTTGGGTCGGAAGTTCAAATACTTTCTCCCGAATCATTGAGACAAAGAATAGATTCGGGCTGGCAACAAGTATTGGATGCTCATGCCTAAGCAGGAAATTGATGCTGAAGACCTATTTAATCTCTCACTTTCGATTGTGGGCTTAGTGCTCAGGGATGGCCCAATGGCCACAACCGAACTTGCTACGCACTTTGGCTACACCGAGAAAACCATTGTTCGAGCTGTCAAGACAATTGCTAACAGCGAGGACATCGGACGGTTCGAAACCCACTTCTATGTCGACGATGAGCTCCTTGCAAAAGGAGAGGTTGACTTTTCAATCGGCATGGCGGCTCTCAGACGCCCGCCATTGCTATCTAAGCGGCAAACAACCGCTCTGGCGGCGGGCCTTGATTTTTTGGCTGCCCTACCGCAGTTTGCTGGCAACGTAGCTTTGTCTCAGATTCGCAACCAGATTGGTTCCGGATCCCTACCGATAACCATCTTGGCATCACCGGCGCGGCAAGAAACCTTGCACACCATTCAGCAAGCGCTTGTAGACAAGACACGGCTAGTTGCTTCATACGTTAATCAGCTCGGAGAGAAATCTGAACGCGACATCGACCCCCTTAGAGTCGATTATGTTGGGAGAAGGCATTATTTGCGAGGTTGGTGTCATTCCAACCAAGCAGTCAGGTCATTTCGGTTGGATCGAATAACAAAAATTGAGAACACGGACAAACCAATTTCTCAGGCGGCCGAGTCAGCGGAAATACCCCTAGAAGTTTTCGGTCAAATTGAGAACGAAACAACGGTCAAAATCCGTGCCACCCATGAAGCAAGTGAGATTTTTTGGAACTTCCCAGCCACGGACATCCAACGAGATACTGAGGGTAACGTGACGGGCAAAATTCAAGTTGGAAGCGTCAAGGCCCTTGGGCGCCATGTTGCGCGCTACGCGGGTCAAGTTAGAGTACTGTCACCAGAAAGTGCTGTCGAGGCAGTTAGGCAGTTTGCCATACATGCCAGACATGGATCATTGACTCCGGAGGACCAAGACTGATGACTGGATTCGGCCTAATGTTTCTGCTTGTTGCAATGGCTTCTATCTACGCACTCGGACTTGTTGGATATCGATTGCTACTCTCGGCAAAAAGGCTCAACACCGAGCTAACAAAATCCAAAGAGTTGATTGAGGATCTCAATAGCTTCGAAACAACACTACCCAGTAAGGCCGTGGCAAATACCGGACCTGAGCTACTGTCTCTCTTGGGTCAAAGACGCAAGATCGGGCAAGCTAAGGAGCAACGAGTCAAGGCCAGAAGGCGTAGACTAATTGAAAGAATTATCGACATCGAAATAGATAAGAGGTAGGCATGAGACTTCAAGGCTGGGAATGGATAATTATCCTTGCAATCGTTCTTCTGCTATGGGGAGCACCTAAGCTACCGGCTTTGGCGAAGAGCGCAGCGCAATCTATGAGGATTTTCCGAAAAGAGATAGGCAAAAACGGCGAGGCTACCGAAGCGAAGGCTGAAGAAGCATCGGCTGAAGCGCCTAGTGAAGGCGACAAGAAGAAGGACTAATGCTCTGGCGCAAAAACAAAGAGCGCCGAATGAGCCTGTCATCTCACCTAAGAGAATTTCGAGTTCGTCTCTCATGGTCGGCTGGTTTCGTAATCGCGGGAACAGTGGTGGGTTGGTTTCTATTCGATCCGGTGTTCAAGGTCTTACAAGGCCCACTACTAGATGTCACTCGTGAGCGCGGCATCGATGCAATCGTCAACTTTGGAACAGTAGTTTCGGCCTTCGACCTTCGCATTCAAATATCAATTTTCTTGGGTGTTCTAATGACCGCTCCCGTATGGCTTTGGAACCTATGGGCTTTCGTGTCTCCGGGTCTAAAAATCAGGGAGCGGCGTTACGCGGTCGGCTTCGTGTTTTCGGCTCTGCCACTTTTTCTCCTCGGTACCTACCTAGCATGGACATCGCTTCCCGGTTTCGTTGTCGTTCTCATTGGGTTTACACCTGAGGGAAGCTCCAACGTAATAAACGCGGCTGAGTACGTATTGTTCGCCATCAGAATCCTTCTAATTTTTGGCCTGGCTTTTGTAATGCCGGTTGTTCTGGTGCTGATGAACTTCGCCGGTCTTGTGACGGGCAAGGGGATTTTGAAGTCGTGGAGAATTGCCCTACTGATAATCGCGACAGTATCGGCGCTGGCCACTCCAACCGCCGAGCCAATGTCAATGTTTTTGCTTATGGCTCCGCTCACACTGCTGTTCTTCACTGCGGTTGGAATCGCAATCACAAACGACAAGCGACGAGCAAGAAAACTATCGAAGTTTGTAGATGACGACATCGAAGTCGAATGAACTTAGCCTCGCCGATCGCTATCGGCGAGCTAAATCAAAATCAAAATTTCCAGAATTTGAGCTTTTTTCCCATGAGCTACGTTTCCCGTTGGATGACTTTCAGGAGCAGGCCTGCTTGGCACTCGAGTCGGGAGCTGGTGTATTGGTTGCTGCCCCTACGGGTGCAGGTAAGACAATCGTCGGTGAGTTCGCCATTCACTTGGCGCTTGCCAGGGGACAGAAAGTCTTCTACACCACCCCGATTAAGGCGCTAAGTAATCAAAAATTCGCTGAGTTAGCGGCCCGTTATGGCAAAGATCGAGTAGGGCTTCTAACCGGTGACAGCAATAACAACTCAGAAGCTGAGATTGTTGTTATGACAACCGAAGTTCTTAGAAATATGATCTACGCCACCAGCACCACGCTTATGGAATTGGGATACGTGGTCATGGACGAGGTGCACTACCTGGCCGATAGGTTCAGGGGAGCGGTCTGGGAAGAAGTTATTCTTCATCTTCCCAAAGACGTAAAGGTGGTCTCTCTAAGCGCGACCGTGTCAAACGCAGAAGAGTTTGGAGCCTGGCTGGCCGAGGTTCGAGGTAATACTGAAATTATCGTCTCGGAAATACGCCCTGTGCCACTTCATCAGCATGTCATGTTCGGCGATGAGCTACTTGAGCTATTCGAAGCGGGTAGTAATAAAACTCGTGTGAACCCAGAGCTACTTCAAAAGCATCAGGCTCGTCAGCGTGCTCCGCATCGAGGACCAAAGAACAACTCTCGATCAAATTATCGTGGTCAGCCCGATCGGCGGTTCCCGAGACTTGAAAAATCCGATGTCGTCGATCTTCTTGATCGAGCAGAGCTTCTTCCAGCGATCTTCTTCATATTCTCTCGGGTTGGTTGCGAGGCGTCCGTCAGCGCCTGCCGGAGAGCTGGAGTGCGACTAACCACCAGCGAAGAGGCAAAAGAAATTCGAAAAATCGCCGAAGCAAGATGCGGTTCGATTGCTGACGAGGATCTTGACACCTTGGGCTACTTCGATTGGCTGAGTTCTCTTGAGCGCGGTTACGCGGCTCATCACGCTGGAATGCTGCCCGCGTTCAAAGAGGTAGTAGAAGAGCTGTTTCTTAGAAAACTAGTCCGCGTCGTGTTCGCCACGGAGACTCTTGCGCTGGGCATCAACATGCCGGCCAGGACAGTGGTTCTTGAGCGACTTGATAAGTTCAACGGTGAGGCCAGGGTCTCTATAACTGCGGGGGAGTACACCCAATTGACTGGCAGGGCCGGCCGCCGTGGAATTGACACAGAGGGGCACGCAGTTATTTTGTGGGGTCAGCAACTTGACCCAAACATGGTAGCGGGCCTGGCTTCGAAGCGAACTTACCCACTTAATAGCTCGTTTCGACCCACTTACAACATGGCGGTCAACCTAATTTCGGCCTTTGGCGCCCAAAGAGCCAGCAAAATGCTGGAGCGATCTTTCGCCCAGTTCCAGGCAGACAGATCAGTCGTCGGCCTTGCCCAGGTCATCGCTGAAAAGCAGGCATCGCTTGAAAGCTACGAGGATGCGCTCCAATGCCACTTGGGAAACTTCATCGAATACTCAGGAATAAGGCGTGAGATTACCGACCTCGAGCGAAAAGGTGCCTCTTGGAGATCCAGGGGCGGCAAAGATATTCGTGAGACTAAATCCATGCGGCAACATGAATCACACATTGCAGAACTAAAACGAGGCCTCAGAGCTCATGCATGCCATGGTTGTAACGAACGCGAATCCCACGCGCGTTGGGGTGAAAGGTATCAAAAGCTCCGCTCCGAGATAAATACTGCCGTTAATCAGATTGAATCAAGAACAAACCAAGTTTCTAAGGTATTTTCTAGGATCTGCGACCTACTGCAAGATCTTGGTTACCTACAGCCAGAGAATGAAGACTTGGAAATAACCGAGCCTGGCCTTCGGCTGGCGAAGATTTACGGGGAACGAGATCTGCTAATTGCCCAGTGCGTAAACCAGGGGACCTGGAAAGATCTTGATGCCGCATCGCTGGCTGCCATGGCGGCGGCGCTTGTCTTCGAGAATCGCCGTGATGACGGCGACTACGAACCAAAGTTGCCAAAGGGTCAATTCCGCGAAGTCCTTGAAAGAACTGAACTGATTCAGGAAGAGTTAGTAGAGCTACAAGCTAAGTACAGCCTGGCTCCGGAGACCGAGTTAGACCTCGGGTTGTCCTGGCCCATTTACCGTTGGGCGACAGGGGCCCGACTTGATGATGTGCTAAAGGTGTCGGGGCTCCTTGCCGGAGACTTTATAAGGTGGTCGAAGCAGATTATCGACCTTTTGGACCAGCTTGCTCAGGGTGCAGATGCGGAGCTAGCAGAGACTGCTTATAACGCTATGGATTTGGTCAAAAGAGGCATTGTTGCCTACAGCTACTACATCTAGTACTTAGGCTATGGGTGTGAAGATTCCTGAATTGGTATGGCGCATACCGCTTGGTGCGTTGGGTGGGCTGCTCGCTCTTTACGCATTTCCCACCGAGAACATCTGGATTCTCGCACCATTGATTCCGGCACTCATATTGCTTGCGACCCTTGGGCTTGGTTTCTGGAAGGCAGTGCTGATTGGATTTATCGCAAGCCAAGTTTTTTACATTTCCCACATTGAGTGGATAGCTCTTTATCTGGGTGCGGTTCCCCTGATCGCACTGAGCACCCTAATGTCCTTCTTTTTTGCCTTGGGTGTTGGAGCAACCGCCTGGTTATATAAAAAGTGGAAGCCTAAGAAGTCTGGGCTCTTGTTCTTCGCTGTGGCAAGCGCGTCGATTTGGACTTTCCGAGAATTTCTTGCCAACAATTTTCCCTACGGAGGTTTTCCTTGGTCGAGGCTTTCTATGACCCAGCCGTCAAGCTTCATGAATCAATGGGTTTATTTTGGCGGCATGTCAATGCTGAGTTTCGCACTGGCTCTAATGGGTGGAATTCTGGCGGTTTGGTTACTTCACCGACGCGGTAGAAACGCAATGCGAAAGACGTCGGCTCTGATTACCCTCTCGGTTCTCGTGATCACGCCCCTCATAACAGGACTTGTAAACAATCCTGAACCGATTACAGCGAAAACAATTGCAGCTGTTCAGGGGAATGCAAACGCTGGATTGTTCTCAAACCTGCAGCGAGGCTCAATACTCGACAATCATTTGAGCGCGTCCGAACTAATTTTTGACTCCGAGCTGGCAGGAGATATCGACCTACTGGTCTGGCCTGAGAACGCGTCGGACTTAGATCCGCTTCGGGACGAAGAGGCGGCTAGAAAGATTGATGAGCTCGCGAAGAGAATTGGGGCCCCTTTCAGCTTCGGGACTATAACGACGCGAGGCGGCGAAAACTTCAATTCGACTTTACTTTGGGAACCCGGAGTTGGGGCGGTTGATTTCTACGATAAGCAGCAGCCAGTCCCTTTCGCGGAGTTTGTGCCGGACAGAGAATTCTGGAGACTATTTGCCCCGACACTTATCGACATGGTCCCGGAGGGCTTCAGCTTTGGCACAAGGGACGGAATCTACGAAGTTTCGGACGACTTCACTGCCGGCACGCTGATTTGCTTTGAAATCGCCGAGGACTCGATCCTTCGGGAGTTAGTGTCTGGGGGTGCCGAAGTAATACTCTCGCAAACCAACAATGCAGACTTTGGTTACTCCGATGAGACCTACCAGCAGGCTGGAATAGCTCAACTCAGGGCAATCGAAACCGGTAGGGCAGTGGTGAACATCTCAACGGTTGGTCTCTCTGCAATTTACCTACCAACCGGAAAGGTCCTAAGCGAACTGACTTGGTATCAGGAGGGAGCGATGGTCGAGAAGGTGCCGCTCTTCGACGGCACAACTCCAGCAATGCTTCTTGGCCAACCGTTCGAATTTGCAAACATGATTGCAGCAATTGGTTTCCTTTTTGCTTTCGTAATTAGAAGAAAAAGGCGATGAGAACTCTTGTCCTAATGCCGACTTACAACGAATTAGACGTTTTGGAGTCAAGCATCGAACAGGTTTTGGCCCAACGGTTGGATATCGAGGTGTTGATAATCGATGACAACAGCCCGGATGGCACCGGGGGGCTGGCGGAAGAATTATCTCTCAAGCACCCCCAAGTTTCTGTTCTACATCGAGACCATAAACAAGGCCTGGGAAAGGCCTATCTTGCCGGGTTCGGTTGGGCCATTGAGCAGGGATTTGACTTTGTAGTTCAGATGGATGCCGATGGAAGTCATCGCCCAAGTGACCTTGAAAAACTAACTAGTGAAGCAGGCTCGAATCGATTAGTGATTGGCTCTCGCTGGACAGCCGGGGGACGGGTCGAAAATTGGCCCTGGTTCAGAAAAGTAATTTCAAAGGCGGGCAATTTCTACGCAAGAAAAATGCTTGGTAGCCCAATCAGGGACATGACTGCCGGCTTTCGATGCTATCCGACTGAGGTGCTCAAGTCATTCCCGCTCAATAAAGTTCAGGCGCAGGGGTATGGCTTTCAGGTCGAGATGACGCTACTTTGCCAAGACTTTGGAGTCGAGATAAAAGAGGTCCCGATCGTTTTCGTGGAGCGTATGAAAGGCAAAAGCAAAATGACCTACGGGATCGTTGTAGAATCATTTTGGCTCTGCACCAAGTGGGGTTTTAGGCGCTGACTTGTCCTTGAGACCTTCGCTTGCGCATACTTACAAGCATTTCCTCAAGCAGTTGCTGAAGTTCTTGTTCAGATCGACGCTCTTTGACCATGTCGTAGTGGGTTCGAGGAGCAGCATCCGCTTCTGAGCCATCAATCACAGCTGCCCCATCGATAAGCCTTGTTGCTGAAGATTCGCAAGACTGGCACTGCCAGGTGATCGGCAACTCGACCCCTTCGGCAAAAACTAGGTCGAATCTGTGGTTTTTAGGGCACAAAAAGCCCACCGACTGCCTCGCCGACAGCTGAACTCCAACATCTGACTCCAGGGATTGCCCACCAAGCCTCATGCCACGCATTGTTTCTGCCATTTTTGCCTCCGAAGAGTTGCAAGCAGGGACAGGGGTCACTAATTCCCTAGTGCGCCATTCTCACAGGCCAATCACAGCTTTGATGCCAGGTCGCACCTGTCGGTTACGATGCCGGATGCCCCCATCGACAAGAGCTCACGCATTTGCTCGAGTCCGTTAATCGTCCAAAAATGGACCTCAATGTCAAGTGCCACCATAGCGGCAATGAATTTCGGCTGTGCAAACAAGATAGGTCCGTAATTACAAGGTAGCTGCAGAGCGTCCAGGCCTCGGGTTAGAGCTTTTAGTCCAAAACCACCCAAAAACTTGTAGGCTACCCAAATTCGAAGAACATCAGCCATAGACCCCGAGGTTGCTACGGGTCTACTAAGTAAGGACAAAGCCCGCTTTCTTCGGGTGTTAGAAAAGCTAGAGACCAGCACTCGGTCGTGAGCGTTATTTTCTTCAATCGCCCTAACGGTTGAAGGAACCGCCCCGGCAGATTTCATGTCAATGTTTAGCATGATCCCCGGAAGTTCACGCAGCACCTGGTCAAGGGAAGGCACCTTGCCCTTATTCGGAAGCGAATAGCTTGAAAGCTCGGCAAAAGTAAGCTCAGAAACCTTTGCATCCACGGACATGAGTCGACGTAATGTGGTGTCATGAAAAAGAACGGCAATTCCATCTAATGTTGACTGAGCATCAGTCTCGATGTGCGATGCACCTCGATCCAGAGCGGCCCGAAATGACTCGATTGTATTCTCGTCAACCCCGGGGACCAGGTAGCTAAAACCACGGTGTGCGAAAACTTTTGGGATAGGGGGCTTCAAATAATCTGTTTTTGTCATTTTCTTTAGACCAACGCCCTATTCTTTGGGAGTGCCCCAGTCTAATTTCATCTATCGTTTCGCGAAACTAATTTTTGGTTTGGCTATCTACGGCGCCGGCCTAGGAATGATGGTTCACGCCGGAATCGGAATCCCACCCTGGGACGTTCTGGCCCAAGGAATTTCCCTTCAGACTTCGATAACCTTCGGACAAGCGACAATTGCGGTCAGCCTGTTGGTGTTGCTCCTCTGGATCCCGCTAAAAGTAAAACCTGGCATTGGCTCGGTGCTAAATGCGATTCTGGTGGGACTGTTCGCGGACCTGACGATGCCCTTTCTTCCAGATTTCGAAGCCTACTGGCAAAATTTTGTCTTATTTGTCCTGGGAATGTTAATCATTTCCTTTGCGACTGGACTTTATATCTCTTGTGGCTTTGGTAAGGGCCCCAGGGACGGTTTAATGATGGGGCTGGCGAAAAGGTTCAATAAGCCCTTCTGGATCACCAGAACATCCGTGGAGATCATTGTTGTGATAATTGGCTTCTCACTTGGCGGCCAGGTTAGAGAAGGCACTTTGCTGTTTGCAATATCAATCGGATACCTCAACCAACTGGCCATGAGGCTGTTTGGCCTCGCTGATAAGAGCGGCAGAGTTTAGAGAACAGGCCACTTCCGAACTGGTTTGGTTTGGCAATAGATAGCCGATAATAAACATTATGTCAAGTAACGTTTTCGAGTACTCACCGCTTTGCTGGTGAGTTGTTGTCTATGGCTTAGGCCTGCTGGGTGCTTGCTGCCCAATTAGCTGCTACGAGCGAAGCGCTACCATTTGTTATTGAGCTGATTGCCGCATCGAAGGCGCTTCTGATTCGATCGTTGAAATTCTCTTTCGCAAGGAATGGGTTTTTTGCCAATTGGTAGGCGACGATTCCGACGGCTGCGTTCAAGCAGACAATGTCGGTAATGGGCCCTGAGTTAGGAAACTCTTCTCCAGCGAATACCCCGGCTGCTACTTGAGCGTTGTGTGTGGCATCCCCGCCGAGCAGTTGTGACTGACTCACTCGTTCCAGGCCGATACTAGTAGGGTCAAAATCAAATTCAAATATTTCTCCGCCACTAACCTGCCATACCCGGTTAGCAGCCGACGTGCTGAGCTCATCGAGGCCGTCATCCGACCTAAATACAATTGCCGTTCTGCCTCTGCTGGAAAGCTCCTGAGCCATAAGGGGTGCAATCTTGGCATCCGCCACACCAAGGGCGGTGGCGATTGGCTGAACGGGGTTTGCTAGAGGACCAAGGAAGTTAAAGGTGGTTGGTACGCCTATTTCTTTTCTAGCCGCCGCCACATGGCGCATTGCAGGGTGAAATACCGGAGCGAAGAAAAAGGTAATCCCCTGGCTTTCGAACACCTCGGCGACCTGTTCCACTGATAAGTCCAGCCTGATGCCTAGCATTTCAAGCATTTCGGAGGATCCAGTCTTTCCAGACGCACTCCTGGAGCCGTGCTTAAGAACAGGCACGCCTGCTGCTCGAGCAACTACGGCTGCCATGGAGCTTATGTTCACGGTGCCGACTAGGTCTCCCCCGGTTCCGACTATGTCGAGAGCATCACTGGAAACGTCGGGTTTTTGGGCATTTTGGAGCATGACATCTACAAGCCCACCTAGTTCAGCGGCAGTCTCACCCTTGGCCCTAAGAGCCGTCATAAAGCCACCTAGCTGGCTGGCTGTGGCGGTGCCTGACATAATTTGTGTCATGGCCCAACTGGCACTTTCGCGGGTCAAGTCTTGCCCCGAGACCAAGGAGGTCAGCACCTCTGGCCATGTTTGAGTCGTCATTACAGCAGTCTAACTACCCCAAAGTGAAGAAATTCTTCAAAAATTCTGAAAACCTTGTTGTCTACGGGCCACAGAATGGCTTCCTAGGGTATCCTTGAAGAATGACCACGACCTCCGAAGCTATCTCCCCTCCGCTAATCAATAGGCCGAATTCAACCTCGGTAGGCACGATTGTCTGGCTTGGCAGCGAAGTCATGTTCTTTGCCGGTCTGTTCGCCATGTATTTCAGCCTGAAGGCTGGTGCACCGGACTTGTGGGCAAATGATGCTCAGATCTTGAATGTTCCTTTTGCGCTCATAAACACCCTGATTCTTGTATCCAGCTCTTTTACTGCACAATTCGGTGTTTTTGCTGCTGAGAGGTTGCAGCCAAGGCGTACTGGAGCATCGCCAGCAAAGTGGGGAATGATTGAGTGGTTTTTCCTGACCTACATACTCGGAGCAATCTTCGTTGCGGGCCAAATTTGGGAGTATGCAATGCTGGTTTCTGAGGGCATTACCCTCAGCTCCAATTCCTACGGGTCAGCTTTTTACATAACTACTGGTTTCCACGCGATGCACGTAACCGGCGGGCTTGTTGCATTTTTGCTAATCATTGGTCGCGCCTACGCTGCAAAGAATTTCGGCCACAGGGAAGCAACTAGCGCAATTGTTGTTTCATATTATTGGCACTTCGTAGATGTAGTTTGGATTGGTCTTTTCGTAGTTGTTTACATTCTCAAATAACAAAATGGAGAAAATGTTGAGTTCAGCAAAACCGATGCGCCGACGTCCGTGGGCGGCAGGACTAGTTGTATTCCTTGGCCTAGTGCTTTCAGGTGGTGGCTACGCCGCAGCAACCAACGTCGTTCAGGCGGAGACAGGCTCTCCTGCTCAAGTTGAAGAAGGTCGTAAGCTGTTCCTGGCCAACTGCGCATCTTGTCACGGCACCAACGGTGAAGGTGCTATTGGAGGACCAAGCCTCATCGGAGTTGGCGCTGCTTCGGTTGATTTCCAGGTTGGGACTGGCCGCATGCCGGGTCAAGGCTCTGGCCCACAGCTAAGGGCGAAGCCGGTTCAGTTCACTCAAGAACAGATTTCAGCAATGGCGGCATATGTTGCGTCTCTTGCACCGGGGCCAGCAATTCCGGATGAAGAATACCTGCGTGGTGATGGAGACGCTACTCACGGTGGAGAGCTTTTCCGAATCAACTGTGCAATGTGCCACAACGCTGTTGGAGCTGGTGGCGCACTTACAGAAGGTAAGTTTGCCCCGTCGCTTGCAGGTTCGACCGCTAAACACACCTACGAAGCAATGGTCACGGGGCCTCAGAACATGCCGGTTTTCAACGACGCAAACCTGACGCCTGAAGACAAAAAAGACATCATCACCTACTTGAAGTACATCGAAGACAATGACTCGGTTGCTGGTTTTGAATTGGGTTCAATTGGACCAGTGGCCGAGGGATTATTTACGTGGATCTTTGGGTTGGGGTTTATCATTGCCATCACTGTATGGCTCGGGGCAAAGTCGAATTAGGAGATAGCGCATGAGCGATATTGAAAAGAGCTACTCCCCAGGCCTAGCCACGGACATAGAAAAGCCGATTACCAACCCTGGAATCGAGCCTCACCGCATTCGCATGACCGATAAAAGTGAAAAGCACGCTCGAACTGCTGAAAAGCAGATCGCCGTCATGTTCGGTGTCAGCGTTGTCGGCGCAATCATTGCAATCTGGGGCTTTTTTGCGTTTCCTATCGTAGATGGCGACCTTTCGGCTACGAGAAATAACTCGCTGTGGATGGGCCTTGGTATGGCACTGTCCATGTTCGGTATCGGCTTTGGAGCCGTGCACTGGGCAAAGACATTGATGCCAGACAATGAAGTTTCCGAAATGCGACACCAGGCGCGAAGCTCGGACGAAACTCGCGCTCAGGCGCTTGAAATAGTAAAGCTTGCTGATGGAGAATCCGGTTTTTCAAGAAGGAAGCTAATACGCAGGAGCATGTATGGCGCTCTTGCCTTCTTCCCGATCCCTGCAATCATTATTTTTGGCGACCTAGGTCCAGTTGTCGGTGACACCCTGAAGCACACCATGTGGAAGCCAGGAACAAGGCTTACAAAGGATCCGACCGGCATCCCAATCAAAGCCTCAGACGTGACCATTGGGTCTGTCTTCCATGTAATCCCTGAGGGCCTCAGCGAAATGGAAGAGCACAAGCTTGAAGAAAAGGCCAAAGCC
Source organism: uncultured Aquiluna sp. (assembly GCA_964388525.1). Lineage (GTDB taxonomy): Bacteria > Actinomycetota > Actinomycetes > Actinomycetales > Microbacteriaceae > Aquiluna. The sequence goes on along the minus strand of CAYMAU010000013.1, from coordinate 4,273 downwards.
GCAGTATTGCTGGTTCGAGTCAACCCAAGCGATTTGAACGAGGACCCAGCCAAGGCAGACTGGAGCTACCAGGGAATTGTTGCCTACTCAAAGATTTGCACCCACGTTGGCTGCCCGGTAGCTCTTTATGAGCAGCACACCCATCACCTTCTTTGCCCATGTCACCAGTCGACTTTTGATTTGGCCAACCACTGCGAAGTTGTATTTGGTCCTGCTTCTCGCCCTCTCCCCCAGCTACCCATTGCGGTTGACGCTGAGGGTTATTTGATTGCGCAAAGTGACTTTTTAGAACCTGTCGGACCTTCATTCTGGGACATAAGGAAATAACAAATGACTAATACAGCAGAGACAAGCGCAACAGAAACTAAGCCCGGATTTGTTGGAGGGGCTGCGAACTACCTTGACGAGCGCCTTAGCGTCTCTGCAGTCCTCAAGGGTTTTGGTCGCAAAGTCTTCCCTGACCACTGGAGTTTCATGCTCGGTGAGGTCGCCCTCTACAGTTTCGTGATCTTAGTTTTATCTGGAACGTTCCTAACTTTCTTCTACCAGCCCTCAATGGCCGAAGTGCACTACGACGGAAGCTACGCACCCCTCAAGGGCGCACAGATGTCTATTGCCTACGCCTCGAGCTTGGACATCAGCTTTGACATTCGTGGAGGCCTGATTATGCGACAGGTTCACCACTGGGCAGCATTGCTCTTCGTAGCCGCAGCAGGGCTACACATGCTTCGTGTGTTTTTCACCGGTGCATTCCGCAAGCCTCGTGAGCTTAACTGGGTTGTTGGATTCTTGCTTTTCCTAATGGGCATGGGAGCTGGGTTTACAGGCTACTCACTTCCCGACGACCTACTTTCCGGAAACGGACTCCGCATTATTGACGGAATGATCAAGGGCATCCCAGTAATTGGCACCGCATTCAGCTCCGGTTTTTTTGGAGGAGAATTCCCGGGGACAGAGGTTGTTGCAAGGCTCTACAGCTTGCACATAATGATTCTCCCGGCTCTGATTATTGTGCTGATTGGTGTCCACCTAATGATGGTTATCATTCACAAGCACACCCACTACTCCGGTCCGGGACGCACTGACGACAACGTCGTTGGTTACCCGCTAATGCCTGTATACGTTGCCAAAGCCGGAGGCTTCTTCTTCTTGGTCTTTGGAGTTGTGGCAGCCATCGCGGCGACTTTCACAATCAACCCAATTTGGAACTACGGACCATACGATCCCTCCCCTGTTTCGGCGGGTACTCAGCCCGACTGGTACATCGGATGGCTCGACGGCGCCCTGCGCCTAGCGCCATCTGGCTGGGACATTTCAATCTTCGACTACGTGATTCCCATGGGAGTTATGGTTCCACTGATAGTGTCACTGTTGTTCTTGGCGCTAGTTGCCGCGTATCCATTCATAGAGAACTGGGTAACAAAGGACAAGCGCGAACACCACGTGTTGGACCGACCAAGAAACGCCCCGACACGCACCGCAATTGGTGCTGCCGGAGTTACCTTCTACGCGGTCCTGTGGGCAGGTGCGTCCACTGACTTGATAGCCACGAACTTCCAGATGTCTCTAAACCAGGTGCTGGTGGCAATGCAGATTATGCTCCTTATTGGACCAGGAATTGCCTACTTCGTCACAAAGCGGGCATGTATCGCACTCCAAAACAAGGATCGAGAGGTTGTTCTCCACGGACGTGAGACCGGCCGCGTTGTTAGGTTGCCACACGGCGAATACATCGAAGTTCACGAGACCGTGGACAAGTACGAGCTATGGAAGCTAATCGACTACAAGGACTATCAGCCAGTACTTGCCCGTCCAGATGCAAATGGGAAGATAAGCCTCGGAAACCGTCTTCGCTCCGCATTCTCTAAGATCTACTTCGAAGACCGCATTGCGCCTGTGTCAAAGGCAGAGTACGAGCTTGCGCATGCAGACCACGCGCCAGAGGCCGTTACAGAAAAGCCAAAGCGTAAGCAGAAATCAATTAGCGCCTAAACAGCCTTGTAACAGATAAACCCCAGATCTTGTAAAGGTTTGGGGTTTGTCATTTAACGCCTATCCCCTGTTCCAGACGAGGGTCGAACCTGGATGCCTTTTGATATCTCCAGGCAAGCAATCAATATCGATACAGCAAGTTCGGTGAATGAAAGTTGCATGCGAACCGTAATTCCGTTGCTACTGGGGTGAGGTCTAGGCGACGGTGGCACGCACGTTGACGCAAGCGTCAATCGACACAGTGATTCCAAAAGAACAGATAGGTTGGTGGCCCAATGGGGCTAGTCAGTTGAAAAGCGAACTGTTAGTGAGCGTGAGCTCCACGCGAGTATTCGTAAACAAATCCTAGAACCGCAACAATCGCCAAGGGAACAGCGATGAACGTGACCCACCAGCCAACTGCAAGCGACAAGAACAACATTGCGCATGCCAGGCCAAGAGCCAGCGGCCACCAGCTCCAAGGGCTGAAGAAGCCAACCTCGCCTGAGTCGTCAGCGATTTCGCCGTCAAGACGGTCCTCTGGGAGCTCCGAGTCCTTGCTCAGCCCTCTGTACAAGAAGAAGGCAATCAACAGCGAAAGAAGGACCGAGAAACCGATAACTATGGTCCCAATCGGCTCAACGTACCCGAACACCAGGTATGACACAATCACGTAACCGATCGTAGCGACTGCCAGATAACCGGCCATGACCATTTGCAGCCCGATGTTAGAGCGCATTAGGCAATGCCCTCTTTGCTGTACGAGGCCTTCGCTTCCGGAGCAGCATGCTCAGGGTAGTTCAAGTCAAAAGCAGGAGACTCCGAGCGAATCCTCGGGATCGAGTGGAAATTATGCCTCGGAATTGGAGATTCGGTCGCCCACTCAAGCGAGCGGCCGTAGCCCCATGGGTCCTTGAGCTCCACCATCTTGCCCTTGCGAGCAGTTATCCATACGTTGAACAAGAATGGAATCATGGAAAGAGCCAGCAGAGCAGCTCCGGCGGTAGAGATTAGGTTCATCTCAGTGAACCCGTCCTCTGGAAGGTAAGTGGCGTAGCGCCTTGGCATACCCAAGACTCCAAGCCAGTGCTGAACCAGGAATGTGGTGTGGAAGCCTACGAAGAGAATCCAGAAGTGAATCTTTCCAAGCCTCTCATTCAGCATCTTGCCAGTGAATTTTGGCCACCAGAAATAGAAGCCCGCAAACATAGCAAACACCACTGTTCCGAATATTACGTAGTGGAAGTGAGCTACCACGAAGTAGGAATCAGAAAGCATGAAGTCAAGAGCAGGAGAAGCCAAAATCACTCCGGTCAAACCGCCGAACACGAAGCTCACCAGGAAACCAAGGCTCCAGAGCATTGGAGTTTCGAAGGTAATCGATCCGCGCCAGAGAGTTCCAATCCAGTTAAAGATCTTCACTCCAGTTGGAACTGCGATAAGCATCGTAGTGAAGGCGAAAAACGGAAGCAGGACCTGTCCGGTGACATACATGTGGTGAGCCCACACGGTCATGGACAAGGCAGCAATAGCAATGGTCGCGTAGACAAGAGTCTTGTAGCCAAAGATTGGCTTTCGGCTAAATACCGGGAAAATCTCCGACACAATTCCGAAAAACGGCAGCGCAATTATGTAAACCTCTGGGTGACCGAAGAACCAGAACAGATGCTGCCAGAGCATCGCCCCACCGTTTTGAGGATCAAAAATATGAGCGCCGAATTGACGGTCAGCTCCAAGCGCGAACAAAGCCGCGGCCAAGGGAGGGAAGGCCATGATGATGAGGATTGAAGTCACAAGCGTATTCCAAGTAAAAATTGGCATCCGCCACATTGTCATTCCGGGAGCGCGCATTGTGATGATTGTGGTGATGAAGTTCACTCCACCAAGGATTGTTCCGAACCCTGAAAGCGCAAGACCAAATACCCAAAGGTCTCCGCCGATTCCCGGAGAGAAAGTGGTGTTAGACAGGGGCGCGTAGGCAAACCATCCGAAGCTAGCTGCACCCTGAGGAGTGAAGAAGCCGGAAACCGCGATAAGGCTTCCGAAGCTAAAGAACCAGTACGCAATCGCGTTTAGTCTCGGGAAGGCAACGTCAGGAGCTCCGATTTGCACCGGCATCAAGACGTTCACAAACCCTGCGAAAAGTGGTGTTGCAAACATGAGCAACATAATCGTGCCGTGCATTGTGAACAGCTGGTTGTACTGCTCTTTTGTGGCAACAATTTCAAGCCCCGGCAAAGCCAACTGCGCTCGAATAACCAGGGCCATGACGCCACCCAGTAAGAAATACAGGAATGATGTA
>CAYMAU010000012.1:15509-33082 GCA_964388525.1 uncultured Aquiluna sp. | reverse complement strand
AAACCCCTATTGCTAACTGCTGCTCTCATTGGCGTGCTGGCTTTTGCCGGCTGCGCCCCTCAAGAGGTTGCTAACCCGGCTGCGGCCACCAGTGATGCTTCGGTTACCCAAGGGGGCACTGACGCTCCCACGGAGGCCGTAGCAGACCTTTCTTTACTGGAGGCTGTTGAAGCCAGTTATCAGCTTTGGCTAGCTAATGGCATGACCGAGCAGGTCACTTCCTCGGGCGACAGATATGTTTTGACTTATCAGCCAAGTGTTGATGGCGGAAGTTTTTTAGCTGCTCTTTATAATCTTGAGCTTGATGACATCATCCCGATCGAACAGCCCGAGCTATTCACTGTCTATAGTGCTTGGGCGATGCTGAAAGAAGATGCAACTGTCATTGTCGAAGGTGAAAACAAACTAAGCCTTGAAAACAAGGATTACGGAGACTTCACAGTTTTTATTGAAAACGGTCTTATTGTTTCCGGCGAAGAGGCAACTGGAGCTTGGACCGGAGTCTTTAGGTACGAACCAGACCTGCCTCTTCTGGAAAGACTCAATCGCGAAATACTAGAAGGCCAGGATAGTGAATAACCCCAGCTAACTGGCTAAACTAACACCAAGGGCAGAACCTAGTTTTGGAATAATCTACGAGTACTACAAAAAATCAGATTTAAATTTGAGTGAGGCGTGTATGTTCAATTGGCTTAGATCCAGGAGCTCCACCCGACTGCCAGCGGGCGCCTCAAAGTCCTCACCGGAACTGGATTTCACTAACCCTGATCAAGAAAAGTTTGCCGAAAGCCTTTCATCTTGGCGAGAAAGCCTTGAGCAAACTCGGTCCCAGGACACCAAGTTAGACCAAAATGACCTTACATTCATGAGCCCAGAGGCCTTAGCTGATCTCAAGACAAGAGATGCCCTACTCAAAAAAGAGGCCATGCTCAAAAAGAGAGCCGCCAACCTGAAGGCGAATGCCAAAGCAGACAAAGCGGTGAGCAAAATAACGACAGCCAAGCCTGCTCCGAAAAAAGCTGCTCCTCAGAAAACAGCTACCAAAACAAGCGCAAAAACTGCCGCAGAGCCCACTTCTAAACCTGCGACCAAGAAGCCAATCGCCAAAGCAGCTAGCAAACCAGCTACCAAGGTAGCCCCTAAGGCTCCGGCCAAAATAAAGCCGAAGCCGGCAATAAAGCCAGCCACTGAAATAAAGCCCAAGAAGTCCACCACTCCAGCCAAGAAGCCTGCTGCCAAGAAGCCGGTTGTAAAAAGTCCTGCTGCTGCGCCTAAAAATAAATAAGAGTTAACCCTTATCGAGGTGTTGATTCGATGTGAATTCTCTACTAACCTATAATCCATGAGCGAAGCGACCAAAAAGGTATTTGGCACAGCCATAAGTGGCTATAACCGTGCCGAAGTTGATAGGCATGTTGCCTGGCTGCAAAAGAACCTTGCTGACATCGAGCAGTACAACGCCATGGCAGTTCGAGAACAGAATGCCCTTCGCGAAAAAATCGTTGAACTTGAAGAATCGCAGAAACTAAATCGCTCACCTGGCTACGCCCAGGTTGGAGCTCAATTTGAGCAAACCCTTCGGTTGGCAGAGTCAGAAGCGGCCAAGCTAGTGAACGATGCCGCCAAGGATGCCATCAAGCTTCGCGAAACAGCCAAGGCCGAAGTTGAAAGACTTAGGTTCGAGGCTGAAGACGAGCTCGAGAAAACCGAGAGCGCGGCAAAGCGCCAAGCCAAGTCAGTTTTGGCATCCGCCAGCAAGGAAGCCCGCGAAACCATAGATAGCGCCGAAGACGCAATGCAGCGGGTTGAGTCTGAGCGCGCAAGATTGCAAAAGGAAGCCAACGTTATTCGCTCCGACGCCGATAACTACGTTTCCAGGGTCAAGGCCGAGCTTCAGAGTGAAGTCGAGCGAATTCAGAATGAGAACTCAAGGCTTCTAAAAAGAAACGCTGAGATCGAATCCGAAATTTCGGAAAAAATTGACATCGGTGAGAAGCAAGCTCTTCAGATTTTCCGCAAGGTTCAATCTGAAGCCGAGCAGATGCGTGACGATGCCGAGCGCGAGCTTGCAGCGGCAACCGAAGAAGCTAGCTCATTGATTGAAAACTCAGAGGACACCCTCGAGCGGGCTCGCAACGAAGCAGACCGGATGGCCTCCGAGTCTCAGGGCATGGCATTGGCGCTTATCGCTGATGCGCGCGCTCGAGCAGAGTCCGTCTCACTCAAGTCGCTGGACATAGCAAGAGAAGCGATTGCTGAAGCAGAAGCACGTCTTGCAAGGCTTCCTAGCCAGGCAAACGCCATCGAGGCTTTCCTGGAGGAAACCAGCAAGATGATCACACCGGAGCAGGAAGTGTTTCTTGCTCGCAGAAGGTCACTTGAGGAGTCATCGCGCAAGCCAATTGAGGCTGAGCTAGTGATTGACGAAGAGCCTGCAGTCCCCAAAGACGGCAACTAATCGACATTAGCTTGAGCATTTTTCCAAAAGCTCTCCTTGTAGCAGTCATTGGCAGCTTAGTTTTAGCCGGCTGCCAGGCAACCGCTCAAGAAACCCCAAGCCCGACTGCTGAAGCCACGCAAACCCCTTCGGCAGATTCTTCGGCGACTTCCGAAGCGGCACCTTCTTTTACTAGCCCGGTATCTGCTCAAGAGTCGCTCGCTCTATTTGAAGCAGCCGCAAAGCTAAGTTGCGAAACTGCGCTCGATCAGGGCATCACCGAGAAGGCTGTTGACGGCAGCGTGACGATGGTGATGGTTAGCGAACAGGATGCCATCGAGTCTTATAGCGCGGCATACATGGAAATCGGACCGCCCAAAAACTACGTCTTGGTCTTTGAGGCCGATATGTTTGCGGTTTGTGGGGCTCACTTTAGTTTTGTTCTTGCCAGTGATGCGGGGAGCGATGTAAAGATTGCGGCCGAATTGGAACCGGATGGCAGTTTCTTTGTTATCCAGGACTTTGGAGAATTTGGGATGCAGGCTCAGAGCTACGTTCTTGAAGACGGGCTGTTCAAAAGCATCATCACCACCTACGGTGATCAGATCAGAGCCACTGACTTGGTTTACGGAAAGCCGGTCCCTGGAGATCTAGAAATCTTGCAGATAGCTTTCGATCAGTTCTTTGGCTAGCTAGTTCTTTTTTAGAAGACCAGCGATTGAGTTCATTGCTCCGCCCAGCACGGCCGGAATTCCGCCACCCGGGTGGACAGAAGCCCCAACTCTATAAAGCCAAGGTCGAAGTGGGTTTTGGTATTGCGGGCTATGAAATGGCCCGGACTGCCAAATTGGCTTAGTTGCTCCGTAAAGAGCTCCTCCGGGAGCACCCCAGCTGCCGAAATAATGTGGGTCTAGAACAATATGATCTTCGAACAGCTCAGTGATTGGTTTTTTCAGCCCGAGCTTATTAGAGATGCGTACTATCTCTTTTTTCACCCAAGGATGTTCAATGTCGTAGTTCTTGCCATCCGCTGGGGCCGTTAGTAGCACTGCAACGGTTGGCTTGTCGTTCGGGTATATCTCTTTGGCCTTGTAGTAGTTCACAAAAGCCATGGTCTGGTTTGGTAGCTGGTTGCCTTCAAGTTTTTTATAAAGGTCACTTGGGTCATCTGGCATCACGACCGAGTGGGTGACTGTGTCTTTGGGCAGTGGCTTTGCTAAAACTCCGTAGATTGCGATTCCCGAGCAAGACCGCATCCTTGCGGGGCTTGCCGGCTTCTTGGTCATCAGTGACTTGAATACCTGAGGGTCTAAAGAAGAAACAACATAGTCGGCCAAAAAGAAGCCATTTTTGGTTTCGATCTTTTGCTTGTTAATGCTTGTTATTTCTTCGTTGAGCTTGATGGTCACGCCGGCCGCTATCGCAAGCTTTCCAAGTGACTGGGCAATTTCGTTGACGCCGCCGACCGGAACTCGAATGCCATCGGTTGCCATGACAGCGGTCATTGAGGCGTAAAGCGCGAGGGTTTTGGAAGGCGCGATGCCGGCATTGAGAGTGTGGATAGCGATTATGTCTTTTAGATCCTGTGGCAACCACTTGATGGCATTCAGATACCAGCTGGTTGTGAGCCTGAACCCATATCGCTTTTGCAGTTTTGCTAACGCGGGCCAGGCTTTCGGGTCAAGCGGCAGTTTGGTTAGCAGCTCGGTGATTGGCCCGGTTAGCGGAGCATGATCTTTTTCAAATCGCTGCCAAGGCTCCGACCACTTGTGGTCGGGCTTTACCGGCAGGTCAGTTATTTCATCCTTGTAGTAATACCTGCCAAGTTCGTTTAGTTTTACAAATTCTAGATCTGCAATTTGTTGAGCTGTCTTTTCTTGTTTCTCACCCAGCTGGTCATAACTTTCCAGGAGCTTGTCCCAAACACCGGTGAAGGTCACCAGGGCTGGACCGGTGTCCATTATTTGGCCGGCAACGCTAACTCTTCTTGATTTGCCACCTAGCCAGTCGTGACGTTCAATGACTGTCACTTCGTGACCAGCGCGCGCTAGCAGAGCGGCGCTTGCAAGGCCGGAGAGCCCTGCTCCTAGAACGATTACTTTGCTCATATTTTCTGACTCTTAGTTTCCTTGTTCATGGTCTCCTTTTTACGGGTAGACCCCCAACACCAGTCCAGTTACCAATTGGACGCCCGCAACCGCTCCGGCAAGATACGGGAAAGCTATGGAGTACTTATAAAGATCGTGAGCTTTTTCAGGCGTTGGAGTTTTGAAGATGCCGTAAACCAACAGTCCTGCGACTACAGCGTTCACAACTGCAACCGGAATGTTAACAAGCGCAAATAACACCGTGGAAATTCCCCACCAGAAAGTCGCCCAAATAGCGGTCTTTCTTGGGCCAAGATGGACGGCGGTCGTAATGATACCGGTGTCGCTGTCTTGGGGGATGTCTTGAATCGCGTCATAGGCGTGCTTTGCAATTGACCAGGCCATCAAGCCGGTAACCGCCAACCACACCGGTGTGACTCCAAGGGCCAGCGGAACAAAAGCCAGCGGGAACGCGTAATCGGTATTCGAAAGGGCATCAAGATACTTTCTGGCTTTAAACCGCAAGGGCGGTGCTGAGTAGAAAGTGAAAAACAGCGCATAGGCAAGCATCCAGAGAGTTGCTGCCAATGGCAGGGTAAGGGCGAAGTAGAAAAGAAACGGAACGTTGGTGACAATTACCGCTATCCAGATTGGTTTGACTTCATTCGGGAAGATGTGAGCACCTTCATAACTGCCCTTTCGGGCGTTTATGTTGTCGGTTTCTTGGTCAAAGATGTCGTTGATTCCATAGATCAGGATGTTCATCGGGAAGGTGACCCAAATCAAGATTGGGACGATGTCCCACGTCCACAAAAAGCCTGCCAGCCACATTCCAGTGACGGAGGTTCCAATGGTATTTACCCATAGAACCGGGCGAGAAATCTCAATTAGCCGCTTCAACATGAGAAAAGCCTAGACGCCTTCACTTGATTCAAGGGCTGGTTGGGGAAGTTAGCTACCAATTAGACTAAAGACAATCCAAGGAGCCGAATGTCTAACCGTCAGGTGAAGCCAAAAACCGAGGGCTGGACTCAGAAAAAAGATGAATCCGGTAAACCTTTACTGCAGTTTGCAGAGCCAAAGCGAGGCAAGCCCCCGCTTCACCTAGCCGACATTGAACCTGCAGATCGAGGATCAACTGTCAAGGATTTAGGAATTGAAGCCTTTAGAGCAAAGCAGCTTGCAACCCACTACTTCACCCACTACACCTCAGACCCTGAGAAGATGACCGATCTTCCAAAAACTGGCCGAGAAGAGCTGGTTAGCAAGGTGCTACCCACCATGCTTACCGAAGTCAAGAGACTGCAAACCGATGACGGCAAGACGGTCAAATTCTTGTGGCGCTTATTTGACGGAGCGCTGGTTGAATCGGTTCTCATGCGCTACACAAACCGAATCACACTGTGTGTTTCTTCCCAGGCCGGTTGTGGCATGAACTGTCCCTTCTGCGCGACCGGGCAGGCGGGACTGGTTCGCAATATGTCGGCCGGTGAAATTGTTGATCAGATTGTCCGTGCCAACGAGCTGATTGCAGCGGGCGGCTTGGGCAAGCGCAAGCACGACGACGAGCGGGTAAACAACATTGTTTTTATGGGCATGGGTGAACCGCTTGCAAATTACGCAAGGGTCATGAGCGCTATCCGGACAATGGTTGAACCACAGCCAAATGGTCTCGGCATGAGTGCTAGAAACATAACGGTGTCAACCGTTGGTCTGGTTCCTGGAATCAAGAAACTAGCCGATGAAGATCTTCCCTTGACCTTCGCACTTTCCCTGCACGCCCCAGATGACCAACTGCGTGACGACTTGATTCCGGTGAACTCAAAGTGGAAGGTGGATGAAGCACTGGATGCTGCCAGGAGCTACTTTGAGAAAACCGGAAGAAGAGTTTCGATCGAGTACGCGCTGATAAAAGACATGAACGATCACGGTTGGCGAGCAGAGTTACTTGCTCAAAAGCTGAATGACCGCGGAAAAGGATGGGTACACGTGAACCCAATTCCACTGAACCCAACACCGGGTTCGGTATGGACAGCGTCAACTGCGGAACAAACCGACATCTTTGTTTCTACCCTTGAGAAAAACGGAATTCCAACTACCCTGCGCGATACTCGTGGCAAGGAAATAGACGGAGCCTGCGGGCAGCTCGCTGCCGTCGATTGATCGGGTTCACTGTCGAAGCCTGACCGCTTAGGCTATTTTTATGAAAAACATCACATTTGGCCTAGACACCTTTGGCAATGTCTCTCTAGATGACAATGGAAACAATCTTTCCGCCGCGCAGGTAATTCGCGATGTCTTAGCTCAGGGTCAGCTCGCCGATGAGTTGGGGCTTAATAACTTCAACATCGGTGAACACCACCGTGATGATTTTGCAGTTACTGCTCCCGACACAATTTTGGCTGGCCTTGCCACCACCACGAAGAACATCACCCTTGGCACCGGAGTGACTGTTTTATCAAGTGAAGATCCGGTTCGGGTTTACCAGCGCTTTGCCACAATCGATGCACTATCTAACGGTCGGGTTCAGATCACCGCGGGGCGTGGATCATTCATTGAGAGCTTTCCGCTTTTTGGCTACGAGTTGTCCGATTACAACGAACTGTTTGAGCAGAAACTTGAATTATTAGTCGAGCTTTTGAAAGAGGGTCCCGTTACCTGGTCTGGGTCCATGAGAGCTGGTCTTACTAACCAAGAGGTTTATCCAAAGACTGAGCGCGGCCAGATGCCCCTGCGGGTTGGTGTTGGAGGTTCGCCGGAGTCGGTGCTTCGAGCAGCAAGACTAAACATTCCAATGGCGCTTGCCATAATCGGCGGTGACCCTGCCAGGTTTGAGCCTTTCGCCAGACTTTATAAAGAAACTCTTGCAAAGCTTGGCGTGCCCGAGTTGCCAGTTTCGGTTCACTCACCCGGTCATGTTGCAGAAACTGATGACCAGGCCATCGAAGAGGCTTGGCCGGGCTATGAGGCTTCATTTGGGAAGATCGGGCTTGAGCGCGGCTGGGGTCCGACTTCAAAGGAGCATTTTTTGTCCGAGGTATATCACGGTTCGATGTATGTCGGTTCGCCTGAGACCGTGGCGAAAAAGATTGTTCATGCCCTTAGCTCTGTTGGTGCCAGCCGCTTTGACCTGAAGTACGACATGGGTCCGTTGCCGCACTCAAAGCTCACAAAAAGCATCGAACTCTACGCAACGAAGGTTGTGCCTATGGTTCGCGATATGCTCGAAACCGCATAGCCGTAAGGGCTCAGATCATTTTCATTGAGAGCGAAGCCTTCAGGAATGTTCGCGAATGATTGGAAATGTTCGTTTGTGACGACTTTGTTATCAAATCTCTACATTTAAGCCTTATTTCGTGGTTATTCTGTAGCCAGACATTCTTACTAGGAGGTTCAATGTTGAACAAAATTACCGGTCACGAAGTTGACCGTCGGTTACTTCTCAAGGGCGCAGCTGCCGGTGGCTTAGGTATCGCGGGTGCAACCATGTTGGCAGGCTGTGCGCCTGCAGCATCGGGCCCAATGTCATTCGGTGCCCGCACCGTTGACGAGTCGCCAACCCAGCAACTAGAAGCACTAGTTGCCGCTTACACTGCGAAGTCAGGCAACGAAGTTGCTTACAACGCGACGGAGTCAAACGCTTTCCAGAACAACTTGTCGCAGTACTTGCAGGGAACACCTGACGACTGCTTCCAGTGGATGGCCGGTTACCGCATGCAGTTCTTCGCGGAGCAGGGTCTTCTAGAGGACGTGTCAGACGTTTGGGATGACATCGGAAGCCAGTACTCCGACAGCTACAAGATTGCCTCAACAGGCCTTGACGGGAAGCAGTACTTCGTCCCTCAGAGCTGGTACCCATGGGGTCTTCACTTCCGTAAGTCAATGATGGAAGAGATCGGCCTAGCCGCAACTGACGTCTACAACTGGGACGACATGCTAGGAGCTCTTGCAGAGCTCAAGGGCCAGGGTCTAATTGGACTTGCAGCTGCCGACAAGGGCGGCTGGGAAGCAATGGGAACCTTTGACATCTTGAACGCACGTATCAACGGTTACCAGTTCCACGTCGACCTACTTGGTGGCCGTGAGAAGTGGACCGACGATCGCGTCAAGGAAGTCTTCCGTCACTGGGAGATGCTACTTCCTTACCAGAACACCAACGTCCTAGACCTTGAGTGGGACGGCGCAATGCAGCTTCTATTGCAGAAGCAATCTGGATTCTTCATGATGGGCTCATGGTTTGGCGGAAACTTCCTCGAGCAGAGCCAAGAAGATTATGACGACCTAATGATCATTCCTTTCCCGGAGATCAACGCAGACCACGGACGCGACACTGTCGATGCTCCACTAGATGGTTTCTGTGTTGCAGCGAACGGTGGAAACACCGGCGTTGGTAAGGACTTCATCAAGTTCGCCGGAGACATGGAAGGTGTTCAGGCCATGCTTGACACCGGTGTTCCAATGACCAGCGCTAACAACGGTCAGGACAAGTCATCCTACGATGCATTCCAGGTCGCACAGCAAGCTGTTATGGACGAGGCTAAGTACATCACTCAGTTCCTAGACCGCGACACCCGCCCTGACTTTGCCGGCCCAATCATCGGTCCTGCATTCCAGAGCTGGTTCAAGGACCCATCTAGCACGAATGACATTCTTGAGTCATTGCAGAGCCAGTGGGACGCTCTAGCTCCGCTGTAAAGCGAAGCTAACCTAACTGAATTATGAAAAGCTCGACGACGCTTGACCCTGTGCTTCAAAAGCTACCCAAGGCCAAGCGTCGTCGTTCTTTTTCTAAGCGAGATCGACTCACCCTCGGGATTTTCATTGGAATCCCCACCTTCTTACATGTTGCCTTGGTCTGGTTTCCAGCGGCCGCAACCATCTATTTATCTTTCACGTATTGGACCGGTATCCACATTGGTGATATCCAATGGGCCGGGTTAGCCAACTACGAAAACATTTTCTTTAATACCCCCATTTTCTGGGACGCGCTCCGGGTCAATGTGGTTTGGCTTATCTGGTTTGGCGCGATAGCAACGCCGCTGGGTATTTTGCTTGCCTACCAGATTGACCGCGAAATCAGAGGCAGCAAGTTTTACCAGGCTGCTTATTACCTGCCGGTTGTTTTGTCTTTGGCGGTCATCGGTGTGATCTGGAACTTCCTGTTGCGGCCGGACGGGTTGGTCAATGGCCTTCTTGGCCTAGAGATCAGTGAAGCCGTTTCATTCTTTGGCGACGATCGTTATAACATCTGGGTGATTCTGACGATGGCTTCCTGGCGCCACATTGGTTACATCATGCTTTTGTATTTAGCTGGCCTGAAGGCTGTGGACGCCTCCTTGCGAGAAGCCGCTTCTATCGACGGTGCTACCGAGTGGCAAAGTTTCCGCAAGGTGGTGTTCCCGACAATGAAGCCGGTGAACGTCATCGTGATTGTGATCACAATCATCGAGTCACTTCGCGCTTTCGATTTGATTTATATCATTTATGGCTCGTCCGGCGGCTTGCCGATTCTCGGCGTGCTGGTATTTCAGAACATTGCGGGTGAGGGAGCCTCCATGAAGGGCGCCGCCTACGCAGTAATTCTGTTCTTGCTTTCGATCGTTCCGATCATTGCTTACCTCCGTGCGCAGTTCAAGGAGGACGTGAAGTGAGTGTGACTGAAGGAAAGGTTGAGAACAAAGCGGAAAGAAAGTTGTTTAAGGAACAGGAGCGGCTAAAGAAAGTAAAGGACGCCCAAAAAGTTAAGGATCGAATCATTTCGGTCTTCATCGGTTTCTTTGCGATTGCTTGGCTCTTCCCGATTGTTTGGACTTTTTATTCATCGCTTCGGCCATATAAAGAAATTCGTGCCGGAGGGGTGCTGTCCTTCCCCAAGGTATTGAACTTTGATAACTACACCTCGGCTATTAGCCGAATGGAACTGCCGACGTACTTTTTCAACACTGCGCTGATTACTTTGCCAGCAGTGTTCCTGATTTTGCTCTTGGGTTCATTGATGGCTTTTGTTGTGACGAGGTATTCATTTAGGGCCAACGTTGCCTTATTGCTTTTGTTCACAGCGGGAAACCTGCTTCCACCGCAGCTGGTGTTTATACCGGTGTTCAAGATGTATCTAGCCATAGGTGACCTAGTTGGGGACCGAAGGTTTTTGTATGACTCGCCTTTAGGTGTGATTTTGATCCACGTTGCCTTCCAGATGGGCTTCGCTACCTTCGTTTTGAGTTCTTATATGAAGACGATTCCTAAAGAAATTTCAGAGTCGGCGCTTGTTGATGGCGCTTCGGTGTTCACCCACTTCTTCAGGGTCATGCTTCCGCTTCTAAGGCCACCACTTGCATCTCTTGGTGTCTTGATGACCACCTGGATCTACAACGACTTCTTCTGGGCACTGGTTTTGATGTCGACTGACTCCAAGCGTCCGATTACATCGGGACTTGGAAGACTGACTGGCGAATTCGTGACTGACTACAACCTGCTGGCTGCCGGCGCGATGATTGCGGCTCTGCCGACCATGGTCGTGTTCTTTGTGCTTCGTAAACAGTTTGTATCAGGTCTGACTCTGGGAGCCACCAAGGGCTAGCAGGAGCCTCATTTAGGCCTGCTTCTAGGTCTTGTTGGTAACAAGTACCTGTTCATAGCCCCTGAGTACGAAACTTTGTCTTCGCACAGGGGTTTCTGCAAGTTTGAGCGAGCCAAATTGCTCAATAAGCCTTGGTAGTGAAATCGCCATTTCTAGTCTTGCCAGTGGCGCACCGATGCAAAAGTGAATTCCAGCACCAAAGCCAATGTGGGGATTCGGGTTTCTGGTTAGGTCCAATTTGTCCGGGTCCTTGAAAACCCGCTCATCCCGATTGGCGCTTCCAAGTAGCGCTGCAATTTTCTGGCCCTCTAGAATCTCAACCCCACCAATGTCGGTGTCCTTGGTTGCGGTTCTTTCAAATAAGTGAAGCGGTGCATCAAATCTAAGAAACTCGTCAACTGCCGTGTCGGCGAGGCCGAAAGGGTCGGCGTTTAGAAGTGCTAGCTGCTCAGAATCTTGCAGGGTCGCGACCATCCCGTTTCCGAAGCCATTAACCGAAGCTTCGTGTCCGGCGTTTAGAAGAAGGACACAGGTAGCAATGAGCTCGTGCGCGTTCAGCTTCTCGCCTTCTTCTTCGACTTGAGCCAGCTCGCTAATCAAATCCGTGCCCGGGTTTTTCTTGCGCTCAAGCATTAGTTCGTGAACGTAAGAGGCGAACTGGATAGAGGCGAGCTTCGCTTCTTCTCTATCGGTTTCGCTCGGGCTAACCTCATACATCTTGACAATCGACTGGGACCAGGGTCTGAGCAGGTTCTCATCGGCGACCGGGAAGCCCAGCAGGAAGGCAATTACCTTCACTGGCAGTGGTTCGGCATAGTCGCCAATCAGGTCAAACTGGCCGGTTTCGTTGTGCTTTTTTGTCGCTTCATCTAGTAACTCTTTGGTTATGCGTTCAACATCGGGCCTCAGGCTCTCAATTTTTTTTGGGTTGAACGCTTTCATCACTAGGGAGCGCAACCTGGAATGCTTCGGCGGCTCGGAGTCAAGTATCGAATCGGAGTGAAGCCAGTTGAAGGTTTCCCATTCGTTGGAAGGCGTGTTTTCCTCGAAGATCCGACCGAGGTCACGGTTTCTGAGAACCTGGCTTGCGTCCTTGAAGCCGGCTGCAAGAAATGTGCCGGTTTGCTCGTGCCACTGCGGTGCGCCCTGTTGACGCAGAAGCTTTAGGGCTGGGTATGGGTTGTCTATGAAGTCTGCTGCTGTTAGATCAATCATTCGCATCAAGCTTTATTTGGTCGATTCCTAGGCGTTCAGCTTCGAATTTATTGATTTTGTCGTCGCTTGGGTAACCAAGGGCGATGCCACAAAGTAACTTGTAGTGTTTTGGCACTTTGAACTCTTTCCGCACCGGCTCCGCCCACAGAGCGCTTGCCCCTTGAGCACAAGTGCCAAGACCGTGGGCATGGGCTGACAGCATCAGGTTTTGCATAAACAACCCAGCATCCGATACCGAGTACTCGCCTAAACCTGAGTGAGTGAAGATAAACAGCGACACTGGAGCCCCAAAGAAGTCATAGTTTCGGCCCCATTGTTCCTGACGTTTCTGGCTGTCCTCACGCTTAATGTCGATAAACCCATACAAGTCAGCGCCAACCTTTTGCTGCCTAGGCTTTAGGTCTTTGGGGTAGGGGCGAAAAACCTTGTAGTCAGATTTGGGTAGTCCATAGCGAGTAATAAAAAGCTTGAGCTTGCCCGATATGCCGGGCTTCAATGCGGCTGAGGCTGCCTGCCACCGGTTTAGAAATTCTCTTGAAATCCGGTCTCGGCGTTCACCGGATGCGATACCGACCATAAATGGCCTGGTGTTCGACCAGGAGGGTGCCGTCATCGCATCGGTCAGTAGCTGGTCTATGAGGTCGTGGGGGATAGGCTTGTCCAGAAAATCGCGGGTGGTTCTTCTGCTTGCTACGAATTGTTGCCAGGAGCTTGCATCGATGTTTTTTCCCACTCAATTACATTAGCTGTAGTCGGCGAAGAAACTCGGTGCAAAGGCACC
Organism: uncultured Aquiluna sp.; assembly: GCA_964388525.1. Lineage (GTDB taxonomy): Bacteria > Actinomycetota > Actinomycetes > Actinomycetales > Microbacteriaceae > Aquiluna. The sequence goes on along the minus strand of CAYMAU010000012.1, from coordinate 19,982 downwards.
AATAAGTAACATAACCGGCATTAACGAAACCAGAACAATGATCTGAATTAGATCCCAGTCTATTTTTCTCTTTATCATTCACTTCTCCTTTGAAATTCGATCCTGAAAATTCTTGAGGAAAAAGAAACGGCGCCAGGAATGTTCCCGGCGCCGTTTCTTCATTTGGTGCTAACTATTTTGAAACTTCTTCTTTGTACTCGGACTTCTCGAACTCAGCGTCGTCAGCAGCGCTCTTGATACGAGCGATGGTGAAGATCATTAGGCCGAATAGGCACTTAGCAAGGATGTCCGCGATGGTGTAACCGGCTTCGCGAAGAACGAATGACGTCTCGTCGAATCCGGTTGCGTTCATGCTAGCGATGAACGCGATTGGGTAAACACCCCAAGTTGCAAGAAGAAGGAGACGTAGTTCCTTGATCTTCTTTACAACCCCGGCTGGCTGACGGTCAAGGCTCTTGCCTAGCTCGACGAACAGTACGTAAAGGATGTAAAGGAATGGGATGGTTGAAAGTAGGCCCCATAGTGATGCATCGCCGTCGTAGAACACGTTTAGCTGTGCATCTCCTGGGTAGCCAAGACCAATCATTAGTGCGGCTGCAGGAACAAGCCTTACCAACATCTTGGTCTGGACTGCGCGAGCCAAAGCCAATACGGCAACGGTCTCAACCAGTAGAAGTGGAACTGTTAGGAACCAGTCGACGTAGCGGTAGCCGACGTTGTAGACGACTCCCTCGACTGCTTCTGGTCCGAATGTCTCTTTGAAGCTGTCGAACATTCTGAAGTAGTGGTAAGCGGCAATTGCTGTGACTGTTCCCGAGACCATTACGGCCATGCGGTAACGAGGCAAAACGCGCTCACGTGCTACAAACAAAAAGATGGTGGTGAACAACATGCTCGCGATACCCAGCGAGAACAGGTTGTAAAGGAGGTTATAACCTTCATAGCTCATTAGTTTTTCCCTTTCGATTTTCTTTTATTTAAAAGCCCGCGACGTAGAAAATTTCGACAGACTTGAATTATCAATTCTGCCGAAATAGCCCATCGATGCGCACTTCACACCCTCATTACAACAGATAGTTGTCTGTGAAACTGCTGAAAATTATAACGTTTTGATAACGGAGATTGACCCTGATTTTGAGCTACCATCCGAGCTGCAAAGTGCCGCTTTGAAGCTCCTCGGGAAAGCCCGTGAAGAAAAACTCAACCAGCACTGGCCCCTTGGGCATAAACGTCACTTCTTGGCGCATGCCCTCGATGATCTTTCCCTTGTCGGACCTGAGCAGGAGCCTTAGTTCGCGAGTTCCCTCGAGCCGGCCGCGGTTTACAAACCTCAGCTGGATGCTGGTTCCCCACTCCCCAACGATCACGCTGTAGGGCTCAGGTGTGGTTACTAATTCCAAGCCGGCTAGCTTGTCTATGGGAGTGCATTGCTCAAGGTAGCAATACTCAATCTGATTCGGATCAAGCTGTGTGATTTGGACTCTGGGGGCGGCCTGCAGAATCCAGTAGCTAAATAGAGAGACGACCATAACTGCGGAAATAACAACACTGAAGACGATTGACCACCGCTGGCCGGTGGTGGTTGTCAGCCACGGTCTCTTCATTCTTTTGCGCTTTCTAAAAAAAACAATCTACTGCCTTGCAGCCTCAGATAACCTTGAGCACTGGAGATGAAATGAAAATTAGCAAACAGGTTCAAGAAGCACTGGAAACCAACAGGCCCGTAGTCGCACTAGAGTCCACGATTATTTCCCACGGTCTTCCATATCCCAGAAATATCGCCGCGGCTAAAGAGTTCGAGCAGCAGCTCATTGATGCCGGAGTTGTTCCGGCAACAATCGGCATTATCAAGGGTGTCCCCACAATCGGGCTTAGTCAAGATGAGCTGGAGCAAATAGCCAGTGAGGGCACGGCTAAGTCTTCGGTCCGTGATCTTCCCATCATCGCTGCCAAGGGCATCAATGGGGCAACCACTGTTGCCGCTACAGCTTTCCTGGCAGCCAAGGCAGGTATCAGGGTCTTTGCAACCGGAGGCCTCGGTGGTGTCCACCAAGGGGCGAATGAGACCTTCGACGAATCAGCCGACCTGACTACCCTCGCGACTTGTCCGGTGGTAGTTGTGAGTGCTGGAGTAAAATCCGTGCTGGACATTTCAGCGACGCTCGAAAGACTAGAAACTTTGAGCATTCCGGTGGTTGGATACAAAACGACGAACTTCCCTAGCTTCTGGCTTCCGACGAGTGATTACACCCTGGATTGGAGTGTGGACTCAGCCGATGAAGTGGCAGCGATAGTTTTTGAGCAGCAGAAGCTTGGCTCTTTGGCGGCACTACTGATTGCAAACCCAGTGCCAGATGATCAGGCCTGGAACAAGGCCGACCATGACATTGTCTTGGAAAAAGCATTCGCTGCCGCAAATAAGGCAGGCGTGCGAGGAAAACATGTCACTCCTTTTCTGCTTGATTTCATAGTTGGGGCTTCCAATCAGGCCTCGCTTGAAGTTAACCTGTCACTGGTTAGGAATAACATCTTGGTAGCCGCGGAGATCTCCAAGGCCATAGCACGCGGAGGGGTTAATTAAAGCTCTAGTTGTTGGCGACATAATCGAAGATATCGTTGTGATGCCGATTGGCGAAGTTCAATCGAACACCGATAACGAATCAAAACTTGTTGCGACCTCAGGAGGTTCAGCCGCGAACTTTGCAGTCTGGCTAGCCACCTTGCAGATTGAGACACATTTGTTTGCCCGGGTCGGTAAGGGTGACGGTAAAAAGTTTGCCGCCGAGTTCAAGACAAAGAATGTCATTGCACATCTGCAGGAAGACCAAGTTCTTTCCACGGGCCGAATAGTGGTTCTGATTGATGGCGATGATAGAACTTTTTTCACCGATAGGGGAGCAAACCAGAACCTTGAAGTTGGCGTGATGCCTCTTGAGGCATTCGGAGACTTTTTATACATTTCCGGTTACACGGTGTTGTCTATCGGAACTGAGGGAACTCAGAAACTAATGGCAATGGCAAAAGCACACGGCATGGTGACTGTGTGTGATCCTGGAAGTGCCAGCTTCATCCGAGACTACGGGGCAAAATACTTCCTAGAAGCCATCGAGGGTGCGGATGTGATTTTTCCAAATCTTGAAGAAGCGCAGGCATTGACAGGCGAGGATTCACCAACCCGCGTCGCGGACGCCCTTCACGAAAAATTTCCACTTGTAGTTGTGACACTGGGTAAAGATGGGGCCTATGTCAGAAACCCCACAACCGCCGAGCTGGTCCCTGGAGTAAAGGCGAAGGTTGTTGATCCAACCGGAGCCGGAGACGCATTTGCCGCAATGTTCATGCGCACCATTTTGGACGAAGACGTGAAGGTGACAGAGGCCGCAAAAGTGGCCTGCGCGTTCGCAGCTGAAGCAATGGAAGTAATCGGCGGTCAGCCATACTTAGCTGAATCCAGCTAAGGACCTTGTTGCTAGTGCCCCTTTGGGTGCCAGACGGTCTTAGTTTCCATCAGATCTAGAATGTGCTGAAGTGAGCCCTGCGCCCCGTTTCTTGAGTAGCTGCCTTTGCGAATTACCCGCTTAAGATTTTCGGCAGCCAGCATTTCAAGCTCCGCAGCGTTCGAGGTGCCCTCTAGGTCAATAGCGTTGACATCTAAGTGAGAGGCAAGCCAGCTTCCGAGTTCGCTGGCATTACCGGTGAGAATGTTGACTACTCCGCCGGGTAGGTCAGAGGTTTCCAGCACTTCAGCAAGTGTCACGGCGCAAATCGGCAGCGTTTCCGATGAGATGGCAATTACCGAGTTACCAGAAACTATCGCCGGGGCGATTGTGTTCACCAGGCCCACCAAAGAAGTGTCTTGAGGCGCAAATGCCGCGACGACTCCAGTTGGTTGATTGGTTGAAATGTTAAAGAACGGCCCGGCAACCGGATTCATGTTGCCTGCCACCGCATCGATTTTGTCGGTCCAGCCGGCGTGCCAAACCCAGGAGTCAATAGCGCTGTCTACTTCTTGGTTAGCTTGCTTTTCATTTTTGCCAGTTAGCTCACGAATTTCGGCGACGAACTGCTCGCGCCTGCCCTCAAGCATTTCGGCGATTCGGTAAAGAACCTGTCCGCGGTTATAAGGAGTTGCGCCAGCCCAGCCGGATTGTGCGGAGCGAGCGACAACCACTGAGTCACGCACGTCTTTTCGAGACGCTTTAGCGACGTTTGCCAGGAACTCACCTTTGTGGTTGTTCACTATGTAGATTCGGCCTGATTCAGAGCGAGGAAACTTGCCACCAATGAAGAGTTTGTAGGTTTTCTTTACTTCCAAGCGCATTAGTTTGATCCCTTCAAGTAGCTAAGCAATCCGTGACGGCCACCCTCGCGGCCGTAGCCGGATTCTTTGAAGCCGCCAAATGGGCTGGCAGGGTCGAACTGATTGAAAGTGTTTGCCCACACCACACCGGCGTTTAGTTGATCGGCCATCTT
>CAYMAU010000012.1:1300-15409 GCA_964388525.1 uncultured Aquiluna sp. | reverse complement strand
GCAATCTTCCAGGCCAACATCATCAGCGGGAAGTTCCAAGGAACTATCTGCGAGACAACTCCGTGGGCTCTCGGGTTTGAACCTAGGCCCGCGTAATCGAGCTTGTCGGCCCAGCCTGCGTAGTAGAAAAACCAGGATGCGACCAACGGGATATCAGCGTCGCGGGTTTCCCTGATCGGCTTGCCGTTATTGAGAGTCTCGGCAACCGCGAGTTCGCGGGAGCGTTCTTGGATAATCCTTGCGATTCGGTAAAGGTATTTGCCCCTGGTCGCGCCATCTAGTTTGCTCCAGGTTTTCTCGTAGGCAGTACGCGCTGCTTTCACGGCCGAATCGACATCTTTTGCCGTGCCGTGGGATATCTCAGCCAGCACCTGCTCGGTGGCGGGATTGATGGTGCTGTAGGTGTTTGCAGGCTTGGTGAACTTGCCACCAATGAAGTGGCCGTAGGAGGCTTGAAACTTCACTAAGTCTTTGGATTCTGGTGCTGGCGAGTAATCGAACATATTGGCTCCTAGTCCACGCTCACGTAGTCACGACCGGAGTAGTGACCGGTTGTTAGTTTTTGTCGCTGCATCAAGACATCGTTTAGCAAGCTGGATGCACCAAATCGGAAGTATTTCGGGGTCAGCCATTCTTCGCCAGCGGTTTCTTTGACCACTACCAGGTACTTGATGGCATCTTTGGCAGTTCTGATTCCACCGGCAGGCTTCACACCGATTCGAATTTTGGTCTGATCAAACCAGTCTTTTACCGCCTGCAGCATCAGCAGCGTGATTGGCAGTGTCGCGTTGACGCTCACCTTGCCGGTGGAAGTCTTAATAAAGTCAGGGCCGGCAAGCATTGCAAGATAGCTGGCGCGCCTTATGTTGTCGTAGGTCTCCAGTTCGCCGGTTTCAAGAATCACCTTTAGGTGGGCGCGGGTTCCATCTTTCCTGACGCAGGCTGCCTTCACGGCGAGAATCTGCTTATAAACCTCTAGGTAGTTGCCTGACAAAAAAGCTCCGCGGTCAATCACCATATCGATTTCATCGGCCCCGGCATTAACCGCATCCTTGGTGTCTGCGATTTTGACCGGCAAGCTTGCGCGTCCAGAAGGGAATGCGGTTGCCACTGCAGCCACGTGAATTTTATTTTTGCCAATTGCGTCTTTGGCATGTTTGACCATGTCTCCATAGACACAAATGGCTGCTGGCTGCGGGGTGGTTAGATCGGTTGGGTCTGGAGTAATCGCCTTCAGACAGAGGCTTCGGACTCGCTCTTTGGTGTCGGCGCCCTCGAGAGTTGTCAGGTCCATCATCTGGATTGCCATGTCTAGAGCCCAAGCTTTAGAGGCGGTTTTGATTGACCTGGTTCCAAGGGATGCGGTGCGGGCTTCTAGCCCCACTCTGTCCACGCCGGGCAACGAGTGCAGCCAGCGGCTAAGGCTCTGGTTCGTAATCCTTGAGCCGACAACGGCTTCGGGGTCAATAGTTGGCAAAATCACTCCTAGATAACCAAATGAGCCTATCGCTTATACCTCGAAAGTGGCTCCAGTTAGTTCCTCGCTGAGTTCCCAGAGCTGCTTCATCAATCCAAGATCTCGAGACTGCTTGGTGCCCTTTATCAGTTTCGGCTCACCCCAGAGCTCTTGGGCTGGGCCGATAAATTCTCCACCTACTAGATCGGCTCGGACGGTTGCCATGATTTGTGATCGGGCTCCCTGCTTGGCGTTCTGGGCAAAACGATCGAAGCGATTCGGGAAATTATCCTGGAGTCCGGTCATTGCCCAGCCTGGGTGCGCGGCGATTGAAACGACCTGGCTTCCCGATTGCTTGGTTCGTATATCAAGCTCCCTCGAGAACAACAGACATGCCAACTTAGTATCGGCATATCGCTGCCAACGGTCGTAGCTTTTCTGATCCGAACCTTTTAATTGCTCGAGGCTCATCGATTGAAGCTTGCCCCTCCTGTGAACGGTGCTGGAGAGCGAGATGACCCTTGGCTCACTGGCTTTGACTAAATGCCTCCAAAGGGATTTGGTCAAAACGAAGTGCCCTAAGTGATTGATTGCCATTTGAGACTCGATGCCATCCACGGACAAACTAAAGTCCGGGCCCATTACTCCGGCGTTATTCATAAGAACATCAATTGGGCCGGAGACTTGATTAGCGAACGAGCGAACCTCGTCAAAATTTGCAACGTCTAAAATTTGCGTTGTTATCTTCGACTTGGGGTATTGCTTGGCGATCTCCTCGCCTGCTTTTTCGAGCCGGTCTTTTCCGCGGGCGGTCATTATGACATCAAACCCTTGGGCCGCAAGCTCCTTGGCGGCCTCGAGCCCGAGCCCGCTGCTTGCGCCTGTTATCAGTGCTGTTTTATTTATGGATGGCATTTAGATGCAGGCTGCCTCTCGATTAGTTTCGCCCGTCACTCCGAGCTTTCATTATTATGCCTTGAAACTTCAACGCAGCAATAGGCTTGAGGCTCTGTCCAATTTGAGGTGTTAGTTGACCAAGGGTTCATCGATTACCGTTCGTCTCGGTGTGGGGCAGATTATTACCTGGGGATCCTCTTTCTACTTGCCGGCGATATTGGCAGTTCCGATTTCGGCATCACTTGGCATTTCTACCCAGGATTTCTTTTGGGCTTTCACTCTGTCCCTGTTGGTCTCTGGCTTTCTAGGTCCCCAGGTTGGACGAGCGATTGATCGGCTTGGAGGCCGCGCGGTTTTGCCTATCGGAAGCGTTGCTTTTTTTGCAGGACTCAGCCTGCTATCGATTAGCACGAATCAAGTCATGCTTATTTTGGCCTGGTTGCTAATCGGTATTGGCGGGTCAATGGGCAATTATGATTCGGCCTTCGCAACTGCGGTTTCTTTCTTCGGCAATAAATCAAATCGCGTAATAGCGGGCATCACTGTGTTCGCCGGCTTTTCCTCCACAATCTCTTGGCCAGTTACTAGCTATCTTGAGCAAACAGTTGGTTGGCAGCAGGCAGTATTTTTCTGGGCCCTCATGCATCTGGTCATCGCACTACCGCTCAACCTCAGCATTCCAAGAACTGAACCTAAAGAGGTTGCAACCACCACCGGGCCGATTCGGAAGATAATAAAAAATCGATTCCGGTTTGATGTGTTGCTGGTGATTTTTGCGGTGATGTTCGCTCTCGAGGGCTTCATCGTTTCCTCGGTGAACACCACCCTTCCATTTTTGCTCGGGGAATTGGGTGCTAGCTCTGAAGTTGCATTGCTTGCCGCAACAATCCTCGGGCCATCTCAAGTGCTGGCAAGGGTCTTGATTTTGGTTCCTGGAAAAATCATGACGCCAATGCGCGTGGCCGGGCTTTCAATTGCTGCCCACCCAATTGGGGTTGTCTTGATCTGGATCTTTGGAGTGAACGCCCTAATTCCTTTTGTGATTCTGCATGGCATCGGAGTCGGCTTGAATCCTTTTATTAGGGGGTCTTTGCCGCTTTTGTTTTTTGGGACCGAGCGCTTCGGTCAACGGCAGGGCTACATCATGATGCTGAGCAAAATGGTGTCTGCCCTTTCGCCCTCGCTGCTGACGCTCTTGGTGTTGGCAAACGTTCAATCAGCAATCGGTCTGACCTTTGCCATGGGCGTCTTGGCGATGGGATTGCTTGTCTGGCTAGGTGCTATTCACCGGGTCAGAAATAAGGCAGCGCTAGATGCTAGCGCTGCATCAAGTCTTGAGGGTTAGCAGTTTCTACCCACTTGGCCAGACCGGCCCAGTGGCCCCAGCCCTGATCAAATGAAAAGTGTCCTGCCCCTGGAAAAATTAGCGGCTCTAGATTGAGTGCGGGAGCGTAGATACCGACTCCTCGAGGAAGCCACTGGTCATCATCACTTGCTATCACAGTCAAGTTTTTTGCCCACTTATGAGCGCTTGCAGATAGTCCTGGGTCATCCAAATCAAGCGGTGATCCGTCTATGCCCTCGGTCTCAGTAAGTTGGTTTGGGTCTGGCGGCGCTATGAGTAGCACTCGATCAAATGGTTCTGTGAAAAGGTCATTCATCGCAGCGATTAGCCAATTGGTAGTCCCGAGTGAATGACAAATAGCTATCTTTTCGCCGCCTTGAACCTCGTCCATCATGTTGGCTTCTTGGCGTAATAGTTCTTGCCACTTTTCAGTACTGGGGGTGTCAGGGTCTGGGAACTGCGGGTACCAAACTTGGTTGCCATTGTTTCTTAGCTCCGCTGAAGCAAGCCTTGCCCAGTGACCAGGGGGCCGTATGTTGGTCCAGCCGTGGTGGATAAGAACTTTCTTCACAAATGCATCTTTCCACAAAACCCGAAAGAGAACCTGATCTAATCGCCTAGTTTCCAGCCTTGAGCCGCAAAGAATTAGCAACCACCGAAACCGATGAGAAGGCCATTGCTACGCCAGCGAGCATTGGATTCAGGAGCCCTAGAGCCGCAACCGGAATCAGAACTATGTTGTAGCCAAAAGCCCAACCTAGATTCTGCAAAATGTTTCGGTAAGTGCGCTTTCCAAGCTTGAGAGCAAAAGCAATGGCACGTGGATCATCATCCAAAATGGTGATGGCGCTTGCGGCCTGAGCCGCGTGGGCTCCGGAGCCCATTGCTATTCCAACGTCGGCCTTAGCAAGTGCTGCTACGTCGTTTATGCCGTCTCCAACCATTGCAACTGGTTCGTTGTAAGCCGAGAGTAATTCCAGTTTGCCCTCGGGGGATACGTGTCCCTTGTAGTCGGTGATACCTAGTTGTTCTGCAACTTCGCGAACTCGTTCCGGGTTGTCCCCGGAAACCAGGTACGGGCTAAATCCAGCTGCTTTTAGCTCATCCATTGCTTGCTTGGAGGTTGGCCTTGGCTTATCGGAAAGCTCGATGAGTCCGCGGGCTACATTGTCCCAGGCCACCACAACAAGAGTGTTTGGGCCCGCATTCTCAAGAGCTTTATCTAGCTCGGCTTGGTTTCGATAGCTTCCAGGTTTTTCAACCGAGACCATCACCGAATCAACTTTTCCTGTGAGTCCTGTTCCAGCGACTTCGATGACGTCGGTTGCGACAAGATCGTGTGGGGTTTCTGCGATTGCTTTAGAAACAGGGTGCTTGCTGGTCACTGCGACCGCCGAAGCTTTTTCTAACATTGCCTCGGAGCTGATGCCTGACAGGCCGGTTGCTTTGATGATGGCAAGTTTGCCGTCGGTAAGCGTTCCAGTCTTGTCCAAGAAAACATGCTTGGTCTTTGCAAGCAAGCGAAGTGAGTCCGGGGTTCTTACAACAACGGACCTTTTTGTTCCGATGCCGGTGGCAACCACCAGACTCATCGGCACGGCAATCCCAAGAGCACATGGGCAGGCAATCACTATTACAGAGATGGCCGCCTTGATGGCGAGGTCTTGTTCTCCTAGAAAGAACCAAATCAAGTAGGTGGCAATGGCGATGAGGATTACCAATGGCACAAAGATCTTTGAAATCGAATCGGTTAGCGATGCAAGTTTGGACTTCTGGGCAGTTGCTTCTCGAACTAGGTCTGCTATCTTCGCGAGTCTTGAAGAGGAGGAAATGGCAGTTACTTCAACTCTTATTTCACCTTGCAAGTTTGTAGTTCCGGCCGTTACTAGTTCCCCGGTTTGCAATTCCTGGGGGAGCGATTCTCCGGTGAGGGTGGAAGTGTCGATTGATGCGAATGCCGAGAGTAGTCGGCCGTCGGCCGGAATGGCCTCACCGGCTGAAACCAAGACAATCATTTGCTTGCGGAGTGAGCTGGTCGCGACATCTTCGCGTTTACCGTCAATTTCGACGGTTGCTGTTTGAGGAATGGCGCTCAGCAGTGCTCGAACTGAGTCAGTGGCGCTTTTTCTTGCCCTTACCTCTATGTAGCGGCCGAGTAGCACAACCGATGGCACGACCGCAGCGGTTTCAAAGTAGGTGTGAATGTGACCGGCAAGAATCAGATAAACGCTATAGCCATAGGCGACACTGGAGCCAAGCGAAACAAGCGTGTCCATGGTGGCATCAAAGTGACGAAGGTTCTTTATGGCCGCGGTGTGGAAAGGCCAAGCCACATAAAAGATCACAACGGTGGCAGCAGCCCAAACTATGTAATTACTGTATTGGAACTGGAAACCGGGAACCATGGCCAGAAGCACCGCTACTAGCGACGCGGCGCCACCGACAATAAGACGCGGCTTCAGGGTTTTGAGTTCAGACTTTCCAGTGCCAACCCGGTAGCCGGCGCTTTCAACGGCCCCGGCAATCACGGAGGAGTCCAGCGGGTTGATTAGTTGGAGGTGAGCCTTCTCGGTGGCAAAATCTACGTAAGCACTTACTCCATCCAGCTTGTTTAGATTCTTCTCAACCCTCCTGGCACAAGCGGTGCAGGTCATTCCCTCGATTTCAATATCGAGTAATTCAACACCGACCAAGTTGGTATTAGGCATCTATTTTTGCGAATCCCACTGCCTGGTAACCGGCCTCTTCAACGGCCTCTGTGAACTGCTCATCAGTTACTCCTGTTGAGGTAACCACAGCGGTTCCGCTTGAGTGATCAACCTTTACGCCCTCAACGCCTTCGAGGGTTGCGATTGCATTGGTGACACTCATCTCGCAGTGCCCGCAGGTCATTCCGGTAATTGAGATTTCAGTTTTTGACATTGCTCTCCTTATTGTGAGGTGGTGTTTTAGATGCTCATGCGAACAGCTGCGCTATCTGGCTCCAGCGTGTCTTATTCAACGAATACCAAATCCAAGTGCCTCGGCGCTGTTTTTCAACTAACTGAACTTCTGCAAGTTTCTTGAGGTGGTGACTAATTGTTGGTTGGCTTAGCCCCAGTGGGCCGGTTAGGTCGCAAACGCAGCTTTCCTGGAGATCCGCCTTGGCAATCATGGCCAAGATTTGAAGTCTTGTCGGATCGGCAACGGCCTTTAGAAGCGCAGAGATGTCCTCAGCCTTGGCTCTTGCCATCGGCTCTGCGGTGCTGGCTGGCGCGCAATCCGCCAGCGTAAGTAAATTTTTATTCATCTTCTATTCAACCTATACATCGATACACGTCTATAAATTCCCGAATGTCTGCTATAAATAGATAACCATCTATAAACTACTGCCAACTTTAGTTCAGAAAGCAAAACAAAACCATTACTAAAAACCAAAGTACAGCCGCAAACACAAGGAAGTACCTGGCCGAGTTGCTAGGAACGTTTCTTATTGTCTTGACTGTCGCAGGTGCCGGCCACATGGTTTTTTTGCTGGGTGCCGACGAGACCGTTGGACTAGCGGCAATTGCCGGAGCAGTTGGACTTGTTTTGTTTGTTGCCATCAGCATGTTCCAATCCATCAGCGGAGCTCACTTCAATCCAGTGGTCACGATCGCCTTCGGCATCAGGAAGCAAATTGATGCCAAGACCGGGTTTATCTATGTCGCTATGCAGCTACTAGGAGCGTTCTTGGGCGCAGTGGTCGCAAACCTGATGTTTGGTGTTTATGCAGTAGCGGCAGGCACTGTTCAGCGACTAACTACTCAGACTTTTGTTGGTGAGATCGTTGCCACCGCCGGGCTACTGCTGATCGTGCTGTTATTAGTCGATCAAGAAAAGCTGTCCTTGATCGCTCCTAGCATCGCAGCCTGGGTTGCTGCCGGCCACTTATTCACTTCATCCACTTCCTTTGCGAATCCGGCTGTGACATTTGGTCGAGCCTTTACTGATGCTGTTACCGGCATCAACTTCGCATCGGTGCCCGGGTTTGTAATTGGGCAACTAATTGGTGCCGGAGTAGCACTGACCCTGTTTTATTTTCTATCAACCAAGAAGGAGCAAAATGTCTAAGCCAATTTCATCGGTGATGTTTGTCTGTGTTCACAACGCCGGTCGCAGCCAGATGGCAGCTGGCTACCTCTCCCATTTGGCGGGTGACCGTGTTGAAGTCAGGTCGTCAGGAACAATGCCGGCTGACAAGGTCAACCCAGCGGTTGTCGAGGCGATGCTTGAGGAGGGCATTGATATTTCCAGCAACACTCCAAAGGTTTTGACCGACGAAGACGTCAAAGCGAGCGACTACGTGATAACAATGGGTTGCGGAGACGCTTGCCCGTTTTATCCAGGGAAAATCTACTTGGATTGGGTGCTAACAGACCCAGCCGGTCAGGGAGTCGACACCGTGCGCCCCATACGCGACGAAATCCGCGGGCTAGTCGAGAGCCTGATTGTTGAAATAGACCGAAAAGCTAGCCCCCTGACGTAACCGTGGGTGGTTTCACCAGCGCCTTACCGAGTGCACGCCGCTCTCCATCTAGGTATCTAACTGACAAGGGCAATAAGCACAGGGACGAGAAAGCGGCGTTGAAATTCAACAGTATGGCGAACTCTGCTTGGAGTCGATAAGACCATCGTCGAAGCGATCGATCTCGACTTTGAAACAGGCGCTCTTGTCGCGTCGCTGCGTGATTTAGCGCCCGGCTCCCTGAGCTACGGGGCAATCAAAAGGATCGCGGGCTTGGAGACCCACACGGTTGAGGTAGCTCACGACGATGCCATAGGAGCGGATTAAGGATGTCTCCGTATAGGAAATAGAGCGCTCCTGGCAGTAGGCCTTGACCATTTTTGCGGCCTTGGCTAAGGCGGGGCGAGGCATATTGGGGAACAAGTGGTGCTCAATCTGGTAGTTGAGTCCGCCCATGGCAAAATCCATGGCAGTACCCCCGGTGATGTTCCGACTGGTCAGCACTTGACGGCGCAGGAAGTCCACTTTGATGTCTCGTCCAATAATGGGCATGCCTTTGTGATTGGGGGCAAAAGAGGCGCCCATGTAGACACCAAAGACGGCCAATTGGGTGACCAAGAAAACACTTGCTACACCCCAGGGCATAAACCAATAGACAAGCGCAAAGAGGATGATGTGGCGGGCGAGCAACATCGTGATCTCAGAACCGCGAGCCTCTACCTTTTCTCTGGAGAAGGCGCGCTTTAGGCCCTGGAAGTGGAGGTTTAGCCCCTCCAAGGTCAACAGAGGAAAAAAGAGCCACCCTTGACGTTTGACAATCGCGCGCTGCAAACCCGTGGTGGTAGGGGCAATGTCTTGCCTAAACACGACGACATCAGATTCAATGTCAGGGTCTTTGCCCACCGTGTTCGGATTGGCGTGGTGTCTAGAGTGTTTATTCATCCACCAGGAGTAACTAATACCAACCACCAGGTTTGCTATGATCCGTCCCCAGATGTCATTCGAGTTGCCGCTAGCAAACACTGCCCTGTGGGCCAATTCGTGAGCAAGAAAAGCAAATTGAGTGAGCACTATGGCCAGTAGTGGCGCAAGAGCAATGCTCCACCAAGAGGTTCCCAAGAAAATCATGCCGGTCACGGTGATACCGAGAACGACAGTGAGTATCAATGCAAGCACGCCGTAGTAGCCATGGCGCCTACGCAATAAACCGGCGGACTTAACGCTCTTCATCAACCCAGCAAAGTCTGAGGTGTACGGGTGTGCGGCGGGATCAATCCGAGAATGACTGCCGTTGACTCGGTCAAGTATTGGTGAGATGGGGACTCGTCTCATGCATCGGGGCTTCTCAGCGTAAAAGACGTTCACACCGCCTCGATGTTTCAACGCTAGCGTCTCTTTCTGTGTTTTAGCTGGAGGAAGCAAGGGTTTCACGCAAAATACTTAGATTCAACTGCAGGCCTCGACAGCCGCAGACCGGCACTTCTCGGCCAGGTTTAGTCCGCGATTAGGGCAGTGGAGCCGAAAAACTTCTCATTGACAAACTACTTAGGGTTACCTAACCTATTCAGAGCAGCGGAAAATACGCGCTGAAAAAGACAGGAATCGTAATTGTTCAAGAAGGTACTCGCTTTAGTAGTAGTCGCGGTAGCGGCAGTTTCAGTTTCCGGCTGCACGGCAGAAGCAGCGCTACCGGATAAATCTTCCATCGTTGTTTACGCGGGTCGAAGCGAAGCTTTAATTCAGCCGATTGTCGATCAGTTCACCTCAGACACTGGCATCGCCGTCGAGGTTCGATACGCAGGAAGTGCCGAGCTCGCAGCTCAGCTTTTGGAAGAGGGGCAGAACTCTCCCGCGGACATCTTCTTCGCTCAAGATGCTGGAGCTCTCGGAGCCGTTGCTAAAGCCGGCCTTCTCACCAAATTGCCGGATGAAATTCTGGGACTTGTTTCCCCTCAGTACTCAGCAGCCGATGGCAGCTGGGTTGGAGTCTCCGGGCGAGTGAGGGTGCTTGTTTACAACCCCGACAATGTGGCCAATGTCCCCAGCTCGGTTTTTGAATTAGCGGAGCCGGAATGGCAGGGCAGAATCGGAATTGCCCCTACAAATGCTTCTTTCCAGGCGTTTGTTACCGCCATGCGTGTTATTCACGGTGAAGACAAGACTCTCGAATGGCTTCGGGCTATGAAGACCAACGGCGTGATCTACGAGAAAAACTCTGCGATCTTGGAGGCCGTTGAAAACAAGAGCGTGGATGCGGGCCTTATAAATCACTATTACTGGTTCGCCATGGGTAGGGAGGTCGGCTTCGAGAACCTCACTTCACGCTTGGGCCAATTCCAAGCTCGCGACGTGGGTAACCTAATCAACGCCGCTGGAGTGGGAATTGTTAGTGACTCAAACGCAGCCAGAAGTTTTGTTGAATACCTGCTCAGTCGGACAGGCCAGCAGTATTTTGTTGACGAGACCAGTGAGTATCCTTTAATCTCCGGGATTGAAGCTGGAGTCGACCTGACCCCTCTTGACCAAATACCGGCTCCAGATATTGACCTCAGCGATCTAAATAGTCTCGAGGAAACACTCAAGTTGATTCGGGAGGCTGGGCTTATCTAGCCAGGGAGTGATGCGTAAACCACCGGCACTGCTAGTAGTTTTTGGGGTTAGTGCTGCCCTGTTTGCGGTTCTCCCAATCGGGTACTTGGTACTTCGGCTTTTTGAGGGCTTTGATAGAGCTCTAGCTGAGTTGCTGCGACTAAGGACCCTTGAGTTACTGGGTAACACAATTCTGTTGGTGACTGCAGTTTCGATAAGTGCCCTTTTGCTTGGGTTTGCACAGGCCTGGTTGACTACCCGCTCCAATGTGAAATTCGCGTCAATGTTTGCAGTATTGGCTGCACTGCCGCTCGCGATTCCTTCCTACGTCATGGCTCTTGGATATATCTCGATCTTTCCGAATTTCTCAGGATTTTTTGCCTCGTGGTTGGTTCTCACTCTGGCTACTAGCCCCTATGTGTTCTTGGGGGTCACGGCGGCCTTGGTGAGAATCGATACTGCGAGCGAAGAGGTGGCCAGAACCCTGGGTCTTGGAAGGTTTCAGGTAATGCGGCGCATTACTTGGCCGCAGGTCAGACCTGCGGCAACGGCTGCGGTTTTATTGGTGGCTCTCTATGTCCTGAGCGAATTCGGAGCCATTGCGCTTTTGCGCTTTGACACTTTCACCAGGGCCATCTATAACGCCTATCGAGGGTCCTTTGACAGAACTTCTGCCGCTGCCCTCGCACTGGTTCTTCTAATCATCACTCTTATTGTCATCTGGTTTGAGCGTCGTTATCGAGGCGTCTACCTTGCAAATACAAAGGCACTTGGCAAAAGAGTCAGGGTTGATTTGGGTTCTTGGTCTTGGGTTGCCATGGCCGGACTAGCTTTGGTTGCGATAGTCAGCGTTGGCGTTCCAATCCTTAGTCTTTTAGTTTGGAGCGTCCAAGGAAGTGGGAGCCTGAATCTAACGATGCTGCTCGATGCTCTTTGGGGTTCGGTGCGTTTGGCTCTCATATCTGGACTAGTGATTGGGGCTTTTGCCACCGCAGTAGCGCTTTGGGCTGTTCGGTACCGAACCAAGCTAGGCGTCTTCGTGGAGACCGTCACTTGGGCAACCCATGCGCTTCCGGCCGTCGTAGTTGGTTTGGCGTTGGTGTTTTTTGGAGCGAACATCACGCCTTGGATTTACCAAACAACCTGGATGCTGGTCATCGCCTACATGATCTTGTTCCTACCCAACGCCTTGGCGGCAATCAGCACCCCAATTGCCCAAGTCCCTAGAGGCCTAGAAGATGTTTCTCAGTCGCTTGGAGTTCCGGCTAACCGAACCCTATTCAAAGTGGTGTTGCCAATTGCATTTCCGGGGATCATCGCGGGGGTTGCCTTGGTTGCACTAACTGTGCTGAAAGAATTGCCCGCAACTTTGTTATTGCGACCGACTGAAACCAACACATTGGCGACCAGGCTGTGGGGGGCAACCGAAGACCTCGCATACTCTCAAGCAGCACCATATGCTCTGCTTCTGGTTATCATTGCCGGGTTACCTGCGCTCGCGTTGAATTCTCGGGCCAGGAAAGCACTATCGGAGGTTCGAGGCTAATGGCGACTCTGAACCTACGCGGTGTAAAAAAGTCATTTGGTGATGTTGAAGTCTTGAGTGGCGTTGATTTGTTTGTAGAAGATAAAGAGCTGGTTGCGGTTCTTGGCGCTTCTGGGTCTGGCAAGTCCACTCTGCTTCGACTAATCGCAGGTTTTGACAAACCAACTGCCGGAACAATCGAGCTGGCGGGAAAAGAAATTTCTAGTGTCACCAAAGTTTTAGTTCCGGAAAAACGAAACATCGGGATTGTTCCGCAGGATGCTGCCTTATTTCCTCACTTGAGCGTAAGTCAAAACATCGGGTTTGGATTAGCTGGCTGGTCCTCAAAGGATAAAGCGGCGCGCGTGACCGAGCTGCTAGAAATTGTTGAGCTCCTCGAGTTTGCAGACGCGAGTCCTGACAAGCTTTCCGGTGGACAGGCTCAGCGCGTTGCGTTAGCACGAGCGCTGGCTCCGAGGCCAGCGATTGTGTTGATGGATGAGCCTTTTAGCGCGCTAGATGCCGAGCTAAGAACCAGACTACGTCTGGATGTAAAGGCCATCTTGCAAAATCAGGGAGCGACTGCGATCTTAGTTACCCATGACCAAGAAGAGGCTCTCTCACTGGCGGATCGTGTGGCCGTACTGCGCAGCGGTCAGGTAGTTCAGGTTGGTTCTCCGACCGAGATTTACAATTCACCCGTGGACATAGGCATCGCGACCTTCCTGGGCGATGCGGTGCTGATTGACGGCGAAGTAAAAAACGGCAAGGTGGTAACTTTGCTTGGCGCCTTGAACCCGCTGAACAAAGTCATTGAGGGTCAAATTGGCCGAGTGGCAATCAGGGGAGAAAATTTCTATTTGCTTCCAAACCCAAAGGGCGAGGGTGAAGTCATCGGTCAAGTTTTCTTTGGGCACGACGCGGTAGTTGAGGTTGTGACCAAGGGCCTAAAAATTAGAGCAAGATCCAACGGACCCTTTGCCCCGGAGGTTGGAATGAAGGTTTCAGTTTGGGTTCGCGGTTCAGTGAATTTTTACCCCGTTTAAACCAACAGTTTTCCATAAGTTTCGACAAACTCACAGGTACCGGACAAGCTCTGCCACTAGGCTCAGAATTGTTTTCAGGGCGGCTTCTTTTGCTGTGGGTCTTAGGAGCGATGGAACTTGAATTGGTTTGATGCGCAAGAGATAATCTCTGCGTTTGGCGACTGGGCCGCAGTTGCTGTTGCATTTGTAATTTTCATTGAAACCGCCTTTATTTTCACATCCATTTTGCCCGGGGACTCCCTGCTGTTTTTGACCGGATTGACCCTTGCGAACTCGGAATCGTGGCTTCCAGATTGGGCAGGTTTTCTGCTTATTTGGACCACAGCTTTTTCTGGAACCCAGGTGGGCTACTGGATTGGCGCGAAAATCGGTCCGCCTCTGATAGCCAAGGAGCGCAAGTTCATTTTGAACAAGGCGACACTTGATAGAACTCATCAGTTTTTCGAAAACTATGGAGCCAGGGCGGTGGTTTTGGCTAGATTTGTTCCGATTCTGAGGGCCCTGATTCCAATGCTTGCCGGTATCTCCAAGATGGACTATCGAAGATTCACCAAACTAAACCTTATTGGAGCCACGGCCTGGGTCGTGGTTTTCATGGTGCCAGGCTATTGGCTGGGTGGTTTCGATATGGTGAAAGAAAACCTAGAAATTACCGTCCTGCTTATTGTCGTCGGCACAACGATGTTGCTGCCACTGGAAATCCTCAGAGACCGACTGGTGAAGCGAAATAAAATAAGAAAAAGTCAGTCGGGCAAATAGCAGCCC
>CAYMAU010000012.1:0-1200 GCA_964388525.1 uncultured Aquiluna sp. | reverse complement strand
GTGACTCGGGTTGAAGTGGGCCTCACTAGGCTCCTACCGGTTTGGCATTCGAGGATGCCAGAGGCAATTGGACCGGTTCGATCGGTTAGACCGGTCGATGCATCCATAGTCGATCCATTCCATGGGATCTTCGCTTTCTCGGGAGGACAGGCTCCGTTCAAGTCTGCGGCGAAAAGTACGGGCCTGGTTATCAGCGATGAAGACACTGAAATGAAGAACGAGACCTACTATCGCGAGTCCTCAAGAAAAGCGCCTTGGAATCTATATTTCAGTGCGCAAAAACTGCAGGAGCTCTACGCAAATGATCAGCCAGTCCCACAGGCAGGTTTCGAATTTGATGCAATCCCATCTGCTGTCTCTCAAGGGGTGGCGGCAAAGGGACTAAGCGTTAAGTATCCGCAGTTGAAATCAGTTTGGGATCTTGGCACCGCCAAGTTTGATTGGGCTGAGCCCCTGCAAGTTGCTTGGCTTCGAACTCAAGATGGAACCCCCCACACGCAATTGGGCGGCGATCAGGTGGCGGCTAAAAATGTGGTGGTCCTAGAAGTCGTCCACGATCTAAGTTTTGTGGATCCAAAATACGGTGCGATTCCAAAAGCCAGGCTTGTCAACAATGAGGGCATCGCCTACGTTTTTTCGGATGGCTACTACCTGAAGGGTTCTTGGTCCAAGGGCGAGAGTGAAGACCCAATAATCCTGACCACCGCATCGGGAGAAGTTTTGAAGCTTGCAATCGGAAACACCTGGGTCGAGATGATGGATGTTCCGAAATCAGTATTGAATATTTCCTTGGCTGAGGCCCCCACCGAGTAATGCTGTGCGCGGAGTAAAGAAGAAAGACCTACCTGAGAAGATCTGCCTACGTTGCGGTCGACCGATGGTTTGGCGCAAGTCTTGGGAGAAAAATTGGGATGACGTTCGCTACTGCTCTGAGAAATGCAAGCGAACAAAATAGCTAGCTATAAGGACTTGGTGTATTCCTTGAGCCATTCCTTGAGATCTGGTCCAATATCTTCGCGGTCACTTGCGATCTTGATGGTTGCCTTTATGAAATCCAACTTGTCTCCGGTGTCATAGCGGCGACCAGTGAAGATAACGCCTCTCACGCCACCGGCAATTCCTGTGTGCTTGGCGGCATACTGGAGGGCATCGGTCAGTTGAATTTCGCCGCCTCGGCCGGGTGCAGTTTGCTCAAGAATT
>CAYMAU010000011.1:32275-33543 GCA_964388525.1 uncultured Aquiluna sp. | reverse complement strand
TGTACTCCGGCAGCCTTGGCAAAGGCAGAGGCAATCAACAATGCAACGCTTGCCAAGTTGGATGAGATTATCAATGAGTTTGAACTTCCAGCCCACACAATTGGCTTGGGAGTAAAGGGCGCGATGATTTGGTCACCAGATCCAGTTAGAAACTATCGAGACTACAAGGCAACCGACTTTGAAACCGCGGAGCTGTCGTGGCTCTGGGGAATCAATAGAGGTGTGCTAACCCCTCCAGGTCTGGATGAGCAGTGGCTTGTGTCACTTGCCCACAATCAGAAGGATATGGACAAGATGGTCGAGAGCACCAGGCAGCTAGCAATAGCGCTTCGGGCTTAGAGGCTTTTTCAAGACCAAGAGACGCAAAGCCTGGTTTGTTGTGCGTTTCTAAATAGATGAACTAAAGTTCATAGAAGTATTATTCTATAGTTGAGATTACTTTTTAGAGGAGAGCAATGAGCGAACGATGGACCTTTCTGACTCACCATGCCCATCTAATGCTGATGCTTCAAAGAGACCAAAGCGCCAAAATTGAAGACCTTGCCCAAGTGTTAGGTGTCACTCCGAGATATGTAGTGAGCATTTTGAATGACCTCACAGACGGTGGCTATCTCACAAAAGAAAGAGTTGGCAGGCGCAATCACTACTCAATAAATCGCGAAGCGGAGCTGAGGCACGAAACAAGTTTGCATAAGTCGGTTGGCGATCTAATCGACTCACTCGGAGTGGTTGGCAGGTAGAGCAATGGAAATTTTGTCGGTAGCAGTTCAAAACCTAACCAGCGCCCCGGTGCTCGCCTTCGCACTGGGCTTGCTTGCGGCTGCAATTAAGACAGATCTTCGGTTACCCGAGCCGATTTACCAGGCAATTTCTATTTACCTATTGCTGGGAATCGGAATCAAGGGTGGAGTCGCTTTATCAAATGCGGAGTTCCAAGAAGTAGGCCTGCCCATTTTGGGAACTCTGCTACTTGGTCTAACAGTTCCGGTGCTCGCATTTTTCTTGCTGAAGCTTCTAAAGAAACTCTCGGTTGTTGACCGCGGAGCACTTGCGGCCCATTATGGGTCGACATCGCTGGTGACCTTTACCGCAGCAGTAATTTTTTACGAATCCGTCTCGATTTCAGTCGAGGGTTATCTCACCACCTTGTTGGCAATCTTGGAAATACCTGGAATTATCGTCGGCTTGATGCTGGCCTCTAGGGGACTTCGCAGGGAGGTTTCCTGGGGCGAATCCTTCCGCGAGATTTTGACCGGCAGGTCAATCTT
>CAYMAU010000011.1:30808-32175 GCA_964388525.1 uncultured Aquiluna sp. | reverse complement strand
TAGAAAGTGCAGGCCTTTGATGCTGAAAGATCGAAAACTAATTGTTGTCGTGGTCGAAGCTGCTCTTGAGCAGCGACTTTCAAAGGACATACTCTTCCAGGGCGCCAAGGGCTTCACCATCACTCACGCCAACGGTCTAGGTCCAAGAAACCAGCGTGCGGGCGATTTGGAAGGTGGCAATATTCGTCTGGAGACAGTAGTGCCGGAAGAAATTTCAATGAAGATCCTAGAGCTACTAAAGACAAGCTATTTTCCGCACTATGCCTGCAGCGCTTGGGTGTCGGATGTGCAGATATTGCGTGAGGACAGGTACTAGTTCGATCCGGTAGCTGAGACAATTACTGTTTAGCAAACTTTAGAACGGATGGCTTGGGGTGAGTGAGCTAGAGATCAACTATCCTCCAGACCTTCCGGTTGCGGCTAGACGTCAGGATATTCTCGAGGCCATCACTAACAATCAGGTCTTGATTGTTGCCGGTGCTACCGGTTCCGGTAAGACAACGCAGCTTCCAAAAATGTGCCTAGAGCTTGGACGAAAATCCATTGCTCATACTCAGCCCAGAAGAATTGCGGCGCGCTCGGTGGCCGAGCGTATCTCCGAGGAGCTGAAGGTTGACTTGGGTGGTCTGGTCGGTTACCAGGTTCGCTTTACTGATCAGGCAAGCAAGGCGACCAGGGTGAAGGTCATGACTGACGGCATCTTGCTAAATGCTCTGCAGCGGGACCGAATGCTCAAGCAGTACGACACCATAATCATCGACGAAGCCCACGAGCGAAGTCTGAATATTGACTTTCTGCTCGGCTTTTTGAAACAACTATTACCGATGCGTCCCGAGCTCAAGCTAATAATCACTTCCGCGACAATTGATCCCGGTTCCTTTTCGAAGCATTTCAACGATGCTCCAATTATCGAGGTTTCGGGAAGAACCTTCCCGATTGAGATTCGCTATCGCCCAGTAACAAGAGATGGATCGCAGGATGCCGACCCGGATATTGAAACTACTGCAGCCGACTACTTAGACGGCGTGATTTCGGCTCTGAAAGAACTAGAGAATGAGCAAGACGGCGATGTTTTGGTCTTTCTTTCTGGAGAATCAGAGATCAGAGATGCTCAGGATGCAATCGAGGGCAGCATCACTCAGGGCGCACTCAAGGGAAACACCGAAGTATTGCCGCTCTATGGTCGACTGAGCTCCGCCGAGCAACATCGAGTGTTTGAAGTTAGCAAAGTAGCCGGACTACGAAAGCGCGTGATTCTTGCCACCAACGTTGCCGAGACCAGCCTCACGATCCCGAATATCAAGTACGTCATAGACGCCGGCACCGCCAGGATCTCCCGCTACAGCCCAAAGGCAAAGGTTCAGCGA
>CAYMAU010000011.1:11353-30708 GCA_964388525.1 uncultured Aquiluna sp. | reverse complement strand
TTTCTAAACTACCTTCGCGTCCGTGAGTGGCAGGATCTGGTCCGGCAGCTGAAAAGCGTTAGCAAGCCGTTGAATCTAAATTTCGGTAATCGTAGGGTTGACCCCGAAGGAATCCATAAGGCCTTGTTATCTGGGTTGCTCAGTCAAATCGGTTTGCAGCAAGAAAATGAAAAAAAGGTTTTCAAAAACGGCAAGCTGCAGAAACAAAAGCGAGTGCAGAGCGAATACCTAGGTTCCGGCGGCAAGAAATTTGTAATCTTTCCAGGCTCTGCCCTAGCCAAGAAACCCCCCGAAGCCCTAATGAGCGCGGAACTTGTCGAAACCAGTCGACTGTTTGCCCGCATGAATGCTGCGGTCGATCCGGCGTGGGCGGAGGAGCTTGCGGGTGATCTTGTTCGAAGAAGCGTTTCAGAACCCCACTGGGAAAAGAAGCTTGGAGCAGTTGTCGGGCTTGAGCGAGTAATGCTGTTTGGGTTGACATTGGTTGCAAACCGCAAAGTTCAGTACTCGCGCATTGACCCGATGCTATGCCGGGAGTTATTTATTAGGCATGCCCTTGTTTATGGAGAGTGGGACTCAAAGCAGGTCTTTGACCAAAAAAATAAGGACTTGCTTTTCGACATGGAAGCCGTCGCCGATCGGGCGCGCTCACCCCAGCTTGCAGCTGGTGAGGACGATGTCTTCCGCTTCTACAACAATCGGATTCCGCTGGATGTTTTTTCCACCGGCAGCTTTGAGGGTTGGTGGAAAAAGGCTAAACACGAAAAGCCGGAGTTTCTAACCATGACCAAGGCTGAGTTGCTAGGTTCCGATGAGGCTCAACTTGACGAAGCCGACTACCCCGGGCAACTGGTTATCGACGGTCAAGAATTTAGCCTCAGTTATTTATTCGACCCCGGTAACGAACACGACGGGGTTTCGGTGGAGGTCCCGATTTCACTATTGGCAAGCATCAGGCCAGAGGGTTTCGAGTGGCTGATTCCGGCAATGCGATTGGAGCTGATCACCGAGCTGATCAGGAGCCTGCCAAAGGCGGTTCGCAAAAATGTAGTCCCTGCCAAAGACTGGGCAGCAAAGGTGCTACGAAATCTACCCACAGAACCGACCGGCAAGATCGCAGAAGTTTTGGCGACTCAGCTTCAGTCATTGAGTGGCGTCAGGGTTCGCCCAGGAGATTTCAGTCCTGAGGTATTACCTGCTCAACTAAGGGTCTCTTATCGAGTCCTTGATTCCAAGGCGAAGCAACTCGAAATCAGCAACGATTTAGCTGCACTTCAACAGAAACTTGCCCAAAGCTCGATCGAGGCGGTGTCGAACATGATTCAGTTCGACGGGCCGTCGATTGAGCGGAGCAATTTAGAGACCTGGGATTTCGACGAACTACCTAGGCAGCTAGATACAAAGCAGGGCAGCAATAAGATAAGCGCATTCCCGGCACTGGTTCTAGATGAAAAAACAAACACCGTTGATTTGAAGCTTCACTCCTCGGAAGCCAGACAAGCCTTGGAGCATCCAATCGGGGTCGTGGAGTTAGTTCAGCTGAGTATTCCATCGCCGGCGAAGTACATCGAGGCTCATTTAACTCAAGCCGAGAAGCTGGCTATTGCCAGCTTGCCCTACCCAAGCCTCAGTGCTTTTGTTTCCGATGTGATCAGGGCAGGGGCTAAAAAACAGCTCTTTATTCTTGATTCCAAAGGTCTAATTTTTACTGCCAAAGAATTTGAAAATCTCAGGCAACTTGTCGAGGCCATTTCGATTGAGCTCATTTTTGACGTTGCAAAAATAATACTGAAGATTTCTCAAGCTGCGAGTGAAGCGAATAAAGCGATCTCCAGCGCCAAGGCGATTGATTTCCTCACGGTGCTTGCGAGTGAGAAGGTTCACATCCAACAACTTTTGATCCCAAAGCTAGTCTCGGCTACCGGTCTCGATCGGCTGTCGCGAATCGAAATATACTTACGCGCTATCACGCAGCGCGTGGTGAAGCTCCAGGAGAGTCCGGAGCGCGATCGAATTAGCGCGATCGAATTAGCAAAGGCGATCGAGGTCTTCGAAATCGCAGGAGGAAGGTTGCCGTTACCTCAAAAATCCAGCGAGAAACTTACTTCTGCACGATGGTTGCTTGAGGAGCTAAGAGTGAGCCTGTTCGCTCAGTCGCTCGGAACCCAAGAAGCGGTTTCTCTAAAGCGAATACAAAAACAGCTGTCTTAGTTTTGTGGAAAGCCTAGGTTCACTCCACCGTGGCTGGGGTCTAGCCAGCGAGAGGTGATCACCTTGGTTCTTGTGAAAAACCTAAAGCCTTCTTCGCCGTGTGCCCGGCTGTCGCCGAACAGTGAGTTTTTCCATCCTCCGAAGGAGAAGTAGGCAACTGGAACTGGAATTGGCACATTCACGCCAATCATTCCTGCTTCAACTTCGTTCTGGAATCGTCTCGCTGCGCCACCGTCGTTGGTGAAAACAGCCGTTCCGTTGCCATAGCTTCCGTCGTTTATAAGCGCCAGTCCCTCTTCAAAAGAACTCACACGAATCACGCTTAGTACGGGTCCGAAGATTTCGTCTTGGTAGGCCTTGGAGCTTGTTGGCACCTTATCTAGCAGGGTTGGTCCAAGCCAAAAACCGTTCTCATCGCCGTCGGGAACAACGGACCTACCGTCGACTACAACCTTGGCTCCGTCAGCCTCCGCAATTTCTATGTAGCCGGCAACTTTGTCACGGTGTTCCTTGGTTACAAGTGGCCCCATGTCGCAGGCGCGACGACCATCACCCACTTTGATTTGAGAGATTCGAGACACAATCTTGTCGATCATTTCATCGGCCACGGGCTCAACGGCAACAACCACTGAGATTGCCATGCACCGCTCACCGGCAGAGCCGAAGCCGGCGTTTATTGCTGAGTCTGCAACAAGGTCTAGGTCAGCGTCTGGAAGCACGAGCATGTGGTTCTTGGCCCCACCCAGAGCCTGGACACGCTTGCCATTTTTGGCGCAATTCTCATAAATATATTTAGCAATCGGGGTTGAGCCGACGAAACTTATTGCGGCGACATCGTCGCTATTAATCAGACCGTCAACTGACTCCTTGTCACCTTGAAGGACATTGAAAACTCCCGCTGGCAAACCAGCCTCAGTCCAAAGTTTTGCCATCCACAGGGCAGCGCTCGGATCTTTTTCGCTCGGTTTTAGAATCACGGTATTGCCGGCGGCAATAGCTATGGGAAAAAACCACATCGGCACCATTGCTGGAAAATTGAAGGGGCTAATGATGCCTACGACTCCAAGGGGTTGCTTGGTGGAGTACACATCAACATTGGTTGATGCATTTTCCGAGTATTCGCCTTTTAGTAGATGAGGCATACCGCAGGCAAACTCCACAACTTCTTGGCCTCTAGTTATCTCTCCAAGGGCATCAGATAAAACTTTGCCGTGCTCGGCAGTGATTATTGCTGCAAGCTCGGGCTTCCGCTCATTCAATAGCTCACGGAATTTGAAAATTATCTGTTGGCGCTTAGCCAATGAAGAGTCGCGCCAGGCAGGGTAGGCAAGCTTTGCAGAGTCGATGGCAGCTTTGATGTCTTTAGCATCAGCCAGGGCAACTCGGCCGGACTCTGTTCCAAGAGCTGGGTCATAAACCGGCGCCGTCCTTGTTGATGAGGGCTTTTGTTCGGCACCAGAAATGTAGTGGGAGATCAGGTTCATTTTGCATCCTTACTTTGATGCTAGTTGCAGGGCCTGGGTGGCTTGGGAAATAATACTTGCTTAGGCAAGCTAACACTATTTATAGTCGCCCAGTTGCCCTTTTGATTAGCTCAGTAATGAGAGTCTCCGCCATTTTGTCAACTTTGTTCAGTGCGTATGAAGTCGGCCACATTTCACCCTCGTCCAGAGTTGCATGCTCGCTAAACCCAAGAGTTGCAAACCTCACCTTGAACTTTCCGGCGCTCTGAAAAAACAGAATGGTTTTGCCGTTGTGCCCCCAAGCTGGCATGCCATACCAGGTCTTCGCATCAAGGTCTGGGGCATGGGTCTTCACGAGCTCATGGACCCTTAGTGCCATTGCCTTGTCGCCGCTATCCATCTGTTCGATTTTGAGCATGACATTCGCCTCTGCGGCGATTTTGTCATCCTTATTAATTAGCTCCTTAGCCCGCTCTCGCATTGCTTTTCGCTCATCCGCGGTGAAGGCGGTTGTGTTGTCAGTCATAGTTCTCCAGTCGATGCAGCCTCGCCAAAAAGACTAGTGACAGAGGCTTTATGAGCGCGGGATGAATTTGGGTTACTGGGCTGTTGAATAGGAGGCGCTCAGATCGATGCCCAGCCATCTATCAGGCTGGACTTCTAACCTTAGGAAGCCTCCATACCCCGCACGCAAGCGTGCTCCAAATGATTTAGGAACTAAATGGCCCAGCTGCTATACCGCCTTGGAAAATTTTCTGCCAAACGAGCCTTCGCTGTCATAGCTATCTGGGCGCTGCTGATTGGAACTGCAGGAGCCGCGGCTCTGCTCTCTGGAGGCAAGCTCGGAACCACAATGACCTTGGACGGCATTCCATCTCAGGACCTAGCGACTTCACTTCAGGAAACATTTCCCGAGGCCGCCAGAGCTTCCGGACAAGTTGTGTTCCACAAAGCGGACGGAGTTGAATTTTCAGCGGCGGAGATTTCGGGCATTTCTAATCTCCTAGACAGCGTCAAAGCACTGATTTCCGTGGACGATGTTGCTGATCCATTTATTACTCAAGCAACCCTTGATGGTCAGCGGGCTGACTTGGCTGCTGGCCTAGTGGCTATTTCGGACGGCAAGGCTGAAATCAATACAAATCAAGCTTCGTTGGACGCCGGACAAGATCAACTGGATGCCGCTACATCTGATCTAGAGGCCCAGGCTCAAGCGTTGCAGGAAACTCTCGATTCCATGGTTGCCAATAATGCCCCCGGAACCGAGCAGGTCTTAGTCGGGCTAGCCCAGATTCAAGTTGGACTTGATAAAATTGCACTCCAGCAGACCGAGCTAACCAACGGGCAAGCCAAACTTGATGAGGGCAAGACCGAGCTTGCGAGCAATGAAGTCCAGCTTGTGGCAGGCGAAAAGCTCCTTGGCACCGCCAATAATTTCCGCACCGTTTCAGTTGATGGCCAGACCGCTTTTGCCACGATTTACTTTGATCAGCCGACTGGTCAGCTAGATGAGGTGGCAGCCTCCGAGGTTGTGGCGCTCATAGCGGCTCAGACGCCTGCTGGAATTCAGGTCGAATACTCACAATCCTTGGTGTTCTCACTTGATGGACTTCTGGGCATCGGAGAAATAATTGGCTTGGCAATCGCAGCACTTGTGCTTGCAATAATGCTTCGAACCTTCATTGGTGCCGGACTTCCCGTGATTGCAGCAATCACTGGAGTCGCTATCTCTGCGGCCATAACCTTTGCCCTGTCCTCCGTGATTGAAATGACCAGCACCACTCCATTGCTGGGAATCATGCTTGGGCTTGCGGTGGGAATCGATTACTCGTTATTTATTTTGAATCGTCACCGACGTCAGCTAAAAGCTGGAGTTGAACTTCAAGAATCCATCGGTCTTGCCAATGGCACCAGCGGCAATGCCGTCGTCTTTGCAGGTATCACTGTAGTTATTGCTCTCTTGGCTCTGAACTTAACCGGTGTGGGCTTCCTAGGCTTGATGGGTACCGCTGGAGCGCTGGCGATTGTGGTTGCAGTTTCGGTTGCACTGACTTTGGTGCCTGCTGCGCTGGGTCTAGCAAAAGAAAAAGTCCTGACGCAAAAAGAACGCTTAGCGCGTGCCGCAACAGGCCTTTCGAGCACGCCAGAGCAGGTTCATGCCCTCGAAGAGGCAAACGCCAGCCACAAGCCTGTGTTTGCTAATAAGCGTCCTTGGCTAGTCATCGTTGGAGTAGTAACGATTTTGATGATCGTGGCGGTTCCCGCCTTGAGCATGCGTCTTGCGCTGCCAGACGGTGGAGCCGAGGCAAGCGACTCAACCGCATTCAAGTCCTACACGCTAATTTCCGAAGCCTTCGGCCCCGGCAGCAACGGCAGCTTGGTTGCAATAGTCGATGTTCCAGAGAAACTTGACAAGATCGCAGAGCTTGAGATGCAGGCGGAGGTCGCAGAGCGTCTATTTGCGCTGGATAATGTTTCGGCAGTGCTTCCTGGAGGAGTTTCGACCTCTGGCCTGGACTTGATGTTTGTGCTGGTTCCGGAATTTGGCCCAACCAGTGCTGAGACTGAGCAATTGGTGTTCGACATTCGAGAACTTGAAACAGTATTTCCAACTGAGCTAAACGCAAACATTGAGGTCACTGGTATCGCGGCTGTGAACATAGACATTTCTCAGAAACTGGCCGATGTGTTGCCGCTCTACCTCGGCACAGTGGTCATTTTGTCGTTCTTGCTTTTGATTCTGGTGTTTAGGTCACTCATTGTTCCTTTGGTTGCAACCGGTGGCTTCCTGCTAACCGTTGGGGCGACTCTGGGCGCGGTTGTCGCGGTCTATCAGTTCGGTTGGTTGTCGGAAGTTTTGGGCGTTACTCAAGCCGGTCCAATACTTAGCTTCTTGCCAATTCTTTTGATCGGAATCCTGTTCGGCCTTGCAATGGATTACCAGCTATTCGTGGTTTCGGGTATGCGTGAGGCATATGTTCACGGCAAGAGCGCGAAGGAATCTATTGACTCCGGTATCCACTTGGGCAGGCCGGTCGTTATCGCCGCAGCCATCATCATGGTCGCGGTATTTGGTGGTTTTGCCTTCTCGCACATCACCATGATTAAGCCGATGGGCTTCGGCCTTGCAATTGGCGTCCTTATTGACGCGTTCCTAGTTCGACTGTTGCTGGTCCCGGCTCTGATGAGCGTCATTGGAAAAGCGGCTTGGTATTTGCCCAAGTGGCTCGACAGGTTGTTGCCTGATGTCGATGTTGAGGGCGCAAAGCTCGAACGTTCTCGTTCGCAGGTCTAGACTGAAAATAACTTAGAACTAAGGGGTTCTCATAATGGCAAAAACTATACAGCCGGCTAAAACACCGGACCAGCAAATTGGTGGACTACGAAAGTACAACGTAGTCGCCGGGTTCTTGCATCTAATTCAAGCGCTTGGGTTCTCATACGTTTTGACAATGCTCGACTACCAGATTCTGTATCCGGTAAAAATTGAATACCCAACGGGTCCTCCGGGAGTGGCCAGTCCAGTCGACGTAGTGACCCTATTCGACATCAACATTGGTGCCGGAATTGTTGGCTTCTTGGCGCTATCTGCGCTGTTCCACTTCATTATCTCTTCGCCAATGTTCTTTCAGCGCTACAAGGCTGGCCTGAAGGTAAATCACAACTATTTCCGTTGGGTTGAGTACTCGCTGAGCTCGTCGGTCATGATCTTCTGCATCGCACTACTAAACGGCATTACCGACATTGCGGCCTTGGTGGCAATCTTCGCGGTGAACGCATCAATGATCATGTTCGGTGCTCTTCAGGAGAAGTACGAAACCCCTGGAAACGGCAAGGGCCTCCCATTTATCTTTGGATCAATGACCGGAATTATTCCTTGGTTGATTCTCGTTCTCTACATCTGGCAGCCGGGGGCAACAAACGCATCCGAAATTCCAGGTTTTGTTTACGGCATCGTTGTTGCATTGTTTTTGTTCTTCAACACCTTCGGTTTCAACCAGGCATTCCAGTACAAGAAAATTGGTCCTTGGAAGAACTATCTATTTGGCGAGAAGAGCTACATCACTCTCAGCCTTGTAGCTAAGACCGTTTTGGCATGGCAGATATTTTCCGGGGCCATCATTCCGGCTTTGGTCAGCTAGTCCATAATTAGGTAAATAGTCCCGTTGGTCTTTTGAGGCCAGCGGGACTATTTTTATTACAAGGGATCCGGGCTTACCAGCGAAAGTCGAACTGCGCGTTTGCCGGCTGGAAATTGACCTGATCAGGGAACAAAACTTCGACCGGACAAGTTTTATTGTCGTAATATATAAAGGAAGGTTCCATGACCCAAGTCCTGAACCGAAAGTTAGCCCTTCGCGCTCTTGTTTTAGTAGCGGTTTTGTCGGCTACAGGCTGTGCAGGAATGCCTATGTCCATGATGAATCATGGCGGCACACAAATTGAGTCGGCTAGCGGGGTGAACACATCTGACTTTTCTGGGGTGGACATAATGTTTGCCCAGATGATGATTCCGCATCACCAGCAGGCGATCGACATGTCAGCGCTCGCAGAATCTAGGGCGCTGAGCCCGGAGGTGAAGGCTTTAGCCTCAAAGATTAGCTCTGAGCAAGGTCCCGAAATTGAGCAAATGCGCTCTTGGCTCAAAGCTGCAAATGCGCCAACCGAGATGGGTCATCAAATGTCCATGGATGGAATGCTTTCGGAAGCTGAGTTGGAGCGCTTAACCAATGCCAGCGGCGCAGAGTTTGATGAGCTTTTCATTTTAGGAATGATTGCACACCACGAAGGAGCCATCGAGATGGCTCAAATGGTGGTGGACTCTAAAAATCTTGAAGCCCGCGAACTTGGAGAGACCATCATCAAAATGCAGACATTAGAAATTGCCGAACTGTCATTACTGACGAAGTAAGTCCAAGTTCCGTGATGGACTTCTACGCATGAAAAGAGAACTGCAAAGATGAAAACGCGTATTCTCATGATTCCCTTTGACCATCTAAATGCCGATCGCGGAGCCCTGAAGAACGCTGACCCATCAACTGACATTGTTCTCTTTGTTCAGAGCGAACGAATGGTCACTGGCCGGCCGTTTCATAAAGAGCGGCTATTTTTTCTGATCTCTTCTGCCAGGCACTTCGCCTTTGAACTTGAAAAATCTGGCTATGCCGTTTTGTTTATCGAGGCCGCGACCACAACTGCGGGAATCGCTGAGGCCAGAGAGGCCGTTGGAGAATTGCCGGTCTTGTGTGCGGAGCCGTCTTCTTTTAGGCAGCGATCTCAGCTTGCCAATTTTGGTGTCGAGTTTGTGGAGAATGATTTTTTCTTGACACCAAGAACGTTATTTCAGGAGTGGGCCGGTGGCCAAAAGAGCTTTGTAATGGAGAACTTCTATCGGGCTCAAAGAGTTCGTCTTGACCTGTTGGTAACAGATGGTAAGCCGGAACAGGGCCGCTGGAACTTCGATGCCGATAACCGGCTGCCACCACCAAAGAACTACACCTGGCCAGAAAGGCTCAACCACTCGCGCGACGAAATCGATCTCGAAGTGGCAAAGAGTTTGAACTATGAACCGACTGACAGTTGGGCTACAACTCGTGAGGGAGCTCTTAGGCAGCTTGAACACTTCTTGAGTAATCATCTTGCGGGCTTTGGGCCATACGAAGATGCCGTGACTTTGGATGAGTGGTCTCTACATCACAGTCTTCTAAGCCCCTATTTGAATAACGGCCTGATCACACCTGCCGAGGTGGTTGCGGCGGCCATCGAGCGCTACGACGATGGCCACGCTCCGATTGAGTCAGTGGAAGCCTTCGTTCGCCAAATCATTGGCTGGCGCGAGTACATAAATGGCATGTACTGGTTTTTGGGCGAAGACTACAAAGAGCTAAACGGCCTTAGTGCGACCAGAAAGCTACTTCCACTGTTTTGGGACTCATCAAAAACCAAAATGAACTGCGTTAGCCAAGTTGTTTCTCACGTGGAGACGCGAGCCTGGACCCACCACATTCCAAGGCTCATGATTCTGAGCAACTTGGCCCTTGTTACCGGCACTAATCCACAGGAGTTTTTAGATTGGATGCGAGAGCAGTTTGTCGATGCAGCCGAATGGGTAATGGTGCCGAACATCATCGGCATGGGAGTTCATGCCGATAGCGGCCGCCTTATGACTAAGCCTTATGCGGCAGGTGGTGCCTACATCAATCGGATGACGCAATACTGCAAGGGCTGTGTATACGACCCTAAGAAGCGAGTGGGCGATAACGCCTGTCCATTCACCACTTTGTATTGGGATTTTCTTGACCGACATAAAGACGAATTCAAGAAAAACCATCGCATGAGTCAACAGGTGTTTGGGCTGAATCGGCTATCGGACTTGCCGGAGCTCAAAATTCGTGCCGCCGAGGTTCTGAGCGGTTTGAGTGAAGGAAAAATCTAAACCTCATGACCAATAATTTGGCAGCTGGAATTGCTCTCAAATCTGCCAATAGGGCTGTCTGGTGCCTTTCTACTTGGCGCTAAGTTTTAATAGAAACTGGCCGGCACCCGGGGTTATTTCAGTAAAGAACTTGGTGGTTGGCGCAAGCCTTGACAAGCGGTCCAATAGCCAGAGCGATGCCTGTTCGGCATCTTCGTTGGTTGCGCAACGGCCGACGGCTTCCCTTCCGCCTTTTTTCGCAAGGCGTTCGACCGATTCAAAAATCGGTGCTGGGTCAAAGACAAAAAGATCCTTTGACCAAGGCACGACCGGAGCAATCTTGCCGCGCATAGTGTTGCAGGACCGGTGGGCTAGTCGCTCAACTGTCGTGGTTCCCTTTTTGGCCTTTGAGGCTGCGTAGCTGTCGGCACTTGGACCTTGGTCGGAATTCACAGAACCGTCTGGGTCTACTTGTTCATCACATAGCCAACAGCGCCAGTTATCTTTTTGGCCTATTTGGTTTAGATCGCTCATTGTTACCGCCCTCATAGTGAACTTTAGTCAGGCTAGGAGCGGGCCGCGGCGATAACAGGAGAGTGATTGATGTTCTTTTTGAAATTTAATTAGTTTTTGCTTGGTTTGACTGATTCCGGGCAAGTGCGATTGGATGCTAAAAATTGAGTAATCAGAAAACTAAGCGGTTTGAAAACAGCTTGATTGTCGAGGCTGCCAGATGCCAGTAATGCCAATGTTTCCTTTGGGCCTTGTTCTTATGCCTCATTTGCCCCTTGATCTTCGAATCTTCGAAGAGCGCTATCTAAAGCTGCTGGGAGATTTGCTCGGAGATGAAAACCCGGAGTTTGGTGTGGTTCTAAACGGTCGCGGTGAAGATGAGCGAGGCAAGGAAAAGCGCTTCGATATGGGTACGGTCGCTCTAGTGACAGACATTGGTACTACCGAAGAGTTTTACGGTTTGCAATCGGTCGGGGGAGCCCGGTTCAAAGTGAATGCTTGGCTTCCAGATGACCCATATCCGATAGCCGATATTAATTTCTTACCTGATCTAGTTTGGGACCAGGTCCTGGAACCGCTTCGGCAAGAACTCGAGACAAAGGTTCGAAAGCTTTTGTCTTTCGCAAGCGAGTTTGCTGATTTGCAGTATGGGCCGGACACGATTTTGAGTGATGATCCCATGGAGTCCTCCTGGCAATTGGCAGGAGTATTACCGGTTGGCCAGTTGGATCAGATCGATTTGCTGCAGTCACAGTCGGCTGAAGAGCTATTGACCAGGGCCCAACACATCGTTGACAACGTCGATGACACTCTCCACGCGATGATTACTGACCAGGACGGCAATGGCTTGACGGACGAAGAGAACTAGATAGTAGGTGAGTGCCATGGCACGGTTTTTACGGTGCGGTAGATAAAGTTCAAATCAGAAAAATCGTGACGAATCGATTCATTATTAGTCGACCGAAGATCTTTTCGTCTCCAGTCGGAACAAGAACTCTTCGATTCGTTGCCATCAGTCGGACAGGCATCACTAGTTCCAAAACGCGAGCTAAGACCCATAAAAAGCGGTAGCGTATTGGGAATTATGAGCAATTCATGGGAGTTGGCTAAAAGATTCGATAGGAAAGATTTATGTCAGTAATTGGAGTGGTGACCGAGCAGTCACAAGAATCTAGAGTTTCGGCCACCCCAGAAAATGTAAAGAAGTTGCTGGCACTGGGATATGAGGTCCTAGTTGAAAAAGGCGCGGGAGCCAAAGCAGCATTCCCGGACTCCGCCTACAAAGAGGCGGGCGCCAAGATAGCTGTAGGAGCCTCCGTATGGAAAGCAAACATCGTCTTGAAGGTCGACGCACCCACAGACTCTGAAGTAAAGAAACTCCAGGCTGGAACAGTCCTTGTCGGCCTGTTGAGTCCCGCTTTCAAGCCCGAGCTCCTCGAAGCTCTTGCCAAGCGGAAGGTAACCGCGTTAGCAATGGACGCAGTACCAAGAATTTCCAGAGCTCAGTCCATGGATGTGCTCAGTTCAATGGCGAACATCGCTGGCTACCGAGCGGTTATTGAAGCCGCTCACGAATTTGGTCGCTTCTTCACGGGTCAGGTCACTGCCGCCGGAAAAGTGCCCCCGGCCAAGGTCTTGGTTGCCGGTGCTGGAGTGGCGGGGCTTGCAGCAATTGGCTCTGCATCGAGTCTCGGAGCTATCGTCCGGGCAACCGATCCTCGCCCAGAGGTTTCCGACCAGGTTCGCTCAATCGGAGGCGTCTACTTGCCCGTTGAGGTTGAAGAGAAGATGGAGACCGGGGACGGTTACGCGAAAGCCACAAGTGACGCTTATAACAAGCGTGCTGCAGAGATGTATTCGGAGCAGGCCGCGGACGTTGACATTATTATCACCACCGCTTTGATCCCAGGACGACCCGCTCCAAAGCTAATAACTGCAAAAGACGTCGCCCTTATGAAATCCGGAAGCGTGATTGTAGACATGGCTGCAGCCCAGGGCGGCAACGTCGCTGGTTCAGTCGCAGGAAAAAAGGTTGTCACCAAAAACGGTGTCACCATCCTTGGTTACACCGATCTTCCAAGCAGGCTTCCAGCTCAATCCTCACAGCTCTACGGCACCAACCTGGTAAGTCTTTTGAAGCTGCTGACCCCAGCCGCAGACGGCAAGCTAGTTCTTGATTTTGAGGATGTGGTTCAACGTGCCGTGACCGTAGTCAAGGCCGGCGAGATAACTTGGCCACCACCACCAATTCAAGTGTCAGCAGCCCCGCAAGCCGCGGCGCCTGTGGCCGTTGTTGTTGCCAAGAAGAAGATGTCGGCGCTTACCAAGAGCATGTTGATTGGCTTGGCCTTTGCTGCAGCTTTTGCAGTGATTTCATTCGCACCGCCGTTGTTGCAGCAGCACTTCCTGGTCTTATCCCTGGCCGTAGTGGTCGGGTTCTATGTCATTGGCAAGGTTCACCACGCTCTTCACACTCCGTTGATGAGCGTCACCAACGCAATCTCTGGAATCGTGGTGGTTGCAGCCATCTTGCAGGTCACCGATTCCAATAGTTTAATTCAGATACTCGCTGCAATTGGTGTGATGCTTGCGAGCATAAATGTCTTTGGAGGCTTCGCGGTTACCCGCCGAATGCTCAAGATGTTCACGAAGGGTGAGAGCCGATGAGCGCCGTAGCATTAGCAAACTCCGCATATATCGTCGCCGCACTGCTTTTCATCATGAGCCTTGCAGGTCTCAGCAAGCACGAGACCGCAAGAACCGGTTTGGTTTATGGAATGACAGGTATGGCTGTTGCCATCTCCGCGACCATTTGGCTGACTTTGTCAGGCGAGTGGAACGACTCAACCTCCACCGGCTTTGTGCTTTTGGTTATTGCCCTGTTGGTGGGAGCGGTGATTGGGCTCTGGCGGGCCCGAGTGGTTGCAATGACAGGCATGCCTGAACTCATTGCCCTTTTCCACAGCTTCGTTGGTCTAACGGCCGTCTTGGTCGGTTGGAACGGTGCTCTACACACTGCAGATGTCACAGCTGAGATGATCGGTGTCCACCGAGCAGAAGTGTTCATCGGAGTCTTTATTGGTGCCGTTACCTTTACTGGTTCGATTGTTGCTTACCTAAAGCTCTCGGCGAGGATTTCCTCCAAGCCACTTATGCTCCCGGGTAAGAACCTGCTAAATCTCTCGGCATTGGTTGGCTTTTTAGTTCTAACGATTTGGTATGTAATCACACCGGATCTGTGGCTGTTGATCGCAGTAACAATCCTTGCTCTGGCTCTTGGTTGGCACTTGGTTGCATCAATTGGTGGTGGGGACATGCCAGTGGTTGTCTCGATGCTAAACAGCTACTCCGGTTGGGCAGCAGCTGCAACAGGATTCTTGCTAAGCAACAACTTGCTTATTGTTACCGGTGCCCTAGTTGGTTCCTCCGGTGCCTACCTTTCTTACATCATGTGCAAGGCCATGAACCGCTCCTTCATCTCGGTGATCGCCGGTGGCTTCGGCATTGAAGCTCCTTCCTCTGAAGAGGAAGAGCAGGGTGTTCACACCGAGATCAATGCAGGTTCCGTGGCAGAGATGCTAAACAATGCCAGCAGCGTGGTGATTACTCCGGGCTACGGCATGGCAGTAGCTCAAGCTCAGTATCCGGTTGCAGATCTTGCCAAGCGCCTGCGCGACAAGGGTGTGAATGTTCGATTTGGAATTCACCCGGTCGCAGGGCGTCTCCCAGGACATATGAACGTTCTCCTTGCCGAAGCAAAGGTTCCTTATGACATCGTTCTGGAGATGGACGAGATTAACGACGAACTTTCTCAGACCTCTGTTGTTCTAGTCATTGGTGCAAATGACACTGTGAATCCAGCCGCCACCGACAACCCAGGCAGCCCAATCGCGGGAATGCCGGTGCTGAAGGTTTGGGAGGCTGAGAACGTGATTGTCTTCAAGCGCTCAATGGCCTCTGGTTACGCAGGTGTTGCAAACCCACTGTTTTACAAGGACAATACCAGAATGCTCTTTGGCGATGCCAAAGATCGGGTCGAGGACATCCTCAAAGCTCTTTGATTTTTCGTCAGCTTATTGCTCTGCCTGAGCCACTGTCTGAAGCTCACTCCTAAGGTTTGGCCAACATCCAATTGCGCAATTATTGGCCCACGGGCCTAACGGTGAAAGCGCCTTCTTGCCGAGCACATGCTGAAAGCTCTCAGAGAAGGATGGTCAGACTGAGTGGCTAAAATTAATAGGTGGGGTCGGAAGCACTTGGGTGCAGGCTTATGACAAAGCCTTACGCTGCAGGTGGTGCATACATAAACCGCATGACGGAACACTGAAACGGATGTGTCTATGATCCAAAGAAACGCGCAGGTGAGAATGCCTGTTCATTCACCACTTTGTACTTGGACTTCGTTGACAAGCACAAAGAAGAATTCGAGAAAAACCACCGCATGAGTCAGCAGGCTAATAGTCTGAATCGACTGTCTGATCTGCCAGTGCTAAGAGATAGGGCAAAGCAGGTCTTGGAAGAATTAAGCGAGGGCACGGTTTAGCTAGGTACCCTTTTACAAAGTGAGGACTCATGGGAAAAAAGCTTGAAACAGAATCCGTCTGGGATTACCCAAGACCTCCTCGTTTAGAAAATGTATCCCAGCACATATCCGCGAGCCATGCCGGTCAGCAGCTGGTTTCAACCAACGGTGCAGTAAGGGTCCTGGAAACATCCCATCCGCCTACTTATTACCTGCCGATAGCTGATTTTGCTCCTGGAATTTTGGTGCCAAATGGTAAGCAAACCTATTGCGAGTTCAAAGGTGCCGCGAGTTATTTTGATTTGCAGGTTGGAGGAGCTGTCATCAGAGGAGCGGCTTGGACCTACAAAGACCCAACCAAAGGGTTTGAAAAACTTCTTGGCAAAGTAGCCATTTATGCATCCGCAGTAGACCAGTGCAAGGTCGGCGACGAAGTTGTAATGGCACAAGAGGGTGATTTCTATGGTGGCTGGATAACCAGCAAGATTGTCGGCCCCTTCAAGGGTGCTCCCGGAACCTGGGGCTGGTAAGACACCTTCGCTTAGGAGCTAAATCAGGGGAGTTACTGGCGGAGAATAGGGGATTCGAACCCCTGAGGGCTTGCACCCAACACGCTTTCCAAGCGTGCGCCATAGGCCACTAGGCGAATTCTCCAGAACCCCGATTCTAGCTGCATTTATTGTGGTCTGGAAATTGGCGGTTTCTGGGTTTAGAATTAAGAACGACTCCTCGTGTGGCGTCACCTTGGCTAAATCCCCCAGGATCGAAAGATAGCAAGGGTAACTGAGCTCTGATGGGTGCACGGGGGGTCCTTTTTTATCAACCGCATACTGGCAGTGCCTTTTTTTTCGGCAGACCGCTTCACCGAGCCAAGGATTTTCAAGTAATGGATGAACTGTTTTTGCGATTGGGGGACTTGCCGCTCCACCCGCTAGCGGTGCACTTTGCCGTGGTGCTTCTGCCGCTCAGCGCGATTGTTTTTATAGTCGCAGTTTGCTGGCCAAAATTTAGAGGCAAGTTTTTGGTTAGCTCGCTCGTCGGGCTAGGAGTTTCGCTCCCAGCTGTCTATGTTGCTTCCCAGTCGGGCAAAGCGTTCCAAGAGGTTGTGGGTAACCCCGGGGTGCACGCTGAGCTGGGCGATTCGATGATGGCGCTTTCGATTGGCATGTTTTTGGTTGCAGTCGTTTACTGGCTTGCCGTGAAGAGAGATCTAGCAAAGCCGATTGTCTACGCACTTAGTTTTATCGGCATCTCAGTTGCGATTGCATCGATAGTAATGATTGTCCTTATTGGCCATTCTGGTGCAGCAGCTACTTGGTCCTCGGTGCTCGGTTAGCAAATGCCCGCAAGGCTGTGGAATTGTCCTTGCTTGTCTGCTAGCTCGGTTAGGCTTGGCGCGTGACCACAGCCCTATATAGACGCTATCGACCAGAGAGTTTTGCCGAGTTGATTGGCCAGTCTCAGGTAACCGATCCGCTGCGCTCCGCCCTGAGGGCAGACAGGGTAAATCACGCTTATTTATTCTCCGGCCCAAGAGGCTGTGGAAAGACTACGAGTGCCAGAATTTTAGCCAGGTGTCTGAACTGCAAAGAGGGTCCTACCGACACTCCCTGCGGCAAGTGCGACAGCTGCATCGAGCTTTCACGAGGTGGACCAGGTTCTTTAGACGTAGTCGAAATCGATGCGGCCAGCCACAACGGCGTTGATGATGCAAGAGATCTTCGAGAGCGGGCCATTTTTGCTCCGGCGCGGGACCGCTACAAGATCTTCATTCTCGACGAGGCACACATGGTTACCCCGCAGGGCTTCAATGCCCTGCTAAAGATTGTTGAAGAGCCACCAGAACACGTGAAGTTTATTTTCGCGACCACAGAGCCTGAGAAGGTTATTGGAACCATTCGGTCCAGAACTCACCACTACCCGTTCCGGTTGGTGCCTCCGGGAGAGTTATTGGAATACCTAGGAACTGTTTTGGATGCCGAAGGTTTCAGTGCTGAGGCAGGCGTGATGCCGCTTGTAGTCAGGGCTTCCGGCGGCAGTGTTCGAGACGCCTTGTCGCTGCTTGATCAGCTAATCGCCGGCAGCGACACCAAAGAAGTTGCCTATCAACGAGCGGTAAACCTATTGGGCTTCACTCACGATGAACTTATGAGCGAGGTTATAGATGCCTTTGCTGAGATTGATGCGGCCAAGGCTTTTAGTGCGGTTGACAAGGTAATTCAGTCCGGCCAAGACGCAAGAAGATTCCTCGAGGACCTACTTGAACGCCTCAGAGACCTAATGCTTGTCAGCTCTCTTGGAAACGACGCTAAGGCCATATTGCGAGGCATTGGGCCCGAGCAGTTCGACATTCTTACGATTCAAGCGAACCGATTCGGTCTTTCTGATTTGACCGCAGCTGCGGAAGCTACCTCCAAGGCGCTCTCGGACACCAGTGCAGCCTCAAACCCGAGGCTGCAGCTTGAACTTCTTTGCGCAAGAGTGCTAGCACCGGTGAGCCAGCGATCCATCGCTGCAATTCATCAGGAGCCGGTTGCAACCGTTGCTGCACCCACAGCTGTGCCAGTAAAGGCTCCGGTCACGCAAGCTAAGACCACGACTTCCGCACCAGCCACTTCAGCTACTCGGGCCACAAAGGAAGCCAAGTCAGAGGCTGCAAAGCCAGTAGTTCCAGTAGTAGAGCAGAGCCCGGAGCCTGAGGCAAAGTCCGTTATTACTGCTCCAAAGCAGCCGGTCGTGCTTTCTCAAGACATCACCACTGCTACCGTCAAGTCCGCTTGGCCGATGATTCTAGAAACATTGGCAAAGCAATCTCGATCTGCTTGGGCTGTTGCATTCACCACCAAGGTGATTGACTTCAAAGACGAAGTGCTAACCCTGTTGTTTCAGAGCCAGAACGATGTTGATGCATTCAAGAGCTCGCAGGGAGCATCCGAAGTGCTTCGCCAAGTTATTCGCGAACAATTGGGCGTTGTTGTCAAATATCGGGCCAAGGTTGCCGAAGCTCCGGTCAAGCCTGAGACAAAGAACACGGTTGAACCAACGGCACCCGAAGAGTTCACGACCGAAGAAGAACTTGAAGCACAAGACGCCCCAGTTGAAGTTATTCAGGCTTCTGAACCAGAGGCTGATCAAGCCGGAGAGTTCGTTCTCCGAGAGGTGCTTGGAGCCAAGCCGATAAAGGGTGAGCCTAACTAATGTACGACGGAGTGATTCAAGAACTGATTGATCAGCTTGGTCGGCTTCCAGGTGTGGGACCCAAGTCTGCCCAACGCATAGCCTTTCACCTGATTGAAACCGACAGCGAAGTTGCACTTGAGCTTGCGGATGTGCTGCGAGAGGCTAAGGAAAAGGTTCGTTTTTGCATCACTTGTGGAAATGTTTCAGAAACCGAGCAGTGCTCTATTTGCTTAGACCCAAAGCGAGAACTAACTTCCATCTGCGTTGTGGAGGATTCCAAGGACATCAATTCCATCGAACGAACAAGAGAGTTCAGGGGTAAATACCACGTCCTCGGAGGAGCCATCTCACCAATTATTGGAATTGGCCCAGACCAGCTGAGAATTAAGGACCTACTAAAGCGTCTCAGCGACCCGGAAATCACAGAAGTTATCCTTGCGACAAATCCAAATCTCGAGGGTGAGGCGACCGCCACCTACCTGATTAGGCTTTTGGGCTCAATGGAAATCACCGTTTCTAAACTCGCATCCGGCTTGCCGGTCGGCGGCGATTTGGAATATGCAGATGACATGACTTTGGGTCGCGCCTTTGAGGGGCGCAAAAGAGTCAACTAGAATTGGAAAGTTGCCAATGAAGGCATGATTCCCCCAATCCAGGAGCCTAAATTGGCAGTTATTGTGCAGAAATATGGAGGATCTTCCGTCCAAGACGCTGAGAAGATCAAGCATATTGCCGCGCGCGTTTTAAGGACCCAGGCCGAGGGAAATCAAGTGTGCGTGGTGGTTTCTGCCATGGGTGACACCACCGATGACCTCATCGATCTTGCAAATTCAGTTTCTTCTTCACCCGCAGGCGGACGCGAAATGGACGTCTTGCTAACCGCCGGTGAGCGCATCTCCATGTCGCTGCTGGCAATGGCTATCAAAGAGCAGGGTGGCCAAGCTAAGTCTTTCACCGGCTACCAAGCCGGTATTTCCACTGATTCGGCTCACGGATCAGCCAGAATCTGGAAATTAGAACCAACTCGCATCCAAGAGTCTTTGGCAAAGGG
>CAYMAU010000011.1:0-11253 GCA_964388525.1 uncultured Aquiluna sp. | reverse complement strand
ACAGCTAGTGCAGGAGATGACATGGAAGAGCCAATCGTTTCAGGTGTTGCAACTGATGACACTCAATCAAAGGTGACAGTTGTTGGTCTGCCGGACCGACCGGGTAAAGCAGCAGAGGTTTTCCAGATTGTCTCTGAAGCCGGTGCCAACATAGACATGATCGTGCAGAACGTCTCGACCGACGAAGACAAGCGCAGCGACATTTCAATGACGCTGCCTCACTCCGACCGACACAAGGTGGTTCAGGCTCTCAAGGACCGCCAGGAAGAGGTCGGCTTCGAGAACATTACCTACGATGATGAAATCGGCAAGCTTTCCGTTGTTGGAGCCGGAATGAAGACCTCCTCCGGTGTGTCAGCAAAGCTTTTTGGAGCCCTAGCAAAAGCCGGGATCAACATCGAAATGATCTCCACCTCTGAAATCAGGATCTCGGTTGTTACTCGCGCGGACCAGTTAAAAGAGGCCACTAGGATCGTGCACTCTGCCTTCGAGCTGGACGCCGCCGATACTGCAATCATTTACGCCGGAACCGGGAAGTAACTAATGTCTAAGCCAAACCTAGCCCTTGTTGGTGCAACCGGTGCCGTTGGCACCGTGATGGTCGAAATCATCAATGCACGGACAAACATTTGGGGTGAAATAAGGCTTATTGCATCAGCTAGAAGTGCCGGAAAGCGGATCATGGTTCACGGTAAACCGCTGACGGTTGTGGAGCTTTCCGAAGACGCATTTGATGGCATGGATATCGCTTTGTTTGATGTTCCAGACGAGGTATCGGAAGTTTGGGCACCAATCGCTGCTGCCAAGGGAGTTGTTGCGGTTGATAACTCAGCGGCCTTCCGCATGAACCCTGAGGTTCCTTTGGTGGTTCCTGAAGTGAACCCTCACATGGCTAAATCAAGGCCTATCGGGATCATCGCAAACCCAAACTGCACTACCTTAACCATGATGGCAGCTCTTGGCGCCCTGCATCACAAGTGGGAGCTTAGAGAGCTAGTCGTTGCTAGTTACCAGGCTGTTTCTGGAGCCGGCACGCCTGGTATTGACCGCCTCGCCAACGAAATCAAGGCGGCAGCAACCAACCGGGAAGCCGGACTTAGTTCCGACAGTGTTTCAAAGACCTTGGAGGCTCAGGCAGTGCACCAGGCCGATTCGCCTTGGGCACACCCGATTGCTTTGAACGTCATTCCTGCGGCTGGCGGCTTCAAAGAAGGCGGGCACACCTCCGAGGAGCTCAAGGTCAGAAATGAGTCACGCAAAATTCTTGGAATTCCCGGCCTCAAGGTTGCTGCAACCTGTGTTCGAGTTCCAGTCCAGGTTGGTCACTCCTTGGCCGTCCATGCGACTTTCGGGTCTTCGGTTTCCGCCGATGAGGTCAGAGAGCTGCTTTCCAAGCAGCCAAGCATCGTTGTCATGGATGATCCAGAAAATGATCTCTACCCAACCCCGCAACACGTTGCCGGACAGGACCCGACCTTTGTCGGTCGGATCCGCCAGTCCGAAGATTTCCCAAACACAATTGACCTATTTGTGGTGGGGGACAACCTTAGAAAAGGTGCTGCCCTAAACACCTACGAAATAGCGGAGCTTGTAGCTCAAGAGCTGGCTTAGACGAAAACTAGCTCAGGGTAATAAGCGTGGCACTCGGTGGGCAAAAAATCCTAAGGGGCGCATAGATAGAGCAGCCAATGCCAGCTGAAACATGCAACATTGCCTGATGACTATCATCTGACCAAGCCGATAATCCGCTTGCGTACTTCGTTGGCAAATCACAGTTAGTAATCAATGCCTTTTGTCCTGGCAAACATAGCTGACCACCGTGAGTGTGGCCGGCAAACATGATTTCAACTCGCTGCTCCAAGAAGGCGTCTATGACCTCAAGATAAGGGGCGTGAGCGACTCCAATTGTGATGTCTACTTCTTTTAGAGACGCGGTTTGCTTCGGCAGCCCAGCAAAATCCTCAAGTCCTTCGTGCGCATCATTGAGTCCAAGAAATCCAATGCGGGTTCCATTGATCTCCAATTGACCTGCTTTGTTGTTGAGGTTCAGCCATCCGGAACCAATAAGCTCATCTTCGAATCTTTTAGTATCCAGTCGCACCCCGGGCGTTGAGATTTTTGAGGGCCCCATGAAGTAACGCATTGGGTTTCTTGGCTTTGGTGCGAGGTAGTCATTGCTTCCGTTTACAAAAACACCCGGAAATTGCCTGAGTGGTTCCAGGGCCAAAAGAGCCGGGTTGATGGCATCCTTGTGTCCCAAGTTATCACCGGTGTTGATAACCAAATCCGGCTCTAGTTCAGCTAGCTTCGCAATGAAGTCGGCTTTGGCGGTTTGTCCCGGGGCAAAGTGTAAGTCTGAAACGTGAAGAATGCGTAGGCCCTTGCCGGCCGAGCTAGCGATCTCTATTTCATGAACCTTGAACGGGCCAGAGTTCCCAGTTATCCACATGCGTTGGGCTGCACAATCACTGCGGATGCGACGATCACTGATTCGCCGGCGGCGGGAATGGTTGAGTGAGCCGAACCTGCTGGAAGATTCGGATCACAAAGATTTAGCATCCAGTATTGACTTGGCTGAGGTGGGGTTGGGAAGAAGCCCATTACCTCAAGCGTGGTGTATGCGTCCTCAAGGGCTAGGCCTGAAACGTCGGGCACTATTAGCTGACCACCGGCTGAAATAAAGACTTCAATAATGGATCCCCTGGGCACTGACTCTCCTGCGGCAGGGAGAGTGTATGCAACGGTTCCGACTTGCTGAGCCGAGGCAACTGGAGTTTCCACGAATCTCACGTTCAAATTTCCGGTTACCAACTGCACCTTCGCACTGTCGGCGCTAAACCCAGTTATTTCCGGCACGCTCAGCATGGTTGCGTCGAGATATCTAGGGTTTGCCGTTGGGAACTGGACTTCCTCGTAGTG
Organism: uncultured Aquiluna sp.; assembly: GCA_964388525.1. GTDB lineage: Bacteria > Actinomycetota > Actinomycetes > Actinomycetales > Microbacteriaceae > Aquiluna. The sequence continues at coordinate 8,334 of CAYMAU010000011.1, read as the reverse complement.
CTTATTTACCTCGAGCATTATCTCTTTCCAGACGGCATGACGAATGGTTGAAACTGCTCGATTGTTTACCGACTTGCCAGTCTGGGGGGTAAGCCCAACTACGTTTCCAACCCAAGTTGCGGTTGCCACCTCAGACGAGAAACCTGCCATCCAGGTGTGGATGCGGTCGTCGGTGGTACCGGTCTTACCGGCCAAAGGTGTTCCATCATTGGTATTGGCAGCCGAACCGGTTCCTCCGGAAACAACTCCCTTCATGGCATTAATCATCGCCGCCGAGACCTCAGGGGAGACCGACTGGTTGCACAAACTCTCTGGAACGGTCAGTTCCTCGTTGGTGAGCCTCACAAGGACCCTGTCAATCGCTATCGGAGAGCAGTAGACACCGGCGTTTGCGATGCCGGCGTAGGCGGCAGCCATTGTTAGTGGTGCAATTTCGTTGGTCCCCAGGATTGCGGATGGGACATACAAAAGCTCATCGCCATCTGCTCTGTGGACACCGAAATCCTTGGCTGTGTCTCTGATTGCGCAGAGGTCTAATTGAGATGCCATTGCTGCAAAGGCCGTGTTCTGTGAGGTTACAACTGCTTCTCGAACACTTATGTCATCGATGGTTTGGTCTCCGGAGTTATTTACTTCCCAGAGTCCAACCACACCGCCACAACTCGCTTGGAAATCTTTGGAAACATCCCAAATCTTCACTTCGTCAGGTTCTCCATCGAGGTCGACATCTTCTCCGGTGAAGATTCGGCCATCAACATGGTCACCGAGGGTGTAGCCATTCTTTAGCCACTCGGCCAATGTAAATACTTTGTAGGTGGAGCCAGGCTGGAAGCCAGAAGAGCCACCGTATGGTTTATCGCTGTTGAAGTTCACGCTGGTGCCACCCTCAACTGGGTTATCGCTCTGATCAAAGTATCGATTCTGCGCCATGGCAACGATTCGGCCAGTGCCAACCTCAACTGATACCGAAGCAGTGCCAAAGCCCCACTCGTTTTCAGGAGGCAGGTTAGTCATAACCGCATCCCAAGCTGCTTGCTGAATGTCTAAGTCGATCGTGGTGAAGATCTCCAGCCCACCGCGTCGAAGAAGCATCTCCCGGTCCTCCGGGGTAACTCCAAATTCCGGAGAGTTTCGTATGGTCCAGACCGTGTAGTCACAGAAGAAAGCCGTTACTTGGTTTTCTTCACAGCCCTGCTTGGTCTTGGTAATTTTGGTCTGGATTGGAGACGCTTTGAAGGCGTCGGCCTGCTCTTGAGTTATGTAGCCCTCACTAGACATGTTCTGAATGACGTAGTTTCTTCGGCTCAAGCCGCGCTCGTGATTTGCCGCCTCATCGGGCTTGTAATCATTCGGCGATTTCAGCATTCCGGCTAGGTACGCCGCTTGCGGGACGTTCAGTTTGCTTGCTGAAATTCCAAAGTAGTACTGGGAGGCAGTCTCGACACCGTTTATTTGGTTCCCCAAAAACACTAAGTTCAGATACCCGGCCAGGATCTCTTTTTTAGTAACCTCTTGCTCCAGGGCGATTGCGAGTCTAATTTCTCTAAGTTTTCTCGCAACGCTGACTTCGGTAGCAGCCTGAATCGCTCCAGAGTCATTCGAAATGCTTGCAGCTTCAACCATTGACTGCCGGACATACTGCATGGTGATGGTTGAGGCGCCTGGTCCGTCGCCAAAAGTGGCAAGGTTTGTAAGCGTCGCACGGATCAAAGAAATGATGTCAACTCCGCCGTGCTCGTAAAATCTTGGGTCCTCAGTTGCCACAACCGCGTTAACCAGATTTTCGGATATGTTCTCGAAGGGGATCTCAACGCGGTTTTCGTGAAAGAAGGTCGCAATTTGCTCTGGTTTTCCGTCTCGAAGCGCGTAAATCGCAGAGGACTGCGAGGAGTTCACGGGCTTGATATAAGAAGGTATTCCTTCAAACATTCCAATCGAAGTGGTCGTAACCACTCCGGCCACCGCGACCGCTGGCGCTAGCAGCGCCACCGACAATAGGCCGGCGACAACGCTGAGTAGGCCGAATTTCAGAAGGCTCACGAACGTGGAGGATTTAGAGCTGCCAGACATAGGCTCTAGGATACTCGCAATAGGCTGAAATGGAGCTGTGAAATGATCAAGTGGGAGTACATAACAACGCCGCTATTGATACACAAGGAAACTCAAATTCTCAACACCTGGGGTAACCAGGGTTGGGAACTAGTACAGGTCACTACTGGCCCTCAGGGCGGACTCATAGCGTTCTTCAAAAAAGCTGTTGCCGAATGAGCAAGGTCGAACAAAGACTTAGTGAACTGGGCTTTACTCTTCCGGAGGTGGCAACTCCCGCCGGCTCTTATTTGCCGGCGATGATTTCCGGAAACCTAGTCTTTACCGCCGGCCAAATACCCGTGATTGAGGGCAAGCTCATGGCCACCGGCAAACTTGGTGCGGAAATAACGGTCGAGTACGGAGCCGAGATTGCTCAGCGCTGCGCGCTAAATGCCCTTGCCGCTGTCAAGTCTGTTATTGGTGACTTGGATCGAGTGAAGCAGGTTGTCAAGATCGTTGGTTTCGTGTCATCTGTTCCAGAATTCACAGCCCAGCCAAGTGTCATCAATGGCGCCTCTGAGTTTTTGCAGCAGGTCTTTGGCGATGCCGGAAAGCACGCTAGAAGTGCAGTTGGTGTGTCGGTCCTACCGCTTGACGCCCCAGTTGAAATCGAGCTGATTGTGGAGTTTTCCTAGAGGGCTTTGCGCATCCAAACTGAGTCTTCGGTTTTAAAGCCAAGATTTTGGTAAAGCTTTCTAGAATTAGGGTTTTGCGCTTCAGTCTCGAGAAAAACAGCCTTGGTGTCGTGCATTCCAAGTTGAACCATCACCTCGGTGAGCATTTTTGCGCCGATTCCTTGGTTGCGGTGGTTCTTCAGGACAAAAACCTCATCGATCAGTGCTTCTTTGCCCCCGGACTCAATCCCCCAACCCCAGCCGATGACGGCGTAACCGACCAACAAGGTCTCTAATTCGGCTACGAACACAAGTCCCAGATCCTGCTTATTGAGCATTGGCTCAAGGCCAGCCAGCAAGTGCTCACGTCCGAAGTTAGTGCCTGCCTCTTCAGAGAAACTAGCCAATAGCCCGAGTAGCGCTTCTAAATCAGCGGGAACTGCTTGCCTAATCATTTAGTCGTTGGCACCGGAGTTGAGCTTTCGGCCGATGGTGTCCATGACCGAAGTGTCCGCAAGGGTAGTTACATCGCCTATAGGTTTATCCTCGGCAACATCTTTTAGAAGCCTGCGCATGATCTTTCCAGAACGAGTTTTAGGCAGTTCGCTCACCACGAAGATTGACCTTGGCTTCGCAATCGGGCCTATCTGACTTGCAACGTGGTCACGCAGAATCTTTGAGGTGTCGGCTTCGCTCCCCAGTTTGTCTAGTTCTTCTTGCATCAGAATCACAAACGCGACAATTGCCTGACCGGTGGTTTCATCGGCAGCTCCTACCACGGCAGCTTCCGCCACATACGGGTGAGATACTAGCGCCGACTCAATCTCTGTCGTGCTGAGGCGGTGGCCAGAAATGTTCATCACATCGTCCACTCGGCCAAGTAGCCACAGATCACCATCGTCATCTAGCTTTGCGCCGTCGCCGGCGAAATAGACCCCTGGAAATCTGGACCAATAAGTTTCTTTAAATCGTTCCGGGTCTCCCCAAATGCCTCGCAGCATCGATGGCCAAGGCTCGGTGATTGCTAGGTAGCCAGATTGACCGGGCCCGAGTTTTTTGCCGTCATCGTTCACTACCTCGATCTCGATTCCTGGAATTGGAACTTGGGCACTGCCGGGCTTGGTTTTTGTAATGCCAGGTAGCGGAGAAACCATAATGGCTCCAGTTTCGGTTTGCCACCAAGTATCGACAATCGGGGCCTGGTCATAACCGATTGCCTTTCGATACCAGAGCCAAGCTGCTGGGTTTATCGGTTCACCAACCGAACCAAGAACTCTTATCGAGCTCAGGTCGTAGTGGCCTACTACCGAGTCGCCCAGTTTCATAAAGCTTCTAATTGCAGTAGGTGCGGTGTAGAAGATGCTGACGTGGTACTTCTGAATAATGTCCCACCAGCGGCCCCAGTCCGGGGTATCTGGTGTGCCCTCGTAAATCACTTGCGTTGCACCGTTGGCAAGTGGACCGTACACAACATAAGAGTGCCCGGTTATCCAGCCGACATCGGCCGTGCACCAATAGACATCCTGCCCCTCCTGCAAATCAAAGACGTTTTTGTGAGTGAAGCTTGATTGAGTCAGATAGCCGCCGGTTGTGTGCAGTATGCCCTTGGGCGCTCCTGTGGTTCCCGAGGTGTAGAGAATAAACAGCGGGTGCTCGGCATTGAACCCCTTAGCAACATGCTCGTTGTCAACGCTCTGCATTTGCTCTTCCCACCAGACATCGCGGGCTGAATCCCAGTCGACGTCTTGGCCAGTTCGCTTGACCACCAGCACGTGTTCGACGCTCGGGCAGTTTCCATCCATGAGTGCCTGATCAACAGCCGGCTTCAGCGCGCTGGCTTTGCCCTTTCTAAACCCACCGTCGGCAGTGATTACGACCTTGGCTCCGGCATCTTGAATCCTGGAGGCGAGTGAGTCGGCGCTAAAGCCACCGAAGACAACTGAGTGCACAGCGCCGATTCTTGCAACTGCCTGCATAGCGATTACCGCTTCGGGAATCATGGGCATATAGATAGCCACTCGATCACCTGGCTCAATGCCCATTCTTGTTAGGACGTTCGCTGCTTTTTTTACAGCCTTGAGTAAATCTAAGTAGGTATAAACCTGAGTGTCACCCGGTTCGCCCTCAAAAAACAGTGCCACTCGCTTGCCCCAGCCGGCTTCAACGTGACGGTCAAGGCAGTTGTAGCTCACATTTAGTTCGCCGTCGGCAAACCACTTTGCAAACGGTGCATTAGTAAAATCCAGGGTCTCAGTAAAAGGCTTGTGCCAGTGCAGCTCCCTGGCCTTATCGGCCCAGAACTCTAGCCGGTCTTCCTTGGCCTGGGTGTAAATCCCGGGCTTGGCGATTGCGGCTTCAGCGAATTGAGTGGAAGGCGCAAACGTATAGGCCTCGGTCAGCAGGTTTTCTGTTTCGTGCTGTTCAGACAACTGTGTCCTCCAGGTGGTTTCTAGTTTTGTATCTTGTCTTATTATCGTTTTTCATTTCTGTTTCGGTTATCACGCTAGCGCTTTTCTGCGTTTGTCACGTCGACCCCAACGGAAACAAAGGTGCTTGGGAAAAAAATATGAGCTTTTCTGCCTTTACCCCTAGATGGGGGACATATTTTCAGAATCTTCTATAAGCTTTAGTTACTGACTAGTTCAGTCGCGATGCCACATCCCCCATGTCGGCATCGCCGGCAGCAGGTTTCCCCAAACCTGCTGCCACCCTAATTTTCCCCAGCTTCGTTTTTTAGACACGAAGCTTTCGCTCCACGAACAAACATAGGTTTGTGGAGATAAATCAACTAAGCATCTGGCAAGTAATCGAGACCCCTGGGGTTTCCGATTTAGTCATCGATGGTGCCAGTTATGCTCGGGCGGATTATGGGTCTGGGTTTCAGGATATTGAATCGCCATTTAGTACAGACCAAGATCTATCTGCAGCCATCATCCAGCTCGCGCTGGATGCCGGATCAAGAATCGATATCGCAAAGCCAGTTGCAGATTTTGTTTATCGCGGGGCTCGGTTTCACGCCGTCTTGCCATTCGGGTTATCCGATAAGCCACTGCTGAGCATTAGGGTTCATCCCAGTAAGCCCCAAACCCTCGAGTCACTCCAGACATCTGGAATGTTCTCCAATCAACAACTCGACTGGCTTAGGCGGGAAATTTCTAATAAAAAAAACATAGTTTTTAGTGGCCCGACCGGTGTTGGCAAGACCACCTTGTTGCGGTCGCTCTTGAGTGAAGTCACTGAGCGAGTGATCTGTATCGAGCAAACACCTGAGCTGTTTCTTGCGCCACCTGCGATCGCTCTTACCGAACGGGAAGCGAACCAAGAAGGTGTCGGTCAAATCGAACTGGATGAACTAATAGTTCATGCCCTTCGTATGCGACCAGATCGCATAGTGGTCGGCGAAGTGCGCTCAAAAGAGTTCAGAGTGTTATTGCAAGCAATTAACAACGGTCACGAGGGCACCTTGACAACTCTGCATGCAAACAATTTGGAAAGTGTCGCGGAGCGGCTATTGGTCCTTGGGTTACTCGGGAACCTCACTTCTGATCTCACCTCGAGGCTGGTTGCGCAATCAATCGATTATGTGGTTCAGCTTGGGAAAAAGGGCAACCAAAGAGTCATTGCGGGGATTGGTCAACCGATCATGACCCCTACTGGACTAATGGTTCAAAGGGTGGCAATCTAATGCGTCCGGCAATGTTGGCGGGGCTGCTGTCAGCGGGGGTTCCGTTTCCAAAGGCAATTGAGCTGGCGGACCCCAAGGATTTGCCGGACAAGTTTCGAGATTTTATAGTTCTCGCGTTCGAACTGGGTGCTCCATTGGTGCCAACCCTGAGTCAACTTGAAGTGCAGATGCGCCACGAGGAGCGAACCAGTCAAGAAATCGACCAGGCACAGGCAGTTCCTCAGGCGACTAGAACACTGTTGATCTGGCTGCCGGTGGTCAGCTTCGTTTTGGCGCAAATAATGGGGCTTGGAACCTTCAGTGGAATATTGCACCCGGTGGGAGCCTTGGCCGCATTGCTCGCAGGAGCACTGCTGTTCGCCGGCTACAAAATTTCCGGCCGAATGCTCAACAGTTTTCTTGCCCCAAAACCAGACCCAACCTTGTCGTTGATGGTTTTGCGTATTTGCCTGTCCGCCGGGGAACCGTTGGAAAAAATTCGAAGGAGACTTGAAGGTTACCCAGACGGTGGGGCAAGTCAGCTGGTTGAGATTTCAAAGCGCACTGGAGCCAGGCTCTCCTTCCTTATTGACTCCGAACTCGAGCAACTGAATCAAAAGCTCTTGTCCACCCGGATTGAAGAAGCGAGAAAGCTTTCGGTTCGATTGCTTATCCCGTTGTCCCTGACAACCCTTCCGGCATTTTTGCTTCTCACCCTGCCGCCGATAATCATCGGCTTCACCCAATAAGAAAGGATAAAAAGATGCAAATACTAAAATCCGAAGACGGTGCCATCACCGCCGAATATGCCATTGCGACACTTGCCGGGGTCGCCTTCGCGGGCCTCATGCTGCTGGTGTTGAAATCTGAGGAGGTCAGGTCGCTGCTATTCAAGTTGATTGCGGGAGCAATTGGCCTTGGCTAGCAAAATCCTGGTCATAGACAGTCTGGCTAGTGATCAAGGGGCGGTAACAGCAGAGTTCATGCTGCTGTTACCGGCCCTCATAATGCTATTTGCCACGGTGCTCGGCTCTGTGACTTTTGCAACGGATCGAATAGCTCTTGAGGCAAAGGGGTTCGAGGCAGCCAGGTCGCTCGCCATTGGGCTTGAGCTTGTGGCCGAACAAGGAATCGAAATTGAGAAATCTGTAGAAGGGGCTCTAACTTGCGCAAAAATCTCCAAACAGTCACTCATCCCAATGAGCACCAAGCTCTGCGTAATGCAGGTTGGTCAGTAGATGCAGGATCCACGGCAGTGGTCTCACTGGCGTTCATGGGCACGCTCATGCTGCTGTTGTCGGCGGTCTCAATAGCGACGTCATTGGCACTTGAGCGCACGAGGTTGCAGGTGGTCGCGGACCTTGGTTCGCTAACCGCTGCCGACACGCTTCGGGGGCTGATTTCTGGAATTCCTTGCGAAAATGCGGAACTGATTGCGGTTTCAAACGGTAGTTTCCTAGATTCATGTCGTATTGTCGGAAGCGACGCGAGCGTCGAGCTAACTCAGCAGTCAGGATTTGCAGAACTTTTTGCATTTTCGGAAGCAGGTTCGCCAACTGACTAAATAGGAGTACTTTCTTGAAGAAGAAACTGGTAATTGTTGAGTCGCCTGCAAAGGCGAAGACGATTTCCAAATACCTCGGAAACGATTACGAGGTATTGGCATCTGTTGGTCACATCCGAGATTTGGCCCAGGCCAAAGAAATTCCAGCGGAAAAGAAAAAGGGCTCGCTCGGCAAGTTTTCAATCGACGTAGAGAACGACTTCGAACCCTTCTATGTTGTTTCCCCCGGAAAAGCCAAGACCGTGAGTGATCTAAAAAAGGCTCTAAAAGGCGCCGATGAGCTCTACCTTGCAACTGATGAGGACCGTGAGGGCGAAGCAATCGCATGGCACCTTTTGGAAGTGCTGAAACCCAAGGTCCCGGTCCACCGAATGGTCTTCAACGAAATCACAAAAGATGCC
>CAYMAU010000010.1:9915-36273 GCA_964388525.1 uncultured Aquiluna sp. | reverse complement strand
TTCAGCTGCGTCCTGTCGACACACAGCAAGAGTGACTCAATGTCCGCATCCAATGAGGAGTCGATTTCAACTAAGACCGAATCAACGATCTGGCGGACCTCGGTGGATCGCTCCGCGGAAAGCTCGCTCAACACCTTGGCCGGTTGAGAAATCTTTAGGCCATTCATTTCACCACTTGCCTGATACTGCCTTGCCCAATCAACTACTTCGGTGAGCAAATCGGCCAGCACTGGACCCGATGGGTATGGTTCGGTGGTGAAAGATTTTTTCTGGGAGAAATACAGCTTTGATCGTTCGAGCAAGCTGCAGACTCGGGACCACTCTTTGGAATCAGGGCTCCAGTTTTGACCGTGAGCATGTGCCATTGGTAATTCGCGCAGGGCCACCCAAGCATCCATAACCTGAGGGTGACGAATTACGTAGGGAACCATGCCCAGTCCGGTTGCATTTCCGAGACCCAAGAACCTCCGCCATGCTCGAGCCAGTGGCACGGCACTTGCCGACTTACTTTTAGCGCAGTGCTCCGCAAGATCAGCGGAGAACTCTCTTAGCAACCAGGCCGCAAGCATCTGGGCACGATAGGGAACACCGAGCGGGTTGCTGGCGCCAATTCCTTCGAAATCACGCAGGCCCCATTTGCCATTTCCGTAAAAAGCCGTGCTCCGCAATATATACGCCGCGTCGCTAACCGCATCGGCTTCGGGCTGTAGACCGTTAGCGAGTCGATCAGATACGTAATCGAAGAAGCGCTGGCTGCGGTTGGCCCTGGCCCAAATCAAAGTCAGGTCATCGGCACGACCATCTTCTTGCTTGGTGACGTGGTTTCTAAGAATCTCAAGCCGCTCTGGACTAATCTCGCCCTCGACCAAGGCCGAGGTGACATCCCAGTCCTGAGCAATTACTCGGTCGGTTCGCATTTCCTCATCGATAACCTGCGAGAAAACAACTAGCTCCGCGACGTGGTCGCCAAGCTCAACTCGAATAATTGCGTGGCCTCTGCCTTGGCCATCTATTTCCCAGACTCGCTTGGAGATTTTCCAACCTTCTTGCGAGGCATGCCTGACTAGAGCACGAGAAAAGCTGTGACGGGTTTGTCTCGCTGTTCCAAGTTCGTGCGGGTCCATAGCAAATTCAGGCCCTCGAGCGACGGACTTCAACGATGAGATTTTTGCGGAGTGAGTAATGCTCATAGCTGCCTCCTGGGAGCAATTCGTCGGTAGACGCTCTTGGTAATGGTGAAAAATTCCGCAACACTCTCTGCGTTCTGCTCTCTTGGGCCCGGGAAGGTAGAGCCCTTCAAACCACCAAAAGGAACGTGCAGTTCAGACCCGGTGTTTGGAGCATTGATCTTTATCAAGCCCGCGATAAGACCGGTTGTCGCAAGTTGGATGTCTGCATCGCTCGCAGAAAATATTGATGCGGTCAATCCAAATTCGGTGGCGTTGGCCATCTCAATGGCCTCTTCGAGGCTAGCCACGTTCATAACGGTGGTGATTGGTCCGAAGACTTCTTCCTTGCAAGTCCGAAGTGTCATATCACCCTCTAGCACCGTAGGCGCAACGTAGAACCCTGGTCCTGCTGGAAGCTTTGCCTGAGCGATAATTTTGCCGCCCTGTGCAACTGCATCTGAGACAGCCGCTTCAATCTCCTTCTTTGCTGAAGCGGAGATTACCGGTCCGGTTGTGACTCCTGCTTGACCACCCGGGCCAACAACTAGTGCCTCAACTTCGATCTTAAGAGCCGCCACAAAACTTTCATGCGCATCGCCGACGGTGATTATTCTTCTGGTGGCAGTGCACTTCTGACCGGAGCCCGACATCGCTCCAACGGTTAGCTGCTTAGCCGCGAATACCGAATCCACATCTGGCATAACAATCGCTGCGTTGTGTCCGCCTAGTTCAAGCTGAACCTTGACGCCGCGAGCGGTAGCCGCCTCGGCAATTATTTGTCCCACTGGAACTGAGCCGGTGAAGGACAGCGCCCTTACGTGCGGGCTCTGGACCATTGCAGATGCCACTCTCCCAGAAGCCAAAATCAAATTGAGAACACCCGCTGGCACACCGGCGTCGTGGAATAGCTTTGCAAACGCGTGGCTAATTGCTGGAATATCACTGGCAGGCTTCCAGACCACGGAGTTTCCCCACAACAATGCGGGTGCAATCTTCCAGGCAGGAATTTGAGTTGGAAAATTCCAAGGCGTGATGACCCCAACAACACCGATTGCTTCTCGAACTTGTTCGATGTGCTCGCCAGGAAAAGAAGACGGGTAGGTCTTGCCAATTGGGTTTCTTGAACTGGAGGCGTGATAGCGAATAGTCTCTGCCGAGCCATCGATTTCTCCAAGGGCCTCTGGGTAGGTCTTGCCTTGCTCTTGAGTCATCAATGCCGCAAGTTCCTCGCGACGCACAGTCATTAGATCCGCTACTTCGCGAAGAATTGAACCGCGCTTAATGATTCCAAGTTCTTCCCAGGAGGGCTGAGCCGTTACTGCAGCTGAGACCGCATCATCAACATCTGCCGGACTGCACTGAGGAAAACTCGCTACAACTTCAGTCGGATTTGCCGGGTTTATGCTTTCGAGCATGTCACCCCGTCCTACAAGCCACTGACCCCCAATTAGATTCATGGGAGTTTGTGCTTCGTTCGAACTGATTACTGACAAGTAAGCCCCTTCACTGCAGTGTGGTTAGCCAAAGTTACCTCACAGCATTCTTAATAACTACGGCAATATAGGAATGTTATCCATAAGAGATTATGATAAATAGCATGAACATCAATTCTCTGGCCGCATTTGTCGAAGTCGCCGAACAAGCCCATTTCGGGCGGGCGGCGCAGAACCTAGGGATCACCCAATCTGGACTGTCCCAAATGATAAAAAAACTTGAGCAGACCTCTGGGGCAAAACTGATAGCTCGAACCACCAGAACCGTCTCGCTCACCGAGGTTGGCGAAATCTTTTTGGAGCACGCCCGTGAGCTTCTGCTCGCCCACGAACTATTTAGCCAGCGGATGGGCAGTGCCATCCATGGCGAAGCCGGGACCGTTCGCTTGGGATTTGTGGCGTCGGCAGCCCTAGGAATTTTGCCGGAACTCACAGCCGAACTGCATCAGCGTGCCCCGGGCATAAAGCTCTCCCTCGTCGAGCTGACATCCGAAGAGCAGTTGCCCAGGTTGCGCTCCGGGGAAATTGACGTCGGTGTTCTCCGAGAGATCAGCCAATCACCAGGGCTAGAGATGAGCCTTCTGCTTACTGAGCCGCTGCTTCTTGCAGTTCCAAAAACACACGCACTGGCATCTCAAAAACACGTGACGCTAGAAGTTCTGAAGTCTGAGGGCTTCATCATGTTTCCAAGAACCAAGGTTTCCTACCTCCACGATCACATCTACCGTTTGTGTAATTCAGCAGGCTTTACTCCTCAGATTGTGGAGGAGGCTGTCCAATTCGCAACAATCCTAGGGTTGGTTTCAAGCAACGCTGGAGTGGCGATTGTCCCGAAAAGCCTGACTGCCATCCAGCTACCCAATGTGAGTTTTTTAGAGATAGACCACAAGGACGCCTTCTCTAGAATCTATTTGGCCAGGAGGATGCAAGAAAAATCTTCCCCTGCGGCTAAAAAAATGGTTGAGATCACTACCAATTTCGCCAATAGCTTGAAGGCCTGACTTGGCGCCAGCACGATGCCAAAAGTAAAAACCCACAACCCAGCGAACTGGGTTGTGGGTTTAGAGCGGAGACGGAGGGATTCGAACCCTCGAGGGGATTTTGGTCCCCTACCCACTTAGCAGGCGGGCGCACTAGACCGGGCTATGCGACGTCTCCATTTGCTAGCAAAGCCTACAAGATACTGGTCACTATCCCAAACTTGAGGTCAGGCTAATTAGAGCAACTAGTTGTTGCGGCGTTGGTTCCCTTTACCCAGTCTGGTAGATCAGTAGATGCTGTTCCATCAACTGGCTGCCCGGTTCCGTCTGGGTTAGTGGTCGATGTTGGGGTTTGGCTTGGAGATGGAGTTGCAGTGGGAGTGGCAGTTGCTGAGTCTTCAGCAATCACCGCACCTGTGCCTGGGTTGGCCTCTGCTAACACGAGCGGCTGGTCACTCTTTATTAGGTCAAATAGCTCTTGGGCGCGCTCGGGAGACGCTGCCACCCTGCCTGCATATTCGCCGTCTAAGTCATAGACCGGAAGCTGGATAAAAGTAATCTTGTCTAGGTCGACGTTGTTGACCTGTTTGGCAAGCCCGTATATAACTCCAAGATCGGTCAAGCTGTTAGAAAGCGTCATGTTTGAAAGCGCTGCGGTTCCAAGCTGGAACATTTTAAACGGATTAGCGAGTGCGCCTTCGTCTTTCAGTTTTCTCATCAATGAGGTCAGAAACACCTGCTGGTTTGAAATCCGGGATAAATCAGAACCATCACCAACACCGTGACGGGTTCGAAGGAATGCTAGGGCCTCATCACCAATAAGAGTGTGATCGCCTGCCTCTAGATAGAGATTCGTATATTTGTCATCGATGGTGTTCGCGACGCAAACATCGACCCCACCGATTGCTTGGCTCATTGCAATTACACCCTTGAAATCAATCATTGCCAAATACGGAATCGCAACCCCGGTTAGCTCCTGCACAGCAAGAAGTGTGCAGGCAGGGCCCCCTTTGGTCATGGTTGCATTTATCTGAGTAAAGTCCTTGGCCGGGAAAGCTTCTCCACCTTTTGGATCTGGGCACTCTGGGACCGAGACCATCAGGTCTCTCGGGATGCTCATGGCAACAGCGTTTTTGCGGTCTTGGGAAATGTGGACCAAAATTATGACGTCCGCGAGCGCCGATCCGACTGGTCCGTAGGAAGTTGAGCCCTGATCGACCCTGGTATCAGAGCCGATCACAAGCACATTGATGGGACCGTTTATGTCGGCTGGGCTTGGAAGATCGAAGCTGCTGCCGTCTGTCGAATAAACCTCAATGCCCGAAGCACTTAGTTGACCGGTTATGTAGAAATAGCCGCCAGCCACAGTTGCCACTGTCCCCGAGATCAGGGCAATCAAGACCCAGACAATTGCCTTTAGCCAGCCGCGGCGTTTAGGTGTTGAGTCTTCTAGGAACTCGTATTCGGAATCAGTCACTTAGGTCTTTTCCAACTAGTGTTGTTTACATGTCTGAGGATACCCGTGCTACTCAACTATTGGAAAGAATTCCAAGCGAATTCACACTTGGGGTCGCAACCGCGTCTTGGCAAATAGAGGGTGACAGCCAAGGCAGAGGGCGGTCGATCTGGGATGATTTTGCAGATATCCCTGGCAACATCAAAGACGGAACCAAGGCGGATCCTGCCTGCGATCACGTGAACAGGCTTGAGGAGGACCTAGACATCCTTGGTGATTTAGGCGTTGACGCCTATCGCTTCTCGGTCTCCTGGCCGAGGGTAGTGCCTGGCCACGAGGCTCCAAGTTCTAGTGGCATCGACTTCTACAACCGATTGATTGATGGCCTACTGGAGCGAAACATCAAACCGGTGCTAACCGCCTACCATTGGGACCTCCCGAGTGAGCTTGAGGCTAAAGGCGGCTGGCTAAACAAGGACATCCACATCTACTTTGCGGAATATGTGGATTTACTAGCAAAGAACTATGGCGATCGGGTTGATCGTTGGGCAACCTTCAACGAACCTTGGGTCAGCGCGTTCCTGGGATATGCCACAAAGATGCATGCTCCAGGTCTTGGCGTTCCTGCCGCAGGGCTCGAATCTGCTTATCGCCTAATGGCCGCCCACGGTGCCGGTATGAGCGTGCTTCGAGACCACAAGGTGAAATCCCCCGGACTCGTTCTGAACCTAACCACTGTGATTGCCGAGGATGAGGGCGCCAAGGCGGCACGCGACCACATCGATAGCCTGCAGAATGAATTCTGGCTAGACCTCCTTGCGGGCAGGGGAGTTTCTGCCGAGCTAATAGCAAGAACTCGAGACATAACCGACTGGTCATTTGTTGACCCAGATCAACTAGCAAATATTGCTCAGCCAGTTGATTGGCTTGGAATCAATTACTACACGCCCATCAGGGTGACTGGCGAGGTAAAGGGGGCGGAGCCAAACGCCCAGGGTCAGGACTTTTCTCTTTACCCAGGCACACCATCTGGAGTGAAGATGGCTTCGCGGGATCCCCGAACGAAAATGGGCTGGGAGATTTATGCTCCTGCGATGACCAGCACCCTGCTTGAGACATCAACAAGATTGCCCAACGTGCCGCTGTTTATTACTGAGAACGGTGGCGCCTTCGATGACAAGCTTGTTAACGGCGAAATTCACGATCAGGGCCGCGTCGACTACTACCTAAGCCACATCGCGGCAGCGCTTGATGCCAGGGACCAAGGAGTTGACCTTAGGGGCTACTTCGCCTGGTCAATGATGGACAACATCGAGTGGGCAGAGGGTCTAGAAAGGCGTTTTGGCATCTACTACGTAGACCCTTTGAACCAAGAGCGGATTGCCAAAGACAGCGCCAAGTTGATTCAGTATCTAGCTAAAAACCGCTAGCCCTTTACCGAACCTGCAAGCAGTCCTCTTACGAAATAGCGCTGGAGAGCGAAGAACACGATCAGTGGCACGGCCATTGAAATAAAAGCGCCTGCTGTCAGAACTTCCCAGCCAGAGCCGCGGGTTCCAACCATTTCAGCAATGCGCACGGTCATTGGTGCAACCTCTTTAGAACCGGCTCCAAAGGTGAGGCCAACCAACAAGTCGTTCCAAACCCAGAGGAACTGGAAGATTAAGAATGAAGCAATTGCCGGCACCGAGAGCGGCAGCACGATCTTCGAGAACAAAGTAAATGGCCCAGCACCGTCGACACGAGCAGCTTCTATCAACTCTTTAGGAATCTGACTGATGAAGTTATGCAGCAAGAAGATTGCTAGCGGCAGCGCAAAGATAGTGTGAGCGATCCAGATGGGAATGTAGGTTCCAGTAATTCCAAGGTCGGGAATGATCGTGACATCACCTATTTGAAGGCCCTTGGCGAACAACTGAAGCAGCGGCACCAGAGTCAGCTGCAATGGCACAACCTGCAGAGCAAAGATTCCGAAGAACAAAGCGTCGCGGCCCCTGAAATTAAACCAAGCAAGCGCATAGGCAGCAAAGACCGCCAGGGTGATCGGGAAGATAACCGCTGGCAAAGTAACAGCTAATGAGTTGAAGAAGAACTGGAACAGTGGAGGGTTTGTGGTGGTTCCCTCAAACAACACCTTTCGGTAGTTCTCGAAGGAAATATTCGGGTCAGAAAAGAAGGTCCACCAACCAGAAGAGTTGATGTCTTTTTCTGGCCTAATAGATGAGACCAAGAGACCGAAGGTTGGGACAGTCCAAACAACAGCGATAATCCAGGCCGCCGCTGATGCAATCGGGGAGCTAAAAATGTTCTTCGCACGACCCTTAGCGCGCACGGACGCAGCAGATGCAGTCATTAGCGCTCGGTCCTTTCTAGGCGAAGTTGTCTGATGTTGTAAATGATCACCGGAATCATGGCGACGAACAGAATGATTGCCAATGCCGAGCCAGTTCCGTAGTTCATCTGCCTAAAGGCCTGTGAATACATCTCGTTTGCAATCACGTTGGTCTGGAAGTTTCCACCTGTCATCGTTCTAACGATGTCGAAAACCTTCAAAGTTCCAATGATGATCGTTGTCAAAACAACAACCAACGTTGCTCGGATCATGGGAATTGTGACCCGAAATAAGCGTTTGATCGGAGTCGCACCATCTAACATGGCGGCTTCAACGATTTCATCAGGCACGTTCTTCATTGCAGCCGATAGCACCACCATTGCAAACCCAGTCTGAATCCAAACCATAACCGCGATCAGTAAGTAGGTGTTTCCGGGAGATTCCAACAACCAGTTGGGGGGCGTGCCACCAAAGGATTTAACGATGGCGCTCAAAAGACCAATGTCGGCCCGATTCTCATTTGGTTCGAAGTAATACATGAAACGCCAAATGACACCGGCTCCAACAAAGGAGATAGCCATGGGCATAAAGATTAAGGATTTGATGATGTTTGGTCGCTTCATGTGATCTGTCATATAGGCGATGGAAAGCCCGATCGCCGTTGAAAAGAACGGGACCAAAAAGACCCACACGGCAGTGTTACGAAGCACCACCAGAATTTCTGGGATGGTGAATGCCCAAACATAGTTATCAAGGCCAACGAAGTTTTCACTCTTGGCGTCCATAAAGGAAAAGATGATGGTTCGAATTGTCGGGTAGATAAGACCGACTAGAAGTAATAGCAGCGCGGGAACCAAGAAAACCAAATACTTCAGCCACTCTTGGGCCCTAACGGTAGCCCTGCCGGCAACCAGGAACAGAACAACCACGACCGAAGCGAAGGCAAGCAGCGCTGCTGCTAGCAGCGTGAAGTTCTCGCCGATGATGTCCCACGGTGTTTTTCTTGCCGCGAAGATCGCGAATTGCATCATTTTCAAATCCTAGAGTAAAAACCGTGGGGCCCGAATTTCTCCGAGCCCCACGGTTTTCTAACTAATTAGCCTTAGTAAGGCCAGCTTGCGTAGATAGCGTCTAGAACAGCCTTGTCAGACTTGTCCTCAGCCACCCATGCGGTCATCTCGGTCCAGAAGGTACCTGCACCAACAGCTGCTGGCATAACGTCAGAGCCGTCGAAACGGAACAGGGTTGCATTCTGAAGGATCTCAACTGCAACCTTGTTTACTGGGTCAGCAACGTTTGCAGTGTCTAGTCCCTTGTTAGCGGAGAACCAACCACCAAGAGCTGCCTTGGCGTTGTTCCACTCAGGGGTGGTCAGGTAAAGCTGAACAGCAGCAGCAGCTGCAGAGTCAGTGAATCGACCAACGAACTCGCCGCCACCTAGGGCTGGCTTGTTGTCAGCTGATACGCCTGGGAAGTAGAAGGTAGTAATTCCACCCTCAACATCGGTGTCTTCAGGAGTAACGATGGTGGCACCGTAGTCGCCCACCAAGATTCCACCTAGGAATGATGCCTGGCGGTGCATTGCGCATGAACCGTCAACAACTCCAGCTCCACCCGCTGAGAATGAGGTGGTGGCAATTGCCTGCACGTTACCTACATAGTCGGGGTTCTTGATGATCTTGCCAGCTTCGGCTAGAACTTCAGCAACCTTAGGGTCGTTGAATGGAAGTGAGCCGTCAACCCAAGCGTCATAGGTCTCGCCATCCTGGAATCTAAGCATTAGGTCTTCCATCCAGTCGGTAGCTGCCCAACCGGTGGCTCCACCAGACTCGATACCTACACACCAAGGCTGTACGTTGCCCTCGGCTGCGATGGTGTCAGAAAGTGTTAGAAGCTCTGCCCAAGTGCTCGGGATGTCCCAGCCGTTGTCAGCAAAGGTCTTTGGTGAGTACCAAACGAATGACTTTACGTTTGCACCTAGAGGAGCTGCGAAGAAGGTTCCGTCAGCAGTTCCATAGGTCTTCCAGTCAGGTGAGTAGTTAGCATCAACTGAAGCAGTGAGGTCTGCATCCGCAGGAACCAAGCTGTCAGAGAATGAAGCCAGTAGGCCTGGCTGAGGGAAGATCGCTAGGTCAGGTGCAGTTCCACCCTCAACGCGAACAGCAATCTGAGCCTCAAACTCTTGAGTACCGTTCCAGTTAATGGTGATGCCTGTGCACTCTTCAAACTCAACGAATGACTCGATGAATAGTGATGCTTCTGGGTCAATGATGGTGGTGTAGATCTCTACTTCAGCACCTTCGTTGCCTGCATAAGCTGCATATGCTTCACAGCCGGCTACGGTTGCATCGCCGGTGTCGGTGGTGCCTCCTGCTGTGGTGGTCTCTTCGTCGCTCGCTGCACATCCAGCAAGAACCAAAGAAGCCGCAATCGCCGTTGCGCCAATCGCAACAAAACGAGAACGTATTGTCGACATTTTTGTCCTTTCGAAATTGATTCGGGTGTAAAAGCCCAAAGCCCCCATCAGGAGGATATCTAAATCATAGAGACGCAGGGCAGACTTGAAAACTGAAAGCGATTACATTTGAATAACGAATGCTATGCGGCAGGTAGCAGTAGTCTTTACATTTTTTACAATTGCGTGCTGAGCACTAGAGGTCTCCTACGGAAATAAGAAAAACCAGCCTCAACTTTTGTTGAGACTGGTTTATATCTTTCTGGCGGAGGCCGTGGGATTCGAACCCACGAGACATTTCTGCCCACTGGTTTTCAAGACCAGCTCCATCGGCCGCTCGGACAGGCCTCCGCGGAAGAGTTTAGCGGTTATTGAATAAACTCAAGTCCCTCGAGTGACATGAACACTTGAGCGACACCGTCTTCAGTAACGGAAGCTGTGACTGCACTTGCAGCAAGTTTTACTTCTTCCGGCGCCTGGCCCATGGCAAAAGCATGGCCGCCGAGACTCTGAGCCCACTGGAACATTTCAATGTCGTTCCTGCCATCACCAATTACGACAACACGATTAGAGGTGTGGTTGTAGTGATCTCTTAGTTGGTTTAGGGCGTGACCCTTGTCAATGCCCTTTGGGGCAATGTCTAGCCAGGCGGTATATCCAATGGCGTAGCTAACGGACTGCAAACCAACCTCATCCATGATCTTCAGAAACTGATCAACATCGTGGTCCGGTGACAATACAACGACTCGGCTCACTGGGTGGTGAAGGAGTTCTTCTAGGGGTGTTTCAACGTTCTGGTCCCCAAGCGCATAGCTTGGGAAGGGTTTATTAAACCGATAGCCCCCGCCCAGGTCCTCAACAGCGAAGTGCGCATTAGGAACAGTTTCAATAAGCCTTGCAAGCACCTCAGCCGGGTCAAAGGTCTTTATATCGTGGATTGAAAAGCCCTTGGGGTGAGCGCCATCAATCTTTATGGTCACTGCACCGTTAGAACAAACCGCGTGCCCGGTGTCTATACCAAGCTGCCTGATAACCGGGTAGGCGTTTGATGCAGCCCTGCCGGTTGCAACAAAGACATGGTGCCCCAAATCACGAACTCGGTTTATCTGAGCAAGCACATTTTCTGAGAGGAAGCCGTCATCGTGAACCAGGGTGCCGTCTATATCGATGCCGACCAACCATTTGTTATCTTCAACCATCTAGTTCTTCGGCCCAATCTTGTCGACGCCACCGAGGTATCCACGAAGCGCGGCTGGTATCAAAACTGATCCATCCGCCTGCTGGTGGTTCTCCAAAATTGCAACCAGCCATCTGGTAGTTGCGAGGGTGCCGTTTAGGGTAGCTGCGACAGCTGGTTTGCCATCTTGATCGCGGTAACGAGTGTTTAGCCTTCTGGCCTGATAAGTCGTGCAGTTTGAGGTTGAAGTCAACTCGCGGTAACCACCCTGGGTTGGAACCCATGCCTCGATGTCGTACTTCCTTGCTGCACTTGAACCGAGATCTCCGGCTGCCACGTCGATGATCCGATAGGGCAACTCACATTTCTGAAGCATCTGCTCTTGCCACTCAAGTAACTTGGCATGCTCGGCTTCAGCGTCCTCAGGTCGGCAATAAGAGAACATTTCAAGCTTGTTGAACTGGTGAACCCGAAGAATGCCCCGGGTGTCCTTTCCGTGACTTCCGGCTTCCCGGCGATAGCAAGTCGACCAGCCGGCATAGCGCATTGGGGTTGTTAGATCATCAAGTATTTCTCCGCTGTGATAACCGGCGAGGGCAACCTCGCTCGTGCCGGTTAGATACAAATCATCGGCGGGAAGGTAATAAACCTCGGCGGAATGCTCTCCTAAAAAGCCAGTACCCTGCATGATCTCGGGCTTTACCAGAGTCGGAGTTATTAAAGCGGTGAAGCCAGCTTCACTGGCTTGATCAAGCGCGAGCTGCATGAGAGCAAGTTCTAGCCTTGCTCCAAGGCCTTTCAAAAAATAGAACCTAGAGCCAGAAACCTTGGCGCCGCGCTCGATGTCTATGACATCTAATGATTCACCCAGAAAAACGTGGTCCTTAGGTTCAAAAGAAAACTCAGGCTTATTGCCAACCTCTTTGAGAACCACAAAGTTTTCTTCGGATCCGGCTGGCACTCCTTCAAGAACGACATTCTCGATTCTGTGAAGAACTGCCATCAGCTCTTGGTCAGCGAGGTTTGCCTCAGCCTCAAGTCTTTTTACATCGCTAGACATTTCTTGGGCCTGAGCCACAAGCTCTGCCTTTTCTTCCTTGGGGGCCTGAGCAACCAGCTTGCCGTGGGCATTCTGCTTTGCCCGCATGGCTTCGAACTGCTGCAGCGCAATCTTTTTCTGTTCCGCAAGCTTCACAGCTAAATCAACTAGCGCCTCGTCCGCGCCGCGAGCAGCCTGAGAGTCCCTAATTGCCTGAGGATTTTCCCGAAGTAAATTGATCTCAATCACGGGCTCAAGCCTACCTGCTCGCTAGGCGTTGCTTGGGATTAGCGGGTATCCCGAAGCTTTTGAAGCCAGGTTTGGGCCGACTGATAGTCAGGGTTTGCGTTATTACCAAGGTGAACAGAGTCAGAGTGGTCCGCTCTGGGATAAGAACCCAGAAACACCACCTTGGGGCTGAACCTATGAAGACCCATCAAAGCCTCGCCAATAGCCTCGTCATCCAAGTGGCCTTCAACATCGATGTTGAAGCGATACCTGCCGAAGCGGTCGCCAACTGGCCTGGACTCAATTCTTGAAAGGTTGATGCCCCTGGCCGCGAACTGCTCAAGCATTTCTAGTAGCCCACCAGGACGATCATCCGGTAGCTCAACCACCACGCTGGTTTTGTCCTGGCCGGTCTTCGCAGGTGGTGTTCCAGCTTTACCTATTTCGTAGAACCTGGTCTGAGCATCTTGGTTCTCGCCGATGTCGCTCGCGATTATCTCGAGGCCGTAAATTTCGGCAGCAGCGCTTGCCGCAATTACGGCGTGAGCAGTCGAGCCGCTGGACAGCGACCTAGCGGCAGCTGCAGTTGATGCTGCCGGTATGTGGGTGTGAGACTCGAGGTTTTTACTCAGCCACTTCCTGGACTGGGCGTAGGCAACCGGGTGGGTAAGTATCTCTTGAATGTCTGCAATTACGGTTCCCGGCCTAACCATAAGGTCAAATTTCACAGGCACCAGATATTCACCGTAGATCTGGGCACCCGCAATTGTTGCAAGCGCATCGCTGGTGGCACTGACGCCGCCCTCTAGTGAGTTCTCAATTGGCGCCACTGCTCGATCCGCTAATCCAGACAGAACAGCGTCGATCGCCTCGGTAACACTTGCCATCGGAACCAGTTCGGCACTAGCTGCCCCAGGCAGCATCTTTGCCGCCATCTCAGTGAATGTTCCGGCTGGTCCCAGGTATGCAATCTTGTTGTCTTTAGACATGCTTCAAGATTAGGGCAGGCGAGAAACCTCGGATAGCAATACGATGCGTTTATGCATAAAAGAGGAGATGTTCAAAGACTGCGGGGCGTGCTGCGATTAGGCGCCTTAGTCTTTGCAATTAGTTCGCTGGTGCTGTTCATCGCACCCCGTGTATTCACCGATCTTCTTGGAATGCCCGGTTCTTTGAACCTCGATTGGTCGATGCAGCTATCTGGTGTGACAATACTCACCCTCGGGGGTTTGATGTTTGTGATCGCTCAGGCAGGAAGCACTAATGGTGTCTTATGGGCTGCCAGGGTCATGATGGTTGGTGCTTTTGGATTAGGCGTCATGACGCTACTGATTCCTACCGGCGTTACTTGGTTCGTAATTCTCTACGCGCTAATAGGTTTTGGTTTTTCAGCTGCCTACTTGGTGTTCCTAGCAAGGCGTAACCCCCAGATTGATTGAGCATCAATCGATCTTGGATTCAACAACTTCCTCAGGGTAGAATTCGGCAGCTGGCAAAGACCAGAACTCTTCGAGAGTATGTATTCCCTTTTCGGAATACTCAGCCGCTAATGCTTCGCCGACAAAGCGCAAGTGCCACGGTTCATAGCTGTAGCCAGTAATAGCTGTTGTCTCTTCCTCGTAGCGAACAATGAACCCAAATCGCCAGGAGTTGGCGGCTACCCACTTACCTCCAGCAGTTTCTCCAAAGCACGTCATAATTGCGCAGCCCTGAGCCGGCACAGAAACATCAACGGCCAAGCCGGTTTGGTGCTCTGAGTGACCGGCCTTTGCGCTTCTCACAAGAGCTCCTGCCAAACCGTACTGACGAGTCTTTGATTCAAAGAGTTCCACTTGATAGTCATAAGTGCGATAGGCGGAGTTCACAAACAGCTGACCGAAGCCCTCGGCGGACATTTGCTCAGCCATTAGAACCAGCGCGCTGGCAGCCGAAGGCGCCAACACTAACTTTCTGGAGTTGTCCAAGAAGTCACTCGAGGGCATGATGACCAGACTCGAAGGTGCGAAGTCGATGGGGTCTAGTCTCCGCAGCTTGTTCACAACTACGTAGGGCTGGTTAGCTGAATCAATCGTGAGTCGCGGATAGAGGTAATCGGTTAGCTCGGGAGTCGGGGGCACAAGGCCCTGAACGGCATTTGCTGTGATTTGCTCGTTGACCATCTCGAGCTTGGGGCACGCAGAAGTTCCGGACTGAACCAGCAAGCCAACTCCCAAAATTAATAAAAGAACCGGAGGCCCAAAAATAAATATGGGACTCCGTTTCAGGGGCGTAGAATTGGACATCTCTAAACCCTAAATCCAGGAGACTAATTGGCCACGAACACCTCTCGGGATGCCGCAAAAAAGGCAGCTCAATCCGGCACCATGACTCCAAGGCAAATCTGGATAGTTCTCATCGGGCTTATGTCCGGAATGTTTTTGGCAGCCCTAGACCAATCTGTGGTTGGAGCTGCCATGCGCACAATCGCGGATGACCTTTCGGGTCTCTCGCTACAGGCGTGGGCTACCACCGCTTACTTGATAACTTCAACTGTCACCACCCCTATCTACGGCAAACTCGGTGACATATTTGGGCGCAGACCATTGTTCATGATTGCGATCGTTATTTTCATAGTCGGCTCAGTGACAGCTGGTTTTGCAACCTCAATGGCTGAGCTTGCCGGCTTCCGAGCACTGCAGGGCATGGGTGCCGGAGGATTGTTCTCACTGGCCCTAACAATTGTTGCCGACATTGTCCCTCCAAAGGAAAGAGCGAAATACCAGGGCATGTTCCTGGCGGTATTTGGCACTTCGTCCGTACTGGGCCCGGTGGTCGGCGGAGCCCTTGCAGGAGCCGGCGAGATTCTGTTTATTGACGGCTGGCGCTGGATTTTCCTGATGAACATCCCAATCGGCGCCGTTTCCCTATTTATGGTGGTTACGTTTTTGCACATCCCACATAACCCAAGACCCCAAAAGATTGATTGGTGGGGGGGCGGTAACAATCGTGCTGGCCGTTGTTCCATTTTTACTGATTGCGGAGCAGGGTCGCGAGTGGGGCTGGTCCAGCCCAATGGCTATCGCAATGTATGTCACCGGAGTGCTTGGGATTGTCAGCTTCATAATGATTGAAAAGAAGATGGGATCTGCGGCGCTAATTCCTCTTGCTCTGTTCAAAGAGCCGACTTTCGCAAGAACCCAGATTCTTGGCTTCATTATTGGTGTTGGGATGTTTGGCGGAATGATTGTGCTGCCCTTGATTATCCAGGTTGTCTACGGTGCCAGCCCAACCGAAGCTGGCTTTTTGATGCTGCCCATGGTCGCCGGAATGATGACCGCAACTATTAGCTCTGGACGAATTACATCTAAAACCGGCAAATACCGGATCTTCTTTAACACCGGAACCGGAGTGTTGTTCTTGGGATACCTATTCATGCTTTTGATGATGGATGCTTCGACCCCAATTTGGGTCATCTCAATCGGAATGGTCATGATCGGCCTCGGCTTAGGACAGCTAATGCAGACCACAATGGTTGCAAGCCAGAACTCGGTTGCCGCGAGAGACATTGGCGTGGCTACTAGTTCCGCAACCTTCTTTAGGCAGATGGGTGGCACCTTTGGTGTCGCGGTGTTCATGTCGATTCTGTTTGGTCAGGTTGGGGACAAGATAACCACTGCCTTCGAGCGCACAGACGTTCGTGAGGGAATTGCCAGTGCTGTTGGTGACCCCCAAGTACTAGCGAATCCGGACAACAACGCGATTATTGACATTCTTCAAAGCGGACCGTCTGGTGCAAGTCAGATAACACTTGATTCGTCGTTCTTGATCGGCGCAGATGACAGGCTGACGTTGCCCTTCAGAATCGGCTTTGTTGAGTCGTCTCTCACCGTGTTCCTTGTTGCGATTTTCTTTGTTGGGGCAGCCTTTGTAATTAGTTGGTTTATCAAGGAGGTCCCACTTCGGGAAAAGAGCGCTTCGCAAGAAGTTGCTGAAGCCGCGAACTCCGCGAATTAGTTTTATCGGTTAGGCTTTTCTTGCAACACACGGGAGTTCGGTAAACCGGACTGAGAGGAAGACTAGAAATAGAGTCTTCGACCGTCAAACCTGATCTGGGTAATGCCAGCGTAGGTAGAGACCTCTAACCCGTGCCTACTTATAACTAAAAGGCACGAAAATGAAGAAACTAGCAATATTGGCAATCGGCGCTTTGGCCCTAACCGGTTGCAGCGCTCAAGACATAACACTGGTTCGCCTAGCAGCCCACGACTCTTTTGTCATAAGTGATGAACTTGTGGCCGAGTTCGAAAGCGAAACCGGATACGAACTAGAGATAATCAGGCTCGGCGACACCGGGTCACTAACAAACCAACTAGTGCTGACTACCAACGCGCCTGTTGCAGACGCGTTCTTTGGCATTGATAACACCTTCGCTGGAGTGGCTACCGACAACAACATTGTTGACGGTGAAATGCAAGCAATCGACTACTCGGATGTTTGCTTCAACTATGACCTTGACTGGTTTAGCCAGAGCTCAGTTGCCCCTCCGACTTCTTGGCGTGAACTAGGCCAAGAGCAATACAAGAGTCTTGTCGTTGTGACCAACCCAAACTTCTCTTCCCCAGGGCTAGCATTTCTGGCGACCACACACGCCGGATTTGACACCAGCGCTGAGGTCTTTGCCTACTGGCGCTCACTAAGAGACAACGATCTCAAGGTAGCCGCCAGCTGGGAAGACGCGTACTTCGTTGACTTCACTCGCTACGGCGGCGACCGACCGATTGTCCTGAGCTACGCGTCATCACCCTCGGCCGAAGTGAAGGAAGACGGGACCCCCGGGTCGGCTGCACTTAGAACCGAATGCTTTAGGCAGATTGAGTATGCGGGAGTCTTAGAAAATGCCGACAACACCCCTGGAGCCCGAGCAATCGTTGAGTTCTTGCTAGGTGACAGTTTCCAAGCTTCAGTTCCTGAAAACATGTATGTCTACCCAATCAACGAAGCCATCGAGGTTCCAGAGGCCTGGGCAAAGTTTGCACAGCCCGCAGATAGCTTGCTGGGTGAAGGCTTAGATATAAACGCAAATCGTGACCAGTGGTTGACCGATTGGTCGGACGTATTTGACAACTAACTTGGAGCTGTTTGCAACCACCGCATTGATTGCACTATTCAGTGCGGTGGTTGCAACAATCCTTGGCTATCCGATCGGAAACTGGCTGGCTGGAACGGGTCGCAAAACAAGGCAACTGGTCTCAGCATTTTTGCTAGTGCCCTTCTTGCTGCCACCGTTTCTAATTGGAATCACCCTGCTGCCCCTCCAGCCCAATACCTTCAATTCCATTACTGGAATACTTTGGATAATTTTGGCTCATGTTTTGATGAATGCGGGATTCATGGCAAGGGTTGTTTCGGCGAATCAAGTACCCGCCGACCAACTCGAGGCAGCGTCGCTTGATGGGGCGAGTGGACTTAGAAAGCGCTTTGCAATCGAACTTCCGCAGCAACTTGCCGGGATGCTATCCGCGGGTTTGTTGGTCGCCCTCTACAGCGCAACTAGCTACGGGCTTGTGCTGACGCTGGGCGCAGGCAAAGTCGACACCCTGGAAACCGAAATAGCAACGGCGGCGCTCAGGGACCTAGACCTGAACTTTGCACTCACTCTTGCGCTATTACAAACAGCACTGACTCTTTGCTTCTTCTATCTAGCAAGATCAATCGGTGCCGAGCCGGCTCCGTTATTCGGTGAGCAAGAAACAGCCTCGAGCGGATCCAAACTGGGCGGTGTGTTGGCGACTCTATTGTTAGCCGCAATAGTGATTGTGTTTGCAGGGGTTTTCGTGAGAGCTGTAACTTATGGACCAGGTCTAGTTGAGAATTTTGCAAACCTTGCCGGTCGAGGCAGTAGACAGATATTGAATATTTCAGTTGCCGAGGCTGCACTTAACAGTATTCGAAACTTGATAGTTGCGGGACTGATTGCACTGCCGGTGGCTTGGTTTGCCGCCGGCAGGAAACGCACCAGCTACTTGGTTTTGCTGCCAATCGGTATTTCACCGGTCGTCTTTGGTTTGGTGTTTTTGGTTCTGAGCGGTTACCTACCCTCGGTACTAAGTGGCACTTGGCTTTTAGTCCCGATTGTTCAAAGCTTGTTCCTAATCCCACTTAGTTACCAAGTGCTGAGGCCAGCTAGGCAGTCGGTTTCCACGGATATAAAAGATGCAGCGATTCTTGACGGAGCTTTTGGTTGGCAGATGTTCTCTCAAGTCGAGGGCCCGCTTGTTCGCAGGCCACTAAGTGTTGCTGCAGCCTTTGTCGCGTTGGGCTCGCTCGGAGAATTTGGGGCAGCGAGCTTTCTTGCCTACGGCTCACAAGCGACATTGCCACTTGTGATGTTCAGGTTGACTTCAAGGCCGGGGCCAGAAAACTTAGGAATGGCGATGGCGGCCGCGAGCCTATTTATTGTTGTTGCTCTGGTGGTCGTCTGGGTTATTTCACTTGAAGCACGTACTCAACGCCAAGAGCGTTGAGCCGATTTGTAATTACTTCAATGGACTCTGGGTTTTGATCCACAACAACAAATTTTCTTTGTAACTCAAAGGCCGCTTGAGCGGTAGTTCCGGAGCCCGCAAAAAAATCAAGCACCCGATCACCCGGTCTTGAGCTGGCACTAATTATTCTTCTAAGAATGCCGAGTGGCTTTTGGGTTGGGTAGCCGGTTTTCTCTTTTCCAGTGGGCGAAACGATTGTGTGCCACCAGACATCGGTGGGGAGCTTGCCGCGAGCAACCTTCTCCGGAGTTACTAGACCGGGTGCCATGTATGGCTCACGGTCGACGGTAGCGCTATCAAAAAAGTACTTAGCGGGGTTTTTCACGTAAACCAAGATGGTGTCGTGTTTCGCTGGCCAGCGACTTTTTGACTTTCCGCCGTAGTCGTAGGCCCAGATTATTTCATTTAGAAAACACTCTCTGCCAAACAGTGCATCCATCAAAACTTTTGCGTAGTGGGCCTCTCGATAATCGAGATGCAGATAGATCGTCCCGGTTTCATTCAGTAGCCGATAAGCCTCGATGAGTCGAGGTTCTAAAAAGGCCCAATAATCGGCGAAGTCATCATCGTAAGACAAAACCGATTTGACTACCTGCTCGTATCTCTTGCCCTGAAACCCTAGGTTCCCCGTCTCACTCGAAACAGAGCTCCGGTTTGTTCTTACCTGAGGGCGCCCCGTGTTGAAGGGCGGGTCGATGTAAATAAGCTGAAAAGACTCGTCGTGCATAGATTTAAGTGCGGCGAGGTTCTCCCCGTTGATAACCTCGTTAGTAGCCATAAGAAGAAAGATTAACATCATGAGCACACAGGTAGTGCACGATAGCGATAACCACCGCTTTGAAATTTTCTTGGATTCTTCTCGCGTCGGGCTGATGGACTACGTAATCAATGACGACGAAATTCACCTGGTCCACACCGAGGTGAACCTCGAGCATCAAGGCAAAAACCTAGCGGCGATTCTGGTTCGCGAATCACTTCAGGAAATTAGAGACGGCGGAGACAAAAAAGTTGTTCCGGTCTGCTCCTACGTGGTCAGATACATGGAAAAACATCCTGAGACCCACGACCTACTAAAGGGAAGCATCGAGGAAGCTGTTGCTTCTTGCAGGTGGCCGGGAGCCAACTAGTCCCAAGTGCTGGGGGCTGGTTCTTTTCCTTTTGGTAAAGCGGTGTCTTTTGCCCATCTGGTAATCCACTTTGGTAACTCGGGTCGTTCTCCGGGCCAGCCGCCGGAGCCATCCATGACTTCCTGCGGGGTTAGGGTTCCCCAAGCACGCTTCAGGAACCTTCCACGCATAATCGCCTTGGCATAGATCTCACCATTTCGGACAAATCGCTGCTCTATGTAAACGGCGATGTCGTCCCAGCCGACCACCTTGGTTTCTAGATCGAACTTCTGCCAGGGCTCAAGGGACTTGCGATAACTGATCGTTGAGTTGACAACTATCGGGTACCAGCCTTTTTTGTTCCAAATTTGCCAGATACCTGTTCTTAGGCCCTGGTCGTATCGACCAAGGTCCATAAGCGTCAAAAATACGCCGTTGTTCATGTGGTTGTAGACGTCTAAGTCGCTTGGCATCACGCGGAGGGTCACCGATGAAACTTGGTCGATGGTCACCTTTGCTCTGCGACGCCAAGTCAGCTTGATGAAAAGGATTCGAAACCAGAGCTTCACCAGATAACCACGCGGTCTTCTGGTGCAAGCCACATTGGGTCTGTTTCAGTGGTCTGGAATGTCTCATGGAAGATGTCCAAGTTTTTCACAACCTGGTTGCACCTGAATTCGGCCGGGGAGTGTGGGTCGGTGGCCAGACGCTGAATAGCAATTTCATCCCGGCTGATACCGCGCCAGCACTGAGCCCATGAGAACAAGAACCTCTCGGCAGCAGTCACTCCGTCTATGGTCGGTGGCTCCTTGCCGTCAAGTGAGATCAGGTAAGCCTTCCAGGCAATACCGAGACCTCCAAGGTCACCGATGTTCTCACCGATGGTGAGCTCGCCGTTTACCTTGTTGCTGTCATCAAGCTGAATCGGACTCAGCTCGTTGTATTGATCGATAAGAGATTTTGTTCGCTGCTCGAACGCTTTTAGGTCTGCCTCGGTCCACCAGGACACCAACTTGCCATCTCCGTCGTACTTCGCACCTTGGTCATCAAAGCCGTGACCAATTTCGTGACCGATTACTGCTCCAATGCCGCCGAAGTTCATGGCGTCATCGGTCTCTTCGGAGAAAAACGGAGGCTGCAAAATTGCTGCGGGGAAGACAATTTCGTTGAGACCAGGATTGTAATAAGCGTTCACGGTCTGCGGCGTCATGTGCCACTCCTCGCGATCGATTGGTGATCCGATCTTCTTCACCTGAAAATCAAACTCCCACGCGGAAACATTTTGAATGTTTTGCAATAGATCTTCTCGCGAGATAACGATGCTCGAGTAATCGTGCCACTTAACCGGGTACCCAATCTTCGGTGTGAACTTCGATAGCTTCTCTTGAGCCTTTTCTTTGGTGGCGCCAGTCATCCACTCGAGCTTGTCGATACTTTGACGATAGGCCTCAATGAGGTGAGCCACCAAAGTGTCCATTTGAGACTTTGAGCTTGCTGGAAAGTGCTTGTCAACATAAATCTGACCGACAGCTTCGCCAAGGCTTCCCTCGACCAAACTGACCGCACGCTTCCATCGCGAACGATTTACTGGCTGACCAGTCAACTTTGTTCCATAGAAGCTGAAGCGCTCGGCTACAAAATCGCCGGAAAGATAGGGAGCGTGAGCCCTGATGTATACCCAGCTCAGCCATGCCCTTAGAGCATCTAGGTTTTCAGCTGTCAACACGTCGGCGAGACCCTCGAAGAATGAGGGCATCATAACTACATTCCATTCCAGGAATGAATCGGTTAGACCTAGACCCGAAAGATATTCGTCCCAGTGAATGCTCGGTGCGAGGGTTTTTAGTTCTGCGAAGGTTTTGAGATTATAGGTTTTTTCAGCGTCTCTTGATTCGACCCGGCTCCAGTGCTTGGAGGCAATCTTGGTTTCGAGCTCCAAGATTTGCTCCGCTTTGGAGTCAGCCTCTGCTTTACTCAAGCCAGCCAAAACCAGCATGCGCGAAATGTGCTTTGGATATTCTTCACGAACATCCTTGTACTTCTCGTCGGTGTAGTAATCCTTATCCGGCAGACCTAGGCCACCGTTATAAAAATGAACCAGGTACCGCTTCGGGTTACCAGGGTCATTATCGACGTAACTTCCCCAAAGTCCGCCCACACCCATACGCTCAAGGTGGCCCATCAAACTGTGCAGCTCTTTCAGGTTAGAAACTGCTGCGATTTTAGATAACCCCTCAACCAGTGGAGTAGCCCCAAGCTTCTCAACTCGATCTTCGTCTAGGAACGATGCGTAGAGATCTCCAATTTGCTGGCTTACGCCTGCAAGTGGATTGTTGGCTGCCTCTTCGAGGATCTCCTTAACAGCAAGTTCTGAATCGTCTGCCAGCATATGGAAACTACCGAATACAGCTTTGTCCTCGGGAATCTCGGTTGAATCCAACCAGCTTCCGTTCACATGGCGGAATAGGTCCTGGGTTGGTTTGGTGGTTTTACTTAGTTCGGCTTTATCTAGCCCCGGTTTCATTGACATGCTTCCTAGTCTAAGACAGTGCATTGTGACTAGGCTGACAGCTAATGCCCCTCAACAAGATCATCCTTTACTACGGGTTCGCACCGATTGCGGATCCGCACGCAGTCATGCTCTGGCAGCGGACCTTATGCGAGGCCCTCGGGCTAAAGGGCCGGATTCTTATCTCCCCCCATGGGATAAACGGAACCCTCGGTGGCAAGATGGAAAGCCTCAAAAAGTACGCCCACGCCACCAAAGAATTCAAAGGTTTCTCGAAAATAGACTTCAAGTGGTCTGCCGGCACCGGTGCTGAGTTTTCAAAACTCATGGTGAAAGTTCGAAAGGAGCTAGTGGCCTTCAATACCCCGGACGAAGTACAAGTTGACATCACAGGCGTGGTCAATGGGGGTAAGCACCTAAAGCCCCAACAGGTCAATGAGCTAGTTGAAAAGCGCGGCGACGATGTTGTGTTTTTTGATGGCAGGAACGCCTTTGAGGCCGAAATCGGTAGATTCAAAAATGCCATTGTTCCAAACATTCAGACTACTCATGATTTCGTTGCGGAAATCGAATCAGGCAAGTATGACCACCTTAAAGACAAGCCAATTGTCACGTACTGCACCGGTGGCATCAGATGTGAGATTTTGAGCGCGGTAATGCTAAATCGCGGATTCAAAGAGGTCTACCAAATCGAGGGCGGCATCGCGCGCTACGGACAAAAATACCGGGACGCAGGACTCTGGGAAGGCGCCCTATACGTATTCGATAACCGCATGGCCGTTAGTTTTTCGGAAGACGCGTTGACCCTGGGCACTTGCGTGAACTGCCCGGAAAAGACTTCGCAGTTCCGCGATTGCGAAGGACCAGGGTGCAAGGATTTAGTGTTGCTATGCGACGAGTGTTTCACCGACCCGAAGAACCTGAGGTGTGACGAAAGTCACGTCCGGGGAAGAAAAAAGCTTGAACAAATAGGTTAAAGAAAAAACCCTCGGGTTCTTGCCCGAGGGTTTTCCTATTAGGAGGGTATGCAATCTATGAGAATCACATACCTAAAACAATAAAAGCCGAGCGTTGCCGACCGAGTAAAAGTCAGGGTTTCAACATCAAGCTCTCAGTACTTTCTCAGCTTGGAAACTACTGTGTCTGGGTCGACAGTATCTTCTTGCTCTTGATCTCTGCCACGGCTTCCTTCTTCTTTGCCATGTGTTCCTTCTTAGCCGCGCTCAGGGCGCTTTTCTCTGCAGCGGTCAAAGGGTGGGCTGGCTTCGTGCTCGAAGCTGTGCCTGGCGCCTTTGCCATCACTTCCGGCTTACCACCAAGCTTGCGCGGCTTTTCATGGTTGGCTCCCTCGCCCTTAGCCTTGTCACCATACATGCCGGCCTCAACGCCGGGCTTTGTGGCAGCTGCTCCCTCTTGCTCCTGGGCCAGCGAGGGTAGCGTAAGTGCCATGGCGCCGACTGCCAAGCCGGCAGTTGCGACGATTGAGATCTTTGATTTCATGCTCATTTTCAATTCCTTTCCATTGATGCAGACAATTTTGTCTACGCGCAACAAGTTAGTAATCGGACTTGTGAAAATAGCCGAATTTCAGGGAATGCGGACGCTTCTGCCAGCTAGCTGCCAGATAAGGCGTGTTTCTGGCATTTAGCTGAAGGCTAGAGGTAGCGCCAGCGGAAAAGCTCGATTTTGAATCGAACCGCAATTAGCCTGATTGCAACCATCAAAATTGCGGCGATCGCGACGTCTAGGTATTCCGGGGTATTCAAATAGCCAAGCAGCACAAGAACCCAACCGCCAGCAAAGGCGATTGCGGCGTAAGGCTGGTGGTCATGAAATGCCCTAGGGACTTCATTAACTAGGACATCCCTCAGCACACCGCCGGCAACTGCAGTGATGACGCCCATCAGAACCGCAACCATGGGGCTCATGCCAGCAACCAAGGCGAGGTGAGTACCGCCGGCTGCAAAAATTCCAAGGCCAACAGCGTCGGGGATCACAATCGCCTTTTCGGTTAGCGCGATGTGGTTTGCCCTGAAGAAAAATGGCAGAGCTAAGCCCACCAAAATAAGAGCCCAGACCCAAAACTCTTGCTCGACCCAGAAAAATGGCCTTCTGTCTAGAAGCACATCTCTAAGAGTTCCGCCCCCAAAGGCAGTGACCGCACCGATCATCACAACGCCAACTAGGTCAAACTGCTTTCTGGCCGCCTCCATAATTCCGGACAGCGCAAACGCCAGCACTCCAAGTGCTTCCAGCGTTATTAGAAATGTTTCTAGCAATTCGCTTCCCGATTTAGGTTCCCACTAACCCTAATAAGGTGGAGCCCGGATTGGCAAAGATTACGGGGGAAATAGCCACTCAGCGGTAGACTGACCAAACCTAAGAACCGCTCAGGGAAGCAGGTAACGTGGGCTTTCTAGACAAGGCCGAGGCGCGCATTGAGAACACGGTTGTCTCAATGTTTTCCAAGCTATCCAAAAAACAGCTGCAGCCAATTGAAATCTCTCAGGCTGTAAAGAACGCAATGGACGTCGCAGCCACCGCTCCAGGTAGAGACCGGAAGCTAGTTCCTCATCGCTACCTAATAAAACTGAGCCCCCAAGACAAAGAGAGCCTCTCTGATCAACTCCTTCGCGCCATAAATTCGGAGGTCGCGAACCACGCCGGGCAAAAAAGCTACCAACTAACAGGCGAGCTTGAACTGAAGGTTCTGGCGGACCAAAAAGTCGCACGGGGTCGAATTCAAGTTGGTTCGGCAGCGGTTGGTAGTTTGGTTAGCTGGAAACCAATAGTCTCCTATGGCGACCAGCGCCTGGAGCTATCAGGTGGAACTACTAGTTTTGGCAGGGACGCTAGCGCAGACGTGGCAATCGACGATCGCGGTCTGAGCCGGATCCACTTTGAGATCGCCTTCAACGGCGATGTTGCCGCAATAAGAGACCTGCAATCGACCAACGGAACTTTCGTCGATGGCTCGAGAGTGAACGAGGTGGTTCTTAGATCCGGGAGCAAGATAACTGCCGGTAGGACAGAATTTGATTTTGAGCTACTAGCCCTGACAGGAGAGCCAAGTGAGTGAACTAGCGCTATTCCTGATTCGTATCGGTTTTGTTGCGGTGCTCTGGGTGTTTATTTTGAGCCTGCTTTCCGTTATTCGCGCTGACCTATATGGCAGGCGAGTTATCAGTCGCATTGCTAAGCAAAACGCTCCGATGCTAACCGCGGGCTCGGCTGCGAGCCTAGGGATCGATGATGGCGACAGCTTTGACCCGACCGAGATTGCTGTGCTGACTGGTCGCACGGCTGGAACCAACATCCCGCTCGAGAACAAAAAGGAAGTTCTAATTGGCCGCGCTCCGAGTTCGGACATGGTAATCAGCGATGAGTTTGCTTCCTCGATGCACGCAAAGCTTGTCCATGTAGGGCCCGACTGGGTTTTGCAAGACCTAAACTCCACCAACGGGACCAACTTAGACGGCAAGAAAATCACCACCCCGGTAACCATTAGAGCTGGGATGACGATTCGCATTGGCACAACGACCTTTGAGTTGAGGTCGTAGTCAGGTGGCTATCAAGACCATTAGCTATGCGGCCAGCGACATCGGCAAGCACCGCAGTTCGAACCAGGATTCCGGTTATTCCGGTTATCAGCTGTTCTTCGTGGCGGACGGCATGGGCGGTCACGCCGGAGGGGACATTGCATCGGCGATCACCTCGCAGCGAGTTGCACTAACCGACAGCAAGTACGACACGGTTGAAGAAGCCATTGAAACACTGAAAGCCGGTGTTCTGGAGGCCAACTCCATGCTGACCGGGACAGTGGTTGAGCACCCGGAGCTTCAAGGAATGGGAACCACGTTTTCAGGGCTTTTGGTCCACGGCAGTCAGAT
>CAYMAU010000010.1:0-9815 GCA_964388525.1 uncultured Aquiluna sp. | reverse complement strand
GAAAGATCCATCTCGGTCGAGTCGTTGGATGAGGCCTTGCGCCTAATCGAACAGCTTCAGGACGGAATCAATGAGTAACGTCTCACTGACTCAAGCGATTCCAATGCTGCTGAAGGCTGTTCCGCGCTCCAGAAACTTTGAAGCGGTGTTGCTTTTCTGGGTTGCCGGTATTCACGCTTTTGCTTTGGCCCAAATTCAACTTGCAGTTAGTCAACGAATGTCCTGGGACATGCTCTACTACTGGGCTCCGCCAACGATAAGCGCATGGATACTGCACTACGTTCTCAGGAAATACGTACTGAACGCCGATGGTCTACTGCTGCCCCTGGCTTTTTTGCTAAACGGTCTGGGCATCGCAATGATTTATCGACTGGACTTAGCAGAGATAACTCGGGGTGGTCAGGATTTGTTTGCCGAGCGCCAGGTTTGGTTGAGCTGCTTTGCAATGTTGATTGCCGCAATCGTGGTTCGGCTGGTTCGGAACCCACTGGTTCTGAGGCGCTTTCCATATTTGGCAGGGGCGGCGGCCGTTGTCTTGCTGCTACTTCCAGCGGCACCGGTCATTGGCAGGACCTTCAATGGTGCGACATTGTGGATTGCCATTGGAGATCTAAGCTTCCAGCCTGGCGAAATAGCAAAAATATTGCTAGCGATCTTCTTTGCTGGCTACTTGGTTTCTAGAAAAGGCCCGCTTTCTGAAATTGGCTCTCGAGTGTTGGGGATGAGGATTCCAAGGGCAAAGGACCTAGGTCCAATATTGCTTTTCTGGGTTGCGTCAATTGCAGTGCTGGTAATTCAGCGCGATCTTGGAACGTCTATTCTGTATTTCGGTCTCGTTCTTGTCATGATCTACACCGCCACCGGTAGGGGCTTCTACGTTGGTATCGGCTTGGTAATGATGGTCACCGGAGCACTGGTGGCTTCCAGGCTGTTTGGCTATGTCGGTGCTCGCTTCGACTCTTGGTTGGCTCCGTTTGCAACCGAAAACTACACCGCCCCAGGCGGAAGTTACCAACTGGTGCAGGGCCTGTTTGGCATGGCTCACGGCGATGTTATTGGCGCGGGACTTGGTTCTGGATTCCCGCAGCTGATTCCGCTTGCCGAGAGTGACTTCATATTCGCAGCGCTAGGAGAAGAGCTTGGTCTGGCCGGAATTTTCGCTATTTTGGCTATTTATCTGCTGATTGTTTACCGAGGTCTCAGGATTGCAAACACTCATCAAGACGATTTTTCAAAGCTGCTTGCTTTGGGACTCTCATTTGTGCTTGGACTGCAAGTGTTTATTGTTGCCGGAGGCGTAATGGGGCTGTTGCCCTTGACGGGTCTAACGACACCGTTCTTGGCAGCAGGTGGTAGTGCACTGCTGGCGAACTGGTCGATCATTGCGCTACTGCTTGTGCTGTCTGACTCTTCGCTCAAGCGGGTGAAGGAATGAACAGGCAGGTCAGACGAGTCGGGCTTGCGCTGACCGTAATGTTCATTGCGTTGTTCGCAATTGCTTCCTCGATACAGGTTGTTAGAACCGAATCGCTTTATCAAGATTCGAGGAACGTTCGCGCATCCTACGAAACCTATAAAACTCAGCGCGGTTCGATATTGGTTGGACAAACCGAGATTGTCACAAGCGATGCCGTGAACGACCAGTACCGGTTTTTAAGACAGTACGACTCTGTTCTTTATAGCGCTGTTGCCGGATACTTCAGCATTTTCACCGGTTCCTCTGGAATTGAGCGATCAATGAATTCTTTGCTCGCTGGCCAAAGCTCCGCACAGTTTTTTGAGCAAATCAACGCACTCCTTGATGGCACACCGGTAACTGGTGCTGCGGTTGAACTAAGCCTGGATCCAGCAGTGCAGCGGGCTGCCTGGGATGCCCTCGGTGGGCGGAAGGGTGCCGTGGTTGCCCTTGACCCGACAACCGGCCGCATTCTTGCGATGGTCTCGAAGCCGACCTTTGATGCGAACCTCATGGCCGGTCACGAGTACGACCCGGTGAACCAGGCCTACCGAGACTACCTGGATGACCCGGACAAGCCTCTTGTGAATAGGGCAATAAGTGGTGACCTATATCCACCGGGTTCGGTTTTCAAGCTTATTGTCGCGGCAGCCGCTCTTGAATCTGGCCGTTACAGCACGACCACAACCTTCGAGAACCTGGATCGTTACCGACTCCCCGGGACCTCGACGATCATACAAAACTCTTCCAACAACACCTGCGGGGAGGGGGCGCTGGTCACCCTAGAACAGGCGCTGATTAGATCTTGCAACATTCCATTCGCGATGTTGGCGGTCGACCTTGGTCAGGATCGAATCAGAGCCATGGCAGAGCTCATGGGCTTTGGCGACCAGCTCGCGATTCCGCTTTCAGTAACTCCAAGCGTTTATCCAACCAACCTGGAGTTGTCTCAGCTAGCCCTAACCGGTTTTGGACAGTTTGACGTTCGAGTTTCGCCGCTGCAGATGGCCATGACCACCGCTGCAATAGCGAATCAGGGCGTGATCATGAAACCACAACTGGTTGATCAGGTCGTCGCAAGCAACCTAAACGTCCTCAGCAAACTCGAGCCTGCAATTTTTTCCTCTCCAATGTCTAGAGAAACTGCCGGACTGCTGACCCGCATGATGGTTGACTCAGTGGGCTACGGAGCAGCAACCAATGCTGCGATTCCACAGGTTGCCGTTGCCGGGAAAACCGGCACTGCCGAAAACGGCCCCGATGACCCCTACACACTCTGGTTCACCGGCTTCGCGCCGGCAGAATCTCCGCAGATTGTTGTGACCGTTGTAGTTGAGGACGGCGGTGGCATTGGGCAGAACGGAACCGGCAACCAGATTGCCGCACCGATCGCTAAGGCAGTTATGAAGGCGGCGTTGAACCGATGAAGCCGGCAGTGGGACAACTTTATGGAGATCGATACCGACTCCAACTGCGGATTGCCATTGGTGGCATGGGCGAGGTTTGGCAAGCTGAAGACGAGCTAATTTTGCGCCAGGTCGCTATCAAAATCCTCAAACAAGAGTACCTTTCGGACCCGGCGTTTTTGGAAAGATTCAGAACCGAGGCTCGTTCGGCAGCCCTCGTCGAGCACGTAGGTATTGCCAACATCTACGACTACGGCGAAGACACCGGTTCGGCATATCTCGTTATGGAGTTAGTCCCCGGTGAATCGATGTCCCGGTTGCTGGAGCGTGAAAAACGACTGCCTGAAGCTCAGGTTCTAGATATTGTTGCTCAAACTTCCAGGGCTCTGGCTGCTGCTCACGCCCGGGGCTTGGTTCATAGAGACATCAAGCCGGGCAACCTCCTAATCACACCGGATGGCAAAGTGAAGATAACTGACTTTGGTATTGCAAGAGTGGGAGACCAGGTTCCGCTCACAAAAACCGGACAGGTGATGGGAACCGTTCAGTACTTGGCCCCGGAGCAGGCAACCGGCAAGACTTCAACCGGTGCAACGGATCTATATTCACTCGGGGTTGTGGCATACGAAGCGCTCGCAGGTAAAAGACCGTTCCGCGGTGAGAACCAAATGGCAATCGCGATGGCACACATAAACGAGATGCCGCCCGCCCTTCCAGACTCGATTGACCCAAGAGTTCAAAACCTGGTTCTTAGCTGCCTGGCCAAAAAGCCCAACCAGCGTCCAGAGTCAGGAACCTCGCTCGCAATTAGGGCGGAGGCTCTCCTTAGGGAAAAACGTAAAGGTGTCCCGATTGCCTCCGAAGACCCAACCAATGACCCTGTGACCGAGTTGATATCTACCGACACCGCTCCATTACCAAGGGCGCCTATTGTCTGGCCTTGGCTTGCGACCCTTGGGCTATTAGGGCTCACTACGATCGTCGTGATTGTTGCGATTCTTTCGGAGCCCAACGCCTCTGAAATCTCTCCAACCACGAACCCAAATTCGACCCCCAACGCCACTCAAACGGTGGAAGAGACTCCGGAACCAGAGCCCGCGGAGCCAACCACCTACCTGGTCCTGGTATCCGATGTGGTGGGTAAAAACTTGAGCGAGGTGACCGCCTGGTTGACTGAGCGTGGTTTCGTTGTGAACGCCATACCCGGTGAACTCATCCCGGGCAGCTCTCCCGAGGTTCGAGTGGTTTATGCGGCGGCTCCAACTGGGAACATAGCGGTGGGAAGCACCGTGAACGTTACCTATTACGTCGGCGACTACGAAGACATTCCTATTGAGATCCCGGAGGGTGAGGCTACCGCTGAACCAACTCCGGGGGCAACAGACCCAGCCAATGGTGAGCCAGCTCCATCCGAAACTCCAGTGGCTGACGTGCCATCGGTCGTTCCAGGTGACACCGTTGGAGATGTGGTCACGGAAGATCCGGGCACAACAGGGTAATAAGACTGTGACCGAGTCATGCGAGCAATAACCAAAACAAAAACTAGACTTCAAGAGGCGGAAAAGAGCGGGTTTGAGTAAGAGCGAGAGACTGATTGCTGGTCGATACCGACTAGGCGAGCTTGTCGGCCGCGGCGGAATGGCCGAGGTCTTCGAGGGCTACGACACCAGACTTGGTAGAACAGTCGCGATCAAACTTCTAAAATCAGACCTCGCCAACGACGCTAATTTCGAAGCAAGGTTTCGCCAAGAGGCTCAAGCCAGTGCTCGTATGGCCCACCCAACAATCGTTCGTGTTTACGACGCCGGTGAAGAAGAAGCTACCGATGCAAACGGACAAATCGTAAAGACTCCGTTCATAATCATGGAGCTAGTCCGCGGTAAGTTGCTTCGCGAAGTAGTCGCTGAAAAAAACGTTGCTATCGAGCGAACCGTGAGCTACATCTCTGGAATCCTCACCGCTCTCGAGGTTTCCCACCGCGCCGGAGTTGTTCACCGAGACATAAAACCAGCCAACGTAATGATCGGCGAAGGCGATTCGATCAAGGTTATGGACTTTGGCATAGCCAGGGCGGTAAATGACAACTCGGCAACCCAAGCGGCGACCGCCGGAATAGTTGGAACCGCTCAGTACTTCTCGCCCGAGCAAGCTCGCGGAGATGCGGTTGATTCCAGAACAGATTTGTATTCGACCGGCGTGATTCTTTACGAGTTGCTGGCTGGGAGGCCACCATTCAAGGGCGAGAGTGCTGTTTCGGTTGCATACCAACACGTTTCGGAACTAGCTACACACCCCTCGACCTTCAACAAGGATGTTTCACCTGAGTTAGACGCGGTAGTGCTTCGATCTATGACCAAAGATCGCGACGAGCGTTTCCAGACTGCCGAGGAATTCCGAGAGCACTTGCTTGCGGCTCAGGCCGGGACGGCCCTGCCGACAACCAAAAAAGTTCCGCTTTCAAAAATGACCCCGGTGAACATAGACGCGACCGAAGTAATCTCGACAACCGGAGGCGACGAGTTTCCAACTTCTTTGATTGAGGGTTTTGAAACAGCTCCAAGCAGGCAAATAACTACAACGACTAACAAGGTAGGCGCGGGCGTTCTTTGGGGCCTCGGAACCGGAGTTGTCGTGATTTTGGTTGGCCTACTGTTCTGGGTCATGAACATAGGTTCTGCTGGACCAGGAATAGCTCCGTCAAGCGGCGTTGAGGTGGCAAACGTTCAAGGTTCTTTATATGAAGATGCCTACAGCACGCTGAACTCGCAGGATCTTGTGGTGCTTCGGGTTTACGAGAAAAGCGAGTTGGTGCCAGAGGGCATCGTCATAAGACAAGTCCCGGAAGCCGGGACACTGGTTCTTTCCAGCACCGCAGTAACGCTCTATGTCTCAAGTGGTGCAACCGAAGTGACCGTTCCAAACCTGGTTGGCAAAAACGAAACAGATGCTGTTGCCCTGATCGAGGGGCAAGGGTTGACGGTCGGAAGCATCACGGTTGTCGGATCTCCGATTGTCCCGGGTGGAACAGTAATAGCCTCTGATCCAGTCACTAACTCGAAACTACCCCTTGGCTCAATAGTGAACATTATCTTGTCCGACGGCACGGTTCAGGTTCCCGACATAAGAAACCTTGAGGTGCTGGAGGCAAGAAGCATCTTGACTAGCCCTTCAATTGGCTACACGGTTTCGGTTGAAGTCCTTGACGCGGAAACCTGTACTGGCAATCCTGGAACCGTTGTTTTGGAGCAATCAGTACTTCCAGGCGAAGCACCTCAGCTGCAGAACATAATTCTGTATGTCGAGTGTGTGGGGGGCGAAACTCCGGAGCCAACTCCGGAGCCAACCCCGATACCCGTACCTTAAGAAACTTAGGTTCGGTCTAGGCTTTTTCGATTCTCGGACTCAAGCTTTTAGACTTTTCTAAAGCTCCCTCAACCCCGAGAGTTTCAAGCCAATTAGCTATCATCTGATAGCCGCCCTCGGTCATGACTGATTCCGGGTGGAACTGCACACCGTAGATCGGCTTAGTCTTGTGCTGAAGGCTCATTATGATCCCACTTTCAGTTTGGCCAGTAACCAGAAGTTGTTCTGGCACACTTTCCGGAACTACTGCCAGTGAGTGATATCTGGTTGCCATAAAACCTTGCGGTAGACCGTTGAGAATCAAGCTGTCCTGGTGGTTCACTCTGGAAGTTTTGCCGTGCATTAGCTCAGGCGCACTTTCAACCCTGCCCCCCATTGCCTCTGCAATTGCCTGATGCCCCAGGCAGACTCCAAAAACCGGGTAATCGGTATCGAGGGCATATTTCACCGTCGGTATGGATAATCCGGCACTCGCTGGAGTCCCTGGAC
This sequence comes from uncultured Aquiluna sp., assembly GCA_964388525.1. GTDB lineage: Bacteria > Actinomycetota > Actinomycetes > Actinomycetales > Microbacteriaceae > Aquiluna. The sequence continues at coordinate 3,101 of CAYMAU010000010.1, read as the reverse complement.
CGGGAGAGATCAAAACCGCATCAAATTTTTGCAAGAGCGCCGGGAGCTCGGCTTCGGTGATCGCGTCGTTACGCATAACGGTAGTTTCGGCGCCCAATTGCTGCAAATAGCCGTTCAAAGTGTAGACAAAGCTGTCGTAATTATCTAAAACGAGGATTTTAACCATTGTGTTAATAGCCTAATCGGATGGCGGGTCTTTGGGTTCAGGCGTTAAGATACTAAGCATGTCTGATTCGAAGAGAAGTAAGAGAAACGAGACCAAGCCACTAACCCCAAAGGTTATCGGCGAAGAAGAACAGGACAACCCAACCTGGTACAAGGTGGTCATGTTTGGCTTTATGCTCTTCGGACTAGCCTGGATACTCATTTTCTACATCTCAAGCGCGCGCTACCCGCTCGGTGCAGCGACGCCCATTGATCTTTCCAACTGGAACATCCTGGTTGGCTTCGGCATCGCCATGATCGGCTTTGCAATGACAACTAAGTGGAAATAACTACATCCAGCTAGAGATTTTTAGCATGGTTAGTCCGTAGAGGACGCCCCAAACCAGAAACACCCCAAAGATTTGTTGCACTCGTTTTTCGCGCTGCCTAGTCTGCGAGTAGATTCCTGCGATTGCCAAGCCGGTGACAAGGCCGCCCAGGTGGCCCTCCCAAGAGATCCCAGACACAAAAAAGCCAAGGCCAAAATTTATTGCGATCAAGGTAAAGATTTGGGTGGAATTGCCCCCGGTGGAGCGGACAACAATGAAATAAGCGCCCATAAGACCAAACAGTGCCCCTGATGCCCCCACAACCGGCACCTGGGGGTCTGACAGCCACATCACGGCTACTGAGCCGCCAATAATTGCGGTTAGATACATCACCAAGAATCGAACCGGACCCAGCAGTGGCTCGAGAATGCGACCGAAGATCCAAATGGCGTAGGAGTTCAGAAGAATATGAAACGGTCCAGTCCAGTCATGGACAAAGCCGGCTGTGAGCATTCGCCAAGGTTCAAAAGGCGCAAATAGTGGAGCAAAGAACATCTGGTTCGTAAAAAGATAGCCAACTGGGCTTATTTGCCCGAGCCAAATAACTACGTTAAGCAGCAACAGGCCCGAAGTTACCGGAACCTGTTGGAAGCTTTGAAGTCTTAAACGAGCCACTTAGGCTTTTTCGATTGTGATGCTCTCAATAATTACATCGTCTACCGGCTTGTCGTTTGCGCCGGTTGCAACCTGGGCAATTTGGTCAACTACCTTGCGGCTAACCTCATCTGCGACTTCGCCGAAGATAGTGTGGCGTCCCTGCAACCAAGTGGTTGGGGCGATGGTGATAAAGAACTGCGATCCGTTGGTTCCAGGACCAGCGTTAGCCATCGCGAACATGTATGGCTCGGTGAAGGTTAGCTCCGAGTGGATTTCGTCACCGAACTGGTAGCCCGGGCCACCCATTCCGGTTCCAGTTGGGTCTCCACCCTGAATCATAAAATCAGGGATGATGCGGTGGAAGATTACCCCGCTGTATAGCGGAGTGTTGGTCTGGTTCGAGTTGGTCTTAGGGTCGCGCCATTCGATGGCGCCAGTTGCTAGGCCCTCGAAGTTCTCGACAGTCTTTGGGGCGTGCAAACCAAATAGGTTTACCTTAATCGCGCCATGGTTGGTATGAAGGGTTGCTACTGAAGTAGGTGAGGTCATCCCTACATTCTGCCATGAGTTCTAGACTCGTGGCTATCCGAACAATCGATTAGTCGACAGGGCCAACGAAATAAAGGAGAGACATGACGGCAGCTATTACCTTTACCAACCTGGTGAAGACCTACGGCAAACAACAAGCCGTCGCTGATCTGAGCATCGAGGTTCAAAAGGGCCGCATTACCGGGTTTTTGGGGCCAAACGGCGCCGGTAAGTCCACCACTCTAAGATGCCTCGTCGGTTTAGCTAAGCCGACAAGTGGCTCGGCATCTATTCTGGGAGCCGGCTACCGGGACCTCCGCGATCCAATCAGACAGGTTGGCTGCGTGCTGGATTCTCAAGGTTTTCACAAGGCTCTCACTGGAAAACAGAACCTAAAGGTCATGGCCGCTGCCGGTGGCATTCCCGACTCAAGAGTCGATGAGGTCTTAGCACTGGTTGAACTAACCGAGGCCGCCAACAAGCGAACCAAGAACTACTCGCTGGGCATGAAGCAGCGCCTGGCACTCGCGGGAGCCATCCTGGGAGATCCAGAGGTTCTTATTTTGGACGAGCCGGCGAACGGACTGGATCCGCTTGGAATAGCTTGGCTCAGAAAGTTTTTACGATCACTGGCCGGTTCCGGACGCACCATTTTGGTCTCTTCGCACCAGCTAGCTGAGATGCAGAACACGGTTGATGACGTCGTCATCATGCACAAGGGCAAACTAATCACTTCTGGAAGCATGAAGGAAATCATCAAGGACGGAACCCTCGAAGAGGCCTTCCTCAAGCTAACCGAAGGAGTGAACTAATGTCACTTATCAAATCTGAACTTCGCAAAGTTTTGTATGTAAGAGCCAACTGGGGCATCCTGCTCGCGTCTGTGGTCATCTCAATAATTTCGGTTGTTATAACTCCGTTTATTTTCGAAGCCGGAAATGTCGGCGGCGGCCTAACCCTTGATTCACCTCAAGCAATTGATGCAGTTTATGCAAATGCGATCTCGGGATATATCTTCGTGATCATCCTGGGAATCATGCTGATGGCCGGGGAATATCGTCACGGCACAGCCGTTGCAACCTTCCTTGCCCGTCCAAAGCGTGAGATCGTCTTGGCGGCCAAGCTGGGGATCGGCGCCATTGTGGGGGCCGTGTTCATGCTCATCTCGGTTTGGGCCTCGCTCTTGGCTGGCATTATCGTTTTAGCAGGCTTCGAGAATGCTGCCGCCCCCTCGAGTGGCACCTTTCTGAATCTCACTATCGCCGGGCTAATTTCTGGGGCGATTCTTGCGATTATCGGTGTTGCTATCGGAGCTTTACTTAAGAGCCAGATGCTCGCAATCGTGTTCTCACTGGTTTACTTATTTGTCATCGATCCCCTGCTGCTAGTGCTCTGGGTGGACATTGCAAAGTACCTGCCAGGCGGGCTGATTACAGCAATGAC
>CAYMAU010000009.1:28416-50388 GCA_964388525.1 uncultured Aquiluna sp. | reverse complement strand
GCACAAAAGGCCATCGCATCCGGGGGCAAGACTTACCTCCTAAATTCGTCTTTGGTGACTTCGACTGGACTAACCAAGTGGTTTGATCAGGCTCCTTCGGCAATTGACCTTCAAGCGATTGAATCCACGCTAGTTCCAGATCAGATCAGAGGCTTTGTCGCTAGTCAGTCTGGAGAGACCTTTGTTATTACTTCTGCAGGAAAACTGCCAGTAACGGATCCTGAAAATTGGACCGATCAAGTAGTGACTGTTTCTGAGGCTTTTTTGGCGAAAATGCCAACTGTCAATGCTGCACTGGCCGCTCCGGCCGTTATCACTTCGGCGGGCAATAAGTTTTCTTACTTCGTTCAGTCAGCGGAGCGAAGAATATCAGGCGACAAGAACATGATTGGCATGTTCCTGTCCCTAATAGGTCAGCCAAAAACAATCGAGTTGCCTCAGTCAGCCATCAACACGATTGAGAAAGTGGGAGAAGCTATTGCACCCGGCGCAATTGTGAAATCGAGTTCTTCCTCAACTCTTTATTTGGTAGATGATCTGACAAATAAGATCAAGCTTGCATCTTCCGCTCAGGCCACCAGCGTCTCGAAATCTAAGACTTTCACCATCAGCAGTTCAGATCTTGCTGGCCTTGAAACTCGAACTGGATTTACTTCTGGCAAGGTCCAGTGCGACGGCGCTGTCTACTTGTTGGATCGTGGAATTCTTTACCCAACCTCGCCCGCTGCTGCCGCGGAGTTCCCCGGTAGCGTGTACCCACTCTCCACTGTTACTTGCGCAGCCCTACAGCTTTCGACCCGCTCGGTCGGGCAGTTTATTAGGACAAATAATGGAATCATTTACTTGATTCAAGACGGCACCAAGCATCGAGTTTCCTCCTGGGAGCACCTTGCACGGCTTCGTGGCGATGGCCCCGGCTACATTCAGGCGACCAATTACTTCTCCGCCCGGATACCAACCGGCGGAGCTGCCCCTGCAACTGTTCAATTGGCGTCCTTGGAGGGCATACCAGCTGGGGACTTCGGGGAGCTCACATTCGTGGGAACAGTCCCTGAGGTCATTCAGGTTGTGCCAACCCCGACCCCTGAAAGCACCCCGAAGCCAGATTCCGGTTCATCGACAGAACCAGCCGCTGATTCCGAGGCCGAGGGTGCTAGCGAGATCCAATACCGAGTGGTTTCGGGCGACAGCTTGAACAAGATCGCAGCAAGCTTTGGGGTGACTGCAGCGCTGCTGCAGGAGTACAACTCTATTTCGAACCCGAACCTAATTTCCGTTGGACAACTCATCAGGATTCCAAAGTCAGGCTCGTCTGGCCAGCAGGGGCAAGCACCGGATGTTGCGGCGGAACCGGAACCAACCCCTGAGCCAGAAGCGACTGAGACTGTCGTGGAATATCGAGTGCAGTCGGGGGACACGCTTCTGCGCATAGCTTCGAAGTTTGGAATTTCTAGCTCTGCACTGCAGAGTTTTAACTCAATTTCTAACCCGAACCGAATATCGGTGGGGCAACTTCTGAAGATTCCAACATCCACTGACAACACGAATGTCGCCCAGGCCCAGGAGCCAGAAGAACCGGAAGTGCAAAAGACATACACGGTTGTTTCGGGCGACACAATCTGGGGCATTTCCAGAAAGCTTGGAGTTTCCTCGTCGGCGCTGGCCACGCTAAATGGAATTAATAATTCGAATTTCATTCGAATCGGTCAGGTTTTAAAAGTTCCTAGTTAGCCGCATCCCATGCGGATTTCACTATTTCTTTCAGTCCAAAAGAAGCCTTAAATCCAAATACCTTTTCAATGCGGTTCGTGTTCGCCACTAACCTCGGCGGGTCACCCGGTCTGCGATCGGCCAATACCTCTTCAAAGCTAATTCCGGATGCTTTTCTGAGTTCTTCTAATACCTGGAGTACGGATGCTCCTTGCCCGGTTCCTACATTGAAGGTTGAGTATTTTTGATTTGGCGTATTTAGGTAATCCACGGCCATCAGATGTGCTTTTGCCAGATCCCCGACGTGGACGTAATCCCTAATGCAACTGCCGTCTGGCGTCGGATAGTCGGTGCCAAATACGATCGGCTGTTCTCCGCGTTTTAACTGAGCTATTGCAATCGGAATTAGGTTGAGTTCGGCCGTGTCTGCAAGCTTTTTCGACTCAGACCCTGCCACGTTGAAATACCTCAGGTTTACGCCCTTGAGTCCCCAAGTGGCGGCGTTTTTAACCATCCATTCCCCGACGAGTTTGGTCTGTCCGTAGGGGTTGACGGGCACCCCGAGGTAGTCTTCGTCCACTAAATCCAGGGCGGGCATGCCATAGGTTGCAGCGGACGAGGAAAACACCAATTTTTTCACGTTTTCTTGTCGCATTGCGAGCAAAAGGTTGGCGAGTCCGCCGATGTTGTCCAAAAAGTACTGCTCGGGAATCTCGACCGATTGTCCAACCTGTTTTCTGGCCGCTAGGTGTATGACGGCGTCAAATTTGGTTTCTCTCATTAGCTTAGAGAGCTTTTCGACTGCATCCGAAGAGGCGAGATTTATGGCGACTATAGGCGAAACAACCCTCTTGGCAACTCCAGTTGATAGGTCGTCGACGATCGTTACAGAGTGACCCTCGCGTTCGGCTAGCGCTGCAACATGAGCGCCAATGTAGCCCGCGCCTCCCGTTAGAAGAAGATTCATGCCTAAAGGCTACCTTGAAGGTTTATGAACAAAAGGGAAATTTGGCAAATAGTTCGACTTGACAGCAACATACTTACAACGATGTAATTACATCAATGGATTTCTTGAGATAGGGGAATGAGCATGGAACAGCGCGGTCAAGTGCCTACCAACTGGTTCGTCGATGTGCTTAGGCTTGGGGTAGCCGGCGCGTATGGCGATTCTGAAGGAAACCCCCTCGGCTGGCAAGAGGACGCTCTTTGCTCACAAACCGACCCAGAAGCTTTCTTCCCCGAAAAAGGTGGATCGACTAGAGACGCCAAAAAGATTTGTTCGCAGTGCTCGGTTAGATCTCAGTGCCTAGAGTATGCGCTGCAAAACGATGAGCGATTCGGTATTTGGGGTGGGCTTTCTGAGCGCGAACGTCGCCGTCTGCGCAAGTCCGCTTAACAACTCGTGTCAACGCTCTCGGTAGCGACAGTCGTCGTCTCACATGGGGCGGTTGATTATTTAGCCACCACTCTCAAAGCTTTGTCAGTTCAGACCCACGCAATCGAACAAATAGTTGTTGTTGAAACTAGTTCCGACCCATCCTGTTTAGCGATAGCCAAAGAATTCGGGTTCTCCGTTGTTGAGCCCGGTGACATCAAACTCGGAGCCGCAATTGAATCCGGATTCCAATCCCTAAAGGCTCTTCCTGGTTGGCTCTGGATTCTCCACGACGATTCGGCCCCCGAACCCGTAGCGCTTCAAATGCTCGCGAGTGCAGCCGAGCTGTCCCCGTCGGTCGCGATTGTCGGACCGAAGCTTTTGGAGTGGGGAAACGAAATCCAAATTCAACAGCTTGGAATCACTGTTACTCCAACAGGCAAGCCTTTCTTACTGGTCGAAAATCAATATGACCAAGGTCAACACGACGGCTCTAGAGACACTCTTGCCGTTTCCACAGCTGGCATGTTGGTGGCCGCGGGTCTCTGGCAGAAACTCGGCGGCTTGAATGACACCGCACCAGTGTTTGCCCAAGACATAGAGTTTTGTGCGAAGGCTCGAGTTGCCGGATTCCGAGTTGTGGTAGAGCCACGAGCTAGGGTTTCGCACGCAGGTCTATCCATGAAGCAAGCTAGAACTGGAAAGTGGCTGGGTGGGAGCCGAACCCAAGCTCTTTCTAGAGCGCACGTTCATCTGGCTGGCATACTTTCTCCGGCCATGCTGTTACCTCTTGTCTACTTAGCGCTACCGCTTGCAGCTTTGATTTCGATTCCTCAAAACTTAATTACGAAAAAGCCCACTCGAATCTTTGGTCAGTTCGCGGCCTGGCTTTGGGCATGGTTCACAATTGGCTCAAGGCTTGGAGCTCGTAAGAGGCTTCGAGGTCTCGGAAAGACCAGGCCCTTGAGGGATTTTCTGGCTACTCGAGCTCAACGAAAAAAACGCCGAGAAGCCAAATTTGAGTATGTAACTGAAGTCCAAGAGTCAACTGGAAAGGGCCTATTCTCTAGCGGCTCAGTCTGGCTAGGTTTGCTGCCGCTTGTTTTTGGTTGGTCCCTTTTGCCTGTCGGCGCTATCTACGCGGATCGACTGGTTCCAATCGGCGATTCGTTCGGATCGATTTGGTCGGCCACGGCTCTGTCGCAGGTTCCATACTTGTCGGGAATCAACTTACCGACAGATCCATTCAACTGGGTGCTGTCTGTCTTTGGCCTCACTCTCAGTTCTAACCCGAGCTTGGCTCTAGCTATTTTCGTATTCGCGGCACCGGCACTCGGCTTTATGGGTTTCTGGATGCTGACCAGCTTGTTCGTCGCTCGAGTCTGGGTGCGGAATTTGGTGGGTCTTTTGTTCGCACTCAGCCCTCAGGTTTTGCTGGTCCAGGCTATGGCTGGCGTGGCGGACCTGGTTACGATTTCCGTGGCTCCGTGGCTGACATTCGTTCTTATCAAGGCGGCAACGAGTTACAACTCATCACGAACTTGGCGCTGGGTCGGACTGGCCGGCTTGTTGGCTGCGTTGGTAGCAGTGAGCAACCCCATAATCTTTTTGCTTTTCGTGATCTTCGGTATTGCGCTTGGCGCCAATAACATTCGCAAGCTCCCGATCCTGAGTTGGTTTGCAATGCCTGGAGCGGTGCTTATCTACCCTTGGGTGTCACTGGCCGTTGAACAAAATCAGGTTGCTTTCCTCACGGTCACTAGCTCGGCGTTTTTGCCGTTGGCAAGCCCCTACGACTCAGTAATTGCTCTTATCTTTCTTGGCGTGGCAGGAATCGGTGCGGCAGCAAGTCTTTTTGGCCCCCGGTTGGCAGTTTCAGTCAGCTCTTGGATCGTAGCGATTATTTTGGGGCTATGCACTGTGTATCAGCCAATTGCTGGGAGTTTCGCCATGCGAGCAATCAGCTTTGCGGCCTTGCTAATCGGGGCTGGATTGGTCCTCGACAGGCTAAACCGTAAATGGGCAATCGCTGCGGCATCTATAGCCGCAAGCGCAGGGGTATTGGCATCGGGTCTTGTTTACGGACCGTTGGCGCCAGATCAAGCTTATTTCGGGCCGCAGCGGCAGGCTCCAGCTCTAGTTGTCGCGGCAGCTGAGGTTGATGAGGGGATAAGAACCCTGCGGATTGATGTCAATGACAATCAGGTCGATGCGGAGCTGCTATGGGGAGCTGGGAGGAGCCTTGAGCAGACAAGCTTGGCATACCAGCTTTTACTTCCAGCCAGCCCAATTGCTTCTGAGCTTGCCCAGTTGAGCGGCTCGCTGGTTGCGGGTAACCCAACTGGAGTTCGGGACCTGCTTTCTAGTCTTGGTATTGATTTTGTGCTGCTGGAGGGAGAACACCAGGAGAGTATTTCCGCTGCTCGGGCTGCTATTGATTCGATGACCATGCTGCAGGCTGCTGGTCAGACTCCCTATGGTCATTTATGGCAGGTGGTCGGCTCGGCTAGCAACATCCCATCGAGCCTTGAGTCACCGAGCAATAGGAATCTTCAGCTTGTGATTCTTGCTGGGTTCTTGCTACTTGCAATTCCAACCCCCGCCTCTATTCGGGGAGCCAAAAGATTGGTGAAGCAAAAGTGAAGATCGTAGGTCGCACTGTTCTCGCCGTAGCTTTGGTTGGGTTATTTCTTTCGCAAATTGTGTTGACGCAATTTCCGGTGCTCTCAACCTCGACGTCTTTCGCTATTCCTTCTTCCCTTACTGTGGCTGTGGAGCCGCTCCCGCTCGAGCTATATTGCCCGGGCGCGTTTGCTGAAGTCGGTGGCGAGTCTGGAGTTGAACTTGGTCAAATAGATCGAATTGGTGAGGCGAGTATTTACCAATTTTTGGGAAGCGGCCAGCTCAATGTTGATCCTGGTCTCACAACAACACCTGGTGCCAGGTTGGTCGCTGTGGGCGATAACCAGTCAACCGGCCTGTTATCAGTGATTCAGTCTCAAGGAATCTCCCGGGACCGCGCCGTTGGGCTCATGGCAAGTACTTGCTCACAGCCATTATTTAGCGGGTGGTTTATTTCAGGTGCTGCAGCGCTGGGGCAAGAAACCGTCTTGCTCCTTGCGAACCCCAGCGAGTCAGAGACCTTAGTGTCACTGCAGTTTCTGGTTCCGGGCGGCAAGATTTCAAAACAGGTCAGTCTGGCCGCGGGGCAAACTGAGGTCTTACCGGTTTCCTCAGTGATTTTTCAGGAGCCAATGTTTTCCCTGTGGTTTGAAACCAGCGGAGTTCCCATTTCCATTGCCATGCAGCAAAGAGCAACCGCTGGCCTCTCCACCCGAGGGGTGGACATGCAACTCCCGAGCCTGGCCCCAGCTAACGATAATTTAATAACCGGGTTAAGCGTTCGATCCGAAGGCTTCGAAAAGCCAGTCTTGAGGTTGTTTAATTTTGGAGACATTCCAACCGAAGCCGTCATTACTGCGGTTGCAAGCAACAACGTTGTGGTCCTGAGGCAGCAGGTCCAGCCTGAGGGTTTTACCGAGATTGAACTTGATCTAACCGACGGCGATTACCTTGTCAAAGTGGAGAGCACTTCACCGCTTTTGGCGGGCATCAAAAACACTATTTTGAAGCCGGTGGTGGATTTTTCTTGGCTTACTCAGTCCTCAAAATTTACAGATTTGACCATTCCGATTCCAAGCTATAAAACTCGATTACACGTCGCAAACTTCGGCTTGACGGCTCTGGCCGTAAACCTAGAAATAACCAATGGAACCAGGGTCGAATACCAAAGCTTTGAAATCTCCTCACTATCTCAAGTCTCGTTGCCGATAAGTGGGGACTCGATTCGTATCAACTCTGCTTCGGAGTTTACGGCCGCGCTTGAAGTTATTGACGTGCCTGGTTACGCCGTTATAAATCCTCGTGAAAATCAAAACTTTGGAGAAGCTCTTTCGGTCAGTGTCCGATAGCTCACTGGTCTAATAAGTCCCAGGGTTCTTTGCCAAGCAGGCTCGCGGCGGCCGAAACCACGGCCTGTTCAATCTGAATCCTTGGATCCGAGTTCCTAGAGCTTGCGCTTCTTTCAATCGGAATTCGGTAGAGAATTATGGTCATAGTTTCGGGTCTTGTGTGCCAACGGTTCAGAGATTCCGGACGCTCCTGGAGCGGTACTTCTTCGATCTTCCAATTCAAGGCTCCAAGTTCCTCTGGAAACCGAGACCGAAGATAATCCGCAGTGTCAGCAACTGCATCCTGAAAAAAAGTTTGGCGGCTCAGCCCGTGGCGAAAAAGTTTTGACGGTACCGGTCGGCGCATGCCTCTGCCGTGACGATCTCTTTTTTGCGGGATTGAAGCCATGGTGCCATTGTATTCTTGGCGGGTAACCTAATCGGGAGATCCCTATTGACCAAATTTGATGAATTTGTTAAGACCTACGACGTTCGTGGGCTGGTGGGGAGTCAACTTACCGAAGAAGTTGTCGAATGCTTTGGTGCGGCATTTGCCGATGAGCTCGACCTGGTGGGTAAAGAATTTGTGGTCGGCCATGACATGAGAGATTCTTCTCCGGGTTTCGCGGCAGCCTTTTCACTTGGCGCAAGAAAGCGCGGAGCAAACGCTGTCATGTTGGGCCTGTGCTCAACAGACATGAACTATTACGCTTCGGGGCTCTTGAATCTTCCAGCAGCGATGTTCACAGCGAGCCATAACCCTGCCAGCTACAACGGAATAAAGCTTTCGCGAGCCGGAGCAAGGGGCATAAGCCTTGACACTGGACTCGCGGCAATTAGCGATAGGGCGGCAGTTTTTTTCGAAAGCGGTATTCCGGCTGATTTCATTACAGGCTCAGAGCGAAACCTTTCGGTCATGGCTGACTACTCGAACTACCTTCGCAAGCTGGTTCCTTTGCAAGGTATCCGCAAGCTCAAGATCGTAATTGATACTGCAAACGGCATGGGCGGTCTTACGGTCCCCGTTGTTCTCGGTGACAATGCTTCAATAGAAATGGTCCCGATGTATTTCGAGCTGGACGGCTCATTTCCAAATCATGAGGCAAATCCGCTGGATTCAAAAAATCTCGTTGATCTGCAGCAAATGGTTGTTTCCTCAGGCGCGGATCTGGGTCTTGCGTTCGACGGTGATGCCGATCGTTGCTTTGCGGTTGATGAAAAAGGCTTTGCCGTTACTCCGTCCGCGGTCGCCGCAATCGTCTCCAAGCGCGAGATTTTGAGGGTCCAGGCTTCGGGGGAAAAGACTCCAATCGTGCTGCATAACTTGCTCACATCCAAGTCGGTATCGGAGACGATAATCGCACACGGTGCTATTCCACAAATAACCAAGGTTGGGCACTCGCTAATCAAAGACCAAATGGCATCAACCGCTGCGGTCTTCGGTGGGGAGCACTCGGCGCACTACTACTTTCGTGAGTTCTGGGGCGCGGATAACGGGATGCTTGCCGCAATGCACCTAATCAGCGAGCTCGGATTGCAAGCCCGGGCCATGTCTGAAATTTCGGCTGACTACACACCATATTTTGCGTCCGGTGAAATTAACTCAACTGTTATTAACGCCCATGAGGCTCAGTTGCGGGTCGCGGCGGAGTTCGAAGGAGCTTTTGTCGATCAGCTCGATGGAAAGACCTACGGTCACCAAGATGGTGAAATCTGGTGGTGGTGCAATATCCGCTCTTCAAACACGGAGCCGTTATTGAGACTAAACGTCGAGTCAAATCAGGAATCGGTGATGCATCAAATTCGCAATCGAGCTCTCGCTGCAATTACATCCAAGGCTTGAGAGCGATTGCTCAGTAATTAGTCGATTATAAATTCCTAGGTTTCCTGCTCCGCTTCGAGCTAAATTTAAGGAGCGATTCCAATGACCATTACTGTTAGAGGTAATCGCAGGCGATTGGAGGGTGATTTGATTCACAAGGTGCTGGTTGTTGACGATGATGATGCCCTTCGAGAAATGGTCGGCCTCGTGCTGGCTGGAGCAGGATACGAGCCGGTCTTTGCCGCAGATGGAATCTCGGCCGTAGAGATTTTCAAAGACAGAAATCCAGATTTAGTTCTTCTAGACATAATGCTCCCCGGTCAATCGGGGATTGAGGTTTGCAAGCAGATTCGAGCCGTGTCCGGTGTGCCCATTGTCATGTTGACAGCTCGAGGGGACACCAACGATGTTGTCCTGGGTCTTGAAGCTGGAGCGGATGATTACGTCGTGAAGCCTCACAAGGGTGAAGAGTTGATCGCAAGAGTGAAGGCCAGGTTACGCCCGCTGCCAGATGATTCTTTGGTTCTCCAAGTAGGCGGCCTAACGCTGGACCCAAAAACTTTCGAGGTTCAACGAGAGGGTGCGAATCTTTCGCTAACGCCTTTGGAGTTCAAGTTGCTTCACACCTTGGCCTCGAAGCCCCAACAGGTTTTTAGCAGAGAAATGCTCCTCGAGCAGGTTTGGGGCTACCAGTACAAGGCTGACACTCGTCTGGTGAACGTTCACGTTCAGCGATTGAGGTCCAAGGTTGAAAAAGATCCAGAGAACCCGAAGATTGTCATGACAGTCCGTGGTCACGGATATCGAGCGGGCTCAGAGACACAGTGATTTCGCTGTTTAGGCGCTCGCTAACTGCCAGAACAGTGGTCGCAACCGTTTTACTCAGTGCTCTGGCACTTGTCACCCTTGGCGGATTCTTGTCCTACTCGTTGGCAAATGGCTTTTATCAAAATCGACTTGATCAAGTGCTGAGTGAAACAGAGCGAGCGGTCAGTAGCGTCCAGGGAACAGTTTCTGCCGCCTCGGTAAACGACGAAACTGCCCTGCAGACCCTAATTAATGCCGTTGTTCCATCCCTGGAAATAATCGGTGGCTCCGGTTCTAGGCAAGTGGCCCTTCTTAGGAGCCCCGGCCAAGCGCAGCTTCAACTGTTTCAGTCGCCGATTTCTCAAGATCTTGACCTCAAGACTATTCCCGAAGAGCTACGTGTCCAGGTTCGGGAATCCGCTGGAATCCTTACCTACACACCTGTGAGCTTTTCTAAGGAAGGCGTCTTGGTCGCCGGAATTACGGTTGGAGCTCCAGTGGTAATTCCACTGGCTGGAAACTTCGAACTTTTCCTGGTTTTCGACCTAAGTGCAGAGCAGCAGTCCTTGGCCCTTGTTCAAAGTGCCATAACTATCGCTGGAATAATCCTTCTGGCTCTAATCGCCCTGGTGAGCTACCTCGTTACCCGATCAGTGGTTCGGCCAGTTGAGCAGGCAGCTCTCGCCGCGCAGACACTATCGGCAGGAAAACTGGACGAAAGATTGGTTGAGCGTGGCGATGACGTCTTAGCTCAGCTCGCCAAATCCTTCAACAAGATGGCGGCGAGCTTGCAGCAACAGATTCAACAGCTGGACTCACTGTCGAAGATGCAGCAACGGTTCGTGGCCGATGTTTCTCATGAATTAAGAACGCCGTTGACAACCATAAAGCTCGCGGGTGAAGTCATTTTCGGAAATAGGGAGAAGCTAGACCCGGCTCTTTCGCGATCAGCGGAGCTAATGCAGAACCAAATTGAGCGCTTTGAGGTGCTGTTAGCTGACCTCCTAGAGATATCTAGGTATGACGCGGGAGCGGTGGTTGCTGATCTTGAAACCCAAGATCTAAACGCCGTTGTTGGGGCCTCGATCGCCAGCATTGAGCCCCTTGCTCAGGCAAAGAATACCGAGATTCGAATTGACTTACCTAAGGGACCGGTAGAGGCTGATTTTGATGCCAAGCGCATCGAGAGACTGCTGCGCAATTTACTTTCTAACGCTGTCGAGCACGGAGAGGGTCGAGCCATAATTGTTCAAGTTGGTCAAAATGCCAGCTCGGTCGCGGTTTGTGTTACCGATTCGGGAGTTGGAATGTCACGACTGCAACTCGACAGAGTTTTTGACCGGTTCTGGCGAGCGGACCCGGCTCGGCAAAGATCCGTGGGCGGGACTGGCTTAGGACTTGCAATTTCCAAAGAGGACGCAACCCTGCACCGGGGATGGCTGCAGGTTTGGTCCAAGCCGAATAAAGGCACTAGCTTCCGGTTGACGCTTCCCAGACGTGCAGACTCTGTGATTGGAAACTCGCCAATACCGCTTCCACCTAGATCGGTGCAGACATGATGAAAAAGGCCTTTGTTCTTATTGCGACTTTGGTTTTGGCTGGGTGCGCGTCAATACCAACTCAGCTGGATATTCAAACCGGTCCAGATATTGCTCCTGAGGCTCAGCAGGAATTTGCTTACTACACGCCGTCAGGACCGTCCCTGAATGCCACTTCGCAGGAAATAGTGTCGGGATTTTTAGCCGCGGGAACCAGCCCCCTAAATGACTACGCCGTGGCGAGAGAATTTCTGAGTGAGGATTTCGCTCAGCGTTGGAACCCCGAGAACCAGACAGTAATTAGAGCCGGTGCTCCGGTTTTTCGGCAGGCAGGGGAGTCCTTGGTCGTCGTTGAGCTACGCGCTGGAGCGAGAATTGATGATCAGGGTCGCTACGAGGACTCGGTTGAGCTGTCAACAACAAACCTTAGATTTATGGTCGCCTTGCAAGATGGCCAATGGCGGATCTCAAGCGCTCCTAATCTGACCGTTGTTACACCTCCAGTGTTCAGCGTGGTGTTTAACGCCTTCCCTGTCTACTTTCTGGATTCGAGCATGGAGAGCCTGGTTCCTGATTTGCGCTGGTTCCCAACCAAGACCTCTACTCCGACCAGGCTGGTAAATGCCTTGCTCGCAGGACCAAGTGCTTGGCTGTCCTCGGGTGTCAGGTCAGCAATCCCTGAGGGCACTCAGTTGACAATCAGCGCGGTACGAATCCTGGATCGCAGCGCTCAAGTTGATCTCGATTCTGACGCACTTGCTGCCGGACAGCAGGATAGAAGGAACATGCTCGGACAGTTGAGATCAACCTTGACTCAACTGCCCGGCGTTGACGATATTTCGCTCTCCGTGAATGGTGCGTTTCAGGACATTGCGCCCGGAGGTGCAGAGCCCAAAGATGAAATGAGTATCAGCTACGTCCTAAAGCCGACAGGAGTTGAGCCGCTAACCAGCATCGGTTCGATGCCTCTTTCTGGGACACAGGCCATGGTCACGAACTACAGCCCAAAACTAATAGCGATCACAGACAACGGTGATCAAGTCGCCTTCACGAGCGCTGATGGCGTTTTTGAACTAACCAATCAGTCACTGCGGGTTGAGGTCACCAAGCTGAGTTCTTTGATCGACGTCGTAGCGCTTGAATATGACGCGACTGGATCGCTGTGGGCTTTTCCTGCCGATGCCAGTTTGCCCGTTGAGGTTTACGACCAGACCACTGTGGTTCGAACTCTAGCCAGTCCATTCTTGGGGCTCCGGCTGGCAGCAGCAATTGCGCCCGAGGGCACTCGCGTCATTCAGTCAATACAGACTGAGGACGCGGAGTCATTCCTGGACGTTGGGGTCGTGCTCAGAGACGCCAATTCAATCCCATTAGCTCTGAATCAAGGCTTGAGAATCCAACCAGTTCTGGGAACGCCCATTGCAGTTGCGTGGCAGGAGCAGGCATCAATGCGTGTTCTTGAGAGGACTGCGAGCGGCCTCACGGCTTTAAGCGAGTACTCCATCTCGGGTCCAAGAACGCAGCTACCTATGCCTCCAACCGCGGGTATCGAGTTGCATGCTGCTGCTTCATCGGCAAGCAATTACATGCTCTCGGAATTCGGGGAGGTCTGGCTCTTCTCGGCTAATAGCTGGCGCCGAATCGCAACCGGGGTGTCCAGTATCAGCCCACTTCGCTAACAGGCAATTTCTTAGAATGTTTTTCAACAAAAAGGCATAGCTTCCTCCCGTAAATTACAATAATGCGCAGGCTAATTGGATGTTCAAGGCCCTTCTAGATTTTGTCTTCCCCACCGCATGTGCCGTTTGTGAAACTCCTCCCAGTCCGCTTTGTGATGGTTGCGCTCCTGCGTTTGATGTCGCGCAATCCTGGTTAGGTAGCACGCCGGTTTGGAATGCCAGCGAATATAGCGAGCCAATTGCGAGAATTATGACCGCTTATAAAGATCAAAACAGAACAGTGCTTGTCACCTACTTAGCTCCCGGCCTCAAAAAAGCAGTGGCCGAAGCAGTTCTCGTTCTTGGAGAGTGCTGGATTTGTCTCCCACCAAGGAATCGGGTGAACTTCAAAAAACGCGGTTTCGACCCGGTCGCGCTGTTGATTGCCGGCGGCGACAATTCGCTGCCTAAGCAGTTGCCGAGCACCACTCTCAGGTTTCACCGTCAAGTTCGAGATCAACGCAGGCTGAATAAACCAGCGCGCGAATCTAACGTCTCGGGTTCCATGGAGGCTAATCCTGGATCCAAAAGAGTGTTGTTGGTCGACGATGTGATGACAACTGGCTCAACACTCAAAGAATGCACCCGAGCTCTGAGTGCTGCTGGTTACGAAGTTGCCGGAATCTGTGTATTAGCCAAGAGAAACCTCTAAAGCCGGAGCGAGGTCAAAGAAAAAGGCGTAGTTTGGTATGACGGCGAAACAGCCGACTAGGAGGTAAAAATGGAACTTCGAATTTCAGCGAAAAACCTCACGGTCTCGGATCGTTTCAGAGACTATGTAACCGAGAAGGCCGGCAAGGTTGAGCAATTTGCTCATCGACCGCAGGAACTGAACATAAAAATAACTCGTTACGACCACTCAAAGGCTGCCGGTCAAGAAGACCAGGTCGAACTGACCGTTTATGAACCAGGACACGTGGTTAGGGCCGAGGCAAGGGCTTCGGATAAGTTTGCTGCTTTTGACATGGCCTTCGCAAAGCTGCTCGAGCGACTCAGGCGGTATTCAGACAAGCAAAAAAAACACCAAGGTCTTGGGGCGAGCGAGCTAGCTGCGTCTGACTTTAGAGACCTAGCGATTGTTCCTGCGGATTCTCAGCTGCTAACCGGCGAAATTCCAATTATGGAGCAGGAGCAGCCCGAAGAACCAGAGGGCCAGCTTGTGATTCGCTCGAAAGAGTTTGAAAAGAATGCGATGACCAAAGAAGAAGCGGTCAGCCACATGGAGCTGGTAGGGCACGACTTCTACCTCTATCACGACCTTGAACATGATAAAGCTGCGGTAGTTTATAGGCGAAAGGCCTACAGCTACGGTGTTATTTCACTCAGCTAGGTGCAACCATCAGCAGCTAGAATTTTATCCGACCATCAAGGAGTAACTCTTGGCATTATTTGTAGACAAACTGCTGCGTGCTGGCGAAGGCAGGATTGTACGAAAGCTTGAGGGCATTGCAAGGGAAGTCAATGCCTTGGAGGTCAACTTCAAAGAGCTCAGTGACGAAGAGCTAAAGGCAGAGACCGATACTCTTCGGGAGCGATACGCAGCTGGCGAATCTTTGGATGACCTGTTGCCAGAGGCTTTCTCGGCCGTGCGCGAGGCTTCGATGCGAACTCTGGGAATGCGTCACTTTGATGTTCAGGTCATGGGTGGAGCAGCGCTTCACCTGGGGAATATTGCAGAGATGAAGACCGGAGAAGGCAAGACGCTTGTAGCGACCTTGGCCTCTTACCTCAACGCTATTCCGGGCCGCGGAGTGCACGTGGTCACGGTGAATGATTTCTTGGCCAAGTATCAATCAGAACTAATGGGAAGAATCTTCCGAGCGCTCGGCATGAGTACTGGCTGCATTATTAGCGGGCAGGACCCCGAAGAGCGCAGGGCTCAGTACGAATGTGACATTACCTATGGGACAAACAACGAGTTTGGTTTTGATTACCTAAGAGACAACATGGCTAACTCCAAGCAAGAGCTTGTTCAGCGAGGACACTTCTTCGCTGTGGTTGACGAGGTCGACTCAATCCTGATCGACGAGGCTCGGACGCCATTGATTATTTCCGGACCCGCAGCAGCCGATGTGAACCGTTGGTTTGGTATTTTTGCAAAGCTCGCCAATGACCTGATTGCCGAAGAGGACTACGAAGTAGATGAGAAGAAAAGAACCATTGGTGTTCTTGAATCCGGAATCGACAAGGTCGAAGATTACCTAGGAATCACCAACCTCTATGAAACGATGAACACTCCGCTTATCTCTTTTCTAAACAACTCCATTCGGGCCAAGGAACTTTTCAAGCTTGACAAGGACTACGTGGTTGTGAACGGCGAAGTTCAAATTGTTGATGAGCATACCGGCCGGATTTTGCCAGGGCGTCGATACAGCGAAGGCATGCACCAGGCAATTGAGGCAAGAGAGGGCGTGACAATCAAGCCGGAGAATCAAACTCTTGCCACCGTGACACTTCAGAACTACTTCCGTCTCTACAGCAATATCTCGGGTATGACCGGCACTGCTGAGACTGAAGCAGCTGAATTTATGTCCACATACAAACTTGGTGTGGTTTCTATCCCAACCAACCGCAAGATGGTCAGGAAAGACCAATCTGACCTGATCTACAAAAACGAAGAAGTAAAATTCCGAATGGTCGTTGAAGACATCGCCGAACGCCACGAAAAGGGTCAGCCGGTTCTGGTTGGAACCACCAGCGTCGAAAAGAGCGAGTATCTTTCAAAGCTTTTGGCCAAAAGAGGCGTGAAGCACGAAGTGCTAAACGCAAAGAACAATGCGCGCGAAGCAATAATTGTCGCCCAGGCCGGTCGTTTCGGCGCTGTTACGGTTGCCACCAACATGGCTGGGCGAGGAACAGACATCATGCTCGGCGGTAACGCAGAGTTTTTGGCAGTGCAACAAATGGCCAAAATCGGGTTGACATTGGATGAGCAGCCGGAAGAGTATGAAGCTAAATGGGACGAAGTTTTCGACGGCCTCAAAAAAGAGGTTGCCATCGAAGCGGCAAAAGTTTTGGAAGTTGGTGGGCTCTATGTGCTTGGCACCGAGCGCCACGAATCAAGGAGAATCGATAATCAGCTTCGAGGTCGCTCCGGTCGCCAAGGTGACCCGGGAGAATCGCGTTTCTACCTTTCGTTGACAGATGATCTGATGAGACTATTCAACTCCGGTGCGGCAGCGGCACTTATGAATCGAGCTTCAGTGCCTGACGATTCGGCTATCGAATCGGGGGTGGTTTCCAGGGCGATCATGTCGGCTCAGTCCCAGGTCGAGGGGCGCAACGCTGAAATCCGCAAGAACATCTTGAAGTATGACGATGTAATGAACCGCCAGCGTGAGGCGATCTATACCGATCGCCGTCAGATCTTGCAGGGTCAGGACATTTCTGGGACATTCCAGGAGTTCCTCGACTTAGTAATAACCCAAATCGTTCAGTCTGCAGGGCTGGAGTCCAGCTCTGCAGACTGGGATCTCGAGACGCTTTGGGCCGAGCTCAAGGTCACTTACCCCATAGCGCTCGAGGTCGATGAAGTCTTCCAAGAAGCCAGGTCCCGAAGTAAAATCACAGCCGGCTGGTTGACCGAAGAAGTACTAAGCGATGCCCGTATTGCTTATCAAAATAGGATCGATGAGGTTGGCGTGGAAATCATGCGTGAGCTCGAACGTCGCGTAATGCTTTCTGTAATCGACCGGAAGTGGCGCGACCACCTCTACGAGATGGATTACTTGAAAGAGGGAATTGGGCTACGCGCGATGGCTCAGCGCGATCCTTTGATTGAATACCAGCGCGAGGGCTACGCCATGTTCTTGGAGATGATGGCCGGCATTAGGGAAGAGGCTGTTCAGTTCTTGTTCAACGTTGAGATAAAGCAATCGTTGCCAGAAGTTCAGGCCCCGCAGCCAGCACAGCTAACCTATTCAGCTCCCACAGAACAGGGCAAGGTCGATGTTCGCAGGGAAGCTAATCCAAATGCCGATGGAGGAACCAAAGACCCTCAGCGGCCATCTCAGGCGCCCCCGAAGCCCCCACAGGGCGGTCAGGGCAGCTCCTTCTTCAAGAACTAGAGCTGATAAGTACTATCTCGGTAATCCGGAATCGACCGTGCACCATTTCAGCCCTGACGGAAACGGCTCGAAGAACGGAAGATATTTCTAGCAGTACTACTCCTTGATAAGCGCCTTTGTCGGTTGGAAAGATTTTGCTTTGCCTGAAAATTATTGTCGGGCGAGTGCTAGGCCCAACCAGTGCCTGCTGTCTAGCGCGTCGCATTGATCGCTGTGAGATGTCGTAGTAGGCCTTGTCGCTTAGCCACCTAGACAGTTGCTCTGGGCGTCTGACTCCGGCGAGAATCTCAATGTAGGCTGTCGAAATTTCAGCAAAAAGCTTCGCAGGACTTGCCTGAGTAGTGCTTGGTTGTTTCAAGTTCATGGAACCCCCCGATCAAATATTTTTCTGAATTCTTGTCCCCAGTTGAAAAAAATGGAAGACAAATATCGTGATTTGTGGATAACTTTTTGATAACCCCAAGTTCTAATGCAAGATAACCCGTCATGGATATCATCAGTGAACTCGAGTCGGAATTTGAAGCCCTAAGAGCTGGGCAAACGGACAACAAGCGTGCTGGGGTGATTCGAGTCGAACATTTAGGAGGAGTGTCTTTTCTTGGCAACATAGTGGTGGGTATCGACTTTGTTGCTGGAACAGGGAATCAAGCGCTTTTGGTATTTCCAACCGATGCAGTTGCCATGATTACCGCAAATGCGTTGCCAGAACTGCAGCAAAAATCCTTGAGTGATCTGTTGGCAGCTCAACGAAACCCCGTTCGGGTGCATTTCAGCCTGCGTAACCAGGTCAGAAAAGGATGGCTTCTAAGTGAGCACGGACCCTGGTTGCGAATTGCAGTAGAACGAAAGGTTGTCTGGTGCCCCATTGCGGTCGTGACACTAATCGAGGTGTCGGCTGTGGAAAACCTTTAACGGGCGAATGATAACTTTGCCACTCTTCCTTTCAAAGGAGTCCGCATGCCAAAAAGACTAAGAGCGAGACCAGCGAACTGGGTGTTGTTGATAATCAGTTCGTCATTTGTGATCGGCGGGCTCGTGGTCGCAAGCGCCATTAAGCCACTTCCAAGTTATTTGGTGGCATCGTCGACAATTCCCACCGGGACCCTTGTATCTGATGCCGAAATGGTTACCGCCGAAATAGATCTAGAAACCCTGAGCGAGGCGTACGTCACCGCCAGCACGCCCATCGATGGTCTCAGCGTGACGGCTGTAATCGGTAAAGGGGAGTTGATTCCGTTGCGACTAATCGGAAAAGGGCTAAGGCCGGATCAGACGGCTATTCGATTCGTCCCAAACCTAAAGCCAGCCGAATCGATTGTTGCCGGAAGTGTGGTGTCGGTTTGGCAGGTGACTGAGACCGAAGACGGGTTTGTACCCCAAAGGATTGTTTCGGTATCTGAGGTTTTGGCGATTGAGTTTGGCGATGGCTTGTTCGCGGAGGATGCCCCCGATGTTGAGCTCTTGCTCAACCTGGACCAGTCCACTTTGGTGCTGGCGGCAGTAGCCGCTGGGTATCCAATCTATGTTTTACCACTGCCATGACCCTGGTTGACATCCTGAGACCTCAGCCACCAAAGGACCATGAAGAAGACGTCGAAAAAGTCTCGCTGTCCGATCCGGTAATTCGACGAGCAAAGGTAATAGCAGTTTGGGGGAGTGCCGGTAGCGGCAAAACCACGCTTGCGGTGAACATCGGTTTTGAACTGTCTTCCATGGATCTTAAGGTTTTGATTATTGATGCGGACAGCTATCGGCCCTCTGTTGCCGCATGCCTTGGTCTTACAGAACCCGGACCTGGCATAACCGCATTGCTGAGGCTCGCTCGAACCTCACGGCTAAATATTGATGAATTACAACGGCTGACCGAAGAAATCCAGTTCGGAAAGAAGAGCCTTCGAGTGCTAACCGGGCTAAATGCACCGAGTCGCTGGCCCGAGCTAGATTCGGAATCCATAGCCACGCTCATCCAGTTTTCGAGAGAGCATTTCGATGTCGTGGTCATCGATGTTTCCACGGAGCTCGAGCAAGGCCTAGTGAGTTCGGGAAGCGAAATCTCTAGGAACTCTTCAACGCGAGCAATTATTGACGAGGCGGACTTTGCTCTTGGTTTATTTGCTGCAGACCCAGTCGGATTGAACAGGTTTTTATGGGACTGTCGAAACGCGGACTTTGAGTTTTGGCCGGTTGCGAATCGTGTTCGGGCATCGACAATCGGCAAAAACCCGGACCGGCAGCTAAGAGACACTATGCATCGCTTAGCGAGACTCGAGCTTAGGGCCGTCATCGCCGAAGATGCGCACGCCGCGGATCTGTCCTTACTGAAAGCACAACCGCTTTGTCTGTGTGCCAAAAACTCTAAAGCCCGTGAATCAATCAGACTGCTAAGCCTCGACCTATTGGATGCAAGCTAGGGCGGGTAAACTTGTTAGCTGTGGCTGTCAAAGACTTTCAAGGCGAATCCTGGCTCAGTGCAGTGCTGGCTGATTGGCAACTCGTAGCGGATGCTGCGTTCTCTGACTTGGTGCTCTGGGTTCCCAATCGGACTACCTTCGAGGCCTCCGCTCACGCTCGCCCGGCTGCGGCGCCAACTCTGTTCTATCGAGACATTATCGGTAATTCACCCAGGAGTGACTGGGCGAAGCAGATAAATCAGGCCTGGACAACGAAGGAGCCAGCATTTGGCTCCGAGCTTGAGCGATTTGAGGGCAATGCCAGCAGAGTTTCGGCCTACCCAGTTTTTACTCCGGATAAGTCAAAAGATTCCATGCCGATTGCGATTATCACTCGCCACACCAACCTGGGCGAATCGCGAATGCCCAATAAATTAAAGTTAAATTTCGTTGCGGTTGGTGAAGAGCTCTTGAAGATGATTTCTGAGGGCTGCTACCCAACCGCAGAATCCGGCAGTGCTCCCAAGCGAGGAGCCCCCAGGGCTAATGACGGCCTAATTCGCCTAGATGCCGCCGGTCGGGTTTTGTTTGCAAGCCCCAGTGCGCTATCGGTCTTCAATGCCGCGGGAGTCGATGGTGAGCTTGAAGGTAGGTTGCTAGCGGAGACAGTAAAAGCGCTACCGACTGGATTCAACCAGGTTGATGAGGGCCTGCCGTTGATTTTGACCGGCAAGGGCGCTTGGCGAAGTGACGTCGACTTTGAGGGCCAGACCGTATCGCTTCGCTCGGTTCCTCTGATGAGTGACGGGAAAAGAAACGGCGCCATTGTTCTTTGTCGAGACGTGACCCAGTTGCGAGTTCGGGACCGAGAACTGATAAGCAAAGACGCAACTATCAGGGAGATCCACCACCGAGTGAAAAATAACCTCCAGACAGTCGCAAGCCTGCTTAGAATCCAGTCCAGACAGACCAAGTCCGAAGAGGTCAAAGAGTCGCTAGCTCAGGCCATGCGACGAGTCAGCGCTATTGCTGTGGTTCACGACGTTTTGACTGAGGGCGTGGACCAGGACGTGAGCTTCGACCAAGTTTTCAAGAGGATTTTGACTCTGGTTCCTGAAACTGCTGTGACAAACAACACTCAAGTCACAACCGAGTTTGAAGGCAGCTTCGGAGAGCTACCAGCCGAGCGCAGCACATCTCTAGCTCTAGTTCTAACCGAGATAGTTTCAAACGCTGTGGAGCACGGCCTCGAGGGTAACCCCGGGGTGATTCAAGTCACTGCCGAGCGTGAGAAGAAGATTCTAAGAATCACAGTCGAGGACAATGGCGTCGGTCTCCCAGAGGGAAAACTAGGCTCCGGACTTGGTACTCAAATTGTCAAGACGCTTGTGGAATCTGAGCTTCGCGGAAAAATCAATTGGACTTCGCCGATAAGAGGCGGAACCAGAGTGGTGTTAGAAATACCCGTTTAGCCGGCGCGGCGGGCTCTTGCGTAACGGCGCTTCAAAGATCTGCGCTCGTCTTCGGATAGACCACCCCACACACCCGTGTCTTGGTTTTCTTTGATTGCATATTCAAGGCACTGAGCCGAAACATCGCATTGACGGCAGATGGTTTTTGCCTGCTCTATCTGCTCTAAAGCAGGTCCTGTGTTTCCAACGGGGAAGAATAGCTCTGGGTCTGCATTGAGACAACGGGCCTTATTTAACCAAACCATATCCATATTGTTCTGTTATTCCTAAGGTCGAATTTTGAGCCGATTTGAAGGTAGAGTCCTTCTTGCAACTCCCAAAATAGTTTCACAGCCGACTCGAGAAATCAAGACCCAATTGTCTAAAAAGCCTAAAATTTTGCTATTAGCAGTATTAATTACCGCCATCCAGTCGGTTGTGCTATGGCTAATTGCCCTCTGGTCCGCGTGGTCAATTTTACAGGGAAACGTTCTCTCACTGGTGAGTGCACTATTTCTAACCGGCATCGTTTTGGGCGCTGCATTGTTTCTTTCAAACGTCGCTATCGGAATGTTTAGACTCCAGCGCTGGGCCTACACGCCCTCATTTGTAATGCAGCTTTTGATTGTTTCAATTGGAGTGGCAAGCTTCGGAGGCGAATATGGCCTTGCCATTCTCGGCTTCGGGTTGCTGCTACCAGCGGCGTTAGTTTTCTTCGCAATGTTCTCAAAGCCGGTTCGAGCGCTTTTTAGGAAAGACTAAATGCCCAGGCGCTTTTTCAGCATGTTGGTGTGGCCGGTGGCTTTGACGTTGTAAAGCGCTTGGTTGATTTTGCCTTTTTCATCCGTGACAATCGTTGAGCGCAGAATACCGGTGTAGACCCTTCCATAGAGAGTCTTTTGTCCGTAAGCGCCGAAGGATCGGTGGGCCGCCAAATCCGGGTCCGAGAGCAACTGGAAACTCAAATCGTGAGACAGCGAAAACTCTTTTAGGCGACTGACGCTGTCCGGGGAAATGCCCACTACTTGATACCCTTGCGCCGCAAAATCCTCTAAGTGGTCCTGGAAATCAACCGCCTCTTTCGTGCAACCAGGACTTCCCGCGGCAGGAAAAAAGAAGAAAATTGTTGGAGTGGCAAGGAGCT